>JBDRSO010000090.1:0-76582 GCA_043824835.1 Pseudomonadota bacterium | reverse complement strand
TGAAGCGGCTTACCTGCCCCGTACGGGCAGGTAAGCCGCTTCATTTGCGAAGGGCGCGGGGTCTAGTCGAAGAGCTTGTCCACTTCTTCGTAGACGTAGCGCATGTACATCATTTTTGGAGAGCCGCCCATGGCGACTGCGAGGAGTCCGGCGTCGATGATCTCGTCGCGGCTGGCGCCGTGGGTGGCCGCGTTTTGCACGTGGAGCGAGATGCACATGTCGCACTGGGAGAGGATGGAGTAGGCGATGAGGATGAGGGACTGGTATTTGTCCTCAATGGAGCTGCCTTTCTTGATGGAGGCCGTGAATCCCTGGTACGCCTTGAAGATATCGCGGCGGTTCTTGTTCATCTGGCGGAAGAGTTCGGTAGCCTTTTCAGCTGGTTCCTTCATGGTCGCCTCCTTGTCAGGGCGTGCTCCGGGTCGTGCCTCGCCGGGTTGCCGGGGCGCTCGGACACCGTGTGATGCCGGGCGGCAACGGCGACCCGCCGTATGCTCCGGCCCCGGGGAACACCCCCGGAGCCGGAACATCGATGAGAGGGAGAGAGTCCCGATTGGGCAGTTCAGGGAGTACTCTCAAAAAACGTACCTGTAAAGCGAAACTTCGGCATCGTTTGAATGTTTTGACCGAACTTTGTTGCGGTTTTGCACATAAAAACAGTCAATCCTGCCAAAAACAGACCTCTTACCCGAATTGTCTTTGGCTGTATGCCAGGGGCGTTATTCCTCCCGGCCGTGGATGAGGGTGTAGAGCGCGCCTTTGTTGTCGAGCAGTTCCTGGTAGGGGCCCTGTTCCACGATCTTGCCCGCCTTGAGCACCACGACCTTGTCGTAATAGGGCAGCATATCGAGCCGGTGGATGACGGCCAGCACCGTGGATTTGCCCTTGAGGTTGGTGGTGATGATGTTCTGCACCCGGCCCTGGGACTTGTTGTCCAGGGCGGCCGTAGCCTCGTCGAGGATGAGCACGGGCGGGTTCTTGAGGAAGGTGCGGGCCAGGGCGATCTTCTGGCGCTGGCCGCCCGAGAGACGGTCGCCCATGGAGCCCACCTCGAAGGCGAGGCCGATCTCGGTCACGGCCTCAAGGGCGCCCTGCATGATCAGGGCCTGCATGATGCGGTGGTTGATCTCGTCCTCGACCCCGGGCGAATCGGCGCGGACGCGGCCAAAGAGGATGTTGTCCTGGATGTTGAGGCTCTCGATGTAACGGTCGGCCTGGAAGAAGCTGAAGCCGTCGGGGAAGGCCTCTTCGGCCAGGGCCACGAAATCGCGCCGGGAGTTGACCACCCGGCTGGCAAAGCCCTTGTCCAGGTTCACCTGCCGGTGCAGGCCCGGGACAAAACCAAGGGCAAGGCGCAGGATGAGGCCGTTTTCCTGGGCGTTGAGGGGCTCGCCGGAATCGAGGCGGTTGGCCACCTTGAGGTAGTCGGCGTAGCTGGCCTCGGGGATGGGGCATGCGGCAAAGGCATCGTGGGGCGGCTCCGGCCCCATCTCGTCGGTGACGACGCGGGCCAGGGTTTCGCCCAGCACGGTGAGGTGGGCCATGAGTCCGTGGGTTTCGAGGAATTCCATGAACCGAGGCTGCAGGTGCAGGTGCTCGGGGTCGAACTCGTCCTTGACCGGCGCGCCAAACGCGATGTTCTCGGCCACGGTCATGTAGTTGCTGTAGGACTCCTGGTCAAAGAACTCGATGTGCTCGGCAACATCGGCGAACATGCCGGCCTCGCCCTGCTGAAACTCGCGGCGCGAGGCCGCGATGATGTCCCGCAGGCCGGGGTTTTCCTCCTCGCGACCCAGTCGGGCGCGCAGGGCAAAGGCGAGGATGTCGGTGAACAGCCCCACCTGCTGGGTCAGCTTGATGAGCGTGTCGAGATCAGGCTCGTCGCCGGACTCGGTGCAGCCGCCGCCCTGCATTTTCAGCGAGCGGCAGGAATAGAGCAGGTTGTCGCGCACCGTGCCGTCGAAGATGAAGGGATGCTGGGCCACCATGCCCAGGTTGTAGGAGATGTCGGGCTTGGTCAGCTCCGAGACCTCGCGGCCGCCCACCAGGATGCTGCCGCCGGTGTACTTGTAGAGCTGGGCGACGCACAGGGCCAGGGTGGACTTGCCCGAGCCGGAGAAGCCGACCAGGGCCACGTGCTCGCCGCCCTTGACCGAGAGCGACACCCGGTCGAGCAGCTTGATGTTGCCGCCCACCACAAAGGAGAGGTCGCGCACCTCGATGTCGTTGTCGAGCAGGTAGGGCTCGCGGCCCTCCACGAATTGGGCAAACTCCGGGGCGTGGTCAAAGGCGCGCATGATCTGCTTGTAGCGCACCGAGCTGTCCTGGTAGACCTGCCAGAATTCCATCAGCTCCTTCCAGGGGTCGTAGAGCTTCTCATAGGCCGAGAGGAAGGCGACGATGGCGCCCACGTCAAAGTGACCCTGGATGGCGTAGTAGCCGCCGATGAGGAAGAGGACGAACGGCCCGAGGCTCATGAAGAAATTGTTGATGAATTTGATGCCAAAGCGCAGGGCGTTCTGCATCAGGGTGGCTTTGTAGAGCTTGAGCAGCACCTTCTTGAAGCGCTGTTTTTCCAGGGGGATGGAGGCGTTGGCGTGGACCTCGTGAACGCCTGTCACTGCCTCGCCCACAAGGCCGGAGAGGCGCTGGGTGTGCTTGATGCGCTGCCGGTTGGCCCGGCGGAAATACTTCTGGATGCGCGGCAGGAGGATGATTTCGATGGGGTACAGACTGATGGAGATCAGCCCGATGACCGGGTTGAGATGGATCATGTACGCGGCCATGGCGAAGAAGGTCAGGATATTGACCGCAGGCACGGCCACGGCCTGACCGATGAAGGTGGCCACCGGGATGAACTCGGTGATGATGTAGGAGATGACATTGCCCGGCGAGGTGCGGCGGTAGAACTGGACCGGCAGGGAGAGCAGGTGCTCATAGAGCCGTTCGCGCACTGTCATCAGCGTTTTCTCGCCGATGTAGTTCTGCATCAGGTTGATGATGTATTTGAGAATGCCCGCCAGTGTCACCGCGCCGATGTACAGGGCGCAGTATCGATACAAGGCAGGCAGATCCTTCATGCCGATGGCTTCGTTGATGATCCGCTTTTGCATCTCAAGCGGCAGCACGCGCATGGACACCGTGACCACGATGACGCCGATGACGATGAGCTGGAGGTGGATGTTCTTGAACAAGACCCAGGAATAAAGGGAGGTCTTGGTGATTCGTTTGGTTTCGTTGGGATGCGGCATGAAAGCTCCCTGCGCAAGCAGTCTGGGTTGGATCGCCCCAAACTTATATGCTCAACAGAGTTCTTTTCCAAGCGCAAAGTGTGGTATAGATACTTCCTCGATAACGGGTCGCGTTCGCGACCCATGCCCGAGGAGACGAACCGTGAAGCTGTCCCTGCGCGTCAGGATATTTGTGGTGCTGGTAGCCTTCAGCCTGCTGCCGCTGCTCATCAGCCGCACCGTCACAGGCCGCACCGCCCAGAGCATGGCCGCGAGCCTGTCCGAGGGCACCCGGGCCGAGCTGCTGGCCATTGTCACTGCCGAGCTGGAGCACAGCGCCGTCACCACCCAGCGCATGATCGAGAGCCAGGGGGCCGGGCTGCGGCTCGGGGCCATGAGTCTGGCTCGACAGGCCGGGCTGTTGATCGACGAATTGGGCGACACCACGCCGCTGCCCACCACCGCACCCGGCCGCAATCATGCACGGATGGGCGGGCGCGCCATGATGTCCGCCACCAACGCAACCGACCCCCGGCTGCCGGATTTCGGCTCCATGAGCGTCCATGTCCCCTCCCATGCCCAGAGTGCCAGAGCGCTGGAGCAGGCGGCGCAACTCGCCGATCTGCTGCCGATCTTCCGGGAAATCCACGCCTCCCTCGACCCGGGTGTGGCCTGGGCCAGGGTGGGGCTTGAATCCGGCCTGCTCCTGCGCTACCCCGACCTCGACAGCTTCCCCCGAGGCTACGACCCCCGGGACCAGGACTGGTACCGCACGGTACAGCAGAGCCTGCAACCCGAATGGACCGTGCCCCAGGTTGACCCCACCACCCGGCAGGTCATGGCCGTCATCGGCTGCCCGGTGTTCGACACGGCGGGCCGGTTCGCCGGGGTCGCCGCGCTGGACGTGCCCATTCACTCCGTACTGTACGAGACAGACCTCAAGCTGCGCTGGAGCGACGCCATCCGGTCATACATGGTCGCGCCCGATGGCGAGGGCGGGCTGAACATCCTGGCCCAGCAATCCTACGAGAACCCTGGCCGCCACTGGCACATGGGCATAGAGCAGGAGCAAATGACCTCTGACGACCCCGAGGCCTTCGCCCGGCTGCTCGCCCTCATGGACGAGTCCCGGAGCGGGGCCATGCGGTTGCCCCATCGCGGCGAGGACAGCGTCTGGGCCTTTGCCTCGGGCCAGAACTACAGCTTCCTGCTCATCGCGCCCGAAAGCGTTGTCTCCCGCCTGCCCGACGAGGTGTCCGGCTCGCTGGCGGCCATGTTCGACCGCATCCGGTCCATGTCGGCGGTCATTTCGGGCTTCATGCTCATAACCACCGCGCTGCTGGCCTGGTTCGGCTCCCGGGCCATCACCCGGCCCATCGTGGGCATGGCCGAAGCCGCCGGACGGCTGGCTGGCGGCGACTTCTCGGCCCGGGTGCGCGGCCCACGGACCGGCGACGAGCGCGACGTGTTGGCCGACGCCTTCAACGACATGGTGCCCAGGCTGGCCGAGCAGATGCGCCTGTCGCGCGATCTGGCCCTGGCCGAGGAGGTGCAGCGGCTGCTGCTGCCGGGCGAACCGCCCGCCCTGCCCGGCTACGACATCGCGGGCGGCATCGTCTACTGCGACCAGACCGGCGGCGACTACTACGACTTCATCAGGGTGCGGACCGAGTCCGGCCGCGCCCTGGCCGTGGTCCTGGGCGACGTGTCGGGCCACGGCGTGGCCTCGGCCCTGATCATGGCCTCGGCCCGGGGCCACCTGCACAGCCTGGCGAATGTGCCCATGACCGCCGGGGAGCGGCTGACCGCCATCAACGCCAGTCTGGCCCGCGACCTGGATGGCACGGGTCGGTTCCTGACCCTGTTCTATCTCGAACTCCTCGACGACGCGGGCTCGGTCCGCTGGGTGCGCGCCGGACACGATCCGGCCGTCCGCCACCAGCCCGGGGCAAACCATTCGGGCGAGCTGGCCGGCGAGGGGCTGCCCCTGGGCGTGCTGGAAGAGACGGTCTATGCCGAGGGCCGGGCCAGCCTTGAGCCGGGCGAGATTCTGGTCCTGGCCACGGACGGGGTATGGGAGGCGCGCGACAGCGAGGGCCACATGTTCGGCAAAAAGAGAATGCTTGCCTTGATCAGAGAGAACGCCCATAACAATGCCCAAGGCATCCGCGACGCCCTGATGGACGCCGTGGACGCTCATCAGGGGGGAGTTCGCGAGGACGACACCGCCGTGGTGGTGGTCAGGAGAATTGCAACGCCGATGACGCCGGGAAACGCACGGGGCAACGCATGACGACTCACGTCACATCCTTTCGGATGACCAACAGGATGAACTGCTTCAAACGGGTCCAGCCCGAGGTGGAACGTTTTGCCATGACCCACGGGCTGTCGCCCAAGTGCACTTTCCACCTGACCCTGTGCCTGGACGAGCTGATCACCAACATCATCAGCTACGGGTACGCGGACTTCGACGAACACCCCATTGACGTGACCATCACGCTGGACAACGGATGCGTGTCGGTACGCATCGAAGACGACGCCGAGCCCTTCAACCTCCTTGAGGCCCCGCCCCCGGAGCTGGAGGTGCCCCTGGATGAGCGGGTCCGGCCCATCGGAGGCATGGGCATTCATCTGGTCAGGACCATGATGGACGGCATCGAATACACGCGGGACAACGGCAGGAACATCCTGCTGCTGCGCAAATGCATCTGCGACGACGGCGCCCTGGCGGGAGCGCCGAACAAATAGGGAGGTTCAGAGTGGCAATGACAGAATCCAAGGAAAACGGCATCACCATCCTCGCCGTGAACGGCAACCTCGACGCCGAGGGCACCCTGGCCCTGGAGGAGAAAGTCCTGGCCCTGCTCGACGCGGGCGAGACCAGCCTGCTCTTCGACTTCACCGGACTGGACTACATCAACAGCTCGGGCCTGCGCATCCTCGTGCTCGCCTACCAGCGGCTCAAGAAGGCGTCCGGCAAGGTCGCCATCTGTGGGGTCAGGGACTACATCCAGGAAGTGTTCGAGGTCTCGGGCTACGACAAGATCTTCCCCCTGTTCCGCGACAAGGCGGGAGCTGTGGGCTCCATGTAGCGGTCCCGGCCCAACGGTCTTTCACCGAAGGGATCAGGCCCTGGCGCGACAGATCGCGCCCGGGCGTGATCCCTTTGTCGCATTCCGGGCCGGGCTTGGCAGGAGAGGGACTTCCGACCCCGTCAGCAGGACGCCCCGTGCGGTCATTGCACCGTCCGGCGCGATATTCAACGCGACATTCAACGCAGCAAGCGGCGCAGCGCGGCGGCCGGACGCCCGTCGATGAGGGCCATGGCCAGCGAGACCACGGCCATGCCCGCCAGCAGCCGCCAGGAAAACGGCTCGCCCAGGACGGCGATGCCCAGGGTGGACGCGCTGAAGGGGATGAGCAGAGTCACCAACTGCACGTTGGTGGCCCCGGCCGAGCCCAGGATGCGAAAATAGATGATGTAGCCAAGGGCCGTGCTGACCAGCCCCAGCCCGGCCACCGCGCCCAGAACCTCCAGGGGCGGCGCGGCCAGCTCCCAGGGCGGGTACAGCACAAGCGCCACGGGCGTCATGATGGCAAACGAGGCGGTCAGTTGCCCGGCTGCAGCCACCAGCGGCGGCAGGCCGTGCATCCGGCGCCCGAAGATGGCCGAATAGGCGTAGGCCATGGCCCCTGCCATGACCGCTGCCTGCCCCAGAATATGATCGCCGAACCCGGCCAGGGCATCGGTGCCGATGAGGGTGGCCACCCCGCCAAGGCCGATGGCCGCACCCGCGTATTTGCCCACCGAACCGTGCTCGTCGCGGGTCAGAAAATTGGCCAGCACGATGGTAAAGGCGGGTGTGGTGGCGTTGATCACCGACGCCAGCCCGCTGGTGATGTGCTGCTGGCCCCAGACGATGAGGCAGAACGGCAGCGAGGTGTTGAGCACGCCCATGACCAGAAAGTCGCGCCAGCGGCCGAGATGGGCGCGCGGCGACAGGCTCGGGCTGGCCGCCACCAACACCAGCAACCCCAGGCAGCCCACCCCCACCCGGCCCCAGACCACCAGGAGCGGCGGCAGCCCGCCCAGGGCGACCTTGTTGAAGAAGAATGACCCGCCCCAGAGAATGGACAGGGTCACCAGCAGCGCCCACTCGAACAGCCCCATGCGCCTGATGCTTTCGTCGGCCATGCCGCCTCGCCTTGCTCCGCCCGCGCCATGCGGGAGGGATGATCGTTGGATTATGGACCCGCCGCGGCCCGAGCCCTTGGACCTCACACGGCCCGCAGCGTATCAGGACCGGCACATGCCCCGTGGCGTGTGCCGGTCCTGATACGCTGCGAACAATGGCATCCAGAATCTTGGGACGCGGCCGGAAACCTACTGCCGCAGGGTGGTCTCGCCCACCGCGCTGCGGAAAAGATTCGGGGACGAGGCCATGGCGGTCTGGCGCAAGGAGAGCTGGCCCCGAGCGCGCTCCTGGCGAAATGCCAAGCGCCGCGTCTCCAGCCGCTCGAACTGATCCGAACGGCGGCCAAGGAACTGCTCGATGCGCCGCTGCCGCGCCTCGGCCGACAGGCTCTGGCCGTCGATCCCGACCGCCGCTTCTGCCGACAAAGCCCCAAAAGACCCCATATCGGGGGACGCCATCGCCATGGCGACCGCCTCAGGCCCGACCGGGCCTGCGGGTGCCGAGGCAGCACCGGGACGCACCCGGCCGACGGTCGCCAGCATGGCGTCGGGCACGGGCCTGGGCGAGTCAAAGCCAGGGCGCGAGTCAGGCCCCCCGGCAGAGTCGGGCAGGGAGAAGGCATCACCGGAGACGAACCCGTCCACTTTGGCGCGGATGACCTCACCGGGGTCTTTGTCGTTGGCCGTGTACTCGTAGGTGAACTCGCCCAGCGTATAGGCTGTGGAGGCATACTGCAACGGGGCAAGCCCGGCCATGCCGCCAACACTGAGGAGCGGTCCCACCACCGCGCAGCCCGGCAGACACGCCGTGCCGACCAGAACGATAATCATGACCGCCTTCCTCAAAGCGGCCCGTGCGCTGTCCTTCATGGTCACCTCCACATGCGATGTCGTTGACCACCCTCATTCCCCAATGAGCGGATAACGCACCGACACTGTATACACTTTTTCCTCATCGGGCAATGTTTTCAAAATATTTAGGGATGTTGCAAAAAGTCACTCCGAGTGCGCAGAAAAAACCTTTAAAATCAAGTGGTTGTGCTCGTCTCCATTTGTCATGATTTATTCATGAAAAGCAATGACTTGAAAAAATTATCCGTAAATCCGCACCATTTTGCGCCCCTGTCGGGCAGAGCGAGGCAGGCACCACCCTTTACCTCAGCGCGGCAACGGGGTATTCCACGGTCCTGATGCAGAGCACCAACGCGCCACAGCCGGGACGCACCGTCCTGACCGGACTGCCACTGGCCGTCTCCCACGGGGCGGTGCCGCTGGCCACCGCCGTCGTGGGGCTGACCGGCACCGGCGGCGCGACTTCGCCCTACCTGCCCTGGCTGATTCTGGCCGGGGGCGGCTGCATGGCGGCCATGTTCCGCCCCGATCCGGGCGGGCCTGTCCGCGGCGGAGGCATCTTCAACGCGGCCCTCTTCTCGCTCCTGGCCGGGGCACTTTACCTCTACGCCCCGGGGCTGGCCATGGCTGCGGACCCGGCCATGCCCCTGCTGCACGCCACGGCCCCTCTGACCATGCTGCTCCTGTGCCTGCTGTGGGCAGCCACCTTCGGCCTGCCCGACCGGGCCGACTTCCAGCGCTTCGGCGCGCTCCTTGGCGCATTGTGCATCGCGGACCTGGCCTTGGTGATGGCCATGCTCCGCGCCGTGCCCGCCGTGCGGTTGCTGGGCGATACCGACCTCCTGGCCGGGCTGCTCCTGGTCTCCCTGTGCGCCGGACTCAGACCCGGGCAGGGCGAGCGCGGCATGATCGAGCCGGACCAGGGTCGTCGCCTGTGGCGCGGGCTGGTCATGGTCGGTCTGCTGGCCTGTCTGTCCCGGCCCGGCCTGTTCGCCGGAGCGTGGGTGATTCTGTGCTTCGGCCGGGGGTCGCTCCCGCGCCGCGCCCTGTACAGCGTGGCCTGCGTCATTCTGCTGGCAGCGACCTTCCTGCTGCCTGCCGCAGCCTCGGACTCCGTTCGCTTTGTGGACTCCTGGCTGTGGCTCGAAGCCCTGGCCCTCTGGGGCCGGGAACCCCTGGCCCTTGTCACCGGCTTCACCCTGTCCACCCCCCTGCCCGTGGAATTTCCCGTGACCATGGTCCAGGCGTGGGAGTCGGCCACGGGCAGCTCCGTCCTGTTCGGGGTGTCCATTGCCCAGGTTCCCTCCTTCTGGCTGCGCACTTTTCTGGCCTGGGGCGCGGTCCTGCCGCTGGCCCTGCTGACCGCCCTGCTCTGGCTGCTCGTGCGCCGCCCCACCCGCATGGGCGCGGGGCTGACAGCCGCCCTCATCGCCCAGGGCATGGCCACCCCCCTGCTCTACGACCCGGCCACGGCCGCGCCCGTGTGCCTCGCCTTCATCCTGGCCCTGCGCCGTCCCGCCCCCCTGCCCGGGCCGGACCCCGCTCGCACCCCGGAGACCGACCCAGTAACCGACCCCGTAATCGAGTGGGATTTGCGGCCCCTGTAACCTTCTGCCTGCCCAAGGAACGCCATGACCATTTTCACGAAAACCGCCCCCATCCTCGTCACCTGCCCCAAGGGCATGGCCGGGTTGCTGGCAACCGAACTGGCCGACCTGGGACTGACCAGCGGCGAGATCCTCGAAGCGGGCGCGCTGGGCAGCGGCACCCTTGAGGACTGCATGCGCCTCAATCTGCACGTACGCACCGGCCACCGGGTGCTCTACAAACTCAAGCAGTTCGACGCAGTCGGCCCGGACGCGCTCTATGCGGCGGCCCGGGCCATCGACTGGGAGCGGTACATCCCGGTGGACGGTTACTTCCGGGTGGACGCCTCCATCCGCGACACCGAGGTCACGGACTCGCGTTTCGCAGCCGTGCGGGTCAAGGACGCGGTGGCCGACCGCTTCATGGAGGGATTTGGCCGCCGCCCGGACTCCGGGCCGCTGACGAGCGGGGTGTGCCTCTTCCTGCACTGGCGGGGCCGCCAGGCCACCCTGTATCTCGACACCACGGGCGAGCCCCTGCCGCGCCGGGGCTATCGCAAGCGGCCCCACACCGCGCCCATGCAGGAGACCCTTGGCGCAGCCTGCGTCATAGCCTCGGGCTGGCCCGAACTGGCCGCATCTGGCGGCCACTTCATCGCGCCCATGTGCGGCTCCGGCACCCTGGCCATCGAGGCCGCGCTCATGGCCATGCACGGCGCGCCCGGCCTGCTGCGCGACGACTTCGCCTTCATGCGTCTGCCCGGATACGACCCGGCCCTGTGGGAGCGGCTGATCAACGAGGCCGAGGACGCCGAGACCCCGGACTTCGGCGGCCGCATCATCGCCACGGACCACGACCCGGCGGCCATCGAGGCGGCCCGGGACAACGCGCGCAACGCAGGGGTGGGGGACTTCATCGAGTTCGCTGTCTGCGACTTCAAGGAGACAGAGGAGCCGGACGGGCCGGGCGTGGTCATGATCAACCCGGCCTACGGCGAGCGCCTGGGCGAGACCAAGGCGCTGGAGCCGGTCTACCGGGACATCGGGGATTTCTTCAAGCAGCACTGCCGGGGCAAGAAGGGCTACATCTTCACCGGCAACCTCGACCTGGCCAAGCATGTGGGTCTGCGCACCAGCAGCAGACACATCCTCTACAACGCCAAGATCGAGTGCCGCCTGCTCGAATACGAACTGTACGAGGGCTCCCGCAAACAGCAGTGACCCCGCCCGGGGATCACGTCAGCACGGCCCGCTCCAGCAGCCCGAGCTTGCGCCGCAGGTCGGCATCGAGCAGGGCGCGCTCGGCGCGCATGGCCCGGACCAGACCATCGCGATCGTGCATGGTCTGCATCTTGTACTTGTTGCCCAGGGCGTTGCCCTCCTCCCGACCCGACACGCGCGAGGCCGCGCCCGTGCGCTTCTTGTGGCGCACGGCCAGATGGCCCTGGTAGACCGGGAACCGCCCGGCCTCGCACAGCCGCAGGTCGCGCTCCATGTCGTCGTACTGGGAGGGCGAGAGGTGGATGGCGAAGTCGCCGCCCGCAAGCAGCTCGCGGGTACGGAAAAGATGGCAGCACCCCGTGACCGAGGCGCAGGGCCGCAGAATGTCGAGGAGGCCGCAATCCAGGGTCTGGATGTGCAGGTCAGAGAGGCGGAAGGGATTGGGAGCCAGGCGCGTCAGATCGGGCGGAGGGCCGTCCTCGTCCACCAGCAGGTGGCTGTCCGCGCTCTGGATCAGGGCCGCGTTGGCGTGGTCCGCCACCTTGCACCCCCACACCCCGGCCTCGGGATGATGATGCACGGCCGTGCCAAGGCGCAGCAGCCAGTCCACCGGAATCTCCACATCGTCGTCAAGGTAGCAGGCGTAGTCGTGCCCGGCCACGGCCTCATGGCGCATCAACCAGTTGCGCGCCGCGGGCGCGCCGATGTTCACCGGCAGGGTGATGACCGTGAACCGGCCCGGTCCCAGCCGCGAGTCGAACCGCGCCTGCCACGAGCGCAGCACCCCGGGCGTGTCGTCGGTGGAGCCGTTGTCCAGGACAAAGAGCGACGCCCCGGCCAGCTCGGACTCAAGCAGCGAGCGCAGGGTGGCGTCCAGCTCCACGGCCTTGTTCCAGGAATAGAGCAGCACGGCCACGCTCCCGCCCAGGGGGCGCACCTCTTGATCCAGCCCGGCCAGCAGGTCGTGCAGGCGCAGGAGCAGGCTGGTGTTCCAGGGCGCAGGGCGCAGGGCGTCGAGCAGGAGCAGGTTGGCCGAGGCGCGATCGCCCTCGGCAAGCATGGCCAGCCCCGCGCCCATACCGGCGAAGGCCGGACCGAACACATCGCCCACCTGCCGATAGAGCCGGGCCGCGTCCGGGCCGCGCCCCCGGAATGCATGGATGCGCGCGGCCGCGCAGTCCCTGAGCGAAGCCAGTTCGGGCAGAGCCGGGAACCCAGCCAGGGCCACTGCCTCGGCCCGGTCGGGGTCATTGCCCATCAGCCCCATGGCCACGGCCTGTTCGCGCCAAAAGAGATTGTCCGGCTCCCGAGCCGCGGACTGTTCGATGAAATCCAGCGTCTTGCCGAAATCGCGCCGGGCCAGAAGCCGGTGATAATAGGCGATGCTGTCAGGCCTGCGCCAATGGGCGGCCAGCCCGGCCAGGGCGCGGCGGGTGGGCACCGGCAGCAGCTGGCGCAGCGGCTCGACCGCGAGGATATCCCCGGCCATGGCCCCGTCCAGGGGGTTCTCGCCAAAGGCGGTCCGCACCGCGTCCACGGCCACCGGGGCCAGCCCGGTGTCGCCAGATCGCAGGCACCAGCCCGCCATGTCGAGCAGATGGAGCCTGCCGGTGAAGCCCAGCAGCAGCTTGTGTCTGAGCGGTTCGGGCAGCGAGTCCCACAGGGCGTTGATGGGGCCTCGCCCGGAGCGGCCACTTCCCTGTTCGTCAGTCATGGTCGCATCCCCCGAAGGGGTCGGCGGCCAGGGGCGGCAGGGAGCGGGCCAGTTCAGCCACGGGCAGCGGGTTGCCCAGGCGCTCGCCCATGTAGACGCGCATCAGGGCGTGGGCCTTGGCCTCGGGCGTGAGCAGGGTTCGGACCACGGCCCGCCCCACCCGGCCCATGGCGAAACGGGCTGCCGGGTCATTGACCAACTGGCGCATCTTCGCGGCAAGGCAGTCGTGGTCTTCGCTCTCGCAGACAAGGCCGTTGACCCCGTCGGCCACCAGTTCGGGCACACCGCCCACCCGGGTGCAGACCGCTGGCAGGCCGAGGTCAAAGCCCTCAAGCAGGGTGTTTGGCAGGCTCTCCAGACGCGAGGTCATGCACAAAATGTCCGAGGCGCGTATCTCGTCGAGCACGGCGTGGTGGGGAATCTCTCCGACCACGTGCAGCCGCTCGCGCACCGCCGGGGTGAGCAGCGGGTCGAACCGGACCATGTCGTCGTGGCGCACGCCCACCACCGCAAACTCCACGTCGCGTGGATCGCCTGTCTCGCAGAACCGGGCCGCTGCCCGCAGAAAGACGTCAAACCCCTTGGTCTCGGCCCCGTTGCCCACATAGATCAGGCGCGTGCCCCGCTTGCGACGCGGCACGGGCTGGCCAAAATCCGGGCCGCAGTAGGCGTTGTAGACCACGCTCAACCGCTTTGCCGGAACCCGGTGCCTGCGCAGCACCGCGGCGCATTCGGCCGAATTGCAGATCACGCCGTGGGCTGCGGCGGTCCACAGAAAAAACACGTCATTGGGCCGGGAGATGACGCCCCGGTTGACAAAGAGCCGGAACCGGCCGCCCATGAGCCGGGCCAGCGCCCCCATCTTGTAGGCCCGGTTGTGGAAGGTGTGGACCACGTCAAAGCCCTCGTCCCTGACCAGCTTGTGCAGAAACGCCCCGGCGGCCACATAATCCCCGAACCGGGAAAAGGGGAAGACCCTGGCTCCGCTCCCCTGAAGCGCGCCCGCCAGGGGCGAGACCGGGTCCAGCAGGGCGCAGGCATCCACGCCCAAGGCCCGCATGGCCTCGATGTTGTTGAGCATCTGTCGGCTGCCGCCGGACAGGCGATGGGAGTCGGTGACATAGAGCACCCGCCGGACCTCTGGCCGCTTGCGCCAGAACTTGAAAAAGACGCGGGCAGCGGGGTCCGAGCCGTACATGCGCAGCCGGGCCTGGACCCAGGAGCCGGACTTGCCCCGCCCCACGCCGATGCGGTTGAGGCGGAAGGGGTCTGTGCCGCGCGCGTTGACAAAGCGCTCCAGAGTGAAGGCCCCGGCAAACCCGGCCCGCCTCAGCTCGGCCTCTGCATCGTCGCAAAAATGCCCCCAGGGCCAGCAGAAGAGCTGGGTGTCGAGCCGGTTCAGCTCGCGGATGCGGGCCATGGTCCGGGCAAAGTCACTGCGGCAGAATTCCAGCCGCTCGGCCGTGGAACGCAGGACCATGCGCGGCTTCCCCGTTTGGTCGAGGCGCGACCAGAAGCCGTCGTAGACATAGGCGCTGCCGTCCTCGAAGGCGGGCCAGTCCGGGTCGAAACCCTCATATATGCCCCAGGCGGGCCAGCGGGCATGGGCCTCGCCCATTGACGCCAGCGGCCGCAGGGAGCGGAACGCGCCCTGGTGGCGGCAGCCGTGGGAAAAGACCTCCATGCCCGCTTCGAGCATGGCCCGCACCTCGCCCTCGTTGACGAACTGGGAATGGTCGCCGCTCCCAAGGGCCGCCTTGATCGCCTCGGGCATGGGCCGCATGGCCGGTGCGTCGGCCTGTGAGCGAGCTGGGCCGGGATCGACGAAATCGGTCAGGACAAAGAAGGTGCCGGTCATGGAACGGCGCGCCAGCTCGGGCACCACGGTCAGCCAGTTGCTCAGGTGGCCGTCGTCAAAGGTGAGGACCACGGATTTCGGCGGCGCCTTGATTTCACCCCGGGCCACGGCCAGCAGATCCAGGGCCGAAATGGTCCGAAACCCGGCGTCCTCGATGGCGTCAAGGTGCTCGCAAAAACGCTCGGGCGTGTGCCCGTCCACCTCGCTGACGTTGTGGTAGCAGAGGACGGGAATGGAACTGCCGCAGGGGAATCGGATCATTGTACTCTCGCTTGCATGGGCAATGGAGTGGTCGTCTTGTAAAACATCATTTTCCCAGACTGTTCAAAAACGTTCGAGTGCCAGGCGCGAAAAAAAGGTCAAGGCCGAAGCGTACTTCTCGTACGCGAGGATTTGACCTTTTTGAGCAACGCAGCAATCGGACGTTTTTCAACAGTCTGGTAGCAGATGGTCCGGGCCAGGGCAAGAAGGACGGCATCACCCGAGGACAGGGAGACCCCTGCCTCACCCGGCGGCCACACGCTGAAGGGTGGCTTCGAGGTGCTCCTTCTCAAAGGGCTTGCTGACGTAGTCGTTCATCCCGGCCTCAAGGGCAGCCTCGCGGTCGCGATGGGTGGCGTGGGCCGTGAGGGCGACAATGGGAGTGTCAGCCACATGACGGAAGTCCTCGGCTGTACGGATGAGGCGCGTGACCTCCATGCCGTTCATGACCGGCATCTGGATGTCCATGAGGATGACGTCGAACCGCTCGTGGCGGAGGATCGCAAGGCACTTCTCGCCGTTTTCAGCGCAAATCACGGTGTGCCCCAGGCTTTCGAGCAGCTTTTTTGCCATGAGCATGTTCACGCGCTCGTCCTCCACCAGCAGGATGTGCAGGGGGTTGGCCGCTGCCGCCACTGCCTCGGGCTTGACCCGGGCGCGGACCCCTTTCTCGGGGATGCGGACCGTCACGTTGAAGAGGACTGTGGTGCCCACCCCAAGCTCGCTGTCCACCACGAGGGAGCCGTTCATGAGCCGGACCAGCCGCTTGACGATGGGCAGCCCGAGACCCACGCCCTGATACTTGCGCGACAGCGAGCCGTCCACCTGGGTGAAGGCGTCGAAGATGTAGTTGACCTTGCTGTCCGGAATGCCCGAACCGGTATCGGCCACGGAAAAGAAGAGCCGCTCGCGTCCTGACTCGCGATGAGGCAGGGCATATACCTCAAGGGTGATGGCGCCCGTGGCCGTGAACTTGATGGCGTTGCCGAGCAGGTTGAAGAGCACCTGCCGGATGCGCCCCTCGTCGCCGATGTAGCAGGGCCGAGCCGAGGGATCGATGCGGTGCTCAAGGGTCAGCCCCTTTTCGTCGGCCTGGAACCTGAAGAGGTTGACGCATTGGTGCATGAGCCCGGCCAGGTCGAAGGGTTCCTCGTACAGGTCGAGCTTGCCCGCCTCGATCTTGGAGAAGTCGAGCACGTCGTTGAGCACGCGCAGCAGGTTGCGCGAGGACTGGATGGCCATGTCCACATAGCCGCGCTGCTCGCCGCCCGAGGCGGTGGCCCTGATGAGCTGGAGCATGCCCATGACCCCGTTCAGGGGAGTGCGCACCTCATGGCTGATGTTGGCCAGGAACTCGTCCTTGGACATGTTGGCCTGCTCGGCCGCCTCCTTGGCCACCACCAGGGCGTCCTCAAACCGCTTGCGCTCGGTGATGTCGGTGAAGAACCCGGCCATGAGCACCCGGCCATACACCCTGACCCGGGCCGAGGAGATGTCCACCAGGATGCGCTCGCCCGAGCGTGTCAGGCAGGGCACGGCCGCGCTGAAGCTCACGTCCTGCTGACTGTTCCGCAGAAAGTTTTCTGAGACGGCCTCCAGGTCCTCGGGCGGGTGGATGTCGCTGATCCGGACCGCGCCCACGTCTTCCGGCCCAAGGCCCAGCAGCCGCAGGAAGGCGGGGTTGGCAAACTCGATGGTCATGGTGTTCGGGTCCACCAGACAAATGCCCGCCGGGTTGTTCTCCAGCAGGGTGCGGTAGTGTTCCTCGCTTTCCGAGAGCCGGGTCAGGGCCTCGTTGCGCTCGGCCTCGCGCTCTTCGAGCAGTTGCCCCATGGTGTCAAAGGCCTTGCCCAGCTGGCCCATCTCGCCATCGTTGTATTCAAGCCCGCTGGGCTGCATGGTGCCGCTCGACCCCACCCGACACGCCGCGTCGGTCAGCCGCTCCAGGTTGCGGGCCAGGGCGCGGCCGCCCGCGTACCACGCCAGGAGCAGGGCCAGGGCCAGGGACGCGGCAATGGTCACCCCGCCCAGCACGGCCTGATGGTTGACCTGACGAAGCACCTCGGATTCCTTGAAGCCCATGAACATGTACATGTAAGGCGGCCCGTCCGACAGCAGCCTGATCTGCTCAAAGGCCACGATGCGGTGCGGCCCGTCCGACCCCTTGGCGCGGACGATGCCCGGCCCCTCCACCTGGCTGGCGGCCAGGAAGACCTCGTCGCGGATGGGCGTGCCCGGCGGGGTCGCATCGCTGGCCGGATGGCGGAAGATCCTGCGCCCCACATGGTCGCACATCCCCAAAAAAGAGCCGGACGGAAAGGAGGACTGATCGAACAGCTCGCCAAAATGGCTCAGGTCCACTCCGGTGACAAGGATCCCGCGCATCTCGCCCAGGGGGCCAAACACCGGCATGGCAAAGGGGAAAATCGGTCTATCAGAAGCGCGGGCCAGCACGAACTCACCCGCCGAAAACTCTCCTGTTTTGCTGGCCTCAATGACATGCTTGCGGTCTGAAAGGTCCATATCCTGCGAACCAGGAAGGCTTCCGGCCACCACTCGACCGTCGAGATCAAGAAGGAAAGAGCTGGCGTAGATGGGGTTGGCCGAAATAAGGGCGGCCAGAATGGTGTGCACGGCGTCCGGGTCGGCGGCCTGCACGGCAGGCATGGCGGCCACGGTCTTGAGCAAGGCCCGGGTGGAGTCGGTCACTCGGTGCTGCACCTCGGTGTACCCGCGCAGCATCGTGGCGATGTCCTTGCCCGCCATCTCCACGATGTGCCGCCGGGCGACCATCTCGTTGAAGGCGAGGACCGCGAAGGGCGGCAGGGTGGCCATGAGCACCAGAATGACCAGCTTCTTGCGGATGGAGCCGTGAAAGAACCTCAGCACACAAGCCTCCCCGCCCGGCGCGTTGCGGCCACGGACACCACGCCCGCGCGCCCGCGAACCCGCCATCGGGGCCACCGGTTTTTTTCAAAGATACCCGCTACGTCCATGCGTCGCCCTCATGCCAATGACGGGATGCAACTATCCCTTGCCAAGATTTCTTCTCCATTGAAACCCGTACCATCGGCATGACGCCATGGCAACCGCATTCCTCATTTCGTCTGTTGCCTCGACGTCGAATCGTCACGAGGTGCTGGACACAAATGTCATTTCTGCCATAGACTTGGCCTGAAACACGACCGCCACACCGTGAGGAGAGTCCATGCCACTCAAGATACTGGTCATCGACGACGAACGCCCGACACTGTCCATGTTCAGGCTCATGCTGGACGCCTACGGGTTCGAGGTCTTCACGGCCGAGAACGGGGAGGAGGGAATCGCCCTGTTCCGCGAACACGCCATGCCCATCGTCCTCACGGACATCAAGATGCCTGGCATGGACGGGCTGGAGGTGCTGGCCCGGATCAAGGAGCTGTCGCCCACCACCGAGGTGATCATCATCACCGGCCACGGGGACATGGACCTGGCCATCAAGGCCCTGGGCCTCGACGCCACCGACTTCATCAACAAACCCATCCATAAGCCCGCCCTCGACGACGCCCTCAGACGCGCCCAGGAGCGCATCGAACTGGCCAGGAGCCGGAGCGAGGATTTCGGCGTGCGTGTGCGCGACGGCGTGGCGGTCATCGAGATTCGCGGCGCGGTCAACTCCGGTTCCGAGGCCCGGCTCAGGGCCGCCCTTGACGAGGCGCGCGCCGACTCGGCCGGACTGGTGCTGTCCTTTTCCGAGAACACGTCCATCAACGGGGCGGGCATCGCCCTGCTGACCCAACTGCTGCTGGACTGTCGCAAAAGCGGCACCCCAGTAGTCATGACCGGGCTCTCGGACAACTTCAGGCAGGTCCTGACCATGGTCGGCATGACCACCCTCGCCCCCCTGTGCGACACCGAGGAGGACGCCCTGGCGACCCTCCGCACCGAGCCAAGGAGCACCACATGATCACTGCGTACCGCGCCCTGCCTCTGCTGCTGGCCATCATCCTGTGGGCCGCACCTGCCCGGGCCGAACGGCCCGGGGTCGGCGACACCCTGCCGCCCTTCACCATGGTCCCCCTGGCCGTGGAGGAAGACGCGGCCGAGCTGGGGCTGACAGCCAACGGTCCCTTCACGCTGGCCGACTTGCCGACACCCTACGTGCTCGTCGAGATCATCGGGGTGTACTGTCCGGTCTGTCACGAGATGTCGCCACAGTTGACCCGGCTCACCAAGCGCCTCAAGCGGGCCGGGCTCGACTCGCGCATCACCCTGCTCGGCATCGCTGCCGGAGGCACGGCCATGGAGGTGCGCTACATCCGCCAGCGCGAATACGCCTTCCCCATCGCCCACGACACGGGATACGAAATCCACAAGCTGCTGGACGAGCCCAAGACCCCCTTCACCATGATCGTGGACCGCAGCGGCAAGGTCCGCTACGCCCACCTGGGCATGATTCCGGACATGGATGAACTCTTCAGGCAAATCCAGGCACTGGAAGAATGAACCACGGTCGGCCCACGCCCCTCTTGTCGGCGAACCCGGGCCATTCCGGGGACCGGGAGCCGGAAACCGGACGCCGCCTGTTCCACCTCAAGACCTTGTTCGAGGCGGCCACCGAGCTTTCTGACCCGGCCGACGCCAGGACCACGCTGCGGCGATTCCTGCCCGTGGCCATGGGGCCGCTGGGCCTGACCTTCGGCCTGGGCATCATGCTCGGGCCGGACCGGCTCGACGTGGAAAGCCTCGGGCTCATGCCCGCCGACAGGGAACGCTACGAAGGGGCAGGAGGCTGGCTGGTGGACAGGTTCTTCCCTGACGAACCCCAGGCTGCCGCGCCGCCGCGCCCCACGCTCCTGATAGGCACGCATCTGGCGAGCGATCCGCACCTGCCCGCCGGAACCAGCGCGGTGGTGGCCATGCGTCTTGACGGTGACTCCAGCGCGGTGCTGGTGTTAGGCCCCAAGCTCACGGGCGGGCCCTACGGCGAGGACGAGACCGAACTGCTCCAGGGGCTGGCCGACATCCTCTCCACCGCCCTGAAACGGGCCTGCGCCGACGAACACGTCCACACCCTCAACGCCTCCCTGCACGAAAACAACGCCCACCTCACGCAGGCCCTTGAGCGCATGGAACAGGCCCGCGACGAGCTGGACCGGCAGACGTTCCGGCTGCGCACCCTGTTCGAGACCTCTCTTGAGCTTTCAAGCCTCAACGATCCCAGCGCCATCCTCGATGCCTTCCTGCTGACGCTGATGGGCACCTTCGGCTTTTCCCGGGGGTGGATCGGCCTGCACGGACCACGGGCCGGTCAAGCCGACACCGCCTATCGAGGCCCGGACCCGGACGAGATCGCGGCCGTGTCCTCGGCCGAGGGCCGCGAGAAGATCCTGGCCCGGTTCGTGGAACTCAAGGACAGGATGCCCCGCGCCAATCAGGCGGAGCTGCTCGATGACAAGGACGCCGTGGCCGCCCTGCCCGCCCGGGCCGACTCGGCGGTGCTCTTCTCCCTCGACCAGGACTGGCACGGGGCCATCGGGCTGGCCGACCCGCTCCCGGACCAGGGCATGGACCCGCAGGGGGTGCAGTTCCTGCGCTCGCTGCTCGGCATTTTCATCGTCACCCTGGGCAACGCCTGGCACGGCAGGCAGGTCAACGAACTGAACACGATTTTGAGCGCCCGCAACAAGGAGCTCCAGGCCACCCTGGACGCCCTGACCTCTGCAAGGGAGGAGGTCACGGTGCAGACCGAGGCCAAGGAGCGCATCGTCGGGCTGGTCCGTGGCGAGGTGGCCCGCGCGTGGCGCGCCTCCTGGCTCGACGCCTGCATCATGATCCTGGCCGGGGTGGTGCTCGGCGCGCTCTTCAACTCCGCCAGCCCGGGCGGCATCGAACTGGTGCCCAAATCACTCTTCGCCCCGCCACCCGCCCTGATCGCGGCCGACGAGGCCCGGCGCATGACCGAAGCGGGCCTCGCCGTGATCATCGACGCCCGTCCGGCGGACTTCCACCGCCAGGAAGCCATCCCCGGCTCCGTGAACCTGCCCAAGGAGCTGTTTGATTTCGTCTATTCCATGAAGCTGGCCACCCTCGACCCCGAGACCCCGCTGCTCGTCTACGGCCGGACCATCAGCCGCCACTATGACGCGGACGTGGCCCGCGAGCTGAAGCTCCTTGGCCACGGCAATGTCCTGGTCATCGACGGCGGCCTGAAGGCGTGGGAAAATGCCGGATACGAGGTGACCCGATGATCGGACTGCTCCGGCGCATACTCACCCACCCCTGGCTGGCCCTGGCCTTCCGCCTCTACATCGGCGGGCTCTTCGTCTACGCGGCCATGTACAAGATCAACTACGCGGCCGAATTCAGCGAGACCATCGCCTCGTACCGGCTGGTGCCCTACTGGGCGGTCAACGCCCTGGCCGTGTTCATGCCGTGGACCGAGATCGTCTGCGGCGCGCTGCTCATCCTCGGGGTGCGGGTCAGGTCTGCGGCCGCGATCATCGTCGCCTTGCTCACGGTGTTCACCGTGGCCATCTTCATCAACCTGCTGTGGGACGCGCCCATCAGCTGCGGCTGCTTCAAGACCATCGAGGACCCCATCAGCTGGTGGACCGTGCTCCGCGACCTGGCCTGGATCGCCATGACGCTCCATGTCTTCCGGTACGACTCGGTCCTCCAGGCGGACCGGCTCTTCCTCGGCAAGCTCGGGAGGATTGAATCATGACCATGCGCACGGCACTTGCCTGCCTGCTGGCCCTGGCGCTGGCCCTCTCGGCCTGCGCCCCGGACAGGGAGGACGACGCCACCGGCCGGTACGCGGCCGCCACCGACGAAACCGACATCATCCTGACCCTGGCCGAAAACGGACGCGGCACATGGAGCACGGACACCGACGAGATCGCCTTCAAGTGGTCCACCCCAAAGCCCGATCACCTGTGGCTGCACACCCGCGAGGGCGGCGTCATCCAGGGCCGGTTTGACCACGGGCGGCTGACCATCGCCCTGCCCGGGGTGGGGGAGCTGGTCTTCGAGCGGCAGTAACCGGCCATTTTTCCTTTCAAATCGCGCTAAAACGACGTAGGGTCGAGGCGCGCCACGTCCAGGCCCGCCCGAGGGAGGCGAACCTGGAATACCACCCGGCAGGGCCGGGCGGAGCAGTGCCATGATCGCCATCGTCCTGTGCTCGACCATCCTCCAGTTCGCCGCGGGCTGCCTCGCTCTCGCGCTCATCGCCCACGCCGGGCGCAAATGGGCCTGGCTCCTGCTCTCGACGGGCATCTTCATCATGGCCTTCCGCCGCGCCCACACCCTGTTTGGCATCATCATCGGCCGAGAAACCCCGCCCCTGTCCTACGAGGTTCTCGGCCTGGTCATCTCGGTCCTCGTCTTCCTCGGCATCCTCATGATCGGCCCTCTGTTGCGCGCCATGCGCGACTCGGCCGAACAGCTGGTCAAAAGCGAAGAGCGCTACCGCACCGTGGCCGACTTCACCTCGGGCTGGGAGTACTGGCTGGCCCCGGACGGCTCCTTTGTCTACGTCTCGCCCGCCTGCGAACAGCTCACCGGCCACCCTCCCCGCGATTTCATGGAAAACCCGGACCTCTTCGCCGCCCTGATCCACCCGGACCACCGTGAAACCGTGCTCGCGGCCATGTCCAGCGTGGACGGCATGAGCAGACCCACGGCCTTTGACTTCAAGATCATCGACACGCAGGGCAATGAGCACTGGATAGCCCACAACAGCCTGCCCGTGTTCTCGGACAGCGGCGCCTACCTTGGCATACGCGGCTCGGCCAAGGACATCGATCAGCGCAAGCGCCTTGAGGACGAACTGCGGGCCAGCCGCACCCTATACGAAAGTCTGGTCCAAAACGCGCACTGCCTCGTGCTGCGACTGGACAGGGAGGGAGTCGTCACCTTTGCCAACCGCTTCGCCCTGGAGCATTTTCAGTGCCCGGAGTCCGCCCTGATCGGCAGGCGGCTGACCGATCTGCTGGCCGAAGGGAACCGGACAGACCAGGACAGAGCGGCCCACCAGGAGATGCTGGCCGACCTGACCCGGACCCTGGCCTCGGGCGAGCGCATGGATTTCGAGTGTGAGATAGTGGGCCGCGAAGGCGGCCGGTTCTGGACGGAATGGATCAGCACGGCAGTGCCTGACCGCCAGGGGGGAATCAGCGAGTTCGTCTGCGTGGGCATTGACGTGACCCGGCGCAAGGAGCTGTCCCGGGTCAAAGAGGACATGACACGCATCGTGCGCCACGACCTCAAGTCGCCACTCTCGGGCATCATCGGCATCCCGCGCATCATCAGGCAGGCGGAAAACATCACCCCCCGGCAGGCCGAGATGCTCAAGGCCGTGGAGGACGCGGGAACCATGATGCTCGCCCTCATCAACCAGTCTCAAGAGCTCTACAAGCTCGAAACAGGCACCTATGAATTCCGATTCGAGGAGTTCGACCTGACGGCCATGCTGCGCGAGGTGGTCACCAACACCCAGCTCGGCCGCGACCGGCCAGTGCCCGTGACCATCACCGTGGAAGGCCGCCCAGCCGAGGAGGCCGGGCCGGTGCGCCTGTGCGCCGAGCGGCCGCTGATCTACTCCATGTTCAGCAACCTGATCAAGAACGCGGTGGAGGCGAGCGAGGGAAGACCCGTGACCGTGGACATCCAGACAGGCGAGGAATGCCGCATCAGCATCGCCAACGCGGGCGCGGTCACTGTGTCCATGCAGACGAGATTCTTCGAGAAGTACGCCACAGAGGGCAAGCGGGGCGGCACCGGGCTCGGCACCTACAGCGCCCGGCTGGTGGCCGAGCGGCACGGCGGTTCCATCGCCATGTGCTCGTCCCCGGAATCGGGCACCACGGTTACGGTCCGGCTTCCCCACAGGCAGCCCGACACGGCGGGCCGGACCTGCGCGAGCCAGGACCACCCTGCGGGATGACCACGCCACCAATGCGTGGCTGCGGCGCAGATCGGGCGATCACTATCAGGCGGCGGGGATGTCCTTGACCGGGCTGCCGTGCGAACCGGAGCGCAGATCGTCCAGGGCTCCGGCCTTGAACATGGCGTCAGCGCAACGGACACAGTAGTGGTGCCCTTCCTGGGATCTGGCCGCAACGGCGCTATCCCGGATGGGGGTGAAGCAGACGGCGCAATGACGCACCAGGGGCTGGAAACAACTCTCTTCGACCTCGACGGACTTTCGGCATTCCATGGCGAATCCTCCCTGAGATAAGGCACCCGGCGGTCTTCCGCCCGACGCCACGAGGACACTACCACGCCAACCCCGCCCACGTGTGACAAACTGGTGACAATCTTCCCGCTTCGACCCCTTTTCCCCGCCGGGCTGCGTCTGCGCTCCGCGGACCGTGACGAGGCCGGGTTCGTGCGCGTGGACCGGGCCATGCGCACCAGCGTGCCGCGCCTCTATGCGGCGGGCGACCTGGTAGGACGGGCTCCAGCAGATCGTCACCGCCATCGGCGAGGGCTCGGTGGCGGCCATGAGCGCCTTCGAGGACATCAGCCATCCCCGCTGGGAATAATAACCGACCAGACCGGAAAAATTTCCCGCAGCACCCAGGCCACCTCCTTTGACTTTTGCACCAAGTTGCTGATAGAGAGACCAAATTCGATCAGCCCCCAGTCGATTCATCAAGGAGGATGTCTTGGCAGACGGCAACCAGCATCGTGGTGCAGCCCCAACAGACGGGGAGGATGCGCCCGCAGGCAAGTCACACGGCCTGCCCGACGCGGGCGGGTCTGACTTCTTTTCCCTTTCGAGCGGACCGGACTACTGGGTGGAGCCGACAGGACCCGGCTCGAGCACCGTGTCCGGCAACACCCTGCCTCCACACCTCACCCCCACGGCCATGGCCGCAGGCGACCTGACCGGCGACGGCCGGGCGGAGCTGGTGGTCGGCCACAGTTCCGGCCTGACCATCCTGCGCAACGACGGAGACTGGTCAGCCGAGAGCCTGCGCCTGCGCCTCGACGCCCCCCAGGCCATCATCGTGGCCGATGTGGACGGCGACGGTCACGCCGACATCGTCCTGCGCACCGGCACTGACCTCGTGCTGCTCAAGGGACACATGGGCAAATTCGGTGCCCATGTCCTGAGCTGGCCCAACCTTGGCAACAGCCCGCTGCTGGCCGTGGGCAGCTTCAACATCGCCACCCCCACCCTGGAAATCCTGACATTCAACGCCAACACGGGCGCGCTGGGCATCATCGGCCACGACGGCATCTCCTGGCAGGCGTTCAGAACCGTGCATGAAACCATGGTCCTCTCCCTGCGCGTCCAGGATTTCGACGGCGACGGCCTTAGCGATGTCTATGTCAAGAACAGCGAGGGCGATCAAGCCTGGCTGATCAGCGACGGCAACGGAAATTTCTCGCTCCAGCAGCGCCCCCCGGCCATGGAGTCTCCCCCCAAGGACAAGGACGGCCCATACTTCAACAAAACCCAGTCCGTGGACGCTGAAACGCGGGGCACATCGCAGTCCACAGCCGACACCATTCAAGAGCACGCCTCTTCGACCTTCGACCCCCTGGCCGAGCCGGACGCGGACAGCTTCCTCGATCCTCGCGGCGCGGCGCTCCCCACGACGGACGCTTCGGTCAGCCTCGCTGGCGTGCGCTTCGACCTGCGCGAGACCGGGGGCGTCAACGGGGTGGGCTCCGCCTTCGGCGATAGCATCAGGGGCGACGCCCGGGCCAATATCCTCTTTGGCGCCAACGGCAACGACTGGCTTGGGGGCGGCGCGGGTGACGACACCCTCGTCGGCGGCCAGGGCAACGACTGGCTCATCGGCGGCCGAGGCAACGACCTGCTTTTGGGAGGCGATGGCCACGACGTGCTCGTCGGCGGCCAGGGCGACGACTGGCTCATCGGCGGCCGAGGCAACGACCTGCTTTTGGGAGGCTATGGCCACGACGTGCTCTTCGGCGACCAGGGGGACGACCGGCTCTTTGGCGGCAGTGGCAACGACGTCCTCTTCGGCGGCTCCGGCAACGACACCCTGGTGGGCGGCCCGGGCGGAGACATCCTGCTCGGCGGAAGCGGCGACGACCTGCTCTACGGCGGCAAGGGCCAGGACATTCTCAAGGGCGGCGCGGGCAGCGACACCTTCCACTACCAGTCCCCCACCGAGGGCGGCGACACCATCGCCGACTTCACCCCCGGGGAAGACAAGCTCTCCTTCGCCTTCGGCTCCCATGCCCTGCGCATGGCTGACGCGCCCCTGACCAAAACCGCCGGTCAAGCCTTTGTCTGGGAGTCCATCGATTCGCCATCCGGCCGGCTCCACTACGACCCGGACACCTCTGTGGCTGGCGACGAAATTCTCCTGGCCGAGATCACCCTGACCGAATCGGACGCGACCCTGAGTGTGGACGACATCATCCTGACCTGACCGCCCCCTGCCTCGGTGGTCACATCCTGTCGCACTCCTGACCAAACCGCGCGCCCTTCCTTGACAGTTTCATCGCTGCGTGCTAGCTCTGACATCGAAAAATGACCTACGGTCACTTTTCGACCGACGGTCACACAGCCCGACACGACAGGGAGCGCAATGGCCAAGAAACAGCAGGAAAAATCCCGGCAGACCATGCAGGAGTTGATGGACTCTGCCTTTTTTCTGTTCGGCTCCAAGGGGTTCGTGCAGACCTCGGTGGCCGAGATCACCGAGCACGCGGGCTATGCCAAGGGCAGCTTCTACCGCCACTGGAGCAGCAAGGATGAGCTGTTCCTGCTCATCGTGGAGCAGAAGTTCCGCCACTACCGGGCCGAGCGCAACGGCCGGGTGGACCGGGCCACGAGCCTTGAAGAGGTCATGAACATCATCTGGGATTTCCTGGAGTCCATCCTCGACGATGAGAACTGGTCGTCCATATTTCTTGAGTTCACGGTCTACTCGGCGCGCAACGACGTACTGCGCCAGCGCATGAACAAATCCGGCTACCGGCTCTCCAACGCCATCTTCGCCGAGCTGGTGCGCGACCACATCGAGACCGACTACCCCCCGGAGAAGATCGGCGCGCTGAACACCGCCCTTTTCGAGGGATTTCTCATCCACCGCGCCCTGGGCACCCGGCTGCTGAGCGTGAAGGAAGTTCGCGACTCGGCCATCGCCATGGCCCTAGGGCTTGGCACACGACACGGCTGAACCCGGCGGGCGCGCGCCCGGCCGGATCGATAATCATAACCAGCGAGACACGCCATGAAAAAAACGCTCCTGACCCTGACCGCCACCCTTGCCCTGACCCTGATCACGGCCGCCACCGCCCTGGCCGGACCAATCAGGCTGACCTACTCCAACTTCTTCCCGCCCACCCACGTCCAGTCGCAACTGGCCGAGGAGTGGTGCCGCGAGGTGGAAAAGCGCACCGGCGGTGCCGTGGTCATCGACTACTTTCCGGGCGGCACCCTGACCCCGGCCCAGCAGACATACGACGGCGTGGTCGAAGGCATCGCGGACATCGGGCTCTCCTGCCTTGCCTACTCGCGCGGCCGGTTCCCGGTCATGGCCGCCCTGGACCTGCCCATGGGCTACACCACTGCGGCCCAGGCCACGGCCGCGGCCAACAAGGTCTACGCCAAGTTCACCCCCGCCGAACTTGACGACGTGGCCCCCATGTATTTCCACGCCCACGGCCCGGGCCTGCTCTTCACCACCCCGCGCCCGGTGGCCAGCCTGGCGGACCTCAAGGGGCTCAAGATCCGCTCCACCGGCAATTCGGCCCAGCTGGTCGAGGCTCTGGGCGGCACTCCGGTGGCCCAGTCCATGCCCACCTGCTACCAGTCGCTGCAAAAGGGCGTGGTGGACGGCTCCATGCATCCCCTGGAATCAAACAAGGGCTGGAAGCTGGCCGAGGTGGTCAAATACGGCACCGAGTCCTTTCCCGTGGCCTACACCACCACCTTCTTCGTGGTCATGAACAAGACCAAGTGGGAACGCCTGGACGAGAAAACCCGCGCCGTCATCAGCGAGATCAACGCCGAGTGGGCCGTGCGCCACGGTCTGGCCTGGGACGAGGCCGATGAGGAGGGCAAGAGCTACTTCCTCGAAAAGGGCGGCAGCTTCGTGGCCCTGGACGAGGCAGAGGCCGCGCGCTGGATCGCGGCCGCCGAACCGGTCATCGCCGCCTACGAAAAGGCCGCGGCCGAACGGGGCCTGGACGGCCCGGGCGTGGTCGCCTTCCTCAAGGCGACCATGAGCGCGGCGCGCTAGCACATCACGTGGCCGCGCCGCACCCCGGCGGGTCCGTGTTCACATAGACAGGGAGGGCCATCCCCTCCCAGGATCAATGCAACCCCGGAGACACCGATGAAAAAACTTTTCCTGTCGCTCGCCGCCCTGGCCGTGCTCTGTACGGGCCTGCCCGGCCCGGCCGCGGCCGAAACCGTCAGGCTGACCTACTCCAACTTCTTCCCGCCCGCCAACCACCAGTCGCAACTGGCCGAGGCGTGGTGCCGCGAGGTGGAGCAGCGCACCGGCGGCAAGGTGGTCATCAATTACTACCCCGGCGGCACCCTGACCCAGGCCCAGCAGACCTACGACGGCGTGGTCGAGGGCATCGCCGACATAGGCCTCTCCTGCCTCGCCTACACCCGCGGCCGCTTCCCGGTCATGGCCGCCGTGGACCTGCCCCTGGGCTACAAGAACGCGGCCCAGGCCACCAACACGGCCAACGCGGTCTACGCCCACTTCAAACCCGAGGAACTGGCCGATGTGGAGGTCATGTACTTCAACGGCCACGGTCCTGGCCTGCTCTTCACCACCAGCAAGCCCGTGTCCACCCTTGAGGACATGAAGGGACAGAAGATCCGCTCCACCGGCAACTCGGCCCAGTTGGTCAAGGCCCTGGGCGGCACCCCGGTGGCCAAGCCCATGCCCGAGAACTACCAACTGCTCCAAAAAGGCGTGGTGGACGGCTCCATGCACCCCATCGAGTCCAACCTCTCCTTCAAGCTCGGCGAGGTCTGCAAGTTCGGCACGGACAGCTTTGACGTGGCCTACACCACGGTCTTCTTCATCGTCATGAACAAGGCCAAGTGGGCGGCCATCGACGCCGAGTCCCAGGCCGCCATCCGCGAGATCAACGCCGAGTGGGCCGACAAGCACGCCGAGGCGTGGGACAAGGCAGACATCGAGGGCCGCCGCTACCTCATCGAGCAGGGCGGGACCATCATCGAGCTGTCTCCCGAGGAGTCGGCCCGCTGGGTCGAGGCCTCCCGGCCGGTCATCGACGGCTACATCACGGAAACCGACGCGCGCGGGCTCGACGGCGCGGCCATCATCGAGTACACCCGCTCCACCCTGCAATAGCCAACCACCGCTGCGGGACGGGCACCCCCGTCCCGCAGCCAACGCGAGGATTCCCGTCTCATGGAAGCAACGAAGAAAGGCCCCCTCGACCGCATGGAGTGGGCCATGCGCGCCATCGCCGCCATCTGCCTCTTCTCCATGGCCCTGCTCACCGGAACAGACGTGCTCATGCGCGGCGTCTGGAACACGCCCATCTTCGGCTGCGAGGAGATCGTGTCCATCCTGGGCATCGTGGTGGTCGGCTTCGCCCTGCCCTACGCCCACCAGCAGAAAAGCCACATCGGCGTGGAAATTTTCGTGCGCCGCCTGCCGCGCCGCACCCGCCGCGCGGTCAAGCTGATCACCACCACGGCCACCCTGACCCTGGTCTCCCTCGTGGCCTGGCGCATGTACCTGTATGCGCGCACCCAGTCCCAATCGGGCGAGGTCTCCATGAACCTGGAGCTGCCCGACTACCTGATCATCTACGTGCTCGCCTTCGGCTTCCTGGTCTACGCCCTGTTCCTGGCCCGAGACATCGCACGCCTCCTCAAGGGCGAGGAGGACTAGCATGGACCCGACCACAGCCGGAATCATCGGCATCATCGTCATGGTCTTCCTGTTCATGACGCGCATGCCCGTGGCCTTTGTCATGATGCTTGTCGGGTTCGTGGGCTTCTCACTGCTCACCTCGTGGCGGGGCGGGCTCAACCTCATGTCGCGCAACATTTACGACGCCTTTGCCTCCTACGAGCTGTCCACCATCCCCCTGTTCATCCTCATGGGGCAGATCGCCTTCAACTGCGGCATCTCACGCAGGCTCTACAACACGGCCTATCACTTCCTGGGCAGCACCCGCGGCGGGCTGGCCATGGCCACGGTCTCGGCCTGCACCGCCTTTGGCGCGGTCTGCGGCTCCAGCCCGGCCACGGCAGCCACCATGTCCACGGTGGGCATCCCGGAGATGAAGCGCTACGGCTACGCCAACTCCCTGGCCACGGCCTCGGTGGCCTCGGGCGGGGGGCTGGGCATGATCATGCCGCCCAGCGTGGTGCTGATCATCTACGGCGTACTCACCGAGCAGTCCATCGGCGCCCTCTTCGTCTCGGGCATCTTCCCGGCCTTTATGCTCACGGGCCTGTTCGTGGCGGCCATCGCCATCCAGTGCCGCATCAATCCGACCCTTGGCCCCAAGGGCGAATCCTTCCCCTGGTCCGAAAAGATCAAGTCCCTGGCCGGGCTCATCGACACCCTGATCATCTTCGCCCTGGTCATCGGCGGGCTCTTCCTGGGCTGGTTCACGCCCACCGAGGCCGCGTCCATCGGCGTGCTCGGCGTCCTGGCCCTGGCCCTGATCAAGCGCCAGCTCTCCTGGCCCGCCTTTGTCAACTCCCTGCACGAGACGCTGCGCACCTCGTGCATGGTCATGGTGCTCATCGCGGGCGCGGTGGTCTTCGGCAAGTTCCTGGCCGTCACCCGCATCCCCTTCGACATCGCCAGTTGGGTGTCCTCCTTTGACATGCCCCACTACGCCATCATGGCGGCTATCATCCTCATCTACTTCATCGGCGGCTGCTTCATGGACTCCCTGGCCCTGATCATGCTGACCATCCCGGTCTTCTTCCCGGTGGTCACCAGCATGGGCTACGACCCCATCTGGTTCGGCATCATCATCGTCCTGGTCACGGAGATGGGCGTCATCACCCCGCCGGTGGGCATCAACGTCTACGTGGTCTACGGCATGTGCCAGAAGATCGCGCCCAGCGTGACCCTGGAGCAGATCTTCCGGGGCATCGTGCCCTTCATGCTGGCCATTATCGCGGGCATTGCCCTGCTCTTCGTCTTCCCGCAGATCATCCTGTACCTGCCGGGCCTCATGTACTGACCCCGGCTCCGAACAACAAAGAAGCCCCGCGCACGCCGACAATCCGGAATGCGCGGGGCTCTACACTTTGGGGCACGGCGACTGGCCGGACGCCGCACCCCGGGGGAATCTCTCTACAGCACGTCTGACGGGGTCACGGACTCGATGCCCAGCGCCTGGCCGACTGCCGGGCAGGTCAGCGTGCCCTTGTGGGTGTTCAGGCCCAGGGCCAAACCGGGGTCCTTCTTGAGGGCGTCCATGCCGTCGCGGGCGATGCGCATGGCATAGGGCAGGGTCTGGTTGACCAGGGCGAAGGTGGAGGTGCGGGGCACCGCGCCGGGCATGTTGGCCACGCCGTAGTGGACCACGCCGTCCACGGTGTAGACCGGGTCGTCGTGGGTGGTGGCCCGGATGGTCTCCACGCAGCCGCCCTGATCCACGGCCACGTCCACGATGACCGAGCCCTCCTTCATGGTGGGCAGCATCTCGCGGGTGACCAGCTTGGGAGCCTTGGCCCCGGGAACCAGCACCGCGCCGATGACCATATCCGCGCCCCGCACCGCAGCCCGAATGTTGGGCTCGGTGGAGGCCATGGTGGTCAAGCGGCCCTGGAAGATGTCGTCGAGGTACTGCAGCCGGCGGTGGGAGAGATCGAGGATGGTCACCTGCGCGCCCATGCCCACGGCGATGCGGGCCGCGTTGGTGCCGACCACGCCGCCGCCGATGACCACCACCGAGGCCGGAGCCACGCCGGGCACGCCGCCCAGCAGCATGCCGCGCCCGCCCTGGTTCTTTTCGAGATAGTGCGCGCCCACCTGGGTGGCCATGCGTCCGGCCACCTCGCTCATGGGGGTGAGCAGCGGCAGGGAGCCGTCGGGCAGGGTCACGGTCTCATAGGCGATGCCCGTGGTGCCCGCCTTGAGCAGGGCCTTGGTCAGGGACTCGGCCGCGGCCAGATGCAGATAGGTGAAGAGGATGAGGTCGTCGCGCAGGTAGCCGAACTCGGACTCAAGCGGCTCCTTGACCTTGATGACCATCTGCGCGCCCCAGGCCTCGGCCGCGGTGACCAGCTTGGCTCCGGCGCCGACGTATTCCTCGTCGCTCAGGCCGCTGCCAAGGCCCGCGCCTGCTTCCACCAGCAGGGTGTGCCCCTGGCGCACCAGGGTTTCCACCGCGCCCGGCGTCATGGCGACGCGATTTTCCAGTGTCTTGATTTCCTTGGGAATGCCGATGATCATGACAGGCTCCTTGGTGTTAAAAATTCGTCCGCTTTGCTGCGGGTTATGCGTTAAATTCCTTGACCACGGCCTCGGGCAGAAAGAGCCACTTGCGCCGCGATTTCATGACCACGAACGACTCGCTGGAGTTGACCCCGCCCACCTTGGAGAGGTCCTGATCCAGGAAGTCGTAAAGGTCACCGATGTCCTCGGAGCAGACGATCTCCACGATGATGTCGTAGCGGCCGGTGACCACGGCGCACCAGTTGACGCGCGGCAGGGAGCCGATCTGGGCCAGCTTCTCGTCCAGCTGCTCGTGACTGTGCAGGGAGATGCCCACCAGAGCCACGGTCAGACCGCGCGCCTTCATGGGGTCGATCAGCCCGGCTACCTTGAGCACTCCGGCGGAGATCAAATTCTTCATGCGCGAGCGCACCGTGGGCGCGGTCACGCCCATTTCCTCGGCCACCTTGCCAGGCGAGAGCTGCCCGTCGGCGGTCAGGGCCGCCACCAGCTTCCTGTCATGGGGATCGAGGAGGTGTTTCACCATGGTCCTTCCCGGGCTGTTGTCTTCCATTTTGAAAATCTTGCTGGGTATTTTTTATCGAAAGGATAAAATCCTTGTCAACTTATTTTTGATTTGGAAGCCGCCCAGCCCCATCGGCGCAACGGCAAGCACAGGGCCGCCCACGCGGGCGATTCCCTTGCCGACGCGGGCGGCCCGTTATTTTCTGACGAGGAGTCGGCTGATGCTGCCGATGAGGTCGTGCTTGAGGATGGGCTTCATGATGAAGTCGCCGATACCGATGTCGCGCAGCCGGTCGTAGGAGACCGCGTCCGAGAAGCCGGTGCACAGGATGATGGGCATGTCGGGCCGGATCTTGAGGATCTCGCGGGCCAGCTCCATGCCGGTCATGTTGGGCATGGTCTGGTCGGTGATGACCAGGTCGAAGTCGGCCGCCCGGTGCCGGAAGGCTTCCAGGGCCTCGATGCTCGATGTGCGCGCCACCACCTCGAAGCCGCAGGATTCGAGCATTTCACGGCCGATGTCCGTGAGCGGCTTCTCGTCGTCCACGAACAGGATGCGGCCGTCGCGGAAGACCAGCTCGGCCGTGGCCTCGGCAGCGGGCCGCTCGGCCACGGATATCCGGGGCAGGAAGACATGAAAGGCCACGCCCCGGCCCGGGGCGTTCTCAAGCTCCAGGTGGCCGTCGTGGCGCCTGACGATGCCGTGGACCATGGCCAGCCCCATGCCCGTGCCCTCGCCCTGGGGCTTGGTGGTGAAGAAGGGGTCGAAGATGCGGCCCACCACCTCAGGGTCGATGCCCGGGCCGGTGTCGGCCACGCTCAGGCGCACGAACCGCTCGGGGCGACCCAGCTCGGCGGGCGGCCGCACGGGGTCGGCCTCGCGGCCGTCGGTCAGGGTCACAGTCAGGGTGCCGCCGCCCTCGCGCATGGCGTGGGCCGCGTTGCCGCAGAGGTTGAGCATGATCTGGTGCATCTGGGTGGGGTCGGCCAGCACGCTGTCCTGGTCGGTCTCGATGCGCGAGATGATCTCCACGTTGGTGGGCACGCTGGAGCGCAGCAGCTTGAGCGCCTCCTTGATCAGCGGAGCCAGGGTAATTGGGTGGCGCTCCTGCGGCCCCTGGCGAGAAAAATTGAGAATCTGGTTGACCAAATCGCGGGCGCGCCTGCCAGCCCGGGAGACCTCGCTGATGCGCCGCTCAAGGCCCGAGCCGGGCTCGGCCGCGCTCTCGATGATCTCGGCATAGCCCAGGATGACGCCCAGGATGTTGTTGAAGTCGTGGGCGATGCCTCCGGCCAGGGTGCCCAGCGCCTCCATCTTCTGCGACTGGCGCAGCTGCTCCTCCAGTCGCTTTGACTCGGTGATGTCGAAGATGGAGCCGCGCAGCTCCTGGGTCTCGCCCTCCTCGTCGCGCACGGCGTCGAAGTTGACGATCAGGTGCCGGGCCAGGCCCCCGTGCCGCACCACCACCGCGTGGTTGGACAGGCGCGCCTCCTCGCCCAGCAGATCGCGCAGGGACTCGGCCGCGCCCATAGACTCCCAGAGGTCGTGGATGTTCACCCCGTGGGCCTCGGCAGGCGAGCCGAACCCGAAGAGCGCGGCAAAGGCGATGTTGCAGTCGAGAATCTGGCCGTCGCGGTCAGCGGCCACGTTGGCGGTGATGTCTTTTTCAAAGAGCAGCCGGTAGCGCTGCTCGCTGGCCCGAAGCTGGCGCAGCACGACGGCCCGTTTGGAGATGTCCAGGCGCAGCCTGCGGTTGGCGGCGTTGAGCTCCGAGGTGCGCGCCTCCACCTTGCTGGCCAGGGTCTCGTTGAGGTCGCGCAGCCGGCTCTCTGCGTCCCACTTGGCACACAGGGACATGGCCACCTGCTTGAGCTCGGGCGAGCGGAAAGGCTTCTGGATGTAGAGGAGCTTTTCGGGCGGGGTGACGCGCTTGTTGATCTCCTTGAGGGGCACATCAACCCGCGAGGAGAGGAGGACGATCTCCATGTCCGGGTCCAGGGCGCGGATGCGCTCGGCCAGCAGCAGCCCGGCCAGGGGCGGCACCTGCGCCGCGCCCACCGGCTCCAGGTGCATTTCGATCAGGGCCACGGAAAAGGGATGCCCCTGGTCCACGGCCCGAGTGGCCTCGCGCCAGGCCGCCTCGGCCGTCAGGCAGGGGACCACCTCCAGCACCGGCCTGCGCGCCTCGGCCTCCACCTCCTCGCGCGACGGCAGCCGGACATGGTCGCCAAAGAGCGCCTCCAGCTCCGACGGCTCCTCGCTCTCATAGCACAGGACGTCGCGGTAGAAGGTAAGCATGTCCTCGGCGTGGTCCACGGCGAGGACGCGGTAGAGGCGTCCGGTCTCGGCTGCCAAGGCGTGCCCTCCGGCGCTGTCCGTCCCTGCGGACCGGATGCGCCTGTTTTTCAGAACATACTGAAACGCCCGGGAAAAGGAAAGGGCGGGACCGGACACGACCTGCCGCTGCCCGCCCCGCCCATTGCGTTCATTGCCGCCGGGAATCATGCCCGGCTTCACGTCCCTTTCCGGCCGGTCACAGGCGCTCGCCTTGGGCCGAGGGAATCGCCCGCTCGTAGACCGTGGCTCGTTCAAGGGTGAGGGCGGTCAGCACCTCTGGCCGACCGGCCTGGGCCTCGGCCACGGAAGCGTAGCTCCCCACCAGCACGCGGAACCAGACGCCCTTGTCGCCCAGATCGATCCGGTTGACCCACGGCTCGTACCCCTTCTGGCGCAGCGTGGCGCAGTGGGCAAAGGCGTCGTCGTGATCCTGCCACGAGCTGACATGCAGCCCGTAGGTCTTTATGTCGTCCCCGAGACCGTGCTCTGTGCCGCTGGCACTGGCAGGGGCATGCGCGATGGTGCGCACATCCCCCCGCAGAGACGGGCCTGCGGCGGCGGGTGTTGCCGCAGGCCCGTGGGGGGGCTGCCCGGCGTCGGGGAAAGACGCCTTGGGCAGCGGGTTCGGGGTGGAACCATCCATGGAACGTGCGGCAGCCGACTTCCGAAACCGGGCGGCCAGCCTGGCACGATTGAGATTCTCGGCGGCCATGACATAGTAGCTGGGGGCCAGCTCAACGGCCCGCTCGAAATAGGGCACGGCCTTTTCCGGCTGATCGTCGGTCAGCAGCACATAGCCCAGGTTGTTGTTGGCCCGGGCGTCGCCGCCCGCATACTTGAAGGACTCCAGGGCCTCGTCCAGCCTGTCGAGCCGGACCAGGGCCAGGCCCAGGTTGTTGTAGGTGCGGGCCGAGACAGAACCGGCCTTGAGGGCGCGGCGCAACGCGTCCACGGCCAGATCGTATTCCCCTCGGGCGATGTGGACCACGCCGAGGTTGTTGAATATCTCGGCCGCGCCCTCGCCCTGGTGCAGATCCAGGGCGGCCGTGTAGTAGGCTGCGGCCCGCTCATGGTTCCCGGCCCGGTCGTTGAGGATGCCAAGATAGCTGTTGGCCTTCCACAGTAATGGATTGAGGCGCACGGCCTTTTCCAGGTGCGTGCGCGCCTCGTCATACAGCCCGGCCCGGAAATAGACCGCCCCGGCGGCACCGTTGGCCCCGGCGTGGTCTTCGTCTCGCGAGAGCACTTCGAGGTATTCGGCCAGGGCCTGCTCATCGAGCCCCTTGGCCACCAGCAGGTCGGCCTTCTTGACCCGCGCGGCCAGGGCGTCCGGGTCGAGGGTGATGGCCTTGTTGTAGTGCATGAAGGCCATCTCGGGCTTGTCGCCGCGCAGGTAGCCATCGGCCACCTTCTCGTGCTGGGCCGGGGTCAGGGTGATGGGCCCCTCCTCGCCGTAGGCGAACTCCTTGAACGACTGGTCGCGCTTGGACGCCGCGCATCCGCCGAGCAGCAGCCCGGCCAGCAGCAGCGCCATGATGACGATGTGACTCTTCATGCCGTGTCTCCTTTTTGCCCGCGTGGTGATCATCTTTGACCCCGGTCCGTCACATCTCGATCCGTGCGAACACGTCGATGAACAGGATGACGGACGGGCCCATGATGGCCACGAACAGCGCGGGCAGTATGAATCCGATGAGCGGCAGCAGGAGCAGCACGGGCAGCTTGGCCGCCCGCTCCTCGGCCCGCTGCGACCGCTTGGTGCGCATGGCGTCCGAATACACCCGCAGGGTGCGCCCGACGCTGATGCCGAAAATATCCGCCTGGACCAGCAGCGAGGTCAGGCTGTTCAAATCGTCGAGCCCCACCCGCGCGGACAGCGCCCTGAGCGCGTCGCCGCGCCCCTTGCCCGCCCGCAGCTCCAGGGTCAGGAGCTTGAGTTCCGCGCTGATGACCGGGCCGGAGGTGCGCGTCTCAAGGCAGACCCGGTCCAGGGCCTGATCAAGCCCCATGCCGGACTCCACGCAGACCACCAGCAGGTCCAGGGCGTCGGGCAGTTCGTTGGCCACGGCCAGCCGCCGCGCGGCGATGCGCCGCTTGAGCCACACCTCGGGTCCGTAGACACCCAGGGTGGCCAGCCCCACGGCCACGAAGCAGGTCAGGGCCACGGACAGCTCCACCAGTCCAAGAAAGCGCGCGCCCAGGAACAGGCCGCACAGACCGAGGGCCAGGACCACCTTGGTCCCCTGAAAGATGATGGCCGAGCCGGGCGAACGCAACCCGGCCTGGACAAGAGCCCGGCGCACCCGGTCCGCCTCGTCCACATCCCGGGGCGCGACCCTGGAACCCAGTTGCTCGAAGAGCCCCCGCACAGCCCGGCGCAGGTCGCCGGACAGGGAGCGCGCTCCACCGCCCGCCGCTGCCGACCGGCCCGGGGCCACCTGCTCGCGCAGCCGCGCCGCATGGCCCGCGCCGCCCAGGTAGGCGACCACGCCCAGCCCGGCCACCAGCACGGTGGCAAAGGCGAGCCCTGCCGCGATGAGGGGGATGAGGGGGATGAGCGCGCTGTCCATGGTCTCCGTCCCTAGCTAAGAGTTGCAACCGACAGGAAAGGGGGCTGTTCAAAAATGTGCGAGTGCAAGGCGCGAGGAAAGAACAAGGCCGAAGCGTACTTCCTGTACGCGAGGGTTTGGTCTTTCCGAGCAACGCGGCAATCGTGCATTTTTCAACAGCCCCTACACTTTGATGTTGACCATGCGACGCATGATGACAATGCCGATGATCATGGAGGCCACCGCGCCCCAGGCCATGGAGCGCCCCAGCTCGTTGGTCCACAGCAGGCTGATGTAGTCCGGGTTGATCAGAAAGAGCACGCCCGCGATGAAAAAGGGCAGGGCCGAGAGCAGCAGCGCCGAGATGCGCCCCTCGGCCGAGAGCACCCGGACCTTGCCGAAGAGGACGAACCGCTCGCGCACCAGCCGGGCAATGTTGCCCACGATCTCGGCCAGGTTGCCGCCGGTCTCGCGCTGGATGTTGACCGAGACCACGAAGAACTTGAGGTCTTCCACGTCCACCCGGGCCTGGAGATTGGCCAGGGCGCGGTCCACATCCAGGCCGTAGTTGATCTCGTCGATGGTCTTGCCAAACTCGCTGCCGATGGGGTCCGCGAACTCGGCCGAGACCATGCGCATGGCCCCGCCAAAGGTGTGGCCGGACTTGAGCGCGCGGCTCATGAGGTCGAGCGCTTCGGGCAGCTGCGCCTGGAAGCGGCCCATGCGCCGGGCCTTGCGCCTGCGCAGGTGCCACAGCGGCATGGAGCCGAGAAACCAGGCCAGGACCATGCCCACCCACAGCCTGTCGCCCAGCGCCAGGCCCGCATAGGCCCCGAGCAGGCCGAGCAGCCCGCAGGCGAGCAGGTACACACCCGCCGTGCCCCGGGCATCGGCCTGGGCGATGGTCCGCTTGAGGTTGGCGGCCAGCCGCATGTTGGCGAGCAGCCGGTTGAACCAGGGCATGGCGCTCATGTCGACACGCCTGCGCACCAGATCGAGGCTCGCGGCCTCGCCCCCGATCATGGCAAAGCGGTGCAACCGGCGTTGCGCCCGCTCGCGGGCCGCAGCCCGGCCCGAGCGCAGCAGCGAGACCACGCCCGTGGCCAGCAAAAAGACGACAACTCCCCCGCCAAGGGCCATGAGCAGCGACACGGTCATGACCGCCTCCCGGACCCGGCCCCACCCCCGGCCGAAGGCGAAACCTCGAAGATGTCGCGCGACAGCGGGCGGCCCATGCGCTCCAGCTTGGCTGCGAACCTGGGGCGGATGCCCCGGGCGGTGAAATAGCCCTCCACCTTGCCCTCGGCCGTGACCCCGGTCTGCTCATAGGCGAAGATTTCCTGCATGGTGATCATCTCGCCCTCCATGCCCGTGACCTCCTGGATGGAGATCACCTTTCTGGTGCCGTCCACCAGCCGGGTGGCCTGGATGATCACGTCGATGGCCGAGGAAATATAGCGCTTCATGGACAGGGGCCCGAGGTTGAGCCCGGCCATGGAGACCATGGTCTCAAGGCGCATCAGGGCGTCGCGCGGGGTGTTGGCGTGGACCGTGGTCAGGGAGCCGTCGTGGCCGGTGTTCATGGCCTGGAGCATGTCCAGGGCCTCTGCGGCGCGCACCTCGCCCACGATGATGCGGTCGGGCCGCATGCGCAGGCAGTTCTTGACCAGCTCGCGCTGGCCGATCTCGCCGCGCCCTTCAATGTTGGCCGGGCGCGTCTCCAGCCGGACCACGTGATCCTGCTTGAGCTGCAGCTCTGCCGCGTCCTCGATGGTGACGATGCGCTCATCCTCGGGGATGCTGCGCGACAGGCAGTTGAGCAGCGTGGTCTTGCCCGAGCCGGTGCCGCCGGAGATGACCACGTTGAGCCGCGCCCTGACGATGCCGTCCATGACCTCGGCCATGGCCTCGGTCAGGGAGCCGAAGGTGATGAGGTCCGACGTCTCAAGCGGGTCCTTGGAAAACTTGCGGATGGAGAGCGACGGGCCGTCGATGGCCAGGGGCGGGATGACCGCGTTGACGCGCGAGCCGTCGAGGAGGCGCGCGTCCACCAGGGGCTGCGACTCGTCGATGCGCCGCCCCACCAGGGAGACGATGCGGTCGATTATCTTGCGCAGGTGGTCGTCATCCTTGAACCGGGCCGGGGTCAGTTCCAGCTTGCCCGCCCGCTCCACATAGACCTGGCGGTAGCCGTTGACCAGGATGTCGTTGACCGTGGGGTCCTTGATGTAGGGTTCGAGCGGCCCCAGGCCGATGACCTCGTCCTGGACCTCGGCCAGCATCCGCTTGCGCTCGGCCAGGTTGAGGGGCGCGTTCTGGAACTCCTCCCAGAGCAGCCCCTCGGCCACGCGGGCCACCTCGGCGCGCATGTCGGTCTCGCTCAGGGTGTCAAGGAGCGAGAGATCGATCATGTCGATGAGCCGGTCATGGATGCGCGTCTTGATCTCGAAATAATGGTCGGCCATGTCCGCACCGGCGGGCCGTGGCGCGGCCTGCGACGACCCCTTGGCCGCCGTGCCACTCGACGCTCTGGCGGACTTGCCGCCCAGCAGGGCTGCCAGACTCATGACGTGACCTCCTTCATGCCTGAATTGAGCGCCATCCCAGACCTGGGCGCTACGCCAGAACCATTTGTCTGGCCCGCCCCCTTCACCGGCTTCGACGAATCCACGCCGCGCCGGCTGCCGAAGAGCGAGCCAAGGAACGAGGCGCGCTGCGGCTTGAGGGCCGGGCGGTGATCCAGCTCGGCGGCCATGCGCTCCATGGCCCGGGCCGCGGGCGAGCGGGGGAAGGCCGCCACCAGGGGCGTGCCCTGATTCAGGGCGGACAGGGCCAAGGCGAAATCGTCGGGCACCATCCAGGCGATGTCGCGGCCCAGGGCCTCGGCCGCCTCTGAGACCCCGATGGTCGCATCGCGGGGCACGCGCAGGGCTGCCAGCCGCAGCCGGGCGTCCATGCCCGGGCCGTGCTGCCGGATGCTCTCCAGCACCCGGGCCGCGCTGGCGAGGCAGGGCAGGGTCAGGTGCAGGGGTACGCACAGGTCGTCGGCCCGCTCCAGCTCGGCGGGCAGCGCGCCCGCGAGGTGGGCGGCGGGCCAGATCGAGTCAACGACCACGAAATCATAGTCCTGCCGCGCCTGCTCAAGGATCATGCCCAGGGAGCCCTCGTCGGGCCGCTCGCCGTGGTCCGGGCCGGGCAGCACGGCCAGCCCGGATTCGTGCTCGGCCACCACACTGCGCAGGTAGGTGGCGTCCAGGCGGGAGATGTCCTCCATCAGGTGGCCCCAGGTGTACTCGTGCTTGAGGTCCAGAAAGAACGGGATCTCGCCCATTGGGCGGCGCAGGTCCAGGAGCAGGGTCCGGCCCGTGGCGCGGCGGTTGAGGCACCAGGCCAGGCTGGCGGCCAGGGTGGACCCGCCGAGCCCGGGCTTGCACCCGGCCACGGTCACGATGCGGCCGCCCTCGCCCGTGTCACAGCCCCGGCCCCGGCGCATGACCGTGCGCATGACCGCGGCCCGGAACTCTTCCTCGTCCACCGGAAAGGACAGAAACTCGCGGATGCCGCTGCGCATGGCCCGGATGAGCAGATCAGAGCCAGCCGCCCGGCCGGTCAGATACACATCCTCCACCCGCCCCGATTCCAGGGCCTGGATGATCTGGGGCAGGTCCTCGTCCACGCTCTCGCCCGGCTCGTACACGAGCACGCCGGTCTCGTCGGCGTCCGGGTCGGCCAGCCGTACCAGATAGCTGGCGGCCACCATGCGCTCGATGCGCCTGCGCTCCTCGCGGTCTGTCACGGCCAGCGTGACGGGCATGATCCTGTTGCTCATGGCTCCCCCCGGACCGTCATCGGCCCTGGATGATGATTTCCGACACGCTCTGCCCGCTGTTTGGCTCGGTGCGCGGCCCTTCCTGATAGGCGGCCCCCACCTCGGCGGCGTAGCGGCCGTCAAGGCCCACCACCGGCGCATCGGTCCCGGCGCCGGGGTTGAGTATCTGCTGGGCCACGGCCTGATGTACCGAACTGCCAAAGGGCGCGGTGGACTCCTCGTGCTGGACCATGGCCCCGCACCCCATCTGGAGCATGATGCCGATGATGGCCAAATAGACTGGGATATTGCGCATGATGCCTCCTATCGCGGCCAGGCGTGGCCGAAGTCGCCGTCAAAGCCCGAGGTGGGCCGGACCACTGTGTCCGAGTTGGTGCGCTTCTGCGCCCCGGCAACGGCGGCCGCGCCGGTTCCCTGCCCTTCCAGCAGGCCGAGCATGTAGAATTCGTAGTCCGTGGGTTCCTTGAAGCCGTCGCCGGGCAGGGTCTGGCGGGCCATGTCCAGGGGCTTGACCAGATGGGCGGTGACGATGATCACCAGCTCGGTCTTGTTCTTCTGGTAGTCCGAGCTGCGAAAGAGCGTGCCCAGCACCGGGATGTCGCCCAGCACCGGGAAGCGGTGGTTGTTTTCCTTGAGGGATTCGCTGATGAGCCCGGCGATGGCGAAGCTCTGTCCATCGGCCAGATCGACCACGGTGGTCGCCTTGCGCGTGGAGATGGCCGGGATCTCGTAGCCCTGGTAGCGCAGGGCGTTGGTGTAGTCGAGTTCCGACACCTCGGGGCTGACGTGCAGGTTGATGGACCCGGAGCTGAGGACCGTGGGCGTGAATTCGAGGCCCACGCCAAAGGGCTTGAACTCGATGCTGACCGTGCCCAGCGCCCCGGGCTTGGGAATGGGGATCTCACCGCCCACCAGGAAGGCGGCGGATTCGCCGGAAACGCAGGTCAGGTTGGGCTCGGCCAGGAGCCGGGCCAACCCGTGGGCCTTGAGGGCGTCGAGCATGCCGACCACGCTGGTGGAGCCGCTGTTGTACTGGACCACGCTGTTGATCTTGTCGGTCAGCTCGATGATGCTGGAGCCGGTATTGCCCAGGCTGGTCAGGCTGTTGAGGAAGGAATAGACCGTGAAATTGCTGAAGGTGGCGGCCAGGTTGACGCCCATGCGCTTGAGAGCGGTGCGGCTCATCTCGGCCACGCGCACTTCGAGCATGACCTGCTGCACGCCGTCCACGCGCAGGAGGTTGACCACCTTGCCCGGGGCCTCGGCCTCGGCCAGGGAGAGGACCGAGGTCAGGTCGCCGGTGTTGGAGACCGAGCCGGACAGGGTAATGGACTCGCCGGAAGAGAGAACGCGCACCAAGCGCTCGCGCGGCAGGATCTCGTGGATCATCCTCTTGAGCCGGGTTATGTCCGGGGTGATGACCAGGTCGTACACGCCGCTGACCCGGCCGCCGGACCACAGGGTCAGGGTGGTGGTGCCGAGCTGCTTTCCGGTGATGTATATCTGGGTGGGCGAGAGGACCACCACCGAGGCGGTCTCGGGCTGGGCCAGCGAGACGCGGCTCACGGGCGCGGCCGTGCTCAGGATGGTGGACTTGGAAACCACGAGGCTGATGACCGCCGGGGCCTCGGTGTCGAGAATCTCCACGGCGGCTGCGGCCGGGGCGGCGCATACGGCCAGGAGCAGGACCGAGGCGAGAATGCGGATAATGCGAGCGGTCATGGCGGCCTCCTAGAACTTCAGCGTCCGGGTTTCGCCGCCGGTGATGACCTCCACCGCGACCTGATTGCGCCGCGCCGGGGCGGGCTTGGGGGCCGGACGCAGCGCGGCCAGGGCCTTGTTGACGGTCACGCCGTCGGTCAGGACATTTTCCTCGTCAGCCGCGTTGCGCAGGGCAAAATTCAGGGTTCCCTGGGTGGCGGCCAGGGCCAAGCGCTCGCTCTCCTCGGGCGTCAGCTCCAGGGTGTAGACATCCACCGAGGCCACGGCCCCGTCAGCGTCGGACGCCTGGAGCTGGGTGCCGGTGGCCAGCACCTTGATCCGCTCCAGCACCAGCTTGGTCACGGGCTCGTCGTTGTTGCCGCGTCCCTGGACCAGCGAGACGATGACGTCCACGCGGTCGCCGGGCCGGACGAATCCGGAAAGTCCCATGACCGCGTTGCCCTTGACCGACATGGCCCGCTTGCCCGGCTCGATGAGCGCGCTCACGCCACCGCCGACCACCGATGCGTCGGCCAGCTTGGCCTCGGTGACGGCCTCGTTGGCCCCCACGGCCACGCCGAGCACACGCCCGGCCACATCGCCCGGCGAGCCAAAGGCCCCGGCAGGCATGGAATCCGGCGTGAAGCCCCGCGTTTCGAGCATGGCGGCCGTCAGGCGCACGCCGGGGCGCAGATCGGACACGGCCACCACCACGGGCACGGTCACGGCCTTGGGCGCGGCCACGGGCTGCCGGGCCACGCTGCTGGTCCACATGAAGATGAGTACCCCGGTGCCCAGGGCCAGGATCAGGGCGATGCCGATCTGAATGAGTGCGCGGGCTGATCTGCTCATGGCGTTCTCCCCCTGCTAGCGGGCCAGGATTGACCCGGTCTGGGTCACGTTGACGACCATGGCGGCCACAGTGCCCACGGCGATGGCCACGCCATAGCACAGGCGCGGCAGGGCCTGGCCCTCGGTCACGGGGGTGTACTCGAAGCGCCGGGTGGACACGGCCAGGAGGAAGGTGGCCCAGATGTTGATCAGCACGGCCTTGAACTGGTCGAAGTGGCGGGCGAGGACGATGACGGCGTAGATTCCGCCCGCAAGACAGGTGAAGAGGAAGGCGGTGAAGGCGGCCTGAGCCCCGAGCCACGCGCCCACCCCGGCCATGAGCTTGACGTCGCCAGCGCCCATCATGCCCAGGAAATACGGCACGAGCATCACCCCGAGGCCCAGGGCGAACCCGCCTGCGCCGAGCAGCAGGCCATCGACCCCGGCGTGCAGGGTGTGGGCGGCCAGCCCGGACAGAATGAGCGGAAAGGTCAGCCAGTTGTAGATGCGCTGGCTCCTGATGTCGGTGATGGTGGCGACGATAAGCGCCGCCGCGAGCACGCTGGCGATGAAATGATCCATGGTTCCCCCGATGCGCAGAGGCCTTGCCCCGTCGTCCGTTTTCCCCTCGGACGACGGGACCGGGGCTGGCGGGCTGCTTTCCCGCAAGCCCCGGTCCGGCTGCTCTGGCTGCTTCCGTTGTACGGATTGCCTGTGGTGCTCCTGCTTACGGAGCGGTGGCGGTGGCCGCCTGCATGCTCGTAGCGATGGAGCTGAAGGTGGTGGACACGACGCCGCCCAGGGTGGTGACTGCGCCAACGATGGCCGTGGCGATCAGGGCTGCGAGCAGACCGTATTCAAGAGCGGTCGCGCCTTCTTCATTCATGATCAGGTTCATGATCTTGGACATTGCTTTTCTCCTTGTGCTTGTGATCGGCCCGGCAGGGCCTGTAAATTCGTCTTGCGATGATTCGCACCAGCCACGCCCCGAAGAAAGCAACCGCCGTGCCACAACCGATCACGGCCGCGCAATTGCCATACAACATACTGTTTTAATAAGTTTTTATTTTTCCTGAACCCCAAAACATGCCTGACAAGCCCCTCTTGCGAACGGACTTGAATACACAATCAATGGAGTGAAGCCTCCGGTGACAGCAGGTGGGTGGGTCCGATAAACCCCAGAACATCAAGCGGTTGCATGAGTACACGAATAATGGATTCGCCCCGCACAGAGGGTGGGCGGGGCGTGTCTCGTGGATGGATGGGCATTAGGGTGCCCGGGCGGGAAAGTGCCGGAAGCGTGGCAGGCGGGCCCTGAAAACCCGCGCTATCCCTTGAAGGCGGTCGGATCGATTCCGTGTTTCTGGATCTTGTTCCAGAGATTTCTGGGTGAAATGCCCAGGCTTTCGGCGGCATCGGTCTGCACGCCCCGGGCGTGGACCAGGGCGGCCTCGATGCGTTCCCGCTCGTAGCGGATCAGGGCTTGGCGCAGCGGCAGCGCGTCCCCAGTGGCCGGGATCGCAGTGGCCGGGATCGCAGTGGGCACGGCGGCCGGGATCGCGCTTGGGACCTTCCCGAATGGCGGGTCCGGGCACGGGTCGCAGGTTCCGGCGGGCCGCCTGTTGGAGAATGCCTGATCCACATCGGCTGGAACGATCACGGTGGATGTGCAGAAGATGGCCGCCCGCTCCACGGCGTTGGCAAACTGGCGGACATTGCCCGGCCAGTCGTAGTTAAAGAATATCTCCATGGCCTGCTGGGAGATGGCGGTGATGTCCGTGCCCAGCCGCCGGTTGGCCCGGTCGAGAAAGAACTCGGCCAAAAGCGGCAGGTCGTCCTTGCGCTGGCGCAGCGGCGGCAGGACCAGGGTGGCCACATTGAGCCGGTAATAGAGATCGCTGCGAAACGCCCCGCTCTCCACGCGCCGCTCCAGCTCCTGGTTGGTGGCCGCGATGATGCGCACATCAAAGGTCACGGGCTTGGCCCCGCCCAACCGCTCGGCCTGTTTCTGCTCCACGGCGCGCAGCAGCTTGGGCTGGAGATTGAGCGGCATGTCGCCGATCTCGTCCAGCAGGATGGAGCCGGTCCGGGCCTGCTCGAACTTGCCCGCCTTGGCCGAGGTGGCCCCGGTAAAAGCCCCCTTTTCGTGGCCGAACAGCTCGCTTTCGATGAGATTCTCGGGAATGGCCGCGCAGTTGAGCTTGACGAACGGCCCCCTGGACCGGCTGCTCAGGGCGTGGATGGTGTCCGAGACCAGCTCCTTGCCCGTGCCGGTCTCGCCCATGATCAATACATCTGCATCAAGCCCGGCCACCCGGGCGACACGCTCCTTGAGGGCGCGCATGGGCGCGGACTGGCCGATGATGGTGTGGAGCGGGCTCGCCTTGTCGCGCCGCCTGAGCTCGACCAGCTCCTGCTGGAGCCGCCGCTTCTCCAGGGCGCGGCGCACCACCACCTCCATCTCCACCAGGGAAAAGGGCTTGGTGAAATAGTCATAGGCCCCGCGCTGCATGGCCAACACGCCGGAATCCTTGGATGCATACCCGGTCATGACGATGACATCCACCCCGGGCGCGGCCTGGGCCAGATGCGGCAGGGCATCGAGCCCGGACATGCCCGGCAGCTTGATGTCGTGCAGGATCAGGTCCGGCCCCACGGCAGCCGCCTTGCGGATGCCCTCCTCGGCCGTGGACGCGGTGTCCACCGCGTACCCCTTCTCCATCAGGGCCTCCACCAGCATCCCCTGAAACGCGCGGTCGTCGTCCACGACCAGTATCCGCTCCGCCATGTGCCCTCCCTTCATTCTGCCTGTGCCACAAGGGTACACTGCCCCGCCGCACAAATCCATGAAAAATGGATGGCAGCGTTTGAACAGACGCTCCAAGTCCGAGCCAGCCAAGCACACGGTTCCAATATCTTCCTGCAAATTAGGATAGATACTGGGTGTCGTCAGTCGTGTTTCCCCTGCTGGCACAGCCATTGCTTATGAGAAAGACATCCGGCCCGAGCCGGAGCGATCACGAGCCTTTCAAGGAGAGACGCAATGAGGAAGTGGGACGATTCACGCCGGGGGCTGGCTGCCGTTGAGTTCGCGCTGATGCTGCCGGCCATGGCGCTGCTGCTCTTCCTGCTCATCGAGGGGGCCGGGGCCATGCACGCCTATTCCAATGTGGTCCAGGCCAGCCGCGAGGGCGCGCGCATGGCCCTCATGGACGGCTCGGCCTCGGACATCGAGGCCCTGGTCCAGGCCGTGACCCAAGGGCTGAAGAGCGAGGCCGTGAACACGGCCGTCACCGCCAACGCCGCCGCCAACACTGTCACCGTCGAGGTTTCCTATGCCTATCAACCGTTCCTCAAGAACGCCGTCGAACTGCTCAACTGCGGCTCGGCCCTCACGCTGGTGGCCCAGACAACGATGCCGCTGCCTTAGCCGGGTGTTCAACTGGTCATCATCCCAGGCGGTTCAAAAAGGTTCGAGTGCAAGGCGCGATAAAAGGGCAAGACCGATGGGTACTTCCTGCACGCGAGGATTTGATCTTTTTGAAGCAAGGCAGCAATCGGGCGTTTTTCAACAGTCTGGCTGGCGCTCCGAGAGCGGTGCAACCAGTGCCTTCATCGCCCTGCTGCTGCCGGTGCTGCTGGCCGTGGCAGGACTGGCCGTGGACATGGGCAACATGTACCTGACCCACACCCGGCTCCAGGCCGCGGTGGACGCGGGCGCGCTGGCCGGAAGCCTTGAACTGCCCTATGACCCGGACCTGTCCAAGGGCATCGTGCAGCAGGCGGCCACGGCCATGGTCCACACCAACATTCCCGACGCGGTCATCGACAGCGTGACCCCGGGAAGCGAGGTGCGCAGCGTGGTGGTCGAGGCCAGGGCCAAGGCGCCCCTGCTGATCATGGGCTTTCTCAAGCTCACGGACCCGTGGGTGGAAGCCCGGGCCGCCGCCGGGTTCAACAAGCTCGAAGTGGTCTTTGTCGTCGACAACTCCGGCTCCATGAAGGGCACGCCCATCAATCTGGTCAAGGAGGCGTCCATCGGCCTGACCGACCTGCTCATCCCCGACGGCCAGCAGCCTGATACCAAGGTGGGCCTGGTGGCCTTTCGCGGCAAGGTGCGCCTCGGCGGGGACGTGGACGGTCTCGAAGCGGGCTGCCGCAACGCCGACGGCTCGGTCAACACCGGCATCCACCAGGATTTCATGGACATGTACTGGTCCCTGTCCTCCTACTACCGCGACCGCATCGATCTCGACACCTGCTCCAGCATCCCGGAGTCTCGCCCCTTGAGCACGGACAAGGACGCGGTCATCGAGGGCATCAACTCCCAGACCGCCCTGGGCAGCGCCTCGGGCACGATCATCTCCGAGGGCATCAAGTGGGCGCGGCACATGCTCACCCCCGAGGCCCCCTACACCCAGGCCGGAGACAGAAAGGACTTCCGCAAGATCATGATCGTGCTCACCGACGGCGACACCGAGGACGGCGAGTGCGGCGGCTCCTACCGGGCCACATATCGGCCCAACAACTACTGGACCAACGCCTACTACGGCATGGGCTTGGACACCGCCCACTGCAATGACGGCGGCGTGCTCAACCAGGACATGCTGACCGAGGCCCAGCTGGCCAAGGACGAAGGCATCGAGATCTTCGCCATCCGCTTTGGCGCCTCGGACAACGTGGATCGGGCGCTCATGAAGCAGATCGCCTCCAGCAAGCCGGGCACGGACGACCACTACTTTGACGCCCCGTCGGTCTACGACATCCCGGATGTCTTCAAGAAGATCGGCAAGCAGCTGGGCTGGCGGCTCCTGAACTAGGGAGGAACCTATGCGACACCTCAAGACCAACCGCCGCCGGGGCATGACCACCATGGAGTTCGCCCTGATCCTGCCTTTTTTGCTGGCCATGGTCATGGTCACCATCGAGGCGGGGACCATGTTCTACTCCTGGCTGACCATCCAGAAGGCAGCCCAGAGCGGCTCCCGCTTCGCCGCCACCGGCCAGGGCGAGGAACAGGGCGACCGCCTGAACCGAATCATGGAAGCCACCGGGGTGTGGCTCGATCACCTGGACAGCGGCGGCACCGAAATCACCGTCCGCTCCTGGCCCGATGTCTCGGGCTCGGGCGACGGCATGGCCGACGACGCGGGCAACCCCTGCGGCCTGGTCGAGGTGGCCGTGACCTACCACTACCACCCCTTCACCCCCATCATCGGGGCCATGCTGCCCAACTCCATCGCCCTGACCGGATCGGACCGCAAGCTCAACGAGCCCTGGCGGCCCTGCGACTAGGCCGACAGCCCGCTCCTCACCACCACACGGAAGGCCCCGCCAGGGGCCTTCCTCTGGCTGTTGAGAAAGGCCCGATTGCGTCGTTGCTTCAAAAAAGGCAAACCCTCGCGTATTGCACATACGCGTCGGCCTTGCCTTTTTTTCGCGCCCAGCACTCGAACCGTTCTCAGCAGCCTGTCAGCGTGCACATTGCCAATACCCGCTAGGGGTTCCGCCTGTGCGCGCCCGCAAAAACAAGAAGAGTTATTGCTTTTTCTTGCGCCCTGGAATATGTTTTCGCTTCGACTCCAGATTGCCACGTAACACTGCCGAACCCGGGGATGGCGGCCGGGTGCGAAGCGGACAGACGGAGACTGAACGTGAATGACTACCCTCAGATACTGGGCGTCTACTCCCTGTCGCTGGAGGCCGACATCGGCTCCGGTGGCACCCAGAGCAAACACCAGAACGTGACCTACTGGTACGCGCGCCAACTCTCGCCTGCCGAGTTCGAGGTCCAGCCGCTGAACGTGCACCATGTGCCCTCGGGCGTCAGGAGCATGCTCGGCGAAATCGACTTCCTCAGGCAGTACACGCCCGAACCCAATTACTACCGCATCCACACCGTCCCGGCGCTCAACACCCTGAGCCGCAAGATGCAGATGGGCAACGAGGCGTTTGCCTCGGGCAATCTCGACGAGGCCGAGCGACAGTTCATCAAGGCCCTGATGATCGACGACAAAAACGTGGACGCCAACTACGGCCTGGGCGAGGTCTACTCCGAGACCAAGGACTTCGACAAACTCAAGAAGGTCCTCGACACCCTCCTGGGCCTGGACGAAGCCTTCACCCACGAGCACAGGCAGAAGTTCAACCAGTTCGGCATCTCGCTGCGCAAGAACGGCCACTACGACGAGTCCATCCGCTACTACAACAAGTCCCTTGAGATCGTGGAGGACGACGAGAACGTCTACTTCAACCTCGCCCGGGTCTACTTCGAAAAGGGCATGAGCGACCAGTGCGTGCGCAGCCTGGAGCAGGCCTTGAGCCTCAACCCCGAGTTCATCGAGGCGCAGAAATTCCTCAAGTACTGCCAACGGTCGGCCCAAGCTCAGGCGTAGCGCCCGGGCACCTGGGCCGGGCGACGATCACAGCCAGCCCACCCGGGCCTGCGGCCTGGGCGGCGCGGCCGTGTAGCGCCGGGCCGGGCGGCCGAGCATGAGCGCGCCGCGCACCGCGCGGTCATCGTCCAGCCCTAGGGCGCGCACTGTGCGCGGGTCATGCCTCGCCGCCGCGCAGAGATACCCGCACCAGCAGGCCCCGAGCCCGGCTCCGGCGGCCGCCAACTCCAGATACGTCACCGCGATCACCCCGTCCTCGGCCGGGGTGATGCCTTGCCTCGGGGTATGGGCCACGGCCAGCATGGGCGCGCCCCGGCAGATCATGTCCACGCCCGCGTCAAAGGCGGCCACCACCCCGGACAGATGCAGGGCCGCGGCCAGGGGCGTCTGCCGCGTGACCTCGCCGCGCATCCATTCGGCCACGGCCACGGCCACGGTGCGCACGGCCTCGGGCGTGGGAGCCACCACCCATTCCACGGGCCGGGCGTTGTGGCCCGAAGGCGCGTACTCGGTCAGGTCGAGGAGCCTGGCCACCAGCTCGCGCTCAGGCGGCTCGGGACTGAAGGCGCGCATGGAGCGGCGCGCCGTGAGCAGCCACTCCACCTGCTCAAGGGATGGCCGGTGCGCCCGATCAAGGGGGACCGGACCGGAGTCGAAGCGGTCGAGGCGCAACGCCCCGTGGGGACAGACAGCCACGCAGTGGCCGCACTGGATGCAGTAGGCGTGCTTCTTGTCGTGGGGCACGGGCAGCTCGCCCGGCGCGAACTCGATGCACCCGGCCGGGCACACGGCCGCGCACAGGCCGTCGCGGGCGCAGGCATCGGCATCGACGGTAAAAAGGGTCATGGCAATCTCCCGGGTTTGCGTGAGGCCCCATGGTGCCCCTTTCCCGCCCGTGGGGCAAGGGCCGCAAAGGCCGAAACGCAAGGCGCACATTGACCGACCAGCGGTTTTCCCGTAATTCGATGACCCGGCGCGATTATCATTTCCCATCAGGGCCGCGTCCGGCAAATCGACAAAGACAGGGCACGGCGACCACGCCCCCCCATGGCAGCCCGCATATGGCAGCCCCATATGACAGGCCCCATATGACAATAAGGACACGACACATGAGCAGCACGCCCGACGCCCCGGAAAGAGGCAAGGACTTCATCCGCACCATCATCGACAAGGACAACGAGGCCGACACCTACGGGGGCCGGGTCCACACCCGCTTTCCCCCCGAGCCAAACGGCTACCTGCACATCGGCCACGCCAAGTCCATCTGCCTCAACTTCGGCATCGCGCGCGACTACCAGGGGTGCTGCAACCTGCGCTTTGACGACACCAATCCGGTCAAGGAGGACGTGGAGTATGTGGAGTCCATCAAGGAAGACGTGCGCTGGCTCGGCTTCGAGTGGGACGCCAACTTCTACGCCTCGGACTATTTCGAGAAGCTCTACCTGATCGCCGAGCTGTTCATCAAGATGGGCAGGGCCTATGTGGACCACCAGAGCGCCGACGAGATCCGCGCCAACCGGGGCACCCTCAAGGAGCCGGGCACCGACTCGCCCCACCGCGGACGCAGCGTGGAGGAAAACCTCGCCCTGTTCCGGGCCATGCGTGCCGGCGAGCTGGCCGACGGCGCGTGCGTCCTGCGCGCCAAGATCGACATGGCCGCGCCCAACGTGGTCCTGCGCGACCCGGCCCTGTACCGCATCAAGCGCGCCAACCACCACCGCACTGGCGATGCGTGGTGCATCTACCCCATGTACGACTTCACCCACGGCCTGTCAGACGCCATCGAGGGCATCACCCACTCCATCTGCACCCTGGAGTTCGAGAACAACCGCCCGCTGTACGACTGGTGCGTGGACACGCTCATGCAGGGACTGACCATGCCCGAGCTTTTTGGCGAAAACGCGGCCGCATACGGTGAACTGGCCGCCCTGCCCGGCTTCACCCAGCGGCCCCGCCAGTACGAGTTCGCCCGGCTCAACCTGACCGGCACCGTGCTCTCCAAGCGCAAGCTCATCCAGCTGGTGCAGGAGGGATTCGTTTCGGGCTGGGACGACCCGCGCATGCCCACCATCTGCGGCCTGCGCAGACGCGGCTACACCCCCCACTCCCTGCGCGATTTCTGCGACCGCATCGGCGTGGCCAAGGCAGACTCCACCGTGGAACAGGCCCTGCTGGACCACTGCGTGCGCCAGGACCTCAACGACCGCGCCCCGCGCTACCTCGGGGTCATGGACCCGGTGAAACTGATCATCGAGAACTACCCCGAAGACGGGCTAGACGAATTCACCATGCCGCTGCACCCCGAGGACGAGTCCATGGGCACGCGCGTGGTGCCCTTCACCCGCGAGCTGTGGATCGAGCGGGCCGACTTCATGGAGGACGCGCCCAAGAAATACTTCCGCCTCGCCCCGGGCCGCGAGGTGCGCCTGCGCTTCGCCTACTACGTCACCTGCACCGGCTTTGCGCGCGACGCAGACGGGCGGATCACCGAGGTCCGCGCCACCTATGACCCCGAGACGCGCGGCGGCTGGTCCAAGGACGGCCGCAAGATCAAGGGCACCCTGCACTGGGTCTCGACCGCCCACGCGCTGGCTGCCGAGGTACGCAACTACGGCCCCCTCTTCACCTGCGACAATCCAAACGCGGTGGCAGAGGGCGGCAGCTTCACGGACCACGTCAACCCCGACTCCCTGGACGTGCTGCCCGAGTGCATGGTGGAACCGGCCATGGCCCACATGGCCCCGGGCACCAACTTCCAGTTCGAGCGCACCGGCTACTACTGCGCGGACTCGCGCGACCATGTGCCCAGCTCGCGCCTCGTCTTCAACCGCACGGCCACCCTGCGCGACACCTGGGCCAAGATCCAGCAGAAGGCGGAGGGCTGAGCCAAGCCGACGGACAGGGGCGGAATCGGCTTCTTCGCCTGATGCACCAAGGCCGGAACCAGCCGATCTTCATTTACAATCGGCACTTTCGCGGGTACATACTCTCTAGAGTATCAAAGACGCTGGAGGTCAGCATGGACGTCAAGACAACGGATCTTCCCGGCATCGGGAAAAAATATTCCATGACCACCGTGGGGGGGAAGCACATCGTGATCCTGCTTCACCTGACGGGCAACCGGGAAATCTACTATTTCGACGACCCGGACGACGACCCCCTGGCCACGGTCAAGTTCAGCGACGAGGAGGCCCGCAAGCTCGGGGCCATCCTGCTCGGCGTGGACTACCAGCCCGTGGCCGACGACCGCATGGACCTGCTGCTCAGGTCGGTGCGCATCGAGTGGATCAAGGTCGGGGCCGCGAGCCAGCTTACGGGCAAGACCATCGCCGAGTCCCAGATCCGCAAGATGACCGGCTCCACCATCATCGGCATTGATCGGGGAGGCGCCATCATCGGCAGCCCGGACATCACCGAGGTCATCACCGAAGGCGATGTGCTCATGGCCATCGGCTCGCGCGAACAAGTCAAGGCCCTCGAAGACCTGTGCCGATAGGCCGCCCTCCGGCGGCTTCGGGCATGGCGGCCAGCGAGCCGGGCGCGGCTCCTGTCCGCGCGCAACACCACTGAACGAGGCGATATGGACAGTCTTCCCTTCCTCCTCCTGGCCGGGATCGTACTGATCACCTTCTTCGGGGCCTCCCTGGCCTCCATCAAGATCAGGATTCCCTCGGTGCTGATCTACATCCTGCTTGGCGTGGTCCTGGCGGGGTATTTCGTCGACAACAAGCAGATCCACGTGGCCGCCGAGATCGGCATCGTCTTCCTCTTCTTCATCGTGGGGCTCGAATTCCCGCTCATACGGATGATGGACGTGGGGCGGCGCATCTGGCCGGCCGGGCTCATCGACGTGGCCCTCAACTTCGGCGTGGTCATGGGCTTTGGCCTGATCATGGGGCTCGACATCCTCTCCTCCTTCATCATCGGCTCCGTGTCCTACGCCAGCAGCTCGTCCATCACGGTCAAGCTGCTGGAGGAAAAGAAGCGGCTGGCCAACCCGGAGTCGGAGTTCATCCTCGGCCTGCTCATCTTCGAGGATCTGGTAGCCCCGCTCCTGGTCACCTTCATCGCCGCCACCATGGGGGGCGACGAGATGACCGCCGGGTTTGCCGGGCTGCTCACCCTCAAGATCGTGCTCTTTGTGGCCGGAGCCGTGGTCATCGCCTATTTCGGCTTCCGCCGGATGGGAACCTTCATGGGCCGCCACATCCAGACAGACTTCATCCCCCTGCTCGCGGCCGGGCTGGCCCTGGCCTATGCCGGGCTGGCACTGTGGCTGGGCCTCTCTGAAATCCTGGGCGCGTTCCTGGCCGGGGTCATGCTCTCTGAGACGGGCAAGGCCCACGACCTGGAGCAGCTCTTCATCCCGTTGCGCAACATCATGCTGCCCTTCTTCTTCTTCTGGTTCGGCACCACTGTGCAGTTCGGCGATGGCGTGCCCATGCCGCTGCTGCTCGGGGTGTGCGTGGTCTGGGCCGTGATCGGCAAGGTGCTCACCGGCTACCTGGGCGGCCGCATCTCCGGGCTGACACCCAAGATCGCGGCCAGGGCCGGGCTCTCGCTGGTCCAGCGCGGCGAATTCTCGGCCGTCATCGCCAGCCTTGCCGTGCCCCAGCTGCGCGTGTTCAGCGGCGTCTACGTCATCATCACGGCCATGATCGGGGTGTTCCTGTTCCAGAAGGCCCCGGCCTATGCCGACCGCTTCCACCTGTGGCGCAAGGCACGGAAGGCGGCCAAGGCCGAAGGATAATACGCCGGGCCGACACTGAAAGGTTTCCGAGCGCGACCGTCTTGAATTCGACACCCGGGGCTGGTAGCTTCCGATCACAAGGTGTTGTCGGCCACCCTCGTCGGCTGCCGACCCGATCATGAACCGTTGCCACCAAAGGAACCGATGAAGACAGGCATGAACGAGAACCTGAAGGAAGTCCTGCTGGCGGTGCTGCCCATCGCCGGGGTGGTCATCCTGTTGCAGGTGTTCCTCGTCTCCCTGCCCTGGGAGGTCTTTGCCCGCTTCCTGGTGGGCGCGGCCATGGTCCTGGCCGGGCTGTTCCTCTTTCTCCAGGGCGTGAAGATCGGCCTCCTGCCCATGGGCGAGGCCGTGGGCGGCGAGCTGCCCAAGCACGGATCGCTACGCTTTCTGCTCTTCTTCTCCTTCATCCTCGGCTTTGCCGTGACCGTGGCCGAGCCGGACGTGCGCGTGCTGGCCCATCAGGTGGACCTCGCCTCGGGCGGCGCGGTCAACAGGCAGGTACTCATCCTCACCGTGGCCCTGGGCGTGGCCCTGTTCGTGGTCCTGGCCATGGCGCGCATCGTCTTCAGAGCGCCCATCGCCTGGCTCTACGCGGTCAGCTACCTGCTCATCATCACCCTGTCGCTGATCACCCCGGCCGACTTCGTGCCCATCGCCTTTGACGCGGGCGGCGTCACCACCGGGCCTGTGACCGTGCCCTTCATCCTGGCGCTTGGCCTTGGCACCGTAGCGGTCATGGGCGGGCGCTCGTCCTTTTCCGACGGCTTCGGCCTTGTCGGGCTGGCCTCGGTGGGCCCGGTCATCGGCGTCATGCTCCTGGGGATGTTCTACGGATGACCGGCCTGCTCGACTTTCTCGACTTCGGCCACGTGGTCGCCGAGGTGCTCCAGGCGCTGACCCCGCTGGTGCTCTTTTTCCTCTATTTCCAGGTGCGCTACCTCAAGCTGCCCATGACTTACGTGCTGAACATGGTCAAGGGGCTTGCCCTGTGCCTGGGCGGGCTGATTCTCTTCCTGCAGGGGGTGCAGGTGGGGTTCATGCCCGTGGGCACGGCCATGGGCGAGGTCCTGGGCGCCATGGATTCCACCTGGCCGCTGATTCCCATCGGGTTCGTCCTCGGGCTGGTGGCCACCGTGGCCGAACCCGCGGTACACATCCTCAGCCAGCAGGTGGAGAAGGCGTCCTCGGGCAGCATCAAGGGCAAGGTCATCCTCATCGCCCTGTCTCTGGGCGTGGCCCTGTTCGTGGCTCTGGGCATGGCCAAGATTATCTACGGCGTTCCCATCCATCACATCCTCATCCCCGGCTATCTCGTGGCCCTGGTCATGATACGCTTTTGCGAACCGACCTTCATCGCCATCGCCTTTGACGCGGGCGGCGTCGCCACCGGGCCAATGACCGTGACCTTTGTCCTGGCCGTGGCGCTGGGCATTGCCACGGCCATGGAGGGGCGCGACCCCATCCTGGACGGCTTCGGCCTCATCGCGCTGGTGGCCCTGGCCCCCATCCTGTCGGTCATGGCCCTGGGAATCATCGTGACTTACGCAAAGAGAAGGAGTTAGGCATGGAACTGGACATCCCCTTTGACCTGATTGTCACCGTGGTGGACAAGGGCAACAGCGATATCGTCATCACCGCCTCCAAGGCTGCCGGGGCCGAGGGGGGAACCATCATCCCCGGACGCGGCACCGGCATCCGCGAGAACAAGAAGCTGTGGGGCATCCCCATCGAGCCGGAAAAGGACATCGTCCTGACCATCGTGCCCAGGGACAAGACCCAAGCGATCCTGCGGGCCATCGTGGACGAGGGCGACCTGAACCAGCCGGGCAAGGGCATCGCCTTTGTTCTGGAACTGAAAGCCGTGGCTGGCATCTGGCACCTCATCAACCCCGAGGCCGTCGCCGACTGACGGCCGCCACAGACCCCGCACCGGACGCATCTGGCGCATCTGGCGCATCACGGAACCACACCATGAAATTCATTCCCGCGCAGATCACCTATCTCGTCCGCGACAGGCGCGCCCAGCGCAACCTGCGCGCCCTGGTCAAGTTCCTCCTCTTCCTGCTGGCGTGCATCACCCTCTACAGCGTGCTCTTCCATGTGCTCATGGAGCGCGAGGGCCAGGAATTCTCATGGGTGACAGGCTTTTATTGGACCCTGACCGTCATGTCTACCCTGGGGTTCGGCGACATCACCTTCACCACGGACCTGGGCAGGATGTTCTCGCTGGTGGTGCTGCTCTCGGGCATCGTCTTTTTGCTGGTCATGCTGCCCTTCACCTTCATCCAGTTCTTCTACGCCCCCTTTCTCGAAGCCCAGACCAAGTCGCGCGTGCGCCGCGAACTGCCCGAGACCATGTCGGGCCACCTGATCCTCGTGGGGGCCGACCCCGTGGCCCTGAACCTGGCCGCGCGGCTTGACCAGTTCAACTACGACCACTGCATCCTCGTCCACGACGTGCACCACGCCCTCGACCTGCTGGACCAGGGGTACAAGCCCGTGGTCGGCCCCTCGGACGACCCGGAGACCTACAAGCGGCTGCGGGCCGACCGGGCGGCCATGGTGGTGGTCCTCAGCGACGACATGAAGAACACCAACGCCGCCTTCACCATCCGCGAGGTCGCGCCACATGTGCCCATCGTGGCCAACGCGGATTCCCAGGAGTCGGTGGACATCCTCAGCCTGGCTGGGGCCAGCCATGTCTTTCAGTTCATGCGCATGCTCGGCGAGATGCTGGCCCGGCGCAACCTGGGCGCAGGCACCCGCAGCAACGTCATCGGCAGCGTCCACGAACTGCTGCTGGCCGAGGCACCGGCCCAGGACACCCCGCTGGTGGGCCGCACCATCCGCGACTGCGGCCTGCGCGACATCACGGGCATGAACATCGTGGGCCTGTGGGAGCGCGGCCGGGTCGAAGCCCCGCGCCCGGAAACGGTCATCGGCCCCAAATCCATCCTGGTCCTGGCCGGAACCAGGGCGCAGCTCGACGCCTTTGACACCTTTGCCGGGCCGACATCCGCGGTCACGGCCCCGGTGCTGGTGCTCGGCGGCGGCCGAGTTGGCCGGGCCACGGCCCAGACCCTGGCCGACCAGGGTGTGGACTACCGCATCGTGGAGAAGAACCCCAAGCTCATCCGCGACCAGAACCACTACGTCCACGGCAGCGCCTCGGACCTGGAGACCCTGGAGGCGGCGGGCATCACTAACGCCCCCTCGGTCTTCGTCACCACCCACAACGACGACCTCAACATCTACCTGACCATCTACTGCCGCCGGTTGCGCCCGGACATCCAGATCGTCAGCCGGGCCACCCTGGACCGCAACATCAGCGTCCTGCACAAGGCCGGGGCCGATCTGGTCATGTCCTACGCCACCATCACGGCCAACACCATCATCAACCTCCTCAGCCCGGGCAAGGTGCTCACCCTGACCGAGGGGCTGAACATCTTCCGGGTCAAGGTCCACTCCTCCCTGGCAGGCACCACTCTCATGGACAGCGGTCTGCGCCATGAGACCGGATGCAGCGTCATCGCCGTGGCCCACGGCGACACCCTGGAGGTCAACCCGGACCCGACCCGACCCCTGGACAAGGCCGACTCCCTCTACGTCATCGGCGACGCCGCGGCCGAGCGACTGTTCATGGACAAATATCCGGGTTGACCCGACACCGGCTGCGCGTGAAGCAGGACTGGACGGGGAAGCACTTGTAAACAATTCAACTTCCCGTTAATAGACAGGATCATGTCAGCCAGAACCGTGCTCTTCATCGCGGAACCGCAGTCCGTTGCCGCCGTCTTCCCCACCCTCAAGGCGGCAGGGCTCCAGGCCGGGCTGGCCGACAACCTGACCGGAGCCCTGGGCTTCATCAAGAAATCACACCCCTGCCTCGTCTTCTGCCGCCCGGCCATGCAGGGGTTCGACGCCCGGGCCCTGCTCGATCAGGCCCGCGACACGGACGGATTCCCGCCGGTGATCATCTTCACCCCAAGCGGCAACGCCGAGGAGGCCACCCGCTTCCTCTCCATGGGCGCGCGCGACTACTGGGTGGAGCCCCTGGCCTGGGACAAGATCAAGCTGGTGCTCCCGGCAGAATCCGCTGCGCCGCCGCAGCCCGAACCCACCCAGCCGCAACGCACCCCCGCCGCCCCGGCCGGTCCCGGCAAGTTTCACATCATCGGCCGCCACGAGGCTGTGCTGCGCGTGCTCGCCCTGGCCCGGCAGGTGGCCCGGTCCAAGGCCACGGTGCTCATCGCCGGCGAATCCGGCACCGGCAAGGAAATGTTCGCCCGCTACCTGCACCACAACTCGGATCGCACGGACAAGCCTTTCGTGGCCATCAACTGCGCGGCCCTGCCCGAGCACCTGCTGGAATCCGAGCTTTTCGGCCACGAAAAGGGTGCCTTCACCGGGGCCATCAGCCGCAAGCCCGGCAAGTTCGAGCTGGCCCACGGCGGCACCATCCTGCTTGACGAAATCACCGAGATGGACCCAGGCCTGCAGGCCAAGCTGCTGCGCGTGCTCCAGGAATCCGAGTTCGACCGGGTGGGCGGCGTGGAAACGGTCAGCGTGGACGTGCGCGTACTGGCCACCACCAACCGCGACATCGAGGCTGCGGTGAACGACGGCAAGTTCCGCCAGGATCTCTTCTACCGGCTCAACGTCATCCCGCTCAAGCTGCCCGCCCCCAGGGAGCGCGGCGACGATGTCCACCTGCTGGCCGAGTTCTTCACCAACAAGTTCAGCGCCGCCTACGGCCTGGGCCAGCTCGCCTTCACCGAAAACGCCAAGAAATGGCTCATGGCCTACGACTGGCCCGGCAACGTGCGCGAGTTGCAGAACCTCATGGAACGCGCCGTGCTCCTGGCCGGGGCCGGACCGATCCAGACCCGCCACTTCCTCATGGGCGACGAGCAGTGGACGCCCGACGATCTCGCCTCGGTGAGCGCAGAGCAGCAGGCGGCCAGCCAGGCCCCGCCGCCCACATCGATGGACGAGGCCCTCTCGGTCATGCCCCTGCACGAGATGGAGAAGCGCCTGATTCTCATGAGCCTGGAAGAAACCACGGGCAACCGCACCCGTGCCGCCGAACTGCTGGGCATCTCGGTGCGCACCCTGCGCAACAAGCTCAACGAGTACAAGAAGCAGGGCCTGGACGTCTGACGCCAGCCCTGCCCCACGAACGGACGGCCGACTTCCTCAAGGGAAGGCGGCCGTGACTTTTTCTGCGGGCGGGAATTGTCCGGGACAGACCAAGGGCAAAGCCTCACACGCCAAGCACCTGCCCGCCGCCCTCCTTCTCGACATAGACCAGAAACTTCTGGGCCTCCTCGAAGCGGGGGTTGAGCTCCAGCGCCCGGCGCAGACTGGCCAGACACTGGTCCCTGTCGCCGCGCTCGAAATAGGCGCGGGCGATATTGTAGTGGAGGTTCTCATCGTTGTCCGTCAGCTCCAGGGCGCGCTCGTAATATTCCACGGCCTGGTCAAGCAGCTTGGACTTGCGCAGGTTGATGCCGAACTCGTTGAAGAGGTGCTTGTGCTCCGGGGCAAAGGCCGCCTCAAGGGATACCACGCGCTTGAATATGTCGCCCGCCTTGCTCGCGTCGCCTCGCTCCATGTAGGTCAGCCCCAGGCCGAAATTGGCGCGCACATTCTCCTCGTCCACGTTCAGGGCGGCCTCGTACTCGAACTGGGCGGAATAGAGCGCACCCTGCTCGCGCTGCGCCTCGGCGCGCTTGAGGGTGGTGTTGAGCTCCTTCATCCGGGGGTAGACTTCCTTCTGGTAGTACTCAAGCTCCGGGTTGTACCGCTCCAGGAAGTCGACCCTGGGTACGGCCTCGGCCTGCCCGGAGGGCACGTTGTTCTTGTTCAGGGGCCGGACCATGACCAAGACTGTGCCCTTCTCGTCGGGATCGGCCTCCTCGGCGTACCAGTATGCCTTCTGGATGACCTTGCGCGAGGTGGTGCCGGTGCCCACCTTGACCACGCTCTGGCTCGAAAACACCCCGGATATCCGGTGCCGCTGCACGGAATCGGGAATCTCCACCTCCGGCATGGCCGTGTCCTGCGACACCTTGCCCCCGGTAGCCCTCTCGTCTGCCGTCATCTGCTGCCCCCAGTTGGTTGCCAATGACTCAACGCCTGTTCCCTTCCCGCGTCGAACGGCCACCCGGCCGATCGCCCACACGCGTCATGCTGCGCGCTAGCAGCCGCACTTGCGGCATATCTCCAGGTTCTCGAAGTTGCCCTCGAAATACTCGTAGATCAGCTTCATGAACCTTTCGGAATTCCACACTTCCCTGATGGAGCTGTTGGCGATGTTGCCAACGACCACCGACTGCTTCCAGTCGTGGCAACAGATGATCATGTCGCCGTTCTCAACAATGTACGCCTGCTTGAGAAAGAGGCCGCAGTGGCGCTTCTTCTTCCTCCCCGCCGTCTCGACACAGACGGAATCAAAGGTCTCCTCCCCGACGCGGTTGTCCACGGCGTGGATGTGAAACGTCACGTCCCGCTGGTCCCAATATTCCTGCGCGCCCTCCAGCTCGTGCTCCACCAGCCGCGTGCGCAGGGTCGAGATGTTGACCTTTGGGAACATGGTTCCCAGCTTCCGCTTCAAGGCCAGGAAACCGTCTATGTTCTCCATGGTCCTCGCGAAATCAAGGGACATGGACTGGCGGTAGGTTTCCTCGCTGTATCCGTTCACGCTGATCCATATCTGGGTCAGCTTGGCGTTGATGAGCGCCTCGCCGATCTCCGGCGTCAGCAGGCTGGCGTTGGTGGTGATCCGCGTCTTGACCGGCAGGATGGAATACCTCTTGATGTCGCGAAGGATTCCCGGCATCCGCTTGTCCATGAGCGGCTCGTTGGTCATGTAGGGGCTCACCCGGCCCACACCGCTGCGGCCGCATTCCTTGACGATTTTCCTGATCAGGCCATCGTCCATGCGCCCATGGGGAATGGCCTTGGGCTCGCTTGAGTGGCAGCAGAACACGCACTTGGCGTTGCAGGTCGAAAGGGTCTGAAACTGGACCGCCCGGGGAAACCTGGGCCGGAACCGCTTGCCGGTCTTAATCCAGGTGACGATATTCTCGAAATATGAACTCCCCTGACGGGGCATATAATACTCGGCCAAAGCGCCTCCTCCTGCTCGATTCATCCTAGGTTTGATCACGGTCCGCGCCGGGCGCCGGACTCTGCGCGATGCTGATCGCCCGCCGCCCGGCCTTGGCGCATACACGCCTGATTGGCCGCGAGGCAAGCCCGCGGGCATTGCCTGCCGACCATACACCGCGCGGGAAACGAAGGCAATGCACCCGCCGGACCTGGGCTTTTTTCCCGCGTGGTGACAACCGCCCCGGTTTCGGGTACACGCAGGGGCGACAAAGAGTCATCCCGGATCGCGGTCCATTTCAGTGAGTATCCGGGCCGCAAGGCCCAAGACACGCAAGGAGCACTTTTCATGAGCAGCATTGGCACCAGGATTCAGTCATACAGGGAGCGACAGAAGCTGAGCATCAGCGACCTGGCCGAGCGCACGGGCCTGACCGAGGACTTCATCCTCGCCGTGGAACAGAGCGACATGTACCCGTCCTTGCGGCCGCTGGTGAAGCTGGCCCGCGCCCTGGGCGTGCGCCTTGGCACCTTCCTCGACGATCTGGTCTCAAGCGATCCGCTCATCGTCCGGCTGGCCGAGCGCGAGGAGGAGCTGACCATGCACCCAGACGGCAAGGAGCCGGGCATGGTCTTCCACTCCCTGGGCCGGGGCAAGACCGACCGCCACATGGAGCCCTTCTTCATCGAGATGCTGCCCAAGTCGGGCCTGGACGACACCCTCTCCTCCCACGAGGGCGAGGAATTCATCGTGGTCCACTCCGGCCAGGTGCGCATCCGCTATGGCCAGGAGGAGTCCCTCCTCTCGCCCGGCGACTCCGTGTACTTCAACTCCGTGGTGCCCCACAACGTAGCCTGCGCAGGGGACGCGAAGGCCGAAATCTACGCAGTCCTCTACTTCCCCGAATAGGCGGTTATCCATGGCAGCCATTCGAGACATCACCCTGGGCGACCTGCTGGACGAGGCCATCGCCAAATACCCGGACACCGAGGCCGTGGTCTACGTGGACCGCGATTTCCGCCTGACCTATCGCGAGTTCGGCGCGCTGGTGGACACCCTGGCCAAGGGGCTCATGGGCCTTGGCGTGCAAAGGGGCGAAAAAGTGGCCGTGTGGGCCAACAACGTGCCCTACTGGGTGGCGCTCCAGTTCGCCACGGCCAAGATCGGGGCCATCCTGCTCACGGTCAACACCCACTACCGCTCCCACGAGTTCAAATACCTGCTCGAACACTCAGAGACCGAAAACCTTTTCATCATCGGCAACTACCGCGACCACGACTACTTGGACACGGTCAATGAGCTGATACCGGAACTCAAGACCCAGGAGCGCGGCCAACTGCGCACCAACAAGTACCCCAAACTCAAACGGCTCTTCTTCCTCGGCCACGAAAAGCACCGGGGCATGTACTCCATTCCCGAGCTGCAGGCCATGGCCGCCATGGTCAGCGAGGAGCAGTACCGCGCCCGGCAGGCCCAGCTCGACCCCCACGACGTGGTCAACATGCAGTACACCTCGGGCACCACCGGCTTTCCCAAGGGCGTGCAGCTGACCCACAACAACATCGCCAACAACGGCTACTGGATCGGCAAGAACCAGGCGTTCACGCCCGGCGAGCGGCTCTGCCTGCCCGTGCCGCTCTTCCACTGCTTCGGCTGCGTGCTCGGCGTGCTGGCCTGCGTCAACCACGGGGTGACCATGGTCATCCTGGAAGATTACGTGCCCCTTGATGTCATGGCCGCCGTGGACCAGGAGAAGTGTACGGCCCTGTACGGCGTGCCCACCATGTTCATCGCCATCCTCGACCACCCCCTCTTCGAGCGCTTCGACTATTCGAGCCTGCGCACCGGAATCATGGCCGGATCGCCCTGCCCGGTGGAGGTCATGAAGCGGGTCATGAACAGGATGAACATGAAGGAGATCACCATCTGCTACGGCCTGACCGAATCAAGCCCGGTCATGAGCCAGACCAAGATCGGCGACTCCATCCGCCAGATGACCGAGACCGTGGGCCAGGCCATGCCCGAGGTGGAGATCCGCATCGTGGACCCGGACACCGGCCGCGAGGTGCCCACCGGCACCCAGGGCGAGATATGCTGCCGGGGCTACAACGTCATGGTCGGCTACTACAACAACCAAAAGGCCACCGAGACGGCCATCGACGCCGATGGCTGGCTCCACTCCGGCGACCTCGGGGTCATGGACGACGACGGCTACCTGTCCATCACCGGACGGCTCAAGGACATGATCATCCGGGCCGGAGAAAACGTCTACCCCCGCGAGATCGAGGAATTCCTCTATGCCATGGACGGCATCCGCGATGTGCAGGTGGCCGGGGTGCCAAGCAAGAAATTCGGCGAGGAGGTGGGCGCCTTCATCATCCTCAAGGACGGCGCGAGCATGGAGCCCGAGGATGTCATCGACTACTGCCGGGGCAATATCGCCCGGTACAAGACGCCGAAATACGTGACCTTCCTGACAAGCTACCCCATGACCGCGTCGGGCAAGATCCAGAAATACAAGCTGCGCGAGATGGCCGCCGAATTGTGGCCGGACGCGTAGGAGCGTCGTTGACCGTCGCCCGTGGCCGCACTCGGGCATTTTTCAACAGCCGATGGGAGGAACCATGGAACAGTACAAGGAAATCGCGCCCCGGCTCATCGGCCTGCGCGAGAGCATCGGCTGGACCATCAGGGAGATGGCCGAGCTGCTGCGCGTGAGCGAGGAGACCGTGGCCGGCTACGAGTCGGCCACCGTGGAGATTCCGGTGGGCTACCTGCTCGATGTCTCGCGCCTGTGCCGGGTGGACCTGACCACGCTTATCTCGGGCCGCGAGCCGCACCTCAAGTCCCACGCCCTGGTGCGCAAGGGCGAGGGGTTCGCCGTGGACCGGCGCAAGGACTACGACTACAAGAGCCTTGGCTACAAGTTCGCCGGGCGGCAGATGGAGCCGTTTCTCATCAGCGTGCCGCCCAAGGACGGCGAAACCATGACCCAGACCAGCCACCACGGCCAGGAGTTCATCTACCTGCTCGAAGGCAGGCTCGAACTGCGGCTGGGCGGCGAACCGCTCATCCTTGAACCCGGGGACTCGGTCTACTTCGACTCCTCCACGCCCCACGCCATGCGCGGTTTGGACGGCAACGAGGCCACGTTCATCGACGTGATTCTCTAGGGCAGACCGGAAGACTTCGGCCCGCCCGGACCACAGTGTCGAATCCAAGGAAAGTGGACACCTCTTCAGACACAAGCACGGAGAATCACAGCCATGGACACCAAACCCTCATTTTCCAGCTACGCCGACATGCTGGCCAACTACCGGCTCCACTGCCCGGACGACTTCAACTTCGCCTACGACGTGCTCGACGCCAAGGACCCGGACCAGCCCGCCATGATCCATGTGGACGATGGCGGAACCCGGCGCGACCTTGATTTCGGCTTCTTCCAGCAGACCTCGCGCAGACTGGCCAACGCCCTTGTCGAGCGCGGCGTGAAGCCCGGCGACCGAGTCATGCTCATCCTCTACCGCCGGGTGGAATACTGGACCGCCATGCTCGCCCTGCACCGCATCGGGGCCGTGCCCATCCCCTCGCCATCCCTGCTGACCACCAAGGACATCACCCAGCGCGTCAACTACGCCGCAATCACGGCCATCATCTGCGAGGACTCCATCACCGAACGCGTGGACGCGGCCCTGCCCGGCTGCCCGGGCCTGGAGCTGTGCGTCCAGGTGGACGGCACCGTGGCCGGGGGCTGGCTCGACTTTGAAGCGATCATGGCCCAGGCATCGCCCGAGTGCCCGCGTACCCCGGCCACGCCCGGCGGCCACGACCCGCTGGTCATCTTCTTCTCCTCCGGCACCACCGGCCTGCCCAAGATGGTCCTGCACAACCACAAATACCCCTACAGCCACTACACCACGGCCGCGGTCTGGCACGATCTGACCGCAGACGACATCCACCTGACCCTGTCCGACACCGGCTGGGGCAAGTCGGTCTGGGGCAAGTTCTACGGCCAGTGGATGGCCGATGCCGTGGTCTTTGTCTGGGACTTCCGGGGCAAGTTCGAGGCCGACGCCCTGCTGCGCGTCATCGCCGACAACGGCATCACCACCTTTTGCGCGCCGCCCACGGTCTACCGCTTCCTGGTGCGTGAAGACCTCGCCAAGTACGACCTCTCGGCCCTGCGCCACTGCACCACCGCGGGCGAACTGCTCAACGACTCGGTCTTCCACGCCTGGAACAAGGCGCTTCACATGCCCATATACGAGGGCTACGGCCAGACCGAGACCACCCTTCAGGTGGCCACCTTCCCCTTCATGACCCCCAAGCCCGGCTCCATCGGCAAGCCCGTGCCCGGTTGGAACATCGCCCTGCTCGACGAGACCGGCCAGCCTGTCCCGCAAGGCGAAGAAGGCGAAATCTGCATCAACATCGACTCGCCCGTGCTCGGCCTCTTCGACAGCTACATGGACGAGCCGGAAAAGACCGCCGCGGTCAAGTTCGGCGGCTGGTACCACACCGGCGACAAGGCCTGGGCCGACGAGGACGGCTACCTCTGGTTCATGGGCCGCACCGACGACCTCATCAAAAGCTCGGGCTACCGCATCGGCCCCTTTGAGGTGGAATCCGCCCTGGTGGCTCACGATGCCGTGGTCGAGGCCGCTGTCACCGGCGTGCCCGACGAGGTGCGCGGCCAGATCGTCAAGGCCACCGTGGTCCTCTCCGCCGGATACGAGGGCAACGAGGATCTGACCAAAACCCTCCAGGCCTTCGTGCGCGAATTGACCGCTCCCTACAAGTATCCGCGCATCATAGAATACGTGAGCGAACTGCCCAAGACCATCAGCGGCAAGATCAAGCGCAAGGAAATCCGCGAGGCGGACCTGAAGAAATACGCTGGCTGATCGGTCAGACCACGCCGACAAGCAATCGGGCCGACAACGCGATGCGTTGTCGGCCCGATTTTCTGTCTGGACACTCCTGGGGATGCCGAAAGCGCGCCATGAACCCATGAAGATTGCCGGAATTCTATCCTCTGTTTCGACCATGCCTCGTTGACAAAAACATCTGAAACGGCTAATCGTCACACACTTTTGAAATTCGTCTCCGTCTAACAAGACTCAATTGAGGGATAGTGTCATGAAAAAAGCCGTATTTTTTATTTTGTTAGCTGTCGGGCTGGTTGTGTCGGCCATGAGCGAGGCGGTTCCGGCCGCACCCGGCGACACCCTGAACTACTCGTGGCCCGCCAACGTGGGACCGCTCAATCCCCACGCATACTCCCCCAACCAGATGTTCGCCCAGTCCATGGTCTACGAGCCCCTGGTCCGCTATGGCGAGGGCGGCAGGCTCGAACCGTGGCTGGCAGAGTCCTGGGACATCTCCGAAGACGGCAGGGTTTACACCTTCCACCTGCGAAAGGGCGTCAGCTTCTCTGACGGCACCCCCTTTGACGCGGCTGCCGTAAAGAGGAACTTCGACGCAGTGCTCTTGAATTCCCATCGCCACGACTGGCTGGAATTCATCGCCCAGATCGCCGACACGGTTGTGGTGGACGATCTCACCTTCCGACTCGTGCTCAAGAACGCCTATTATCCGACCCTGCAGGAGCTTTGCCTGATCAGGCCCGTGCGCTTCCTCGCCCCCTCGGGCTTCCCGGACGACGGCGACACGGGCAAGGGCATCAAGGCCCCCATCGGCACTGGCCCCTGGGTGCTCACGGAAATCCGCAAGGGAGAATCCGATCTGTTCGTGGCCAATGACCGCTACTGGGGAAACAAACCGAAGTTCAAGCGCATGCTGGTCAAGGTCATCCCTGATTCCGACGGCAGGGCCATCGCCTTCCAGACCGGCCAGATCGACCTCATCTTCGGCTCCGGCGGCCACGGCAGCGGCCAGATCGGCATCGACACCTTCAACCGCTTTGCCTCAATGCCCGGCACGGAGACCGCCATTTCCAAGCCCCAGGCGACCCGGGTGCTGGCCATCAACAGCAACCGGTTCCCCACCAATGACCTCGCCGTGCGCACGGCCATCCTGCACGGGGTGAACAAGGCGGCCATGGTCAAGCACATCTTCCTGGGCGTGGAGCCCATGGCCGACACCCTGTTCTCACCGGACATGCCATACTGCGACCTGGGCCTGACCCCCTTCACCCACGATCAGCACAAGGCCGCCGCCCTTTTGGACGAGGACGGATGGAAGCTGGAAAACGGAGCCGAGTATCGCACCCGAGACGGCCGCGAACTGGCCTTTGACGTCTGCTTCGTGGGCAACGACAGCCTGCAAAAATCCGTGGCCGAGGTCATCCAGGGCGACCTGAAGCGCCTTGGCATCAAGGTCCGCCTCGTGGGCGAAGAGATGGACTCATTCCTCACCCGCCAGAAGAGCGGCGAGTTCGGCATGATCTTCGGCGACACCTGGGGCGCCCCCTACGACCCCCACTCCTTCTGCGGTTCCATGCGCATGCCCGCCCACGCGGACTATCAGGCCCAGCTCGGGCTGCCCATGAAGGCAGACATCGACCGCAAGATCGGCGAGGTGCTCATCAGCGTGGACGTGGACGTGCGCCAGGCGCTCTACCGCGACATCCTGACCACCCTGCACGAGCAGGCCGTGTACCTGCCCCTGTCCTACATGACCAATATCACGGTCCACAGGCCCGAACTTGGTGGAGTGACCTTCGGACCCACCAAATACGAGTTTCCCTTTGAACTCATGCATCGGGAGAGGTGATGCTGCGCTATATAATCAAGCGGCTGCTCATTCTCATCCCGATGCTGCTGGCCGTTTCGGTCGTGGTCTTCCTGATCCTCAGGCTCGGGCAGAACGATCCGGCCATGTCGTACCTGCGCCTGTCCAACATCCCGCCCACGGACGAGGCCTTGGCCGTGGCCCGGCTGGAACTCGGCCTGGACCTGCCGCTGCCCACCCAGTATGCGCAGTGGCTGGGCAAGGCCCTGACGCTGGACTTTGGCCGGTCATACGTGACCGGCCTGCCGGTGCTGCAGGAGATCCTCTTCTACCTGCCAAACACCCTGAAGCTGGCCGGGTTCTCGCTGCTGCTGACCCTCATCGTCAGCCTGCCCCTTGGCATCTGGTCCGCGCTGGAAAAGGACCGGCTCCCGGACCACGCCACACGCGCCTTTGCCTTTGCCGGGGTGTCCATGCCCGGGTTCTGGCTCGCCTTCATTCTCGTGTGGCTCTTCTCCATCCAGCTTGGCTGGCTGCCCCCGCTGGGCATGGGCGGGCTCGACCACATGATCATGCCAGCCCTGTCCATGTCGCTCATGTCCATGGCCATCAACACCCGGCTCATACGCGGCAACATGCTCGACAACATGCACACCCGCTCCGTGCTCTACGCCCGCGTGCGCGGCCTGCCTGAGCGGGTGGTGGTGGGGCGGCACGTGCTGGCCAACTCCCTCATCCCGGTGGTCACGGCCATCGGCATGCACGTGGGCGAGCTTTTTGGCGGCGCGGTCATCGCCGAGAGCATCTTCTCATGGCCCGGCGTGGGCCGGTTCGCGGTGTCTGCCATCTACAACCGGGACTACCCCGTCATGCAGTGCTTCATCCTGATCATGACGGCCATCTTTGTTCTCATGAACCTGTGCGTGGACATCCTCTACGCATGGCTCGACCCAAGAATACGGCTTCAGGGAGGCGGCAACCAATGACCATGCGTGAACTCGCCGGAACCGTCCGCAGGCGCGGCGTCCTTGTCCTGGCATCGATCATGGCCATGGCCGTGTGCGCCACAGCCCTCTTCGCCCCGGTCATCGCCCCCGACGACCCCACCGCCGTGGTCCTGGAGCGAAAATTCGCCCCGCCCTCGATCGAACACCCGCTGGGCTGCGACCATCTTGGCAGGGATGTCCTCTCCCGGCTGGTGTACGGAACCCGCACCTCCATCAGCTCCGTGGCCGCGATCCTGACCATTGTCCTGGTCCTGGGGTTCGTGGTGGGAACCATCTCGGGTTATGCAGGAGGCGTGATCGACTCGGCCCTGATGCGCTTTTGCGACGTGTTTCTCACCTTCCCCACCTTCATTCTGGCCATGTTCCTCATCGGCGTCCTGGGCACGGGCATGGTCAACGTCATCATCGCCGTGTCCCTCACCCACTGGGCATGGTACGCCCGCATCATCCGCAGCATGGTCCTCACCCTCAAGAACAGGGACTACGTGCTGGCGGCCAAAGTGGCCGGAACAGGCCGCTTCATGACCGTGGTGCGCCATGTCCTGCCGCCGGTCTTCGCCCAGTTGCTCATCCTGTCCACCCTGGATATCGGCCACATGATGCTGCACGTGTCCGGCCTCTCCTTCCTCGGCCTCGGCGTCACGCCGCCCATGCCCGAGTGGGGGGTCATGATCAGCGACGCCCGGCAGTTTTTCTGGACCAATCCCCTGCTGGTCATGCTGCCCGGGATCATGATCTTCATCACGGTCATGGCCTTCAACCTGTTGGGCGACACCCTGCGCGACTCCTTTGACCCGGCCCTGGCCGCCCAGGAGGAAGTCCGATGACCGCACCGTTTCTGGAAGTCCGCGATCTGTCCGTGCGCGCCGCAGGCCAGGAGCTGGTCTCGGGCATCGACTTCACGGCCCGGGAAGGCGAAGTGCTCGGGCTTGTCGGGGCCAGCGGCAGCGGCAAGTCCCTGACCTGCCTGAGCGTGCTGGACCTGCTGCCCAAGGGGCTGGCCATGGAGGGCAGCGTCCTCGTTGAGGGGGAGGCCCTGGCCGACCAGGGGGCCAAACGACGCATCAGGGGCCGCAAGGTGGCCATGATCCTGCAAAACCCCATGAGCTGCTTTGACCCCATCTTCACCATCCGTACCCACTTCAGGGAAACCCTGGCCGCCCACGGCATGCTCGGCCCGGACGCCAAGACCCACATCCTCGATGCGCTTGAGGAGGTCGGTTTCGCCGACCCCGGCCCGGTGCCGGACCTGTATCCCTTCCAGATGAGCGGCGGCATGCTCCAGCGGGTGATGGTGGCCCTGGCCCTGATCCTCAAGGCCCCCTTTCTCATCGCGGACGAGCCCACCACAGACCTCGACACCGTGGCCCAGGCCAAGGTGCTGGACCTGCTGGACGGGCTCAAGCAACGCCACGGCATGGGTATGCTTTTGGTAACCCACGATCTCGGCGTCATCGCCCGCCTCGCGGACAGCGTCGCGGTCATGCATCAGGGCAGAATCATCGAACGCGGCAGCGTGAATGACATCTTCCGCTCACCCCGGCACGCCTACACCCGGGAGCTGATCGCCACCCACCTGCAATTCTCGGTACCGCACCACGGGAGTTCCGACCATGTCAGTCATCACCCTTGACACCATCACCAAGTCATACGGCCGGGGCGGGTTCTTCCAAAGGCAGGAGCGCATCCAGGTGCTCAAGGGAGTCTCCCTCTCCCTGGCCGCCGGGGAGTGCCTCGGGCTCGTGGGCAGAAGCGGCAGCGGCAAGAGTACGCTGGGCCGCATCGTCCTCGGTCTGGAAGCGCCGGACACCGGCAGCGTCAGCATCCTCGGGCAGGATGTCACCGGTCGCCGGACCCTGCCCCTTGCGATGCGCCGGGCGGTACAGGTGGTCTTTCAGGACGCTATAGGGTCCACCAACCCGCGCATGACCGCCGGGGAAATCATCGCCGAACCCCTGCGCAATTTCGACAAACTCTCGGGCCGCCCCCTCAGGGAGCGTGTCGCCGAACTGCTGGAACAGGTCGGCCTCTCCCCCGACGACGCGGCCAAACTGCCCGGCCGGTTCAGTGGCGGCCAACTCCAGCGCATCTGCATCGCCCGCGCCCTGGCGCCCTCGCCGCGGGTCATCGTGCTGGACGAGGCCGTAAGCAGCCTCGACATGCTCATCCACGCCCGCATCCTGGACCTGCTCGACTCCCTGCGCCACAAGCTCGGCACGGCCTATCTCTTTGTCACCCATGACCTGCGGCTGGTACGGCGCTTTTGCGACCGGGCCTTCATCATGAGCGACGGCACCCTGCACGCCTTTGACCCGAAGAAAGTAACGTCCATGAGCGGCCTGCGCGACCTGGACGAACTCTCCCGGGCCATCCTCCCCCCCCTGCCGTCCCAGGACGATCAGGCTCCCGCCCGGCCCTCGAACATGGCTGCGGGCTGACCCTCCCCCTCAGCGACGCGAGATGAGCACGATGCCCGCCAGGACGCAGGCGCAGCCCACCAGCTGGGGCAGGCTCGCCGGTTCGGACAGAATCAGCGCCGACAGGGCCAGGGCCGACACAGGCATGACCGCGGTGAATACCCCGGCCGTGGATGCGGCCACACGGGTGATGCCCGCGAACCAGAGCAGATAGGCGAGCACGGTCACGAACACGCCGTAGTAGGCAACCGAGAGCCAGCCGGTGGCAGATACGGCGGCCAGGCCACCGGCAGCCGGAATCACCAGCACCAGATCAATGACCGCCCCGGGCAGAAACCAGACCAGCCCGAAGAGCGACACCACCGTGGACGCGGCCAGGGGCGTGAGCGGCTCAGGCACTGCCTTGCGCAGGAGCAGGAAGAGCGACTCGAAGAGCACGGCCCCGAGCACCAGCAGGTTGCCCATCAGCGGCGCAGGCGCGCCGGAACTCGGGGCAGACGCCACGACATTGACGGCCAACAGACCCGCCACAGACAGCACCATGCCCAGCCCGACCCTCAGGGTGGGCCGCTCGCGCATGCCCAGCCAGGCCATGAGCCCCATGCAGGCCGGGGTGGTGGCGGTGATGATCCCGGCACTGGCCGGGGATGTCAGGGCCAGCCCGTGCAGCAGGCAGACCGTGAACAGGAACGAACCGCACAGGGCCTGGGCGGCCAGCACCAGCCACGAGCGGCGCGACAGCCGGGGTAGCCCGCCCTCCCGCGCGTGCAGCAGCGGCAGCAGGATGAGCAGAGCCAGGGCGAAACGCAGGGCCGAAGCAAACTGCACGGGCAGCTCGGCGACCATGATCTTGCCCGCCACCACAGAACTGCCCACCAGGATCATGGCCAGGGTCAGGCAGACAGGGGCGGCCACAGGGGATGAAGCGGGAACCGGGCCGGATTCAGAAATGTGTGCGGGCATGGGGTCTCCTTGTCACAGGGACCATACCCGCCTCCGGGCCGCCAGTTTTGAAGATTCTTGCGGAATCAGTTTCGAAGGTTCTTGCGGAAATTGCCGGGCGTCATGCCGGTCTGGCGCTTGAAGAGCCGGGTCAGGTGCGCCTGATCGGCAAAACCGCACTCGCAGGCAATGTCCGCGATGCGGTCCACCCCGGCCAGCCGCTGCCTGGCGCTGTCCACCCGGACCTGGGTCAGGTAGGCATGCGGGGTGACGCCAGTCGCCCGCTCAAAGACACGCACCAGATGCCAGGGCGAAAGCCCGGCCTCGCGAGCCAGCGCCGTGAGGGAGAGGTCCGCGCCGTATTCCTCCCGGATGACCTCCCGCGCACGGGCCACGGCGCGATGCTCCTGGCCATGCCTGCGCAAGCCGCCACGCTCCTCGGCCCAGCGGCCGATCCACTCGGCCAGCAGCGCCATGAGTCGGGTCTCCTTTTCCATGAGCGGCGTCTGCGGCCGCTCCAGCAACAGGTGCGTGAGCCGGATGCGATCGGCCAGGGCTGGGTCGTCGATGACCCCCATGCGGAAGTCAGGCAGGGTCGGCCGGGACAGTATCTCGCCCGCCGCCTCGGCCAGCACCTCGGGCTTCAGGTAGAACATGCGGTAGGCCCAGCCCCCGGGCGCGACCCCGTGGCCGTCGTGCGCCTCGCCCGGCACCACCAGATTGACCTGCCCCATGGCCGCCACCACGTCCTGCCCCAGATAGCGAAAACGCATCGCCCCGGACTCGATGCAGCCCAGAGCATACCCGTCGTGAAAATGGCGGGAAAAGGACTGGGTCACATACCGCGCGCGCAGCAACTCGACCCCGCCAAGCTGCGGCAACGCGGTCATGGTCGCGAATTCGCGCCCCTGGCGTGGCTTCTCAGACAGAGTGTTCATGATCCCAAACCATGCCCCCATGCCTGGACAATGGCAAGGCCCCCGCGATGCCGCCCCCACTATGCCTCCGGCGGCCAGAGGGGAAAACCTCTTGAAAGAGGTTTCCCCCTCTGGACTCCCCCTTCCAGAACTTTTTGGCGCTCCGCCGCTGGAAGAGCCATGGAAAACCCGCGTGTTGAGAGCGGCGGAGATGGCGTGGATGAGCGAAAAGACAAACTGCTTCTTGAAAAAGTCTCAAAGAGAGGCGCACGTGAACGCCGCCGTGCAGCCCCCTACGCCGCCATCAGGCCCTTCCTTGCCCGCAAGCGTCCCCAGGCGGCGTAGACCCAAACAGTTTTGAAAGGGGGGGCCGGGGGGAAAACTTTTTCCAAAAAGACCCACCGCGTATTCAAGAAGTGAGTCCCTACCGTGTTATCCTAACATGGCGGGGACTTACTTCTGGTGATTCTCGGCGATTGCAGACGATTTCTGGTGATTTTGGAACGAAATCAACACATTTTTTCACACACGCCCAGAAATAATAGTCTTTATATTTGAACAGTTTATAGCAAAAAAACCAAGCCGCGTCAACATGAGTATAGCGCTGGCTTCCAGAATACTTCGCGTGTCTGCAGCATGCTAGAGCCCCGGTCCACAACCATTCCGAAGAGAAGACTCGGAACGTCTTGTTTTTCGGCAGAGCGGCAATGATTTGATTTTATTTGTCTATTTTGTTTCGGCGTGTCCTTTGTGTATTGGGAATGACCTAGCCTTTTGACCCGGCTTCAGCAAGGGGGGGACAGAGACAGAAGCGTTTCGCACCGGTATCTGAAATGAGAGATTATTTTTGAGGTCTCTTTTGACGAGCTTAGGATATGCCGGCTTTGTTAATGACAGAATATCCCCGGAGCTGGGGTCCATCTCAGCCACCGAGCTGCACGGATACACGGTCCGGATGACCGTGGTGGTGATCCCGCGCGGCGAGGACCAGATGACCGTGCGGGCCAGCGCCCAGTACAACATCGAGCCGATCCGCGACCCGGTCATCTACCAGCAGTTCTTTGACGCCCTGGCCAAGGGCATGTTCCTCACCGCGCACACGGACGAATGACCCGGCCCGAGGGCTGGGATGCGCTCGGACACATGAAGACGCCGTCCCCGGAGAAAAGTTCTCCGGGGACGGTTTTTTGGTTCCTCGACGTTTGATGTGGATTTCTCATCACATGCCTCACTTCTTGGGCTTCCATTCCCGAGACAATCGCTGACCCTCTGCAATCTGTTCGGGGGTCATGCTTGCGGATAGTATGTCCCTATTCTTTACCGCATCTGAGTTTCCTTGCGCAGCACTGAGATTACACCACTTGTAAGCCTCTACATAGTCCTGTGGCACCCCTTGGCCCTTGGCGTACATGACTCCAAGGTTTGACTGCGCTTCGGCATATCCCTGGTCGGCATTCCACTTAATATACAATCGCCTACCTTCCAAGATTTGCATTTTAGTCATATTTTCTTTCAAATTAATCATAAGCTTATTTGCATGGTCTTTTCGAGAAGTGACTTGATCTAAGCATATACTTACCCACTTGTAAGCTTCTGCGAAGTCATGTGTACTCTTCGCTGCTTCTTCTGGCACTTTATATGGCGTTAAGCTGTTCATGCCTCTATGGTAGTATATCGACGCAAGTGCATACTGTGCATGCGCATGCCCCTGCTCCGCAGCCTTGCGATAAAATTTATAAGCCTGGTCATGGTCTAGCCGAATTCCCCATCCTTCAAAGTACCTGACACCGAGGTTGTACTGCGCACTCGCATCCCCCTGCTCAGCGGCCTTTCGCAATTTCACAAGAGGGTAATATTGAACTAGAACAAGCGTGGTTGTGGCTACAAAAACCAGCACGAGTACCGAGAAAAGAACCTTGGTTTTGGTCATTGTGGGGATCTCTTCTTGTTTTAGGAAACCTATAACCCGAAAAGGCTCTTTGTCCAAGACGGATATTCCTGTGCGGGCATCGTTGTCCTTGCCCGGCTGCTCGCAGACCAAGCTGAGACGGACTGGGGTCAATTCCACACGCCGCGTCGAGGAACCGGTTTTTTTTGGGTGTGTGGGTGGGTGGGGGGGTATATAGTTGAATTGAGATTGAAGTGCCCTATAGATGACGGACACGAAGTGAGAGGTTACTGTCCGCCCATGAGGAGCAACGCATGGGAAGACCTTCTAAGTATTCAAGAGAGTTCAAGCTGTCCGCCGTCAAACTTGTCACCGAACTGGGGTACTCGTG
>JBDRSO010000089.1:0-29987 GCA_043824835.1 Pseudomonadota bacterium | reverse complement strand
CACGAGTACCCCAGTTCGGTGACAAGTTTGACGGCGGACAGCTTGAACTCTCTTGAATACTTAGAAGGTCTTCCCATGCGTTGCTCCTCATGGGCGGACAGTAACCTCTCACTTCGTGTCCGTCATCTATAGGGCACTTCATTCAAAGGGTTTCCCCCTTCCCTTCCCCCTGGCCGCCGGAGGCACTCCTACACCTCGTTGAAATACGCGTCGCGTTCGATGGGGGTGCAGCCGCAGCCCTGGATCATGGCTTCGAGTTCGGCGCGGGTCAGCCCCTGTTCGCTGGTGGCTCCGGCCTCGTGGCCGATTTTTTCCTCGACCACGGTGCCATCGAAGTCGTCGGCTCCGAACTTGAGGGCGGCCTGGGCCTGCTTGACGCCAAGCATGACCCAGTAGGCCTTGATGTGCGGGATGTTGTCGAGCATCAGGCGGCTGATGGCGATGGTGCGCAGCTCTTCGAGGCCGGTGAGGGGTTTTTCGATTGTCAATTGGCTGTTCTCGGTGAGAAAGGGCAGGGGGATGAAGCAGGTGTAGCCGTGGCTTCGATCCTGGCTTTCGCGCAGCCGGATGAGATGGTCGACGCGGTCGGCGCGCGACTCGACGTGGCCGAAGAGCATGGTGCAGTTGGTCTTGATGCCCAGGGCGTGGGCCTCTTCGTGGACGGCCAGCCACTCTTCGGCAGTGGACTTGCGCGGACAGATGCGCTGGCGTACGGCCGGGGCGAAGATTTCGGCCCCGCCGCCAGGGAGCATGCCGAGCCCGGCGTCCTGGAGGCGCTCCAGCACTTCGCGGGTGGTCATGTTTTCGAGTGTGGCGAAATGGGCGATCTCCACGGCGGTGAAGCACTTGAGCACGGCCTCGGGCAGGCGCTGGCGCACGGCACGCAGCAGGGTCTCGAAGTAGTCAAGGCCGAGAGCGGGGTGGCAGCCGCCCACGATGTGTATTTCGCGCGGAGGCAGGGGCGAGGCGTCGATGCGGGCCAGCACCTCGGCTGGGGAGAGGACAAAGCCGCCGGGCTGGTTTTCCTCGCGCTGATAGGCGCAGAAGACGCAGCCGTTGACGCAGATGTTGGTGTAGTTGATGTGGCGGTTGACCACGAAGAAGGCCTTGCGGCCGTGCAGCCGGGTGCGCACCAGCTGGGCCAGAGCGCCCACGGCCAGGGGCTCGGGGCAGTCGAAGAGGTGCATGCCGTCGTCAAAGGAGAGCCGCTCGCCGTTTTCGACCTTGGCGCGGATGCCGGCCAGGCCCATGTTCTCGTAGAAGTCGCTTTTCAGGATCTGCATTGGTGTTCCTCGGGGTTCAGTGCGGGATGCACGCCCAGGCCGTGGCGCAGAAAGTCGGCCACGGCCCTGGCCCTGGCCCGGATGGTCGCCCGGTCCGGGATGGTCGCGTCGCCGGGGTTGAGGGCAGCCACGGCGCAGGACTGGAGAAAGCGGTCCATGACCGCGTCCAGGTGGAGGACAGCCATATCCCGGTCGATGACCGCACGCAGCTGACCTGATGTTGCGGCGCTGGCCACCAGGGTGTGCAGGAATTTATCGGATGCGCGGCGAATCTCGCCCAGGAAGGTGTCGCGCATGGGAAACCCCTCCTGGTAGACCATCTTGAGGTAAATGCTGTAGACCATCGGGTGGGCCGCCACGAAGTCGGCCCCGGCCAGCAGGGTCCGCTCGATGCGCTCGAAGAGGTCGCCGCTGGCGTCATCCCTGATGGCCTTGAGGGGTTTCTTGAACTCGGCCACGGTCTGGCCGAAGATGTACTCGAAGATGCCCTGCTTGGAGCCGAAATACTTGAAGAGCGACCCCTTGGCGATGCCCAGCCGCTGCACCATGCGGTTGACGCTCGCCTGATGGTAGCCGTGCTCGGCGAATTCGCGCGTGGCCTCGGCCAGCACGCGCTCGCGCTTGTCGTCGGGCAGGTTCTCGAATGTGTTGGGCGAAATTCCCATAATGGCCCTTCTTGCCCTCCGGGGCCGGGTGCGCTAATGGTGACCAGGTGGTCACCTTGTGTAGCTCCGGCACGGTGGCCTGTCAACCGGATTAAAGAATGGAGAAATTCAAGAGGGATACCATGCCTGACGCGCTCAAGATCGGCTTTTCGCCGTGCCCCAACGACACCTTTATCTTCCACGCGCTGGCCACGGGGGCCATTCCCTGGCTCGGCGGGCTTGAGGTGACCCTGGCCGATGTGGAGGAACTCAACGCCATGGCTGCCGCTGGGCGGTTGGATGTGGTCAAGGTTTCGGCTGGGGCCGTGGCCGGGATTCTGGATGAGTATGTGCTGCTGCGGGCTGGTGGGGCCATTGGCCACGGTGTCGGCCCTGTGCTGGTGGGGCGCGACGCGGCGGGTGGGCTGGCCGCTCTGGACGGCGGGCGCGTGGCCATTCCCGGGCGCATGACCACGGCGGCCCTGCTTTTTGGGCTGTGCTGCCGTGAGGCCGGGATTTCCGTCGAGGTCGTGCCCATGGTCTTTGACGAGGTCATGGACGCTGTGGTGACCGGACGGGTGGAAGCAGGGGTGGTCATCCACGAGGGGCGGTTCACCTACGCGGCAAAGGGGCTGGCGCGCATCCTGGACCTGGGGGCGTGGTGGGAGGCCCACTCCGGGCTGCCCATCCCCCTGGGGGCCATCGCCATGCGCCGTTCTCTGGGCGAGGAGGTTGCGTGGGCCATGAACGAGGCGATTCGCCAAAGTCTGCTAGCCGCTCGAACCAATCCGCGCGGGGCGTGGGATTACGTCAAGGCCCATGCCCAGGAAATGGACGACGCGGTCATCCTCCAGCATATAGAGACCTTTGTGACCGACTACAGCCTGGATGTGGGCGAGGCCGGGGAGCGGGCCATGACCCGGCTGCTGGCCGAGGCGCAGCCTTGCTCTGCGGCCAACGCCGTGCCCGATGCCAAAGGGCTTGCGCACGTGTTTGTCACGCGGCGGAGGGAACCGGCCGCCTGCGATCCTGGCTCAGGAACACCCCGCTGAGAACCACGGCCGAGGCCAGGTACTGGAATGGGGTCAGCCGTTCGCTCAGGAAGAACCAGCCAAGGACCAGGGTGATGACCGGAATCAGGTTGACAAAGGCGGATGCCTGGCTGGCCGGAATCTTGGACATGCCGAAGTTGTACGAGCCGTAGGCCAGGATGGTGACGAACACGCCCAGGAAGACAACGGCCCCGATGCCCACGGGATCGAGGGTGGTGGGCAGGGTGGTGGTCGGCAGGAAGAGCAGTGGAAAGTAGAAGATGGAGCCGATGAAGGCCTGGATCATGGTCAGGAACCACGGACTGTATCGCGGGGTGAGACCCTTGAGGGTGACCATGTAGCCGGTGGCGCAGATCATGGCCAAGAATTCGAGGAAGTTGCCCAGTGCCGGATTGGGTGCGCTGACGCTGGGTTTTGCGGCCGCAGACAGGGCCACCGCGCCCACGATGGCCAGGACAAAGCCCGAGAGGGTGCGCCGGGAAATGCGTTCGCCCAGGTGGAAGCGTGCGCCCACGGCCACCATGAGTGGCAGCAGGGCGCAGATCATGCCCGCCTGGGAGGCGTCGGTGTAGCTCAGGGCCATGGCCTCGAAGAGAAAGTAAAGCCCTGGTTCGCAAAAGCCCATGAACAGGAGCGGCTTCCAGTCCCCCGGTTGATACTTGGCCGTGCGGGCGAGATGCTTGAAGACAAAGAGGAAGCACAGCGAGGCCACGGCCATGCGCCCGAAGATGACCACCATGGGGTCGAACCGGGTGAAGGCCACCTTGAGCACCACGAACGAGCTGGCCCACAGGGTCACGCCAGTCAGCAGCGCCACGACCGCCAGTCCCTTGCCTTGCGTCAGCGTCATTGATCCTTCCTTTCCGTCAGTCGGTAGGGAGGTCTATCATTCTGGGGGCTGGCTTGGGAACTGGATAAGACATCATTTTTTGGCATGATTGCCATCGGAAAAGGCAAAGGCCCCACATGACGCGGGGCCTTTGGCGTTTTGCTGGGGGCTCGGGACTAGTGGGGACAGACGGCCAGGACATTGACCGGCTTGTAGCCATTGCCCGGGTCCAGGGCGAAGCGGCAGCCCAGGTGCGAGTCGTCGCGCTTGTTCTCGATTTCCTCTTCGGAGTCGAGATAGAAGGTGCAGCTATTGTTGTTGCAGATGAGGATGACCCCCCAGCCGGTTTCGGGCGGGGTGAGCCAGGGCTCCATGGCCCTGCCGCAGTGCGGGCAGTCGTGATCATCGAGTTCGGTGATGATGCCTGCATATTCGTGAATGACCATGATGTCTCCTTTGGGATGCGTGTCGCGGGAATTGCTTTAGGTATGTAGATAATCCTGCAACCGCTGGCGTCAAGGGGAAGGGCTGTTATTGACGGCCTTCTAGTGCAGATCATCCCCCGCTTCGGGGGTGCCGGTGGGGGCGTCTGGCGATGTCCCGGTCAGGCCGTGCAGTAGCCGGAACAGGGCGCGGGCCGATGCGGGCGGCTTGCCCGCGTCCTTTTCGCGCCGGGCGGCCAGCACCAGCTGGCGCAGCCGCGGGGCTTCATCCGGGTGGGCCTCGAAGAGCTGCTGCACCAGATCGTCGTCGCCGTTCACCAGCCGGTCCCTGAGCCGCTCGGCGTGGTGGAAGGTCTCGGTGCGTACGGCGTGGCCCTGTCTGGCCGCCGCAACGATTTCGCGGATGCGGCTGGTGTCGAAGGCGCGCATGAGCTTGCCCACGTATTGCAGGTGCCTGCGTCGGGCCTCGTGCTTGGTCAGGGTCCGGATGAGCAGCAGGGCCGATTCCAGTTCCGGGGGCAGTCCGGTCTCTTTGACCACCTTGTCGCCCAGGGCGGCGAATTCCACGCCCAAGGCCTGAAGCTCTGTGCTGTCGCGCTTGAGCTTCGACTTGCTCGGGCCGTATTCGCGCTCGTCGAATTCCTCGGGCCTGTACAGGGAGTTGTTGCGTTTGCCCATGGTCTTAATACCCCGCCTGCGCCAGATCGCGCTCAAGCTGCGTAAAGATGGTTCCGGTGCCCTGGTTCAGCGCCCGGACCATTTCGCCAGCGCTCGGCTGGGTCAGGGCAATGCGCTGCGTGTAGTCGCCGGAGAAGAGGATGGCGTTGTCCGGGGTGGATTCGTCCACCAGGAAGAACTGCATGGAGACCACGGCCGCCGGAGGCGAGGCAGCGAAGTCGCCATACAGGGTGTTGACCACGCCTTCAAGGGTCAGGTGGGGCACGGCCAAGCTGCCCGGGGGCACGACGTGGGAGAATCGGCCCGAGTCCGCCAGCCAGTTGCGCAGCTCGGTGGAGAGCATGATGCCCGGCGTGATGAAGTAGAGGTTGTAGAAGTCTGACTCCATGCGCCCGTTGGCCATCTGGTAGACCATCTCGCGGGTGTTGTAGAGTTCTGAGATGGTCAGCCTGCGGACGCTGAGCACCGGGCCGTCCTCGGCCGGTGGGGCGATATGCTCCCTGACCGGGGCGATGCGGTAATACCGCTTGTCGATGGGCTTGCCGCCGAGCTTGACGCAGGCTGTGCAGGCCAGGGTCACGGCGATGAGCAGGATGAGTTTTTTCATGGTCTCCGGGTCCGGTTAGTCGGTTTCAGGCTTGGCCTGTGTCGGCGGGCTGCCGAAGAGCACGCCCGAGGGGTAGCGCTTGGCGTCGCGGGTGATGTCCCTGATGTTTTCCATGACCTCGCGGGTGTCCTCGATGATGGCGTGAATGCTTGCCTCCTCGCTGGCCGTGAGCGAGTTGAGCCGGTTGGTCAGGGCATGGACCTTGGCCACGGCGGCGGCCATGTCGCGCGAGGCGCTGCCGATGTTTTCCAGAGACGGGGCGAGCTGGGCCATGGCCTGATCCAGGCGCGGATCGGCCAGGGTGCGGGCCAGGGCGTCGGATGCCTGCCGGAAGCTGGCCATGGCTGCGCGCGCGTCGTGGACTGCGGCCACCACGTCCTGCTCGGATGCCGCGATGAGCCGGTCCACGCCCTCGATAGCCCTGGCCGTGGCCGGGATGATGCGCTCGGCTGCCGGGTCGGTCAGCAGTTGGTTGGCCCGGGCCAGGATGTCCCGGGTCTCGGCGAGGATGGAGAGGATTTTTTCCCCGGCCTCCTTGCCGTCGTCAGTCTGGATGAAGGAGTTGATGGTCGAGACGATGGACTTGATGTCCTTGATGATGGCCCCGATGTCTTCCTGGTTGAGGCCGCTCAAGGTCTTGCTGATGGTGGTCACGGCCGCCTCTATGCGGCTCATGGTGCTCTGCACCGCGGGAACATAGTTATTGGTCGGTATCCATTCCATGGGCAGCGGGGGCTCGTCGTCCGTATCGTATGTGAAGTTGAGGAAGAGCTGGCCGGTGAGCCCCAGCGAGGTGGGGCGCACACGCAGGCCGTGCGCCACCTCCTGCTTGATGGCTTCGGCGAATTGCTGTTTGTCCATGTCGCCAAATATGTCGTTGTCGATGTCGCAGATGACGTAGACGTAGCGGCGTTCGTCCTGGTTTGCGTCCGGGTAGGTGTTGAGTACGAAGTCGATGTCCGCCACCCGGCCGATGTTCACGCCGCGCAGCTTGACCGGCGAGCCCACCTCCAGTCCGTTGACCGATTCGTTGAAATAGGTCTCCACGGTGAAGCTCGTTTTGAAGAACCGGCCCGCGCCCAGAATGACGATGACCGCCATCAGCATCGCGGTGCCCACGATGATGAACGCGCCAAGCTTGAAATAATCCTGTTTTCTGGCCATCTACTGTCCTTATTCGGCGGCGCAGTCGACCCGGGGGGTGTCTGCGCCCTGTGCGGGCATGCGGTGGAAGAACCGCTTGACGTAGTTGTTTTCCGACGTGTCGCGCAGCACCCTGGGGTCGCCCTGGGCGACGATGGTCCTGACGTCCTTGTCGAGCATGATAACCCGATCGGCCGTTTTGTAAATGCTCTCCAGTTCATGGGTGACGATGACAAAGGTGATGCCCAGCGCTCGTGACAGGCTGAGTATCAGTTCGTCAAGCTCGGCCGAGGAGATGGGGTCCAGCCCGGCCCCGGGCTCGTCCAGAAAGAGGATGGTGGGATCAAGGGCCATGGCCCTGGCGATGGCCGCGCGCTTCTTCATGCCGCCGCTCAAGGCCGCGGGCATCTTGTAGAGCGAGTTTTCCAGGTTGACCATGGCCAGCTTGGAGCGGGCGACCATGGTCATGGCCTCGCGCGGCAGGTCCGTGAATTCCTCCAGCGGGAGCATCACGTTCTGCAGCAGCGACATGGAGCCGAAGAGCGCGCCCATCTGGTACATGACGCCGAATTTGCGGATGATCTCATCGCGCTGGCGTCCGCTGGCAGGAACCAGGTCGCGGCCGTCGATGAACACCTGTCCGGCCATAGGTTCATAGAGCCCGATCATGTTCTTGAGCAGGGTGCTCTTGCCGCAGCCCGAGCCGCCGAGGATGATGAAGACCTCGCCGGGCATGATGTCGAAGCTGACATCCTCCACCACGACGGTGTCGTCGTAGCCGCAGGTGAGGTTGCGCACGCTGATGATGGGTTGGACGGCGGTCATGGGTCTGTGCCTATATCTTGAGGTAGTAGAAGGCCACGGCGAAGAGGCCGTCGGCAAAGGCGATGAAGATGATGCCCGAGACCACCGCGCTGGTGGTGGAGAGCCCCACCGCGCTCGCCCCGCTTCTGGTCTGCAGGCCACGCAGGCAGCCCACTCCGGCCACCAGCACGGCGAAGACCAGGGCCTTGGCCATGCCCCCGAAAAAGTCGCTGTAGTGAACGTATGTGAAGACCCGGGAGGTGAAGGTCACCAGCGGATAGCCCAGTGAGAGCATGACAAGCGCGCCGCCCACGAGGCTCGCCATATTGAAGAAGATGGTCATCAGCGGGACCATGGCCAGGGCCGAGAGCAGCTTGGGCACCACCAGAAAGCGCATGGGCGAGAGGCCCATGGTGGTCAGGGCGTCGAGTTCCTCGTTGATCTTCATGGTGCCGATCTCGGCCGCAAAGGCCGAGCCCGAGCGCGCGGCCAGCAATATGGCCGTGACCAGCGGCCCCATCTCGCGGAACATGACCAGCCCGAGCATGTTGGGCACGAATATCTCGCCGCCGAACCGCTGCAGGCTGATGGCCGACTGGAATGACATGATCAGCCCCATCAAGAAACCGATCAGGGTGATGATGAACAGGGAGTCCACCCCCACCTGGACGCAGGAGAGCAGGACGTCCTTCCAGCGGATTCGCGAGGGGTGGCGGATGACTCCGGCGATGATGACCGAGGCCTCGCCCACAAAGACCACCATCTCCCGCGTTGCGACCATGGTCTCGTCTACGGCCATGCCCACGCGCTGGGCCAGCCCGCGCCGCTCCGGGATGCGGGAATCATCCCGGTCCGGGCAGTGCCAGGTCAGGTCCAGCAGCTGGCTGTGCTGCGAGTTGAGTCCGGTCAGGGCCAGGGTCGCCCCCTGCGCCGACACCACCTCGCGCAGCTTGAGCAGCAGGGCCACGCCCGAACCGTCCATGTATTCGATGGCCGAGCAGTCGGTCGGCAGCTCTTGGCCTTGCAGGCCTTTGGCCGCAATTTTGGCCGTGGCGGCCGCTGCGTCCCAGACATGGGCCGTGCCCGGTGCGTCGAGCCTGCCCCGGACGATCAGGCGCGGCGAGCCGCCGTCCTGGTCGGCGAGGACCGAGGCTCCCGGGTGGTCCTTGGGCGGCGGATGATGTGTCACGGCTGGTTTCCTGTCTGCCTGGCTCGGGCCGTCGGCTCTGTTGGTGGAAAGCAAAACATATATGAGCTCTGGCCAAATGAAAAGGGCGACCTGTTTTTCCTCCCGTCGCGGCTCGCAGCCTCTTGACAGGATCAGGAAAGAACATTATTTTTTTTGACTATGAATAACAGAAAGATTGACGATCTCGATCTAAGAATCCTGAACATCCTTCAGGAAGACGGCAAGGTCTCCAATGCGGAAATAGCCCGCAAGGTCGGCAAGGCCCCGTCCGCCGTGCTTGAGCGAGTGCGCAAGCTGCGCAAGAGCGGCGTCATCAAGGGGTACGAGTGCATCGTGGACCACAAGAAGCTCGGGCGCGGCCTGACCGCCTTCACGTCCATCCGTGTCGAGGAGGGGGTGGGGGCCACCGAGGTGGGCGAGAAGCTTGCTCGGCTGCCCGAGGTGCTTGAGGTGCATTATACAGCCGGGCGGGACTCCTATCTGGTCAAGGTCCGGGTGGATGATACCGAGGCGCTCCAGGCCACCCTGGCCAAGTTCGGCACCATCGGCGCCGTGCGCGACACCAATTCGACCATCGTCCTGACCACGGTCAAGGAGTCCCGGGTGATTCCCCTCCCGGCAAACGACGAATAGCCTGTATTCAAGGAGTCTTTGATGACTATCGACATTTCCTCCCTGGACCCGAGAATCATCGCTCGGGGCCGGGAGTTCTTCGCGTCCATTTCCGGCGAGTCCCCCTCGGTCTTCAACAAGGGCTGGTGGACCGGCAAGGTTATGGACTGGGCCATGAAGAACGAGGACTTCAAGGTCCAGATGTTCCGCTTCGTCGATGTGCTGCCGTATCTGAACACCTCGGAATCGCTGTCGCGTCATATCGAGGAATATTTCGCGGGCGACGACTCCAACATCCCGGACGTGCTCAAGTGGGGCGCGACCAAGACCAAGCTCGGCGGTGGTCTGGTGGCCAAGGTGCTCAACATGACCATCCGCTCCAACATCGAGTCCATGGCCCGCCAGTTCATCATCGGCCAGACGGCCAAGGAGGCGGTCAAAGGCATCCGCAAGCTGCGCAAGGACGGCTTCTCCTTCGTCATCGACCTGCTTGGCGAGGCCACGGTCAGCGAAGCCGAGTCTGCCGCCTATCGCGACGGCTACCTGGAAGTGCTCGACGCCATTCACAAGGAGCTGGACAAGTGGCCCGCCCTGGACGGCGGCAAAGGCGACCTCGACTGGGACCACGCCCCCCGGGTCAATGTGGCGGTCAAGCCCTCGGCCTTCTATTCCCAGTCCAAGGCCGTGGACCTCGACGGCACCACCGAGGGCATGCTCGCCACCATCGAGCCGGTCTACCGCAAGGTCATGGAAATGGGCGGCTTCCTGTGCATCGACATGGAGCAGCTCAAGTACAAGGACGCCACGGTGGAGCTTTACAAGCGCCTGCGGACCAAGTACCCCGATTATCCGCACCTGGGCATCGTCTTCCAGACCTACCTGCGCAGCGTGGACACGGATGTCTCAGACTTTCTGGCCTGGGCGCGCGAGGCGGGGCTGCCGGTCTCCATCCGTCTGGTCAAGGGAGCCTACTGGGACTACGAAACGGTCATGGCCAAGCAGAACGGCTGGCCCGTGCCCGTGTGGACCCACAAGCCCGAGTCCGACGCCGCCTTTGAGCGCGTGTCCAGGACCATCCTCGAAAACAGCGACATCTGCCACTTTGCCTGCGCCTCGCACAACATCCGCACCATTTCGGCGGTCATGGAGCTGGCCTCGGCCCTGAAGGTGCCCGAGGATCGCTACGAGTTCCAGGTGCTCTACGGCATGGCCGAGCCCGTGCGCAAGGGGCTGAAGAACGTGGCCCGGCGGGTACGCCTCTACTGCCCGTACGGCGACCTGCTGCCCGGCATGGCCTATCTGGTGCGCCGCCTGCTCGAAAACACGGCCAACGAGTCGTTCCTCAAGCAGACCTTTGCCGATGAGGCGGACATGGACAAGTTGCTGGAAAACCCCGAAATCACCCTGCGCCGCCAGTTGGAGGCCAAGTGCAGGACCGCAGCGCCCGAAGAGGGCATCGGCCGGTTCCGCAACTTCCCGGCCGTGGACTTCACCGTCGAGGCCGAGCGGCTGGCCTTCCCGGCAGCCATCGAGCGGGTGCGCGCCGCAGTCGGCACCACGGTGCCCCTCTTCATCAATGGCCGCGACGTGGAGACCGGAGACATCCTCGAATCATACAACCCGGCCGATCCCACAGAGATCATCGGCCGCGTCTGCCAGGCGGGCGTGACCGAGGTGGACCAGGCCATCGAGGCCGCCTCCACCGCCTATCTCACTTGGCGCGACGTGGCGCCCGAGGAGCGCGCCGCCGTGCTCCTGCGCGCCGCCCAGCATCTCAAGGACACCATTCACGACTCCAGCGCCCTGCAGGTGCTCGAAGTGGGCAAGCAGTGGGATCAGGCCCACGCCGACGTGGCCGAGGCCATCGACTTCCTCGAATACTATGCCCGCGAGATGATCCGCCTTGGCAAGCCGAGGCGCATGGGGCAAGCCCCGGGCGAGATGAGCCACCTCTTCTACCAGGGCAAGGGCGTGGCCGCGGTCATCGCACCGTGGAACTTCCCCCTGGCCATTTCCGTGGGCATGGTCGCGGCTGCCATCGTCAGCGGTTGCCCGGTGGTCTACAAGCCCGCAGGCAGCTCCTCCTGCATCGGCCGCGGTTTAGTCGAGATGTGGCAGGCGGCCGGGCTGCCAGCCGGCGTGTTCAACTATACCCCGGGGCGCGGCTCGGTCATCGGCGACCATCTGGTGGACCACCCGGCCGTGTCGGTCATCGCCTTTACCGGCTCAATGGAGGTGGGGCTGCGCATCCAGGAGCGCGCCGCCAAGGTCGGCCCGGGCCAGCAGCAGTGCAAGCGGGTCATCGCCGAGATGGGCGGCAAGAACGCCACCATCATCGACGACGACGCCGATCTCGACGAGGCCGTGCTCGGCGTGCTCTACGCGGCCTTCGGCTTCCAGGGCCAGAAGTGCTCGGCCTGCTCGCGGGTCATCGTGCTCGACGCCATCTACGACAAGTTTGTCTCGCGGCTGACCGAGGCGGCCAATTCCGTCAAACTCGGCCCGGCCGAGAACCCGGCCAACTATATGGGCCCCGTGGTGGACAGGAGCGCTCAGGAAAACGTCATGCGCTATGTCCGCATTGCCGAGCAGGAAGGCCGCGTGCTGGTCAGGCGCGAAGTGCCGGACGAGATGAAGGCTGGCGGCGGCTGCTACGTGCCCCTGACCATTGTGGATGGCATCACCCGTGATCACCGCCTCGCCCAGGAAGAGGTCTTCGGTCCTGTCCTGGCTGTCATGCGCGCCCGGGACATGGACGAGGCCCTTGCCATCGCCAACTCCACTCGCTTTGCCCTGACCGGGGCCATCTACTCGCGCAGCCCGGCCAACCTGGAGCGCGCCTCCCGTGAGTTCCGGGTCGGCAACCTCTACCTGAACAAGCCCAGCGTGGGCGCGTTGGTGGAGCGCCACGCCTTTGGCGGCTTCAAGATGTCGGGCGTGGGCTCAAAGTCCGGCGGCCCGGACTACCTGCTCCAGTTCCTTGATCCGCGTCTGGTCTGCGAAAACACCATGCGCCGTGGCTTTGCCCCCATCGAGGACGATGACGACTGGCTGAGTTGATTGCTGTCACCAGGAGACTTGCAAAGGCCCGGCGACGATGTTCGCCGGGCCTTTTCTCTCGCCGGTCGGGATGGTGTCCGGGCGGCATCGCGCATTGACGGGAAACAAGCCTTTCCGGTATCCAACAGACGACAATCCAACCATGACATAGCGAGGCTCCGTGAAAATCCAGGACTTGTTTGGCGAGGTGGCGGCTGCTCTTGAAGAGCGGACCCCAAGGCACGGCTACGACAGCAAGAGGAAGCCGCTGTGGCGCTGGGCCACTCGGCAGCGCGGATCCCTGTGGAAGCGGCTTGCCTTCATGTTTGAGCGATCCACCTTCAAGGAATGGGACCAGGCCGAAGGCTCCTTCGGCCTGGGGCTGAGCCGGTCATTCTGGCCCCTGCTCAACGACCCGGCCCCTTACGAGGCCGCCTTCGAGCGGCTGGAGGACGAGGAGTCACGCCAGGTTTTCCTTTGGCGGCTCAAGGTCCGGCTGGCCATGCCCTTTGTCATGCGTTGGGAGGACATTTTTCCCGCCCCTCAGCCCCCGGGCGTCGGCTCTTTGTCCATCGGGGAGCGGGAGGAGGTCTTTTGCAAGGGGTTCAAGTCGGGGCAATATCTGCTGCGGGACATCTGCATGCCCGAGCCGGGTGATGTGGTGCTTGATGTCGGCGCGTTTCTCGGGGACTCGGCCGTGGCCTTTTCCCGGTTGGTGGGGGATGACGGACGGGTCTATTCCATCGAGGCGCTTCGGCCTCAGTTCGAGGTCTTGAAGGAGAACCTGGCCCGCTTCGGCTGCCACAACGTGACCGCGCATTTCAACGCCGCGTGGAACAGGAACGAAGACCTGTGCATCTCGGCCAATCGGGGAAGCTCATGCATTGGCGGGGCCGACAACCCGGTTCCGGGAATCCGCCTGGACGATTTCGTGCGCGAGCATGGGGTCAAGAAGGTCGATTTCATCAAGATGGACATCGAGGGCGCGGAGCAGGAGGCCATCGAGGGCGCGGGCGAAACCATCCGCTGCTTCAGGCCCAAGCTGGCACTGAGCGCCTACCACCGGCCGGAAGACTTGTTCCGGCTGATGGACATGGTCGCCGAACTGCACCCTGAGTATCGCTTCTTCATGCGCCACTACGACCCGAAGGGGCTTAACGACTCCGTTCTCTACGCGGTCGGCTAGACGGACGGGCTACAGGGCTAGGCTCATGATGTACCAGGTGGCCCCGCCGTGGGTGGAGGCGGACAGGCCGCCGTCCATGAAGCCACGCCGCTGGTAGTAGGGCACGAGGTCTTCCTTGCACAGGAGCAGGACCTTGTGCTTGCCCAGGTCGCGGGCATGGGTGACGAAGCCGTCGAGCAGCCGGGTGGCGATGCCCCGGTTGCGGTACTCGGGCAGTACCGACAGGGAGAAGATGACGATGTTCTCGCCGTCCGGGTCGTGGCCCACCAGATGCTTGAATTCCGCGTCCGAGATATCGTCCTTGCTGGTGGAGCCGCTGTTGATCTGGCCCACCACTCGGTTCCCCAGCTCGGCCACGAGGTAGCCCTCGGGATAGGTCTCGATGCGGGTGCGCAGGGAGGTGGTCCATGCCGCTTCCAGCGGCGGGAACGAGCGCGCCTCGATGGTGTGGCAGGCGGTCAGGTCGTCGGGTTCGACCATTCGTATGGTGATGTTGTCCATGGGCTTGTCAGTCCAGTTCGACGCCCTCAACAGAGGCTTCGAGTTCTTCCCAAGTGCCATACGCATGTTCCAGCTCCTGTTCAATGACTTCCAGCCGCGCCTGGTCGGCGGCCATGGTTTCGCCCGGGGTCATGTAGTAGTCCGACTCCGACATCCTCGACTGGAGCGCCGTGTGTTCCGACTCCAGCGCCTCTATGCGGGCGGGCAGGCTTTTCAGGGCCTCGCGCTTTCGCTCCAGTTCAAACTTCTCTTTGTAATTCAGTTTTTTCCTGGCCTCGGGGCGGGCCAGTGCCGCCTTGGCGCGGCATGCCTTGGCCTGTTCGGCGGGGGATGCGGGCCGTTGCCGCAGCCAGTCGTCGTAGCCGCCCACGTATTCGGCCACCGTGCCCTGGCCCTCGAAGGCGATGGTCGAGGTGACCACGTTGTTGAGAAATTCGCGGTCGTGGCTGACCAGCAGCAGGGTGCCTGGATAGTCCATGAGCAGTTCTTCGAGCAGGTCCAGGGTCTCGGCGTCCAGGTCGTTGGTGGGTTCGTCCATGACCAGCACGTTGGAGGGGCGCATGAAGAGCTTGGCCAGCAGCAGTCTGTTGCGCTCGCCGCCCGAGAGCACCGAGACAGGCACCCTGGCCCGGTCGGGCGGGAAGAGAAAGTCCTTGAGATAGCCCATGACGTGCTTGTTGCGGCCGCCGATGTCGATGAAGTCGTTGCCGTCGGCCACGTTGTCCCGGGCCGATTTGCTCTCGTCGAGCTGGCCGCGCAGCTGGTCGAAATAGACCACCTGGAGATTGACGCCGTGGCGCACGCTTCCGGCCTGGGGCTTGATCCCGCCCAGCAGGAGCTTGAGCAGAGTGGTCTTGCCCACGCCGTTGGGGCCGATGAGTCCCACCTTGTCGCCGCGCATGATGGTGGTGGAAAATCCGCTGATCAGCGGTTCGTCGTCGAAGCCGAAGCACAGATCCGTGGCCTCGATGACCAGTTTGCCCGTGCGCTCCGCCTCCTGGATTATCATCTTTGCCGTGCCGCTGCGTTCGCGCCGGGCGCGTCGCTCCTCGCGCAGCTTGATCAGTTCGCGCACCCGGCCCATGTTGCGGGTCCGCCGGGCCTTGATGCCCTGGCGAATCCACGTCTCCTCTTCGGCCAGCTTGCGGTCGAAGTTGTGGTTCTGCTTCGCCTCGGCCTCCAGGTCCGCCTCCTTGCGCGCAACATAGGTCGCGTAGTCGCAGTCCCAGTTGAAGAGGGTCCCCCGGTCCAGCTCCACGATGCGCGTGGCCAGCCGCCGGAGAAAGGCCCGGTCGTGGGTGACGAAGAGCACCGCCGCGTTCTGGCGCAGCAGGAAATCCTCAAGCCAGCTGATGGATTCGATGTCCAGGTGGTTGGTGGGCTCGTCAAGGATGAGCAGATCGGGCTGGCTGACCAGGGCGCGGGCGAGCAGGGCGCGCCGCTTCATGCCGCCCGAGAGCGAGGCAAAGGGCGTGTCGCCGTCGAGCTTGAGGTGCGAGAGGGCAGCCTGGATGGTCTGGTGATGCGGCCAGCCCCCGGCGTCTTCCAGGGCATTCTGGGCGTGTTCGAGCCGGGCCACCAGGGCGGTCTGGTCTCCGTCGGTCGTGCCCAGTTGGTGCGCGGCCTGATGATAGGCGCTCAGGTGCGCGCCGACCTCGCCCAGTCCACTGGCCACGATGTCGTAGACCAGCCCGTGGAGATCGCCGGGCACCTCCTGGGGCAGCATGGTCACCCGCGCGCCCCGGGCGTAGTCTGCGTTTCCGGTGTCCGGGGCCAGCGTGCCGTCGATGACCGAGAGCAGGGTGGACTTGCCCTCGCCGTTTCGGCCCAGCAGGCAGACGCGCTCGCCCGGCTCGATTTGCAGGGAAACGCCGTCAAGCACGGTCGTGCCAGTGAAATTAACTTTTATGTCGCGGAGGCTAACGATGGCCATGATTTTCCTTGCCCGTGAGATGGTCTGCGCGGGCCGCAGCGGCTAGGCGCAGGCGTCCTGAAACGCCCGGTGCCGCTCGGCATAGGGCGGGTGGCCGAAGAAGGCCGAGCCCGAGACCAGCACGTCAGCGCCCGCCTCGACCAGGGCGCGGGCGTTGTCCAGCGTCACGCCGCCGTCCACCTGGATGAGGGTGTCGCTTCCGGCAGCGGTGATCATGGCCTTGAGTTCGCGGACCTTGTCCATGCAGAAGGGGATGAATTTCTGGCCGCCAAAACCCGGGTTGACGGACATGATCAGGACCATGGAAAGCTGGGGGAGGAGATAGCGCAGGACTTCAAGCGGCGTGTGCGGATTGAGGGCCACGGCGGGCTTGGCCCCGGCCTCGGCGATCTGGGAGCAGACGCGCTCCAGGTGGCCGCACGCCTCGGCGTGGACGCAGATGAGGTCGGCCCCAGCCTCGGCAAAATCGCGGATGTAGCGGCCCGGCTCGCTGATCATCAGGTGGCAGTCGAAGAACAGGTCGGATTTGGCGCGCATGGCCTTGATGATGGGCGGGCCAAAGGTGATGTTGGGCACGAATTGGCCGTCCATGACGTCCAGATGGACCCATTCAAGGCCAGCCTGTTTCAGGGCCGTCAATTCGGACTCCATGTTGGCGAAGTCCGAGGACAGCATGGATGGGGAAAGGATCATCTTGATCGCTCCGGGTAGGGATTGTCTGCTGGGAGCAGGTGTACCCGCTCCGCCCGGGATTCGCAAGCTCTTCGACCCGCACTGTTCTGGCCCGCTCCGGCCCGACCCGTTTTGGCCCGGCCCGGCTGGCGTTCCCGGCTATCTGCGGCGGGGCTATCTGCGGCGGGGCTGGCTGGTGATGAGCTTGTCGGCCGCCAGCCCCAGCAGGCCGCCGAGGACCAGGGAGGCGAGCAGCAGCGAGGCCGTGGCCGAGGGCGCGGTCTCCGAGGCGAGAATGGCGAAGGGAATGCCCGTGAGCAGGCCGATGAGCAGCCCGGTGAACCAGCCGGAAAGAGGCATGCGGGCATGGGTGATGATGATGCCAAGCCCCACCCAGCGCAGCAGGGCGGCCACGCACAGATGCCACCCGGCCCCCTGGAAGACCAGCGGGATGACATCGATGATTCCGGCGGCAATGCCAAGCAGCAGGGCCTTGATGAAGATGTCCATGCTCACCGCTGTTGCCCGAATCGGGCCTATTTGTCCATCTTGAAATCGACCTTGATCTTGAACAGTCGGCTGGCGGGCAGGTTGAGCACCTTGATTCCCGTGGCCTCGGTGATGGAGGCGAGGATGGCCTCCACCGCGTCCATGTCCGGGGCGATGAGCGCGAACCAGACGTTGAACTCGTTCTCGCGCAGGTAGTTGTGGGTCACGCCGTCGTGCTTGTTGACCTCGGCCACGAACTCGTCGAGCGTGTCCTCGGGCACTGCGGCCGCGCACAGCGTGGACTGCCAGCCCAGCGCCTGGGAGGTGAAGTTGGCCCCCATCCTGCGGATGAGCCCGGACTCCTTCATGGCCCGCACCCGCGCGAGCACCTCGTCCCCGCTCAACCCCACCTGCTCGCCGACCTCGTCATAAGGCCGCGAAACAAGAGGAAAATGAGACTGGATGATGTCGAGTATCTGCTTGTCGTAACTGTCCATGGGGTTATGCCTCCGGTGGCCAGAGAACCTTTTGAAAAAGGTTCTCTGGCCTCTCCAAAACTTTTTACCGTGAAACGGCGCTGGTCGGTCTGTCCAACCTGCGGACGTCGTGTGTGCCGTTTCGTCTTCTTTCGGTCTGAAAAAATATGTTGGAGAAAGAAATGTTTAGTTAAGATCGAAACCAACCTTTTCGTGTAAACAGTTTTGCAGCTAACATGCCGCTTAATCCTATAAGAAGAAGAAATAATAAAATTCCAACGAGGAAGGATTCAGTTTCCATGCCAGCAGTTAAACTCATTACGCCTGAAAAAAGGATGAAAAGGAAGGCAGAGAGCTTGCCAAATCCACTTAATGTCGAACCGTGTACTGCTTCGCAACTTGCACATACCGACATGCCTTTTGGCACAAACGAACCGCAAAACGGACAAATTTCATCCTGATACGTTTCCTCATAAATAAATCCTGACATGTATTACCTCCTGCTATGAGTATAATCCATTCTGTCATGGTGCTAAATTGAATTAGTTTGTATGTGCTGCAACTTCCTGAGTCCGTGCATCCCTCTCCGCCGCCGTCGCGTCTTCCGTTGTCATTTTCCTTTTCAGGCGGCGGAGCCCCAAAAAGATCTGAAAGGGGGTCTGGGGGAAAACTCTCTCAAGAGTTTTCCCCAGCCGTCGGAGACACTACTTCGCCTTCTTCTTCGGCTCGTAGGAGCACAGAGGCTCTTCCCTCAGATAATGGCCCTTCATGGTCTGGGCGCGGGCGCGGCAGCCGCCGCAGACGCGCTCGTATTCGCAGTGGCCGCACTTGCCTTCGTAGACATCCGGGTTGCGCAGGTTGAGGAACTGGGGCGAGGATTTCCAGATGTCCGGGAAGGGCGTGGTGCGGACGTTGCCGCAATCGAGATCGAGGTAGCCGCAGGGCTGCACCTGACCGCGGTGGGAGATGAAGCAGAAGCCCACGCCGCCGAGGCAGCCCCGGCTCACGGCATCAAGGCCGAAGGTCTCGAAGTTGACCGGGATGCCTTCTTCTTTGGCCCGCTGGCGCAGGATGCGGTGGTAGTGGGGCGCGCAGGTGGCCTTGAGCTGCATGTTCGTGGTCTTGCGGAAATCATAGAACCAGTTGAGCACGTCCTCGTACTCGGCTGCGGTGATGACCTCGGTGCCAAGCTCTACGGCTCGGCCTGTGGGCACGAGCAGGAAGATGTGCCATGCGGATGCGCCGATTCGCTCGCAGAGATTGAAGATGTCCTTGAACAGGTGGAGGTTGTTCTTGGTCACCGTGGTGTTGATCTGGAACTCGATGCCCGCGTCCTTGAGGTACTGGATGCCGCGCATGGAGGCGTCGAAAGCACCCAGCTCGCCCCGGAACTCGTCGTGCTGGGCGGCCTCGGGCGCGTCGATGGAGATGGAGCAGCGCTCGATGCCCGCCTCCTTCATCATTTTCGCAGTCTCGGGCGTGATGAGCGTGCCGTTGGGGGCCATGACGCAGCGCAGCCCCTTGGTCTTGGCGTAGGCGATCAGCTCGTACACGTCGTGGCGCATCATGGGCTCGCCGCCGGTGAAGATGATGATTGGGTTGCCCACGGCCGGGAAGGTGTCGATGAGCGCCTTGGCCTCGGTGGTGGACAGCTCGCCCTCGTAGGGCTCGGGGTGCGCCTCGGCCCGGCAGTGCTTGCAGGCGAGGTTGCATGAGCGGGTCACTTCCCAGGCGATGAGGCGGCAGGTGGGGGTGACGCCGTCATCGAGAACCCGCTTGGGCGCGGTTTCCGCTCCCGGATGAGAGCCGGGTCGGGAGTCGGGGTGGCCCTTGGCGTGGGGGTGTCCGCCCGGATGTCCGGCGGGCGCTGAGTCAGGCATGGAGCCGGGATGGCCTTCGGGCGGGCAGCCGCCAGGATGTCCTTGGTGTTTTGTCATGTCGTTATTTCAGTGCCTTGAGCACGTCTTCGGTGAAATAGGTGAGGATGAGGTCGGCCCCGGCGCGCTTGAAGGCCACCAGGGATTCCATGACCACGGCCTGCTCGTCGATCCAGCCGTTGAGGGCGGCGGCCTTGATCATGGCGTATTCGCCGCTGACCTGATAGGCGGCCACGGGCGCGTCAAAGGCATCGCGCACCTGACGGATGACATCAAGATAGGGCAGGCCGGGCTTGACCATGAGGATGTCCGCGCCCTCCATCAGATCGGCAGCGGCCTCGCGCATGGCCTCGCGCGCGTTGGGCGGGTCCATCTGATAGGTCTTGCGGTCGCCGAACTGCGGGGTGGATTCTGCGGCCTCGCGGAAGGGGCCGTAGAAGGCCGAGGCGTATTTGACCGCATAGGACATGATGGGTGTGTTGACGAAGCCCGCGTCATCGAGCGCGGCGCGGATGGCGGCCACGCGGCCGTCCATCATGTCGGACGGGGCCACGATGTCGGCCCCGGCACGGGCCTGGGCCACGGCGGCGCGGGCGAGCAGGTTCAGCGTCGGGTCGTTGAGCACCTCGCCGTTTTTGACCAGGCCGCAGTGGCCGTGGGAGGTGTATTCGCACAGGCAGGTGTCGGCCACCACGATCAGTTCGGGCCAGCGGTCCTTGAGCAGGCGGATGGCCTGCTGGACGATGCCCGAGTCGGCGTAGGCCTGGGAGCCGGTCTCGTCCTTCTGTGCCGGGATGCCGAAGAGGATGCAGGATTTGAGGCCGTTTTGCACCGCCTCCTCCACCTTGCCCTCAAGCTGCTTGAGTGAGAGCTGATACTGGCCGGGCATGGACGAGATTTCCTTCATGAAGGACTCGTCGTCGGTCTCGACCACGAAGTAGGGCATGATCAGGTCCTGGGGTCTGACCTGGTTCTCGCGTACCATTTCGCGCAGGGTCAGGCTGGAGCGCAGCCTGCGACCACGATGAAAATCCGAAGGAATCATGGCGTTCTCCCCGTAAAAATCATTCATCATGAATTTCTTGTATCTGATCTCGTCTCATCCGCCAACGCCGCGAATCATGCTGACCCTCTCCCCCCGCGAAGCGGACCCAAAAAGTTTGGGAAGGGAGAGGGGATGGGGGTCCGGGGGAAGGGGAGAGGGAGAACCCTTTTCAAAGGGTTTCCCGCTCCCCTTCCCCCGGCCGCCGGAGGCACCCCTACAGCGGTTCGCCGCTGATTTCTTCGTCGGTGAGGTAGCAGGCCGGGTCCTGTGCCCAGAAGTCGTCATACACGGCTTCGGCGCGGGCGCGGAAGTTGCCGCCGCAGACATTGAGAAAACGGCAGGTGGCGCAGCGGCCCTTGACGTGGGGCCGCTTGTCCTTGAGCTTGTGGAGCAGCTCGATTTCTGGGTCGGTCCAGATTTCGGAGAAGGGGCGCTCAAGCACATTGCCAAAGGTGATGTGGCGCATGAACTGGTCAGCGTGGACCTGTCCGTCCCAGGAGATGCAGCCGATGCCGCGCCCCGAGGAGTTGCCCTCGTTCATCTTGAGCAGTTCGAGCACATCGGCGGCGCGGGCCGGGTCTTCCTTGAGCATGCGGTAGTAGAGGTATGGGCCGTCGGCGTGGTTGTCCACGGTCAGCACTTCCTTGGGCATGCCCTTGTCGAAGAGGGCGCGGGTGCGGTCCATGATCAGGTCCACCACCTGCCGGGTCTCGGCGTGATCCAGGTCTTCCTTCATCAGGTCAGAGCCACGGCCGGAGTAGACGAGGTGGTAGAAACAGATGCGCGGCACTTCGAGCTGCTCGATGAGGTCGAAGAGGTGGGGGATCTCCTGGGAGTTGCGCTTGTTGATGGTGAAGCGCAGGCCCACCTTGAGCCCCTCGGCCTGACAGTTTTCCACGCCCTTGAGGGCCTGCTTGTAGGAGCCTTTGACACCGCGGAATTTGTCGTGGACGGCCTCGGCTCCGTCAAGGGAGATGCCCACGTAGGAAAGGCCCACTTCCTTGAGTTCCCTGGCCTTGCTCTTAGTGATGAGAGTGCCGTTGGTGGAGATGACCGCGCGCATGCCCTGGCCCGTGGCGTATTTGGCCAGCTCCACCAGATCCTCGCGCACCAGGGGCTCGCCGCCCGAGAAGAGCATGACCGGCGCGCCGAACTGGGCGAGGTCGTCGATGATCTCCTTGGCCTTGTCGGTGGAGATGGGGTCCTTGTGGCTGCTCGGGTCCACGGCGTGGGCGTAGCAGTGGACACATTTGAGATTGCACCGCTGGGTCATGTTCCAGACCACGACGGGTTTCTTGTCTTTGGAGAACTGAAGCAGGTGGGAGGGCAGCTGCCCGGACTCGCGGCCGTAGCGCAGGGCGTCGGACGGCTCCACGGCACCGCAATAGAGTTTCGAAATGCCTATCATGTGAATGTAACCTCTCTGATGAAGTGAAGCTGTCAGGTAGCACACATTGCAGGTGGTGTAAAAGCGCAAAAAGGGGGGCTTTTCACCCCCCTTCTCAGTGTCAGGACAATATGTAAGAATTGTTCTCGAAATGTCAAGGGCGGCGGGTCGTTACTCGGCCAGCCGGATTTCCACGCGCCGGTTCTTGCGCATGTCATTAGCCGTGGCGCCGGTGGCGATGGGCCGGGTCTTGCCGTAGCCCGCGGTTTCGATCTGGGCCGGGGCCACGCCCCACTTGTTGACGAGGTAAGCCTTGACCGCCTCGGCCCGGCGCTTGGACAGGGCGAGGTTGTAGGTATCGTCGCCGCGCGCGTCGGTGTGGCCGCCGACGATGATGCTGCGGCCCTTGAGCTGTGGCGAGTTCAATGCCTCGCCCAAGGCGTCGAGCAGGGGGTAGGATTCGGGCTTGACCGTGTCCTTGTCGAAGTCGAACTGGATGTCGAGATTGACGCCGTTGACCTGGGGGCGGAGCAGATCGGCTGCCGGGCCGGTGGGTGTTGGCGGAGCGGGCGCTTTCGTGGCAGGCGCTTCCGGGGGCAGTTCCTGGCCTGCGGCGCTGGGGGCGGGCGCGGGCGTGCCGGTGAGGTTGGCTGTCATGTCGCGGGCTGTGTCGGCAAAGGCGAAGTTGGAGTCCGGCGAGGGCAGCCAGCTCTTGAGGGGGATGGCCATGTCCGAGGCGATGGACCGGATGATCATGTCAAAGGGCGCATCGGTCATGCGGAACTCGTGCCTGAAATAGATGTAGTCCTTGGGCAGCCTGCTCTCGATGCGGCCCGACTGGAGCATGGTCCACAGCAGGGTGCCGCTTGTGGTTTCGTAAATGTCGATCTGGATGGTGATGGCCGTGTCGTCGAGGGTGTGCCCTGCATAGAAATAGGGAACGTATCCGACGATGGTCAGGTCCGCGCCGCGCATCCTGGCTTGGCGCAGGGCGGTTTTCACCCCGTGGTAGGTGGTTTCCGGCCGGAACTCCTGGGTAGTGAAGAGCCGCTCCTCAAGCCAGACGTTGTTGAATATCCGGGCGAAGGTGACGGAGAGCTGGGCGTAGTCGCTGTTTTCCTGCTGGATGATGAAGGGGTGGAAATAGGCGGTCAGCGGCCGGTACTGGCGACCCTTGGGGTGGACCGCCACCTGGAGTGGCGACTTCCTGACGGTGGGGTCGCTGTAGACCCTGGTCTGGTCCGTGAGGGACGGGTCTATGTGCCCGCAGGCGGTCAGGGTCAACAACAGGGCGAAAACGATAAGCTTTTTCATGACACACACCGGATTGTGGTTGCGGCGGCCACAGGGTGCGCGCCACGGCGGCGACACTCCCTGGTCCTTTGCAGGGGACACAGCAAAGAACATGCCGTCAGGGGGGCCGGTGCCCGGACTACTGGATTCGCTCTGTGGGCGAGGGGGTGGACTCGATGGATTCGAGGAGCTGCTCGCGCGATTCGAGCAGTCCCTGGCGCAGCAGCAGCCGCTTGCCCGGCGAGAGACGGCGGAACTCGGGCCGGTCGGCCAGTTCGGTGAGCCGGTCCATCTCGTTCAGGATGTTCCTGATCAGGGCTCTGACGTCCTTGCCCCGGGGGCCGAGCTGGGCGGCGAGTGTGGCCAGGTCGCGGATTTCCTGGGCCATGCGCTGGATGGCGCGCGGGTCGATTTCGCGCGCCAGCCTGCGCCGCGCCCGCCAAGCTTCGATGGTGTCGCTCAGCCAGCCCATGGGTCCGCCTAGATGGTCGCCAATTGGCTGTAGAAGGCCATGACCCCGCCGATGAGGCCCAGCAGCAGGGGAATCAGCGCCACGGGCACGACCTTGGAATAGCTGGCCTTGTGGATGTACCTGAGGCCGATGATGGTCAGGAAGAGTACCCACACGGCGACAATGGCCATCCAGCCGATCTCCACCTGCATTCCGGGCATGGGGAAGACGCCCAGGATGAGCGGGGCATTGGCATAGGCCAGGGCGCGGAACGTGCCCTCGAACCCCTGGCTGTCGGCGCGCATCATGATCAGGAGCAGGTGGTAGATGCCCGTGATGGCGAACTGCCCGGCCGCGATGATGGCGGGCATGAACAGCAGCATCACCAGCGCTCCTGCCGCGCCGCCACCTGGCTCAAGCGAGGCTTCGCCCATGGAGGTGGACAGCCCGGCCGCCTGCCAGAAGTATTGGGCCAGACCCTGGATCATGGTCATCAGAATGGTGAAGGTCAGAGGCTTGGCCAGTCCGCCGCCCACCGGCATGACCGCGAAGAAGAGCCGGGGCGAACCCAGGATCAGCTTGACGGTCATGAACAGACCGGGGAAGAACCCGTAGCGGTCGAGCTGCTCGAAGGGCGGCGGCACCTGCGGCCCGGCCTTGCCAGGGGTGTCGTCGAAGGTGTCGTCGGCCTCGTCGGTCTTATCGTCTTTGGGCTTATCGTCCATGGGGTCCGGGAAGGATTCGTCGAATTCGCCGTTCCAGCCCGGAATGGGTTCATGGTCGGATTCGGCCTTGCGCGGCTGTTCCCGATCAGAATGGTGTCCGGTCCGGGGTGGGCTCATGGCGCTGAGCCTGTCCCAAAGCTCGTCGCTCTTGGCGTCGGCATCGTCTTTGGCAGCCCGCTTCGGCGTCTCCCGCACGGTCGTGTCATCGTCCTGCGGCAGGTCGGGAAAGACCGAGTCCGGCTCATCCCGGGGCGCGGGCTCCGGGGCGTCCGGGCCTGTCGGGTCCATGAACGCGGAGTGTTTCACGGGCGCAGGGGGTTCCACGGGCGCGGGGGGCTCGCCGCCAGATTCGGCGCGTTCGGTCATCGGCTCGCCAAGGTCTGGAGCGGTGTCATCCTGGTGAGGCGGCTCCGGGCTTTCGAGGGTGAATTCATCCTCGTCCGGGAGATCGCGGAACTTGAATTTGTTCTGACACTTTGGACAAGTGGCAATCTGGGAGCGGGCCGGGATTTTCGACTCGTTCACTTCGCGGCTGAACTGGCATTTCGGGCAGAGTATTTCCATCGTCATTCCTTGAAAGACGTTCGGGTCCAAGATGCATGCTCGTATCCATTTTATATGGAAGAATCAAGCGATGCGCAATGCGCTGCGCTGGGCTCAGGCCGGGTTTTCCTCCAGCAACAGCGTCTGGAGCGCGCCGGAGATGAAGGCCGCCTCGGGAAACAGGGCGCGCGGCAGGTGGGGGTAGTCGCTGTTCAGACGATGCGTCGGGCCACCCAGCTGACGGAAGCGTTCAAGCTTGGCCGCCAGTTGTTCCGGGGTCTTGCGCATCCGGCTCAGGTGCAGGATGGGCGCGTCCAGGGCCAGGGCCGTGCGGCCCGTGAGGCCTGTCAGCCGCTCGTGGACAGGCCGCTCGAAGCGCACCCCTGGTCTGTTTCTGAACAGCCGCAGTTGGAGATCGGGCCACAGGCCGAAGCCCACCTTGCAGTGGCTCTCGTCCGGGTACAGGGTTATGCGCGGGAAGTAGCATGCTTCAAGCCGCTTGATGAGCATCAGCGCGGTGAACAGGCTCCAGACATCATGACTGAAGCACTCGTCGCCGTCGAGGAAGAACACCCAGTCGCCCGTGCAGTGGTCGAGCATGTGGTTGCGCTGGGTGGCGAAGTCGTCCAGGGGCCGGGCCAGATGGCGCACCGGCGCGGCGCAGGCAAAGGACCGGTCCGGCACGCTCTCGGCGTCCCAGACCACCACCACTTCGCGCACCCAGTCTGGAAACTGGCCGAAGAAGGCGTCGAGTTCCGGCTCGTCGGGGCTGAGGATCGCGCCCACGCTCAAGTCCGGGGCCTGCACCGCCACATGGCTTAACAGGGCGCTGTTGATGGCCTGATGGGGTCGGGCGCTGACAAAGAGCCGTTGCAGGGCCTGAAGCCGCGCCCGGTCGTGGTCGTCCAGGTCAGGGGCCAGTGCGGTGGTGCTGTTCTGGGCATTGGCGCCCGAGAGGGCCAGCAGGCACAGCTGCGCCCAGGGCGAGGCCTCGGCGATGACGCAGCCCCTGCCCGAGCTGCCGCGCCAGTCCGGGTTGGCGTTCAGAAAGGCGCGGGCCGCGTCCGGGTCCATCTCGCAGACAATCAGGCGCATGGCGTTTGGCGTGGCGGCCAGAAGGGCCTTGGGGATCGCGCCCGAGCCGAGACCCAGCAGAACGAGGTAGTCTGCGCCGCTCTTTTCGGCCAGCCGCAGGGTTCGCCCGACAAAGGCGGCGACATCCTCGTCCGACGGCGCAGGCGGCCGCGATGCGTCTGGCGCGGGCCGCGGGTCGCCAAGGGCGAAGCCGAGAACCGCGTCAGTGTATTGGGCGATGAGGGAGGCGCTCATGATCGTATTCCTTTGCGTGCGAGCAGTTCCAGATAGAGGGTTTCGAGTCTGGCGGTCACGGCTTGCGCCCTGAAGAGGGCGATGGCCTTGTCGCGCCCGGCGCGTCCCATGCGCCGGGCCTCGGCCGGGTGGGTCAGGAGGTGGATCACCGCCTGCGAGTATTCGGCTGCGTCGAAGGCCACCAGTCCGGTGACGCCGTGTTCCACCAGTTCGAGTTGGGCGTTGTCGCGTGGGCCAGGGCAGGGATGGGTGACCACGGGCAGACCGCAGGCCATGGCCTCGGCAATGACCAGTCCGAAGGTTTCACCTGTGTCGTTGGCGTGGGCCAGCAGGGAGACCGGGGCGAGGAATCCGGCGATGTCGGCGTCCGAAACCAGGGGGCCGTGAAAGGTCATGTGGTTCGAGAGGTTGTTGTCCCGCGCAAAGTCCACGGCCTCGGGGATGGCCCCGACGATGTGGTAGCGGAAGTCCGGGACGGCCCGGACCACCTCGGGCACGAAGTTCAGCGCCAGCTGAGACCACTTGCCCGGATCGGCGCGCGAGATGCGCGCCGCCGCAGGGGTTGTGAAATCGCGCTCTGCGGGCGACGCGGCCACGAGGGCGTCGGTGTCCACCGGGTTGTACAAGACCGAGTGTCGGCGCGGGTCCACGCGAACGCCCCTTTCCAGGGCGAAGCGGTCGAGGCTGAAGTGCGACACGAACAGGGTGTGGTCGATGACCCTGGCCGAGGAGCTGGGATCGTGCCTGCCAAAGACGTTGGTCTCCACCACCACTGGCACCCCGGCCAGACGGATTGTACGCAGGGTGTGCGGTTCGGGCCAGCCCGCCCGGTGGATATGCACGATGGCGGGTTCAACCCGCTGGAGCACGGCCAGCAGGTCGTTGTGGATGTGGGTCTTGACGCCCAGTTCCCTGATCTGGGCCGCGCGCGGGCCGTCCATCGGGCAGAACACGGCGGGTTGGAAGCGGCGCCTGTCCAGGTGGGCGACAAGAAGTTGCACCGTCTTTTCGGTGCCGCCGAGCCCGAGGGAGTTGACGATGTGCAGAACGCGGACAGGGGAGTGGGGCATGGCCGGAAAGTGACACAAGGTGCCGGTATTGTAAACACGGCGCATGGCGCGACGAGAGTCCGGCCCTTGTGGGCCGGACGGGGTCATCTGTTGTTGGTGGTGTAGGCGTTGGCCGCCCGGAGTTTGGCCGCGCCAATGGCGGTGCGCAGCTTCGGCGGCTGCGGTGGATTTTCCGGTTCGGGCTGCCTGGATTGTTCAGAAAATGACTGCGGCTTTGGCTGCGCCGACTGCTCCGGCCCGGGCGATGGGTTTCCGGCGGCTGGCTGTGCAGCCTCCTGCGCGATCGGTTCTGCCGACTGGCTCTTTGGAGCAGCCGGAGCGTTTGACTGGGGTTTGCGCATACCCGCGAGCGGAGCCGTATACGGCATCTGGCCCATGCCCGGCACGGGGGGCGGGGTTGGCCGCTGCGCGGCCTGGGTCGGGTCGGCCTTGGCTGCACCCGGCAGGATTTGGGCATAGGCCGAGCACAGACCGTCGAGAATCTTGATGACATCGTCGACCATCTTGTTGTCCATGCGGATGTTGGCCTTTATCAACTGCGAGGTGCAGAACATGTAGAGCTGGTTGAGCCTGGGCGTGATGTCGCCGCCCTTTTCCTTGTTCAGGCTCTCGGCCAGCTCATGGATGATGGCCATGGCCTTGGAGATGTAGATGCCCTTCTTGGCGTAGTCCTTGTTGTCGATCTCGATCTTGGCGCGCTTGAGGAACTTGATCGCCGCCTCGTAGAGCATGATCAGCAATTCGCCCTGGGTGGTCGTTTCGACCTGAGTCGTGAGATATGCCCTTGCGGGGTTGGTCATTCAGCCATCCTCCTGTGGTCTTCTAGCTGTCCAGTTGCGCGATGGAGGAGCCGAGCTGCCCCTGCAGTCGTTCGTATTGGCCCAGCAGCGCGTCCAGGCGCGAGAATTTGAGCTTGAGATTGGTTTCCATCTTGTTGATGCGCTTGGTCTCGTAGGCGATCTTGTCGTCGATGGAGTCCATGATGTCCCTGTAGTTGTCCTGCAGGACCGAGAGGGGACCTCCCTCGAAGGTGAACTTGCTGTAGGGCTTGGTCAGGGCCTTGAGTTCCTCGATCATCTCGCCGACCTTGCCGGTCTGGATGGAAACGGTTCCCGAGTGGGTTCCGGCCGAGACGTTGTCCAGGCGCACGGCCAGACCGAGGGCGGCACCCGCCTTGCCCGTTATCTCCCAGCCATCGATGGACGCCTCTTCGCCGTTGATGGTGGCGCTGACGATTTTTGTCCCGTCGCTGACAATCTCCACCTTGTAGGTGCCGGGCTTGGTGGTGCCGTCGATGAGGGAGGAGAAGGTGAAGTCCGGGGTGTCGCTCTCCCCGTGGTTTTTTGCCGCAAAGAGCTTGGCTATGGCCCCGGGATCGTTCTCGGCCATGGCCTTCTCGAAAATTTCTTCGTCGATCTTGAGCAGGCCGTAAGTGGGCGAGCCCTGCTCGGCGTCGGTCATGATGCCAAGCTGGGACAGGGCCGAGAACCTGTCGCCAGACATGTTTTCCGGGTCCCAGACTGTGAAGCCTATGCCCATGTCCGCCGTGATGTTCTTGAGCTTCTGGGCGATCATGTCCACGCCGTAGTTGCCGGTGAGGATGGCCCCCTCGCCTTCGTCGTTGACCTTGGTCATCTTGATGATCTGCGCGCGGATCTCGTTGACCGAGCTGACGAACGTGTCGATGGTTCCCCGGATCCCTGCCGTGTCCGTGGTCGTGGTCAGTTTGATGGTGCGGCCCAGTTCCGCGTCGTGCAGGTTGAGGGTGATGCCTTCGAGCACGTCGTTGATGGAGTTGGACGAGCGCTCTATCCAGCCACCGCCAGCGGATGGAAACCCGTTGACCTTGATCTGGGCGTTGACCGCGTTCTGCGTCTCGCGGAAGGATGAGCCGCCAAAGATGATGTCACCCTCGTTGGAGATGACCACCTGGTTTTCGCTGCCCTGATCAAGTCCGCTGATCTGCAGGTGGTAGACCGAACCGTCGTACACGGTGGAGGCCCGGATGCGCGTGCGCGAATCGGGGTGGTTGTTGATGGTGTTGACGAAGTTCTCAAGGGTGGTGCCGGCCGGGATGTCGTTGATTGTGTAAGTCTCGCCCGCGTAGGAGTATTTGAAAAAGGTGTCGGTCGAGGTGATGGCGGTCTTGAGCGAGCTGGTGCCCGAGGCCGTGATGTGCACGTCGTTGGAGGCGAGCTGGCCGATCTCGATGGTGGCGTTGGTCTCCATCGCGTTGCTCCCGGCCGTGGCGGTGAGCCGGGTGGTGTCGGTGCTGGTCACGACTTTTTTCAGAAATTCGTCAATGGTGTCAAAGTCCTCAAGAGTTGTCTTGAGGTTGAGCATCTGGGTGTTGAGTGAGGAGAATTGATCGTTCTTCTGCTGCCAGGAGCTTTTCCACGTCTCAAGTCGGGTGACGCGCCTGCGCTCCACATCGAGGAGGCCTTCGATGAGCTTGTTGAAGTCCGTGCCGTTTCCAAGGCCGGAGAAATTGATCGAACCCGAGGAGTATGTTCCGTCTGCCATGGCGTTTTCCTGTCGGAAGTTTTTTCCGGTTGCAGTGGGCTGCCCTGTGGGATGCAATCCGGATGCCAGTGCTGATCTTTATAACCTCTTGAAATCAAAGGGCCGGACCCTCTTGGGGGAGGGCCCGGCCTGAGTGCGCTGGGTCTGCGACCTTGGGCGCGCCT
>JBDRSO010000088.1:5000-23543 GCA_043824835.1 Pseudomonadota bacterium | reverse complement strand
TCAAGTTTTTTCCAAACGTCGTCTGAAATGTCGTGGCGTCTGTGTGCTGGGATCGTCAAGGCAGCCTCCTTTTGAGTCGGTGCGTTGACTGAGTATGGCACAAAGAAATTGTTTAGACAATCTCGTGACTACACTATCTAGACCCGGTCCCTGCGGAGGGAGGCGCGCGGGTGTCTTCCTTTGACGCGGCCTGTGACCGGTGCTAGGTTCGCCCTCATGAGCCAGACTCCTGAGAAATCCCTGTTCCAGCGCGGGCAGACCGCCTTCCTGCTCTCGCCCGATGCGTCGCTGGCGGCCATGCTGCGCACCCTGTGGTCGCCGGACGTGCTCAGTTTCACGGTCTTCGAGAAGAACGGCAAGGCCATCGAACACCTGTTCAACGATCCGCCGGACCTGCTCATCGTGGACAACCGGCTGGCCGACATCCCGGCCACCGAGGTGGCCAATCTGGTCAAGAGCGAGAATGTCTACCGTCAGCTGCCCGTGGTCATGTGCGTGGACCCCGTGGACGTGGAGACGCCCTGGAACTGGAACGTCATCGAGGTGGACGACTTCCTGGTGCGGCCCTTCAATCCCTCCGAGGTGCGCGATCGCATCAACCTGGCCCTGTGCCGAGCCATGCGCGCCCTCGACGCCAACCCGCTCTCCAAGCTGCCGGGCAACACATCCATCATCCAGCGCATCCAGCAGCTCATCGACGCCGGGGAGGATTTCGCCCTGGCCTACTGCGACCTCGATTATTTCAAGTCCTACAATGACAGGTACGGGTTTTCGCGCGGCGACGAGGTGCTGATGATGACGGCCAGGCTTATCGTCAACACTATCCGCAGCTATCACGGGATCATGAGCTTCGTAGGCCATGTTGGCGGCGACGACTTCGTCTTCATCCTGCCGCCGGACAAGGCCGAGGACGCCTGCCAGCGGATCATCGCCGCATTTGACGACATTGTTCCCCACTTCTACGACCCCGATGACCGCAAGCGGGGCAACATCACCTCCGTTGACCGCGAGGGCAAGACCCGGATATTTCCGCTCATGGCCGTGTCCATTGCCGTGGTGGTCAACACCGAGGGGCGCATCACCCACTACGGCGAGGTCTCGTCCATCGCCATGGAGCTGAAGAAAAAGGCCAAGGAAAACCCGAGGAGCTGCTATGTCATCGACCAGCGGCAAGCCTAGCGGTGCAAGGCCGAGCGGCCCCAAACCGGCAGGCGAGATGCTGCGCGGCTTTCTGGCCCACCTCGCGGTGGAGAGGGGGTACTCCGAGGCCACCATCCGCTCCTACGGGACCGACCTTGAGCAGTTTGACGAATTTTTGAAGCGTTCCAAGCGCTCCCTTGAGAAACCCGAGCGCATCACCCGCGAACATGTGCGAGCCTTTTTGGCCGAGCTGCATCGGCTGCGCCTGACCAAGGCCACCATGGGCCGCAAGCTCTCCAGCCTGCGCGCCTACTTCCGCTATCTGCTGCGCCACCGGGTGATCACCGCCGACCCCATGGCCACGGTGCGCAACCCCAAGCAGGAGAAGCGGCACCCGCAAGTCCTCAACGTGGATCAGGCCGTGGCCCTGATGGAGGCGACCATCGAGCCCGACCCCGAGGGGCTGCGCGATCTGGCCCTGGCTGAGGTGCTCTACGGCTCGGGCCTGCGCATCAGCGAGGCCATCGGGCTTGATCTCAATGATGTGGATTCCGATGTCATCCGCGTCACGGGCAAGGGGTCCAAGGAGCGCATCGTGCCCTTGAGCGGCGCGGCGGTGAAGCGCATCAGGCGCTACCTTGAGCAGCGCCACGCCATGCTCGGGGACAACTATGCGGAACAGGCGCTTTTCCTAAGCGTGCGCCAGGGCAAGCGGCTCAACCGGCGGCAGGCCAATCGCATCGTGGCCCGTCTCGGCGCGCTGGTCGGGCTGCCAAAGGACGTGCATCCGCACATGCTCCGCCACAGTTTCGCCACCCACATGCTTGAAGCCGGGGCCGATCTGCGCAGCGTGCAGGAACTGCTCGGTCATGAACGGCTGACCACCACCCAGCGCTACACGCATCTGGACATGCGCCACATCATGCAGGTATACGACCAGGCGCACCCCCGGGCCAAAGAGGACGGCAAGGGGAAGAAATAGACACCACAGCACGGAGAAGACGATGGAAAACCCGATGGTCCTTCTGGAAACCCCGGAAGGCGAGATCCTGATAGAGTTGTATGCCGACAAGGCACCCAGGGCCGTGGAGAATTTTCTCGCCTATGTTGACGACACGTTCTACGACGGCACCCTGTTTCACCGCGTGATCAAGGGATTCATGATCCAGACGGGCGGGCTGACCTTTTCCATGGCCGAGAAGCCCACGCGCGACTCGATTCCCAGCGAGGCGGCCAACGGGTTGAAGAACGTGGCCGGAACCGTGGCCGTGGCCCGCACGGCCGATCCGCACAGCGGCACTTCTCAGTTCTTCATCAACGTGGCCGACAACCCGGACCTGGACCATACCGGCACCGAGGACGAGAACTACGGCTACTGCGTGTTCGGCGAGGTGGTTGACGGCATGAACGTGGCCATGAAGATAAGCAAGGCCAAGACCAAGAGCTATCAGGGGTTCGACGACGTGCCCGTGGACCCCGTGTCCATCATCACGGCCCGCCGCTTCGAGTAGCCCGGGCCGCAAGGCAGAGACAAGAAAAGACCTCCGTGAGCGGAGGTCTTTTCTTGTTTTCTGATGTCGGTCGGATCTATTTGCGGAACCGCTCGAATTCGTCCTTGAGGGAGTTCATGAGTTCCTTGACCGAGACGATCTTGTCCACGAGATAGGCGTTGGCCCCGGCAAAGGCGAAGCCGTTCTTGAGCTTGCCCTTGTATGCGTTGACCAGGGCCTGGGCGATGCAGTAGGGGGATTGGTCCTCGGCGCAGCTGTGCAGGCATTTGTGGACGCACTTCTTGGGGTGCTTGAGCCCGGTGGCCACGGCGTCGAGGAAGCTGTTTTTCAGAGCGCGGCCGGGCATGCCCACCGGGCTCTTGATGATGGTCACGTCCTCCTTCTTCGCGTCGATGTAGGCGCGCTTGAAGCGTTCGTCCGCATCGCATTCGTAGGTGGCCACGAACCGGGTGCCCATCTGGACGCCGGATGCGCCCATCTCAAGGAAGCGGGCGATGTCTTCGCCGGTGTACACGCCGCCAGCGGCGATGACCGGAATGTCTTTCTGGTGTTGCTCGCGGAAGGGGGTGACCGCGTCGATGACCTCGGTGACGAGCTTTTCGAGTTGGTAGTCGGGGTCGTCCAGCTGCTCTGCCTTGAAGCCGAGGTGGCCGCCAGCCTTGGGGCCTTCTACCACGAATCCGTCAGGCACGTAGCCGAACTTGTTGAACCATTTGCGGCACAGGATGCTGGCCGCGCGGCCCGAGGAGACGATGGGCACCAGCTTGGTGCGCATGTCTTCCTTGAGTTCCTGCGACACTTCGCGCAGGTAGCCGGGCAGGTCAAGGGGCAGGCCCGCGCCCGAGATGATGACGTCCACCCGCTCGCGGAGGGAGGTGCGGACCATGTCGCCGTAGTTGGTCAGGGCGCACATGATGTTCACGCCCAGCAGGCCGTCGGTCATCTTGGCCCTGGCCTTGCGGACCTCGTCGATGAGCCCGCGTCGGTCCGCGCCCTCGGGGTCCTTGGCGCGGTGCGGGTCGCGCATGCCGATCATGGATGTGGCGATGACGCCGATGCCGCCCTCGTTGGCCACGGCGCTGGCCAGGCCTGAAAGTGATATGCCGACCCCCATGCCGCCCTGAATGATGGGCAACTTGGCGGTCAACTCGCCGAATTTCAAATTCGGAAGTGCCATTATGGATACCTCGTAAGTGTCGTGTGGAAGGAGTCGCTCATAAGTATGGGCATGTTTCCCCGGGCAAGTCAAGAAGACTCGGGCCTCACGTTGTGACGTGTTCCCGGACTACCAACTCGGCAAAGCGCATGGCACTGGTAAAGGCCGGGGAGATGGCGTTGAGGACGTGCAGGGTGTTGCCATGACGCTCAATCATGAAGTCCATGACCAATTGGCTGGTCTCCATGTCAACCAACTGCGGGCGGATACCCACCTTGGGGCTGGACAGGAAGTCGTTCGGCGCGATGTGCCGGACCAGCCTTGCGGCATCGCGGTAGAAGTGGCGGAAGAAATACTTGCGTGGCTCTTCCAGGGCCACGGCCCGGAATTTGTCGTTGTCGAGGAACATGCGCAGGTCGCGCAGGAGGATGGCCGCGAATTCCCTGTCGATACCCCGGAGTACCCCGTAGTTTTCGCGGCCAAAGGCCGGGATGGCCGTGGGGCCGACATACACGTCGCCATGCGCGCTACGCGTGAAGTGGACGCCAAGAAAGGGGTTTTTGATGTTGGGCACCGGATAGATGGAGCCGCGAATTGTGTCGGCCGCAGGCTTTTTGAGGGTGCGGTAGATGCCCTTGAAGGGGAGCAGGCGGTAATGCTTCGCCACGCCGAAGGCGTGGGCCACCTTGTCGCTGTAGGCTCCGGCCGCGTTGATGAACAGCCCGTATCCTATGTCACCCTGGCTGGTGCGCACCGCGCCGGGGCGGGGGGCGAGGAAGCGGGTGTCGAAGAAGAAGCGGACCCTGCCGCTGCGCTCCAGATCCTGGCGAAGCGCCGTGAGGATCGCCCCAGGATCGACCACTGCGGTCAGAGGCGAGTACAGGGCGCGGCCCACGGTCCGGGCGTTGGGCTCGATTTCGGCCAGCCCGGCCTCGTCAAGCATCTCCACCGTGGCCCCGTTGGCCTCGGCGCGTCGCTTCAGCTCATCCAGGGTGTCCAGTTCTCCTTCCTCGCGGGCCACGATGACCTTGCCCGACTTGAAGAGCGGCAGCCCGCGTTCTTCGCAGTAGGCCTGCATGCGCCGGTTGCCCTCAAGGCACATGCGGGCCTTCATGGTGCCAGGATCGTAGTAGATGCCCGCGTGGAGCACCCCGCTGTTGCGGCCCGAGGCGTGACGGCCGGGCCTGTCCTCCTTGTCGAAGACGACGATGTCGCGGAACCCGGCAGCCACCAGCTCCCTGGCGATGGTCAGGCCGATGATCCCGGCTCCGCATATGACCGCGTCGGCTGAATACATGGGCATGGTTCCTACCTCCTGGCGAGCAGGGCGAGACCGCTCCTGGGGTCCTTGCGCCGGAGCATGTCCGTGCCGATGATTTCGATGATGACCACTTCGCCCACCAGCCAGACGTCGAGTCCGGGCCGGATGCAGCCGGTGGCGGTATGGCCCTCGCGGCCGAGGGCGGCATGCATGTGCAGAACCGGTGCGCCGTCCTCGCCCGGAAAGAGCGTGCCCACTGCCGCTACCTCATGGGGCGCGGCAATGGCGTGAAGCATGGGGTCGATGACCGGAGCGTCCGCCTCCCTGGGGCCGACCACGATGTTGCCCCGGCCCACGCCGCCGATCATCAGGCACAGGCCGCTTTTCACGCCGTGTTCGCGGGCAAAGGATTCGATGATGTCCGGGACCCTCTCCCCGTCCTTAAGGCGCAGGGTGAAGACCCGGCCGAGGCTGCCTTGGCTGTATTGCATGGTCTCTCCTATCGGCCGCAGGGGCCTTTGAAGGCGCAGTAGTCGCAGTTTCGCGATGGCCGGGCCGGGAACTCTCCGGCACCGAGCATGTGGCGTACCAGGGTTTCGATGAGCAGAGGGATGGACTCGTCCACCGCCTCGGCGCGCTCCTCGTCAGTCCATTTGGGGCCGAAGAGGCGTGCGATACTGCCGTCTTCGGCCAGTTTGATCAAGCCCGCGTCGTGGGGTGTGCCGCCCTGGCATCTGGCATGGAGGTGGAGATAGACGGGCAGTTGGACGCTGCGCAGGCTCCCGGCCAGATCGTGCAGCAGCGCCGGGTCCGGGTTGGCCGGGCTTGGGGCGGCCGTATTGAAGTCCTCCATCCGTGTCCACAGGGTGTCGTCGTTCCAGAAGGATTTCTTTGGAACCGTCACCGCGCCGGTCTTGTAGTCGAGGATCATGACGCCCTCGATCCTGAGTTCGACGCGGTCGAGAAACCCCTGAAGCCGGATGGACCGGCCCGCGACATCCACGGTAGTCTCCAGCCGCTGTTCCAGTCCCAGGAGGGTGGCCGGTTCCTGAGAGGCCACAAAGGCCGCCAGCCGGTGGCGCCCGGTCATGAGCAGGGCCATGCGGGTGTCCACGGGGAGTTGGCGGAAGAGATCGCTCGCCCGCAGCCGCTCCTCGTACAGGGCCAGAAGGGGCAGCGGGTCGAGGCTGGCAAGGTCTGTGCCCATGCCGATGTGAGGGGTGAGGAACTCGCGCAGCACCTCGTGGATCAGTGAGCCGAACTCGCCCCGGTCGCCGTCCTCGGCCACTTGATCCACTGGCCGGATGTTGCTCAGGTATTCGTAGTGGAACCGCTTGGGGCAGTTCAGGTAGAGGTCGAGGGTCGAGGGCGACAGGCCGCGTCGGTCCAGGGTGCGGTCCAGCGCCTCGCGCACGGCCGGGGTGACTTGGATGGGGCTTGGCGCGGCGGGCACCGCGCCAGCGGCAAAGGTCACGGTTCGGATGATGGGGTCTCCCGGCTCCACCAGCCGCTTTTCGCGCTTTTCCCGCTCCCACAGCAGTTGTTCCACGTAGCGGCTGCGCACGCTTTTCTGGTCCAGCAGGCCGGGCTGGATGCCGCTTTGGTAATAGATGACCGCCTCATCGGCCCCCATGAGCAGCCGATGGAAGTTGTAGCCCGAGACGTTGTCGCGCTGACGGGCGTCGGGTAGGCCCAGCAGCCGTCGCAGCGGATCGGGCAGGAGCGGGTCGAATGGATTGGTCCCGGGCAGCCGCTCCTCCACGGCGTCGAGGATGTGCAGGCGGCGAAAATGAAGCAGCCGGGTTTCGAGCACGCCGAGTACCTGGAGCCCGGCCAATGGTTCCGGCTCGAAGGAGACGCGCTCCTGGCCGAGCATGACCCGCAGCATGGAGAAGAGGGTCGGACGGCTCAGCGGCAGGGCGCTCGCCTCGGCCCCGCGCAACTGTGGCACCACTGAAGAGGTCAGGCGGAAGAGGCATTCGGCGTCCACCAGATAGGTGTGCCACAGTCGTTCTCCCTGGGCGTGGAGCATGGCCGCCAGCCCGGCCAGGGCGTCGCCCAGGTCGTCCAGGGAGGCGGCGCGCTCAAAGGGCGTCAGGCAGTGGTGGAGCACGGCCAGCCGCAGGGGCTCGGCCACGGTCTCGTCCACGCCGTCGAGGATGTCGTCGCCATAGGGCGGCTGCCAGGCCAGGGGGTCGAGATGGCGCTCGCCGGTGCGGATGACCGCTTCCCAGACGTGGAAGAGCTTGCGCAGTGGCTTGTCCTCGGGGCCGAGCAGCCGCAGGTAGGGATGGCGGATGAGGGCGACGAGGTCGCGCCAGTGGTAGCGGCCGTCGTCGAGCCGGTTTTCCTGGAGGGTCAGGATGGTCTCCACCAGCCGGGCCAGGGCCGTGCGCTCCAGGGGATAGCCCATGGAGATGTTTGGGTCGCCCACAGGCAGATGGTGCAGCACGGGCATGAGCGCCCCTTCGTCGGGCAGGACCACGGCGGTCTCGTCCAGCCCGGTGACCGTGTCCTCATTGCGGGCCGACTCAAGCTCCTCGGCCAGGGCGGCCAGTTGCGAGTGGCGGTCGAAGCCTTCGCAGAACCGGACGACCGACTCGCGATGCGGGGCGTCCTCGCCGGGCGGAATTTCGGCCCGGGTCCGCCAGCGGGCGAGCCAAGCTGAGTGTTCAGCCGTGGCCCAGTGGGGTGTGTCGCCCGTGGCCAGGGCCGGGTCCGAGTGGATGACCGGGTGGAGCACGCCGTCCTCCCACAGCCGCCGGAACAGGGTGTCCTCGGCCCCGCTCAAGGCATAGAACCCGGCGGCCACGACAGGTGAGCCCGCCAGATGGTCGGCCACCAGCCCGATGTTGGCGGTGACGAAGCGCCAGTCCATGCCCGGGGTGGTCCAGTCGCGCTCCGAGAGGGCGGCCACGTAGCGCCGGTGGATGGCCGAGATCTGTTCGAGCAGGGCGGCGGCGTAGGGCGACACCTCGCCCTCCATGTAGGCGAGATCGTCGGGCTCCGCGTTCTGGCGTAACAGGTCGTCGGCCAGCCGGGCCAGCCGGATGCCCCATGGCAGGAATGCCTCGCGGTCCATCTCGGGCAGCCGGGCCAGCAGGCCGCGCCCATCGCGGCGCAGGTCGCCGACCACTTCACGCAGCAGTTCCACCAGATCGAGCCGGTTGGCCGGGATCACGGCCCGGCTCGTGAGATCGCGCCGCAGCCCGCCCACGAAGTCGGCGATGGAGGTCATGCGCGGCAGGAAGACCGGGCGGGGCAGGTTCGCGTGGTCGCGCAGGAACGCCTTGAGGTAGCGGCGCGGCCGGTTGTGGGGAAAGAGCACGGTCAGTTGGCCGAGGTCGTCGCGCGCGGCCAGCAGCCGCCCCAGGGCCGGGATGAAGTCCGCCTGCCAGGGGATGAGGGTGAGGGTACGCATCTATGCCCCCCTCTCCACGCGGTGGATCTCGCGCAGGTCGAGATAGACGAGATAGCCGTGAACCGGGCCGGAGACGCCGGGCATGGCTTCGAGGATGCGCATGTAGTCGAGAACCTGTTCCCGATTCTTTGGCGAGGGCTGGCCGGTCTTGAAGTCGGCCACCACGGTGCCTTCGCCCTGGTGGAGCAGGTCCAGTCGTTTGAAGCCGCCGTCCCCATCCATGATCTCGGGCTCGCGCCGCCCTTGGGCCAGCCATCGGCGCAGGTCGTCGCGGCCGAGAGCCCACAGGATCATGGCCCGCAGATCCGCCTTGAGCCGGACCAGTTCGTCGCTGCCCAGCGCGTCCAGGGCCGGGAAGTCGCCCATGGCCAGTCGCACGGCGCGATCGGCGTCGGCGTCGTTGTTGCCGGTGACGCGCACACGCTCCATGGCCCGGTGCGCCACCTCGCCGCGCATGCGCTCGTTGTAGAAGTATTCGTCGAGGTTGTGGCGGTAGACGCGCAGCCTGGGCAGCCAGTCCATGAGCCGGATTGCCTCCTGGCCCGGCATGGGTGCGAGGGGGCTGGATTCGGGGGCTGAGGGTTCCGGCCCGCGCCTCGTGGTCGCGGCGGGCGGCTGGCCGCGTACGAACAGGTCCGGGCCGTCCGGGCCGTCCGGGTCCAGAAAGCGGTTCATGGCCGCCAGGGCGGGCGAGCCCGAAGGCTTTTCGGTGAAAAAGCCGTAGAGTTCCTCGCGGGCGCGGGTCCAGGCCACATAGAGCAGGTTGAGCTGTTCGCGCACGGCGCGGCCCAGGCTGGCGAAATAGGGCTGGCCCATGCTTTTTCCAAGGGGAGCGAGCAGACGCGCGTCCTTGTGGCGGCGGATTTCGTAGTCCCTGTCCGTGTCGGCCGCCCAGTTGTGGAAGGGGACGATGACCACCGGAAATTCGAGGCCCTTGGCCTTGTGGATGGTCATGATGCGCACGGCGTCGATGTTTTCGGGCAGGGGCACCTTTTCCTGATCCGATTTCTCGGCCCAGAATTCGAGGAAGGCGGACAGGGAGCCGTGGCCGTTCTCCTCGGCCAGATGGACCACTTCGAGGAAGCGGCGCAGGTACAGTTCGGCCTGGGGGTGCCGCTCAAAGGCGCGGAAGACGCGCATGGCCTCGCTGGTCAGGTCGTAGGGGGTCATCAGCCCGGATTGATTGTAGAAGGGTTCGATGAGCCGCTGCCACGGCCCGGGGAAGTCCTCGCGGAACTGGACGCCCAGGGGCCGCTTGCGCGGGCGCATGAGCCAGTCCTGAAACTCGGTCGGGGTGATGCCCGCCTCGGCCAGGAACAATTCCTCGCCCGAGGCAAAGGTGAGAAAGGCCACATCGTCGCGCGGATAGTCGAGGAAGGCGAGGAAGGCCGACAGTTGTCGCACCAGGGGATGGCGGTCGAGCTGGAGGCTGTTCTCGGTGATGACCGGGATGCCCTTGACCACCAGCAAGTCGCAGACCAGGGCGGCATGCTTGTGGGAGCGCACCAGAACGGCGATGTCGCGGAAGGGGCGGCGGGCGCACAGGTCGTCCATGAGGGCGTCCAGCGCCTCCAGGGTCTGCTCCTCCACCTCGTCCGCCTTGTCGCCTGATAGGCGCTCCATGCGCACATACCCGCCGGTGCCCAGATGCTTGTCCGGTATCGACTGGGTGCAATCGGTGAAGGTGCGGGCGAGGTCGAGGGCGAAGTCGGCCCGGAAGTCGGCCGGGGCGTCGCGCAGCAGGGAGTCGGCCAGCTCGCGCGCCAGTTCCGGGTCTTCGAGGTGGCCGAAGAAGTCGTTGTTGAACCGGACCACGGTCTCGAAGCTGCGCCAGTTGTCAGGCAGGGTGTCGCTTTCCGTGTTCAGGGCCAGGGCCGCGAGGTCGGGCTGGGTCATGACCTCGTCGAAGAGGGCGCTGTCGCCGCCGCGCCAGCCGTAGATGGCCTGCTTGACGTCGCCCACATAGAAGAGCGAGCCGCCCTTGGCCAGACACTCCTGGGCCAGGGGCGTCACCGCCCGCCACTGGTCGCGGCTGGTATCCTGAAACTCGTCCACCAGCAGGTGGTGCAGGCGGCAGCCCATGCGGCAATACGCCTCGGACACGGCCTCGTCGTGGGCGAGCAGGTCATTGACAAACCCGGCCAGGGCCGAGCCGAGGACCAGCCCGTGCTGCTTTTGCAGAACGGTCATGCCGTTAAGCAGCCGCTGGGCGATGGCGATGGCCGGGGCCAGGAAGTACGCGCCCGAGAGAACGGCGTGGTCCTTGCCATACGTCTGCCACGCCGCTTGAAGATGGAAATAGAAGGATTCGGAGCGGTCATCCACCAGCCCATGGCCCTTTTTCAGCACGCAGTCGGCAAAGGTGGGCTTTTGGATCATGGCTGAATCGGGCACCGGGTCGAAGAGGGCCAGGGACTCGCATTTGGCAAGGAATTTCGAGAAATTGGCGTTGAGCGGAATGTCCTGCCCGTCGATGTGCCCGCGCATGGCCGCCACGGACCGCTGGAACTCGGCGTGGGCGGCGGCGAGCAGCCTTCGTATGGTTTCCTGGTTCGTCTCGATGGGGCCGGTCTGGTCGCGCAGGAAGGTGGTCAGTTTGCGTAGCCGGTCGCGCACCGTGTCCTGGAGCCAGAAGCTCCTGCGCCCCTCGGCCAGGAGCATGGTCTGCATGGTGTCAACGAGCAGGTCGCGCTCCGGGCAGTCGCTGTCGCACAGGCTGGTGAAGTGTTCGTAGACGGTGTCGAACAGGGCCTGTTCATCAAAGGCGATCTGGAAATCCGGGCGGATGCCGAATTCGAGGGCGAACAAACGCAGGAGCAGGGCCAGCAGCGAGTCGATGGTCCGTATGTTGAGCCGGTGGTAGCGGCGCAGGATGGATTCGAGCGCCCTGGCAGCGGCCTCGGGCGAACCCTCGGTCCGTTGTCCGGCTGTGTCCATGCCAAGGGCGCCGAGCTTGAGGCCCCTGACCACGCGCTCCTTCATTTCCGTGGCCGCCTTGTTGGTGAAGGTCACGGCCATGATCTCGGGCCATGCGTAGCCTCGGCCCGGGCGGCCAGCGCAGGCGAAGGGCCGGGCGTTTTCGTCTGCCCCGTCGAGCAGGGCGAGGAAGCGGCGGGTGAGCTGGTATGTCTTGCCCGATCCGGCGGACGCCTTGACCTGCTTGAGTTCCGACATGGTTCGCATTGCTCCCCGGTGGTGTGCCGTGCCAAATTGCGGGCGGTTGCTGGGTGATTGCTGGGTGGGTTTTTGCCGCTCTGCCGCGTCGGCCGTCATGCCTTGGGCTGCGCGGCCCGGGCCGGGGCGGAGCCCGACGAGAGGACCACCAGGATCACGGCCCCGATGATCAGGCAACTGCCGAAATAGCCGAACAGGGAGAATGTCTCCCCGAACAGGAAATAGGCGAACACGGCCGCCACCATCGGCTCAAAGGTGGCGATGACCGCGGCCCGGGTGGCCTCCAGCCGCCGAAGGCCCGCATAGTAGGCCGAGAAGGCTCCGTAGGTGGTGACCCCGGCCATGAGCACGAGCATGGTCCAGGCATACCCGGATTTGGGCTGGAAATCCACGAAGGGCAGGAGCAGGAGCGCGCCAAAGGGCAGGGCGTACACGAAGATGGTCGGCGTGTGGTAGCGGTAGAGGTACTTCTTTCCGAAGATGTAATAGAGGGCGTAGGTGAAGCCCGAGAGCAGCCCGGCCCCGAGGCCCAGGAGGCTGATATCGAGCGGCGCGCCGCTGGTCAGCTTGGGGCCCAGGCTGATGCAGGCCACGCCCACGATGGTCATGAACACGCAGCCCGCCTTGATCGGGGTCATGCCCTCCTTCAGCACCAGCCAGGACAGGAAGGCCACCCAGGCCGGGGCCGTGTACAGGAGCACGGCAGCCAGGGCCATGCCCACGTCGCGGATGGCCACCTGATACGCGCCGTAGAACAGGGTCACGCAGATGAAGCCGAAGCCGAACAGGGCAGGCAGATCGCCTCGGGTGACGCGGGTCTGCTTCATGATCAGGGCGTGGACCAGGAACATCAGCCAGCCGAAAATGGCCCGCCAGAAGGCGATCTCCAGGGCCGTGACGCCCTGGGCCAGCACCTCCTTGGCGAAGATGCCGATGACGCCCCACATGAAGGCGGCCGCGAGAACGAAGAGCAGACCTCGAACGTCCATCACGCAAAATCCGTGGCGGTGAGGGCGGGCAGGGGGAAGGCGTGCATGAAGTCTCCTGGCGAACGGGGTGTTTGGCGCTGCGCCACTCTGGTCTAGAGGTTTTCGCCGTCTGCGTCAAAGGGGAGATAAATCCTTGCTCGGCAGAGTCTTGTGAGGATAGGGTGGAGCCATGCCCGAACAGGATGAATACACCGTTGATCAATCCCTGGCCGGAGCCCGACTGGACCGGGCCATGGCCCAACTCCTGCCGGACTCGGGCCTGCGGCTGCGGCGGCGGCTGTGCGAGGCGGGCCGGGTTGCGGTGAATGGTCGTGCCAGAGGCCCGGGGTACAAGGTGCGTCCAGGCCAGGTCATTGCACTGCGTGTGTCCGAATCCAATAATCAGGAGAATACCATGCCCGACGACCAATCCGGTATCCGCGTCATCGAAGGCACCCCCATGCTGGCCGCCGTGTACAAGCCGGGTGGGGTGCATTCCGCGTCCGTGGCGGGCAAACCCGGCGCGAGCGTGGAAGGGGCGCTGCCCGGTCTTTTCCCTGATGCCGAGCCGGTGCTGCTCAACCGCTTGGATTTTCCGACTTCAGGCCTGCTTCTGGTGGCCCTGGCCCCGGCCGGAGCCGAGGCCTATCGCGCCGCCGAGGAGGCGGGCGAGGTGCGCAAGTTCTATCTCGCCCGGGTGCATGGCCGACTCGACGGCATGACCACTGTTCGCCGCCGCCTTGACACCGACGACCGGCCCACCACCCGCGTGCTCGCCGAGGACGACCCGGACCCGCGCCGCTGGACCGATGTGGCCGTCCTGTCCCACGACACGGATACCACCCTGGTGCGCTGCCTGATCATGAAGGGTGCGCGTCACCAGATCAGGGCGCATCTTGCCAGCCTGGGCCATCCCATTGTCGGCGATCCGCTCTACGGTGAACCTGTCGGGGATGAGTCCGGCGCGGCCTGGCCGGTCATGTTTCTGCACCACCAGCGCGTCGAGCTGCCGGGGTTTGCGGCCCAGGTCGAACCGCCGTGGTTGTGATGTCTTGCAGGCAAAAGGCCCGGTCCGCGTGGTGCGGGCCGGGCCTTTTTGATTCTTTCGGACGGGATGCTATTTTTTCTTGTTCAGGGCTTCCTGGAGCTTGGTGCCGAGCATGCCCATGCCGGACGGGGCCGCCACGGTCTGCTTGGCGGGCGCGAACTGCTTCCAGTCGCCGTCCTCGCGGGCGTCGCCCGTGGTCAGGGATATCTTGCGCTCCGCTGCCTTGACCTCGCCGATGACCACTTCAACCGTGTCGCCGGAGTGGAGCTTTTCGAAGGCGGCCGGGTTTTCGCTGCGGGCGAGGACCGACTTGGGCAGCAGGCCGGTGATGCCCGGCTCAAGCTGGATGAAGATGCCGAACTGCTCCTGCTTCTCCACCACGCCCTGCACCCGCTGGCCCGGGAGGTATTTTCCGGCCACCTCCATCCACGGGTCGCCCTCGGCGTCCTTCATGGACAGCCCGATGCGGCGGCTCTTGGGGTCGATGGATTTGATCATGACCGCCACCTGCTGGCCCTCGGACACGAAGTCCGCGGGCTTGTTGACGCGCTTGGTGTAGCTCATCTCAGAGACGTGCACCAAGCCGTCCACGCCCGGGGCGATCTCCACGAAGGCGCCGAAGTCGGCCAGCCGCACCACCTTGCCCGTGACCTTGTCGCCCTCGGCAAAGGTGGTGGAGATGACGTCCCAGGGATCCTGGGCCAGTTCCTTCATGGAAAGCGAAATCTTGAGCTTGTCGGCCTTGCCCGTCTGCTCGATGCCCACGATCTTGGCCGAGACCCGCTGGCCGACACTGACGGCCTCCTCGGGATGCCCGACCCGGGCATGGGAGAGCTGGGAGATGTGAATCAGTCCATCCAGCCCCGGCATGATCTCGACAAAGGCACCAAAGGGGGCAAGCCGGGTGACGGTGCCCTCGATCACATCGCCCACCTTGGTCTCGGAGACGAAGGCGGCGGTGGACTCGGCAGACTCGCGCTCCAGCAGGTCGCGGCGCGAGACCACGATGTTGCGGCCGCGCTGCTCCAGCTTGGTGATGAGGAATTCCAGGGTCTTGCCCACGTAATCCTCGGCGTTTTCCACAAAGCGGTTGTCGATCTGGCTGACCGGGCAGAAGGCGCGGTTCTGCATCAGGGTGACGTTGAAGCCGCCCTTGCAGGTGGAGTCCACCTTGCCTTCCACGGGCAGGCCGCCCGCCTTGGCTTCCTCCAGCATGGCCATTCCACCGATGCCCGAGAGGGCTCGCGAGAGCTTGATGCCGCCGGAGTCACTGCCCACGACGTACAGCTCGACCACGTCGCCTTCCTTGACGGTGCAGTTGCCTTCGTCATCCAGCAGCTCTTCGCGCTCCACGATGCCGTCCAGCTTGGTGCCGGTATCGACGAAAATGGCGCTCTCGCCCACCTGAATGACGGTGCCGGAGACCTTGTCGCCCACGTTGAGGCTGTCGCCGCCGCCGTCGCTGTACTGCTCGAACAGTTCGGCGAAACTCGCCTCGCCTTCTTCCACGCCGTTTCGATCCTTGAATTCTTCGGACACGTTTTCAACCGTCTTGTAAAAGGGTTAGGTGAGCAGGGCCTTGGCAAAGTCCTTGCCGTTGAAGGGGCGCAGGTCTTCCATCTTCTCGCCCAGGCCGACAAATGTGATGGGCAGCCTGTGCTGGAGGGTTACGGCCACCACCACGCCGCCCTTGGCCGTGCCGTCGAGCTTGGTCAGAATGATCTCGTCCAGGCCCACGGTCTCGTTGAAAAGCTTGGTCTGCGAAAGCGCATTCTGGCCGGTGGTGGCGTCGATAACCAGGACGCAGCGGTGGGGAGCGCCCGGGTGCTTCTTGCCCAGCACGCGCTGCACCTTCTTCAGCTCCTCCATCAGGTTGACCTTGGTGTGGAGCCGTCCGGCCGTGTCGAGCAGCAAGAGATCGTAGCCCTCGTTCACGGCCTTGTCCATGGCCTCGTAGGCCACGGCCGCCGGGTCCGAGCCCTCGGCCTTGGCGAAAAATCCCGCGCCGATGCGCTTTGCCCAGACTTCAAGCTGCTCAATGGCCGCCGCCCGGAAGGTGTCGCCTGCCGCGATGAGCACCTTGCGGCCCTGCATCTGCGCCCGGTAGGCCAGCTTGGCGATGGTGGTGGTCTTGCCCACGCCGTTGACGCCGACCATCATCAGCACCTCGGGCGGGTTGACCGCCTTGATGCGCGGCGGCGTGCGGAAGATGTCTTCCAGTTCCTCGCGCAGTATATCCTTGAAATCATCCGGGTTGTCCGTCCCGGCCTTGCGGGCGCGCGCCTTGAGGTTGTCCATGAGCTGGCCCGCGGCCTCCATGCCCACGTCGGCCATGATCAGGATCTCTTCGAACCCGTCCCAGAAATCGTCATCCAGGCGGGAGTGAGACGAGAGCAGGCCGTCGATGCGCTTGGTGATCTGCTCGCGTGTCTTGGCGATGCCATCGGAAAGTTTGAGGAAGAGCCGGTCGCGTTCGTCCTCTTCGTCCTCCAGTTCCAGGACCAGGGCCAGCCGGTATTGCAGCTCGGATCGGAAGTCGTCCACGGCCCGGTAGCCCATCTCGTCAAGCCAGGCTTCGAAGCGGCCGATGAATTCCCGTGCCTCGTCGTCGGGCGCGCCCAGCGCCTTGAAAAGGAAGGCGAGACGCTCCCACAGCAGGGGGCCTTTCTCGCCCACGCCATCGGTGATGATGGCCAACCACTGCGAGAGCCTCGGCTCGGCCTGACGCAGGGCCAGGGTCAGGCCGGTCCGCCATTCAGCGTCGCCGGCCCTGGCTTCCGGCCCGGTGGGCGCTTCGGCAGGCGGCTTGGGCGCGGCAGCGGGTTCGGCTGGGGCCGACACCGTCTCGGGATCGGCCAGACCGTGCTCGCGCTTGTAGTCGTCCAAGGCCTGCTGCGCGATGTCCTCGGGGCTCTGCCAGACCTTTTTCAGTTTGCTGAAAAATCCCATCCGTTCCTCATGGAATGTTGATGAAAGACAATTTGTTCCGACAGCTTGCGCCGCCATTGCGCGGCGCGGAAGGGGTCGGTGGTGCCGCGTACTCCGGGCGTGTGTGCCGTTGCCCGTGCCCGGCTGGCGCATCGTCAGGGCCTTGTCCAAAAATCCTGGCCTGAAAGCCGGGCAGGGCATTTGGCCTTGTTGCTCGGGGGTTTCTCATAGCTTACCTGCCATCGGGTGGCAATAGATGAAATGGATGGACCGGACCGTTGCCAAGGCGTGACGAACCGGCTAGAACCGGGAAAAACTTTTCGAGGATGGCTGAATCATGAAGAGAACAAAGATACGGGCTGCCCTGGAGGCCACCGGCCCCATGGACGAGATCGTGGTCATGGGCTGGGTACGCACCAAGCGCGACAGCAAGGGTTTTTCCTTTGTGGAACTCAACGATGGCTCGACCCTGCTCAACATTCAGGCGGTCATCGACCATACCCCGGAGATCGAGGCCGCCCTGCACCGGGTCGGCACCGGGGCCTCGGTGCGCATCAGCGGAGCGCTGGTGGAGTCGCCGGGCAAGGGGCAGAAGTGGGAGATCAGGGGCCGCGACCTTGAGGTGCTCGGCGAGGCGGATCAGGAGACCTTTCCGCTCCAGAAGAAGCGTCACAGCGACGAGTTCCTGCGCACCATCGCCCACCTGCGGCCGCGCACCAACAAGTTTGGGGCCATGTTCCGCATCCGTTCCGAACTGGCCCAGGCCGTTCACACGTTCTTTGCGAACAAGGGCTTCTTCTACATCCATACGCCCATCATCACCGGGTCAGACTGCGAGGGCGCGGGCGAGATGTTCCGCGTCACCAGCCTGGAGCCTGGCTCCGACGCATCGGCAGACAACGACTTCTTTGGCAAGCCCGCCCAGCTCACGGTCTCGGGCCAGCTCTCGGCCGAGATGTTCGCCCTGTCCCTTGGCGAGGTCTACACCTTCGGCCCCACTTTCCGGGCCGAGAACTCCAACACCCCGCGCCATGTGGCCGAGTTCTGGATGATCGAGCCCGAGATGGCCTTTGCCGACCTCGCAGACGACATGGACCTGGGCGAGGAGATGGTCAAATATCTCATCACCCACATTCTGGATCGTTGCCCCAACGATGTGGAACTCTTCGCCAAATGGGTTGACAAGGAGCTCATGCCGACCCTGGAGAACATCCAGGGAGAAACCTTTGAGCGGCTGCCCTACACCGAGGCCATCGACATCCTCAAGAAGGCCAAAAAGGACTTCGAGTATCCGGTGGAGTGGGGCATGGACCTGCAAACCGAGCACGAGCGGTTCCTGTGCGAGGAGCAGTTCGGCAAGCCGGTCTATGTCTATGATTATCCCAAGACCATCAAGCCGTTCTACATGCGGCTCAATGATGACGACCGCACCGTGGCGGCCATGGACTGCCTCGTGCCGCGCATCGGAGAACTCATCGGCGGCAGCCAGCGCGAGGAGCGACTCGATGTGCTCCTGGCCCGGATGCAGGCGATGCACCTCAGCGAAGAAGACTACTGGTGGTATCTTGATTCGCGCCGGTTCGGCACGGCTCCCCACGCCGGGTTCGGTATGGGCTTTGAGCGCATGCTCATGCTCGTCACCGGCGTCACCAACATCCGCGATGTCATGCCTTTCCCGAGGACGCCCAACAGCTTGGAGTTCTAGAATCGGTATTAACGGCATCCTTCAAGGTCCGGCGCACTGTGCTCCGGACCTTGTTTTTTGGAGTGCGTTCTTATTGATGTATATGGAGTAGGTCGCCGGCGTGGCGACCTGTGATGGTCGGGTTGCGGATGCTTGGCTCTCGAGCTGGAGCCTCTGGAGTCCACATGCCACGGGGTCGTTTCCATGACAGCGCAACAAAGTGGCCCAAAAACATTTTACAAAAGTCTTTAA
>JBDRSO010000088.1:0-2500 GCA_043824835.1 Pseudomonadota bacterium | reverse complement strand
CCAAACCGTGAGGATTCGTCCTTGCGGGGTTGTAGGGCCGGCAGAATCGATCCATAATTAGATAAGGGAACAGGTTGGGAAACCTGGCCATAGAGAGTGAAAGCCTCGTACCCTAAATCGAAAGTGGCGTAGCCGGTACCTGAGTACTGCGGGACACGTGAAACCCCGTGGGAACCCGGGAGGACCATCTCCCAAGCCTAAATACTCCCTAGTGACCGATAGCGAACCAGTACCGTGAGGGAAAGGTGAAAAGAACCCCTGTTAGGGGAGTGAAATAGAACCTGAAACCTTGTGCCTACAAGCTGTGGGAGCGGACTTGTTCCGTGACCGCGTGCTTTTTGCATAACGGGCCAGCGAGTTACTCTGTAGTGCGAGGTTAAGCGTAAGTGTAGCCGTAGCGAAAGCGAGTCTGAATAGGGCGTCAAGTACTGCGGAGTAGACCCGAAGCCGGGTGATCTATCCATGAGCAGGTTGAAGCTTGAGTAAAATCAAGTGGAGGACCGAACCAGTATCGGTTGAAAACGATTTGGATGACTTGTGGATAGGGGTGAAAGGCCAATCAAACCCGGTGATAGCTGGTTCTCCCCGAAATATATTGAGGTATAGCGTGTGATTAGTCTTGCGGAGGTAGAGCACTGAAAGGGCTAGGGGCCCCACCAGGTTACCAACCCCTATCAAACTCCGAATGCCGTAAGATGATGTCATGCAGTCAGGCTATGGGTGCGAAGGTCCATGGCCAAAAGGGAAACAGCCCAGACCAACAGCTAAGGTCTCGAAATCAATGCTAAGTGGGAAAGGTGGTGGAGTTGCTGATACATCCAGGAGGTTGGCTTAGAAGCAGCCATCCTTTAAAGAAAGCGTAATAGCTCACTGGCCTAGCGATTCTGCGCCGAAAATGTAACGGGGCTAAGCATTGTACCGAAGCTTTGGGTTCATAGTTTACTATGAGCGGTAGGGGAGCGTTCTCAGATGGGATGAAGGTGAACCGTGAGGTTTGCTGGACTAATGAGAAGTGATTATGCTGGCATGAGTAACGATAAAATATGTGAGAAACATATTCGCCGTAAACCTAAGGTTTCCTGGGTAAAGTTAATCTTCCCAGGGTAAGTCGGCCCCTAAGGCGAGGCAGAAATGCGTAGTCGATGGGAAACAGGTTAATATTCCTGTACATGCATGTGTGTGCGATGGAGGGACGCAGAAGGATAGACGGTCCGGGTGTTGGAAATCCCGGTGCAAGCGAGTAGGCTTGAGGAGCAGGCAAATCCGCTCTTCTTTAAGGCCGAGACGTGATGCCGTGTCATTAAACCGACTGAAGCCGTTAATTCCATGCTGCCAAGAAAAGCTTCTAAGTTTAGCATATGCGTACCGTACCGCAAACCAACACAGGTAGGTGGGTCGAGCAGACCAAGGCGCTTGAGAGAACTCTGGTTAAGGAACTCGGCAAAATGACCCCGTACGTTCGCAATAAGGGGTTCTCGGAACCGTGATTTTATTTACTAAATGAGCGGATTCGAGACGCAGATAATCGGGGGGGGCGACTGTTTACTAAAAACACAGGTCTCTGCTAAGTCGTAAGACGATGTATAGGGACTGACGCCTGCCCGGTGCCGGAAGGTTAAGAGGTGGGGTTAGACTTCGGTCAAAGCTCTAAATCGAAGCCCCGGTAAACGGCGGCCGTAACTATAACGGTCCTAAGGTAGCGAAATTCCTTGTCGGGTAAGTTCCGACCTGCACGAATGGCGTAACGATCTCCCCACTGTCTCAACCAGAGACTCAGTGAAATTGAATTCCCAGTGAAAATGCTGGGTACCCGCGGAAGGACGGAAAGACCCTGTGCACCTTTACTGCAGCTTGACATTGGTATTTGATTAATCATGTGTAGGATAGGTGGGAGACTTTGAAGCGTGCTCGCCAGAGTGCGTGGAGTCACCCTTGAAATACCACCCTTGATTACTTAGATATCTAATCCAATGCCGTCATCCGGCTTGGAGACAGTGTCTGGTGGGTAGTTTGACTGGGGCGGTCGCCTCCTAAAAAGTAACGGAGGCTTGCAAAGGTTCCCTCAGGCTGATTGGAAACCAGCCGTTGAGTGCAAAGGCATAAGGGAGCTTGACTGTGAGACAGACATGTCGAGCAGGAACGAAAGTTGGTCTTAGTGATCCGGTGGTTCCGCATGGAAGGGCCATCGCTCATAGGATAAAAGGTACGCCGGGGATAACAGGCTGATCGCGTCCAAGAGTTCACATCGACGACGCGGTTTGGCACCTCGATGTCGGCTCATCACATCCTGGGGCTGAAGCAGGTCCCAAGGGTACGGCTGTTCGCCGTTTAAAGTGGTACGCGAGCTGGGTTTAAAACGTCGTGAGACAGTTTGGTCCCTATCCTCCGTGGGCGTAGGAGAATTGAAGAGGGTCTGCCCCTAGTACGAGAGGACCGGGGTGGACGAACCTATGGTGTTCCTGTTGTCACGCCAGTGGCACTGCAGGGTAGCTATGTTCGG
>JBDRSO010000087.1:0-5181 GCA_043824835.1 Pseudomonadota bacterium | reverse complement strand
CCATCCCCCGGCCGAGGAGCTGGCCCGCCGCCTAGCCGAGCTGACGCCGGTCGAACTGACCAAGGTGTTCTTTGCCGGAGACGGGGCGAGCGCCGTGGAAATCGCCATGAAGATGAGCTACGGCTACCGCCGCAACACGGGTCAGTCGGAGAAACGATACTTCGTCGGCCTGTCCGGCGGCTATCACGGCGAAACCCTCGGCGCGCTCTCCATGTGCGGGCACGACGCCTTTTCCGACATCTACCGGCCGATCATGCCGGACAACATCAGCGTCACCGGGCCGGACTGCTACCGCTGCCCATACGAGAGGACGCGCACCGACTGCGACGCCGAATGCTTCGAGCACATGGAAAGAACCTTGGAGGAGCGCGGCCGGGAAATCACAGCGGTCTTTGTCGAACCCCTGGCCCAGGGTGCCGCGGGCTGGCGGTTTTATCCTCCGCGCTATCTGCACAAGCTGCGCGAGTGTACCCTGCACCATGACATCCACCTCGTGTTCGACGAGATCGCAGTCGGTTTTGGGCGGCTTGGCACCATGTTCGCCATGGAGCAGGCCGGAGTCACCCCGGACTTCGTGACCCTGTCCAAGTCCATCACCTCGGGCACGCTGCCGCTCTCGGTGGTCATGACCACGGATACGGTCTACGATTCGTTCCTCGGCGACTTCACCGAACTGAAGGCGTTCATGCACAGCCACACCTACATGGGTAATCCCCTGGCCTGCGCCGTGGCCAACGAGACGCTGTCCATGTTTGATGAGCTGAATGTCCTCGAAACCAACAAGCCGAAATCCCGTCATCTGGCCGACTATGCCGCGCAGCGGTTCACCGGGCACCGCCATGTGGGCGAGGTCCGCTCTCTGGGCTTCATCACCTGCGTCGAGCTGGTGGCCGACCCGGAGACCAAGGCACCGCTGGACTGGAAACAACGGACCGGCTTCAGGATATTCCGCGAAGCGCTCAAGCGGGGCGCGCTGCTGCGCAACCTCGGCGACTGCATCTACTTCCTGCCGCCCTATGTCATCACGCAGGACGAAATCACCCGACTGGTGGACATTGCCCATGCCGCCATGGCCGAAGTACTGGGGGAATGATGGAACGCTACTTCATCTCCGGCACCAATACAGAGGTCGGAAAGACGGTCTTCTCCGCATGGCTGGCGAAAAGGCTCGTGGCCGAGGGGAAACGTGTCACCTACGTCAAACCCGTACAGACCGGCTTCCCGGCGGACGACGACGCCGCCTTTGTCCGCACACATGCGGGGCTTTCTCCGGCAGACGCCCGGGTCATCATGACCGGCACCGAGCCGGTGGCCCCCTGCTTTCTCTGGGAGACGTTCCCCTTTGACGCGGTGGCGGACACCATCAACGCCGTTTCCGAGTGCGATGTCCTGCTCGTCGAGGGGGCCGGAGGACTGCTCGTGCCGCTGGACATGAACAGGCAGATGTACGAAATCGCCCGCGTCTGCGATCTGCGCACTCTTCTCGTGGTTCCCAACCGCCTGGGATGCATCAACGACGCCCAGCTCTCGGCGCATTTCTTGGCATCCAAGGGGCTGCCCCTGGCCGGCCTGGCCGTCAACGACCACTTCGCTCCAAACGCCCGCAACTGCGAGCGCAACAAGCGGATGCTCGAACACCTCCTGCCCGGATCGATTGCCTACGTCTTCGGGTCGCCAAGCGCTCCCTAAGCCCCGCCCCCTGCTCCGGCAGAGAGAATAACTACAGATAGCAGGCGTCCAGGCCGGTCCGGCTCATGTCTGCGCACAGGATCAGGTGGCGTCCGCAGCTCTTGTGGTAGAAGACCCTGGCTATGGTGGTGCACAGGTTGCCCGAGGCGAGCGAGATGTAGGGGTCTGTGGTGAACTTCTCAAGCCCGGCCTGGATGGGCAGGAAGTATTCCTTGAGGGAGTGGTCCGTGCCAAGACGCGCCGGTTCGTAGAGGAACCGCTTGCTTTTCTTGAGCTTGTCCGGGTTGCAGATGGTGTCCGAGGCCTGCCGCCCCTTCATGTCGAGGACGTAGAGGCACTCCACGCCCTCGTAAGATTCGAGAAACCGGGTCATGGCCTGATTGAGCCCGCGCGACGGGGTCTCGGCCAGTTCCTGGCACATGGTCAGGATGGTCAGGTCGTAGCTTGAGAAGAGGCGCTTCTCCTCGGCGATGCGCCGGGTGCGCTCGTGGCGGTGCTTCTCGGCCAAGGCGTTGACCTTGTCGGCCATGCCGGGCACGGCGTCCAGCCCCGGGGCCGGACGGGCGAAATAAAACCCCTGGAACACGTCCACTCCGTTGGCCAGCAGGCACAGGGCCTCGCCGCTGGTCTCAACCCCCTCGGCCAGCACGAGGCAGCCCAGGCGGTTGGCCATCTGCACGAAGCTGCGCGCCACCTCCAGCTTGTGGAACTGGCCGTCCACGCCGCTGACCAGGGCGCGGTCGAGCTTGAGCACGTCCGGCTTGAGCAGAGGAATGCGGTCGAGATTGGAAAACCCCGCGCCCACGTCGTCCAGGGCGATGAGAAAGTTCTTCTTCCGATAGAAACGGACGAACTCCAGAAGGGCATCCATGTCGTTGCAGCGCGATTCGATGATCTCGATGATCACGTTGCTTGGCGAAATGTCGCAGCGCTTGATGAGCTTGAGCAGATGGCTTGAGCCGCGCGTCTCCTCGTTGATGCAGGTGGCGTCGATGTTCACCGAGAGCATGATGCTCTTGTCGCGTCGGTGCAGGGCAGCAAATGACTCGGCAGCCCGGGTACGGCATGCCCGGTCCAGAGCCAGCCGGGTCTCGGAATCCCGGGCCTGGGCGAAGAGCACGGCGGGCGGGATGATCTCCCCGGTGGCCGCGTCGAACCCCCGGCTCAGCGCCTCCAGCCCGATGACAGCCTTGCGCTTGAGGGAGACCTGGGGCTGGAAGTGGGTGATGATGGCACCCGTTTCGATGATCTCTTGAAGTGGGGTCACGGTGTTGGCCATGGGCGTGATGCCGTCGTTTCGCTGCATGAATTGACCGGATTGGCCTGGGTTTACCGACAGGGACCGGGGCGGCCATGGCCGCCCCAGCGCTCCGTATGTCGTCGCATTCCGATGCTAGAGGATGCCGTCCTCGCCGGTCCTGATGCGCAGGGCCTTGGCCAGTTCGGTGACAAAGATGACGCCGTCGCCCTCCTTGCCCGTCTGCCCGGCAGCCTGGATGGCCTCGATGGCCTTCTCCTCGAAATCGTCGTTGACGCCGATCTCAAGGCGCACCTTCTTGAGCAGGTTCACTTCCATCTGCACGCCGCGATAGGTCTCGGTGAATCCCTTCTGCCGTCCGGAACCGAGGATATTGGTCACGGACATGGAGTATATCTCCTTGGCATAGAGCGCCTGCTTCACGTCGTTGAGCCTCTCTGGCCTGATGTATGCTATGATGAGCTTCATTTCGGTATTCTCCTTGTAATGTCTTGTGGTCGCGGCCGTGGCTACTCGTTGCTGAAGAGCTGGAAGCCGTTGTATGACTCGCTGCCGTGCTCGGCGATGTCCAGGCCCTTGAGCTCCTCGTCCTTTTCCACGCGCAGGCCGAACACACCCTTGATGACGGTCATGAGCACGTAACCGGCACCAAACGCCCAGACGAAGAAGGCACCCGCGCCGATGAGCTGCACGCCCAGCTGGCCGAAGCCGCCGCCATAGAACAGGCCGCCGTCGATGTTGAACAGACCGCAGGCGATGGTGCCCCATGCCCCGCACACGCCGTGGACCGAGGCCGCGCCGACCGGATCGTCGATGCGCAGGACCTTGTCGATGAACTCGATGGACAGGACCACCAGCAGTCCGGCCACCAGACCGATGATGATGGAGCTGCTGGCGCTGACCGTGGCGCAACCGGCGGTGATGCCCACCAGACCGGCCAGGGCGCCGTTGAGGGTCATGGAGATGTCGGGCTTGCCAAAACGGAACCAGGACATGGCCATGGCACCGAGTACGCCCGCGCAGGCGGCCAGCGAGGTGTTCATGGCGATCATGCCGATGGTGTCGTCGGCCGTGGTGGTGGAGCCTGCGTTGAAGCCGAACCAGCCGAACCAAAGAATGAACACGCCAAGGGAGGCCAGGGGGATGTTATGGCCGGGAATGGCCCGGGCCTTGCCGTCCTCGGTATACTTGCCCAGGCGCGGCCCGAGCACCATGGCACCGGCCAGGGCTAGCCAGCCGCCCACGGAGTGGACCACGGAAGAACCGGCGAAGTCGACAAAGCCGAGGGCTTCGAGCCAGCCCGCGCCGTCGTCACCGAGCCACAGCGAACCCCAGGCCCAGTGGCCGGAGATGGGATAGATGATGCCGGTGACAACGATGGAAACCACCACGTAGCTTGAAAACTTCGTCCGCTCGGCCATGCCACCGGAGACGATGGTGGCCGCGGTGGCGGCGAACACGGACTGGAAGAACCAGAAGGTGTAGGTCCAGGGCAGGTCGGCATCGGCCGTGCCGCTCAGGGCGTAGCCCGAGGTGCCGATGAAGCCGCCCGCATCAAGGCCGAACATGAGGGCGAAGCCGAACAGGAAGAAGCAGATGGAACCAACGGAAAAATCCAGGAAGTTCTTCATCATGATGTTGCCCGCGGACTTGGCCCGGGTAAACCCGGCCTCGACGCAGCCGAACCCGGCCTGCATGAACATGACCAGGATGGCGGCGATGATGGTCCACAGGATGTTGGCGTTACCCTGGGTGAGATACTCGACCTCGTCGGCGAAGGCGAGTGTCGGAGCCAAGGCGGCCCCCACGGCCACCATCGCTATGGCTACCTTTGCGGATACGGGTGTCGGGGACTTGCTCGAAAACATGGGGTACTCCTCCTTGAAGGGAATGCGTTTGAAACCTGCACCCTCCTATCAAGACCCGTGCCAAATGCGGCATGCATTGCTATTCGTGTAAAATTGCAGATTTTGGGCGCTAGATATTGCCGTTGTTTTTTCAAAATTGTTATTTAATACATTTTTGAAACAACTAATTTACACAAAATATGTCAATTAGTGACGCAGCGATAAGGTGACCGGCGGTCACACTATTAGATAGTGTAGTCACGAGATTGTCTAAACAATTTCTTTGTGCCATACTCAGTCAACGCACCGACTCAAAAGGAGGCTGCCTTGACGATCCCAGCACACAGACGCCACGACATTTCAGACGACGTTTGGAAAAAACTTGAA
>JBDRSO010000086.1:0-27245 GCA_043824835.1 Pseudomonadota bacterium | reverse complement strand
CCCTTCCCCCGGCTCTCCCGCCACCAACACCCCTCCCTCATATCCGCTTGGATTGCGGGGGCAAACGTGCTAAAGCGGCGTCCACGAGCTTTTCCCGAAGGAGATCACAAAGCCATGAGAGCAAAAATACATCTTGAGAAGGCGTTGCGGAAGGTGCTGGCCGACAGGGGCTTTGAGTGGCCGGACAAGGCCGTCATCGAGCCGCCCAAGGACAAGCAGTTCGGCGACATGTCGGCCAATGTGGCCATGATGCTGTCCAAGCAGGCGGGCAAGCCGCCGCGCGCCATTGCCGAGGAGATCGCCACGGCCATGGCCGACGACCCGCGCATCGCCAAGGTGGACATCGCCGGGCCGGGCTTTCTCAACTTCACCTTTGCGCCCGGTTTCTGGCACGAGACCATCGCGGCCATCCGCGAGGCGGGCGATGGGTATGGCGCGTCAGACCTGGGCAAAGGTGTGCGGGTGCAGGTGGAATACGTTTCGGCCAACCCCACCGGGCCGCTGCACATCGGCCATGGCCGAGGCGCGGCCCTGGGCGACTCGCTGGTGCGCATCCTGGAAAAGGCCGGGCACGAGGTGGAGGCCGAGTATTACATCAATGACGCGGGCCGCCAGATGCTCATCCTCGGCTCGTCCATCTGGTACCGGCTTCTGGAACTGACGGGCCGTGACGTGGTCGAACCCGAGGATTACTACCGGGGCGACTACATCATCGGCATCGCCCGTGACGTACTGGCCGCCAATCCCGGCATCCTGGAGCTGGACGAAGCTGCTGCCGTGGAAATTTGCAAGAATCACGGCATGAGCGACATCCTCGACGGCATCAGGGAAGACCTGCGCGCCTTTGGCGTGCGCCACGATGTCTGGTTCTCGGAGCAGAGCCTGCTGGCCGACGGGCTGGTGGACGAGACCTTTGCGGACCTGCGCACGAGTGGCCTTGGCTTCGAGCAGGACGGCGCCTTCTGGTTCCGCTCCACCCAGTTCGGCGACGACAAGGACCGCGTGCTGCGCAAATCAAGCGGAGAAAATACCTATTTCGCCTCGGACATCGCCTACCACGACCACAAGTTCAAGCGCGGCTTCGATCTGGTGGTGGACATCTGGGGCGCGGACCATCACGGCTATGTGCCGCGCATGATGGCCGCCTGCGAGGCATTGGGCAAGAAGGGCGGGCTGCACGTCATCCTGGTCAACCTCGTCAACCTGCTGCGCGACGGCGAGCCGGTGGCCATGTCCACCCGGGCAGGAGAATTCGAGACGCTGAAAGACGTGGTGGACGAGGTGGGCGCTGACGCGGCCCGGTTCATGTTCCTGTCGCGCAAGTCCGACTCGCGGCTCGATTTCGACCTGGAGCTGGTCAAGCAGAAGACCATGGACAACCCGGTCTACTACGTGCAGTACGCCCACGCGCGCATCTGCTCGCTCAATGCCAAGGCCGCCGAGGCGGGCGTGAGCCCCGCCAAGCCGGATCAAGCGTCGCTGGCCCTGCTCGACACCGAGTTCGACATGGACATGCTGCGCCTGCTCGACCAGTACCCGGACTACGTGGAGTCGGCCGCTCGCGCCCAGAGCCCGCACCTGATCAGCACCTATCTCCAGGAGCTTGCCTCCACGCTGCACAGATACTATACTAATTGTCATGTCCTCTCGGCAGACCCTGCCGTGGCCTCGGCCCGGCTCATGCTGCTGGGCTGCGTGGCCGGGGTGGTCAGAGACGGCCTGGGGCTGCTCGGCGTGAGCGCCCCGCAATCAATGTAGCGAAGACGCGCATACGCGAGGAAGCGAGGAGAGCATGGCAGACACTGGCGCGACTCCGCCCAAGGTCAGAATCCCCAAACCAAGCAGGCCAGGAAGAACATGGGATTTCTCCCTGGCCCTGCCGGGCATGATCAGCGCCGTGGGCGCGGGCGTACTCGCCCTGACTTTTTTCTTTGTCATGGGTATCCTCATCGGACGCGGCTACCGGCCCGAGGCGGATGTCCCCCGGCTGGGCCAGATCATGCCGCGCACCGAGCACGGCCAGTTGGCAGAGGACCAGCCGCTGCCCACGGTGCTCCAGGCCGAGGAGCTGGAATACCCCGAGCGGCTCAGGGCCGCACCCGACAAGATCATGGACATCCTGCCGACACCCCCGCCCCCGGCGGCGGCCCCGGCACCACGGCCCCAGCCCCCGGCGGCGACCCAGGCGCAGACCGCACCGGCTGCCACCACGCAGACCCAGGCGGCCAAGCCCCCGGCACCGCAACCAAGCGCGCCCCAACCAGCCACGCAGGCCGCATCCGGCGAGCCGGTCTTTGACTACATCTATCAAGTGGCCTCCTTCCGCCAGCAGGACATGGCCCAGGCCCTGGCCGACAAGCTGGGCGCAGCCGGGCTCAAGACGGGAGTGGAATCGGGCGATGTCAACGGGGCCACGTGGCACCGCGTCCAGGTCTTCCACCACGGCACGGCTGCCTCCACCGAGAGCATGCGCACCGCCCTGGCGAAATACGGCATTGACAAGCCCCTGCTCAGGAAAAAGACCGCCCGCTGACAACGGCCTGTCAGCCAAAAAACGCGAGTCCGCCACGATCTGCATCGTGACGGACTCGCGTTTTTGCGGAACACGCTTCGGCCGGACAGTTCATCCCGTCATCACGGCCGCATCAGGGGGCGCTCCCGCCGCCCGGTCCCGAACCGATGGGTCATCCACGGCAGCACGGCCACAACGGCCAGCACCAGCACCCACACCCGGCCCGACGCCAGGTCGTAGTCACCCAGGGCATCGGCCAGGGGACGCCCCTGGAGAACCACCACCATGAAGAACTCGAAGGCCACGGTCAGCCCCAGCCAGACGGCCCCGGCCAGCACGGCCTGAAGCCCCGAGGCCAGCGGCCGGACCCGGCCGAGCCACAGGGCATAGCCCGCAAAGAGCAGCACGGCCGTCAGGCTTGAGACCTGATGCGCGGCCAGCTCGGGCAGGTACGGCCCGTAGACCGTTTCGCGGATCACGCCGTTGAGCACGGCAAGGCCGAGCATGGGCAGCCAGGCAAGGGCATAAACAAGAAGTGTCATCATGGTATCCTGTACACGAGAAGAGGCGGACCTGACGGCCCGCCCCGAAGCGTTGTCACGTTGTGGGCCGTCCGGCCGGGGGTCAGTGTTTGTGCGCGGCCTGCCAGGCGGTCCCGTCGGCCCGGTCCGCGTCGGCCTGATCCGCATCGCCGTCCTGGTCCGCCTTGCCGGGCCCGCGCCGGAACATGCGCCGGGCCAGATAGATGAACGGGGTATCCAGGGCGGCCACGGCCACCTTGATGATGTAGGTGGAGAGCATGATCTCCCAGAACACGTTGATGGGGAACATGCCCCAGAAGGCGATGAAGCAGAAGATGGCCGAGTCGAGGAACTGGCTGACCACGGTGGAAACATTGTTGCGCAGCCAGAGCATGCGGCCGCCCGTGCGCTCGCGGATGGCGTGGAAGGCCCAGACATCGTGCATCTGCGAGACGAGGTAGGCGACCATGCTGGCCAGGGCGATGCGCGGCATGAAGCCGAAGAGCGCGGCCAGATGCGGCTGGGCAAAGTCGTCGGCTGCGGGCTGGAAAAGCAGGGCGATCTGCATGTAGGCCACCATCATGACCAGGGCCACGAAGCCGAGCAGCACGCCCTTGCGCGCCGCCTTTTTGCCGTGGAACTCGCTCAGCAGGTCCGTGGCCAGGAACACGCTGGCGTAGAGCACGTTGCCCAGGGTGGTGGTCAGGCCGAAAAGCTCCACGGTCTTGAGCACCTGGATGTTGCACAGCAGCAGGTTGAAGACGATGAGGCCGAACAGGCCCACCCGGCCGAACAGCCGGTACACCACCAGGACCATGCACAGGTCAACAAGGGCAAAGGCGATCCAGAGCGTTTCGTTCATGGGGGTTGCCTAGTCCCGAACCCGGGACAGGTCAAGCCAAAGTTGGATGATCAAGGCAGCCTCGCACGGCTGCGTGGCTTGCCCTGCGCCCCCTGATATGGCAAGGATGGCAAACGGCTTGCGACCGTCCCGAGTCCGGGGAGGGGCCGCGTGGATCGAGGATGAACCCTCCCGCGCGGGCACGGGCAATCTGAACCGTGCGTGGCACGGAAAGCGGGATGACCATGTTCACACGAATCCGAAGCCACCTTTGTCTGGCCGCCCTGGCGGTGGTCCTGGGCCTGCCCCTCTGCGCCGCGCCCGCGTCCGCGCAGGAGGCACGCCTGCTGCGCATCGGCACCGGCGGGCTGCTCGGCGTCTACTACCCGGTGGGCAACGCCCTGGCCCGAGGCATCACCCTGGCCCTGGGGCCGGACATCCTCGCCGTGGCCCAAAGTTCCGGCGGCTCGGTGGTCAATATCCGGGCCTTGCTCGACCACGAGCTTGAGGCCGGGCTGGCTCAGGCCGATGTGGCCCTCAGGGCCCGGAGCGGCCAGGGCTCCTTTGTCGGCGAGACCGGGGGGACACGCTTGCGGGCCATTGCCAGCCTGTATCCCGAGCGGCTCCAGATCGTGGTGCGCAGGGACTCGGGCATCAGGAGCGTCAGGGACTTCCGGGGCAAGACCGTGTCCCTGGACGAGACCGGGTCGGGTACCCTGGAGGTCATGCGGCTGGTCCTTGAGGCCAACGCCATTTCCGAAGAGGATTTCGACCCCGTATACCTCAAGCCGGAGTTCACCACCGACCGGCTGACAGCGGGCTCGGTCCACGGGGTCTGCCTCGTGGCCGGGACTCCGACCCAGGCCTTCACAGGGATTTTGGGCGATGGCGCCCTGCTGGTCCCCATCGACGGCGAGACCGCACGGCGGATCAACCGGCGCCAGCCCGCCCTCGTGCCGGGCTTCATCCCCGAGGGGACCTATCCCGGCGTGCCCGAAACCCCCACCGTGGAGGTCCACGCCCTGCTGCTGGTCACCTCGGACATGGACGAGGCCCTGGCCTACGCCCTGACCCGGGCCATCTGGAGCGAAGAGACACGCGCCCTGCTGCGCGACGCCCATCCCCTGGCCCGCGCCATCGCCATTGAGTCGGCCACCCACGGGCTCTCGGTTCCGCTGCATCCGGGTGCGCTGCGCTTCTACCGCGAGCAGGGCCTTTCACCGGCCGGGGATTCGACTCCGTGAACCCGCCTTCCGTCGCCTTCGGCCCGGTGCGCTGGGCCGTCTTTGTCGCCGTGGCCGGCACGGTTCTGGCCGTCTGGCTGTACACCAACCAGACCCTGCGCTCCGTGGAGGGCGCGCTGCCCACCATCCTGCTGGCGCAAATCGAGGACCTGAGCCGGATCACCGACAGCCTGGGCGGGCTGGTGGCCGATGCGGCCGTGACCCGACTCGACCCCACCCCCGCGGCCGTAGCCCGGCTGGCCGAGGGCATCGACAGGGCATATGCCGACCTCGTCGCCCTGCGCAACACCTACGTCTTCGACAACCTGATCCAGGCCTCGGCCTTTCACGCCACCGTGGCCCCGGCCCTGGTGGACGCCGGGCAATGGCTGACCCATGGGATTTCGGGCCATGCGCCCGATTCGGCCCTGACCCTGACCGTGGTCCACTCCAGGCTGCGCGACACCCTGGTCAAGGCGTCGGCCGAGCGCTACGAGTCCCACGACATGGCCCGGGCCATCCTCCAGGATCAGCGGGCACGGCTTGAACGCTTCATCCAAGGCGTCAACATGCTCCTGCTGGTCACGGTGCTGGTGGCCCTCCTGACCCTGGCCCTGATGCTGCGCCAGCAGAAGCTGCTGCGCCGCGAGGCCGGAATCCGCAAGGAGCGGGAGTCGCTGATCGCCATCCTGGAATCCACCAGCGATCTGGTGGCAAAGGCCACCCCCGACGGACAGCTGACCTACCTCAACGGCGCGGGTCGCCGCATGCTGGGATGGGACGCCGATGAGCCCCTGACCGACAAACGTATCCCCGATCTGCACCCGGCCTGGGCCCTGGAGATCATCAGGGACAAGGGACTGACTGCGGCCGCCACCCAGGGATCGTGGGAGGGCGAAACAGCCCTCTTGCGCCGTGACGGCCGAGAAATCCCGGTGTCACAGCTGATCCTGGCCCACGGCGCGGCCGGGGGCGAGCCAGAATTCTTTTCGGCCATCATGCGCGACATCACCGAGCGCAAGCGGGCCGAAGAGGCGCTCAAGGCCGCCCACGCGGACCTGGAACGCCAGGTGGCCGAGCGCACCCGCGACCTGGAGGCCAAGGCCGCCGAGCTCGAAAGCGCCAACCGCGAACTCGTGGCCCTGGACACCCTCAAATCGAGTCTGGTCAGCACCGTTTCCCACGAGCTGCGCACCCCGCTGACCTCAATGCTCGGCTTTTCCAAGCTGGTGCGCAGGGATTTCCTGCGCCACTATCGCCCGCTGGAACACGGCGACCGGCAGCTGGCCGAAAAGGGGAAACGCATCGAGGCCAACCTGAACATCATCGCCGAGGAAACGGACCGCCTCGCCCGCCTCATCAGCGACATGCTCGACCTTGCCCGCATCGAGTCCGGCCGCATGGACTGGGCCGACCGCCCCATGGATGTGGCAGAATGCGTCCGGGCGGCGCTTGAGAGCATGCGCGGCGTCTTTTCCGAGGACTCCCCGGTGAGCCTGCGCCACCACATCGAGCCGGGCCTGCCCTCGGTCATGGCCGACCCGGACCGGATCACCCAGGTGGTGGTCAATCTGCTGGCCAACGCGCACAAGTTCACCCCCGAGGGACAGATATCCGTTCGGGTCTGGGCCGAGGGAGAGGGCTGGGGCCGGGCGGCATGCCTCAGCGTGGAAGACACGGGATGCGGAATCCCCGGCGACGAGCGGGAAAGGATCTTCGAGAAATTCTATCAGGCCGACGCCTGCGGCCTGACCGACAGGCCGCCCGGCACGGGCCTGGGCCTGACCATCTGCGGCCAGATCGTCGAGCACTACGGCGGGCGCATAACCGTGGAATCACTTCCCGGCCGGGGCAGCCGGTTCGTGGTCCGGCTTCCGGCCATGAAAGATTCCGCCTAGCTGGCCGCATATGGGCCCGCAGCGCACGACACACACCCGCCGAGCGCCGCGCACGATTCTCACGATGGCTCCCTGAGCCCGAGCAGGCCGCGCTGGCCGATGTTCTTGATGAAGGCAGTGACCCCTAGCTCGGCCTCCCGGGGCTGGAGGCCGTAGTGGGCGGCGAAGGCTTCTGCGATTTGCCGCACCGAGCGCTCGCCGTCGATGCACTCCCAGACAAAGGTTCCCATCTCGTCGAGTTCGAGCCGCTTGATCATGGGCCGCTTGTCCCACAGGTTGACCTTTTCTGCCAGCCGCCCGAACCACGGCTTGACGGCCAGGGGATAGGACAGGCGCAGGACCCCTTCGGCGGTGGCCTCGGCCCGGACCTCGGTGCTGCGCACCGGGACCATGTTCAGGGCCTCGGACCGGGGGATGGTCGGCATGGGGGCGCGTTTTCTAAACCAGCTCATAGGATTCGACCATGGCCGCAAAGGGCGTGTCGGCCACCGGGTCTGCGCCCGTGGCGGTGACGGCCAGAATGTGGTTGGTGCCGGACGGCCTCCAGACCCGGCCCCGGGCGTGGCTCTCCCGGCGCAACAGCCTGCGCGCCGGGGAGGTGGCGGCCACGCCTGACCAGGACACCGCCCCGACTGACCCGGCCACGGCCAGATTGGCTGGCGGCGGATCGGCCAGGGTGGTCGTGGCCCACTCGGCCAGCTCCCGCCCCTTGAGCAGGACGCTGGCCGGGGCGAAGCGCTCGAAGGTCAGGCGCGTGCCAGCGCCCTTTCCCGGGGGTGTGCCCCCGGAGCGGCCCGGATTTCGCGCCCGCCAGTAGCGCACCGAGTAGTGGCCGGGCCGGAAGGAGAAGCTGTCGAGAACAAAGGCGGCCGGAACCCGGCTGCGCAGGCCGAACATGCAAAAGGGCACGGTCCTGCGGCAGGACGGGTCGCTTTGCTCGGCCCGGGATACGGTATGATCGCGGAAGGAGGCGAGCACGGTGGCGGCCAGAGTCTCGGCCGCCTCGTCGCCCTCACCATGCATGAAGAACTGGGCCAGAGCGGCCAGCCCGGTGCCCGGGCCGTGCAGGGCCGCACCCATGCCGCGATGGCCCCCGGCCTGCCAGACAAAGCTGCGCACCCGGAGGCCGGAGCGGCCCAGGCTCTCCACGGCCTCGCGCCAGGATGCGGGCGGCTCGTCGTCGTCCACGGCCCGCACGGCCGCGTCCTTGTGCCCCTTGGCCAGCCGCTTGAGGTGCTTTTCAAAGGAAAAACCGCCCGCCACGGTCCGCCACTTGAGCTCGCACAAGGGGCGCGACCCGCTGCCAAGGGTCAGCCCGTCGCGCTCCAGGATCACGGGCTCCCAGTCGTCAGGCACGGTCAGACCCACCCCGTTCCAGTGATATTCAGCCATGCTAGCGGGGGATGAAATCGTCAAGGCTCCTGATGGCCGTGGGGCCACGCCGCACCTGCTTGTCAGAGGCGGTCGTGAAGCACCCGTACTCGGCCTCCACGCTGGATTCCAGGGTCATCTTGATGGACACACCCGGCCGCATCTCCATGTCCCGGCTCCACATCACCATCACGGACACGGCCTCCCCATCCCGGGAAAAATCCCACTGCCAGGCGATGACGTTGCGGAAGGTGTCGCCCTGATAGCTGTCGGGCTTGCCGAAACGTGCCGTATACTCCGTGACCAGGGTGTTGAAAAACTTCTGGCTGGAGTCGTGGAACTTCAGCTTGATGCGCACCAGCTTTCTGTCGTCCAGGCAGTTGCCGTGGGTCAGGCTGCCGCCGCGAACACCGGGCACGGCGTCGGCCGCGAGATTCACCTCCGTCAGAAACGGGATGTCCGGGATGACCAGGGCCGGTCCTTCGCAGTGCGACTCGTAGCGGGCCATGTCCTGGCCGAGGGTGAAGCCCGCCAAGGTCAGGGGAAGCTCCCCGGCCAGACACGGTGCAGCGGCAAGCATCAGGGCCAGGAACGCCAGCACAATCTGTTTCTTCATCGACAAAAACCCCCTTGCTTGGAAAAGACTTGTCCGTCCCGTGGACGGTATCATATGATTAAACGAGAAAATCACGCTTGGCAAAGGGATAGAACGGTTACGCACCGGGAAACCGGTACCGGAGGCAGCCATGTCCGCACGGGCGGCGACATATTTTCTGCTGGCCCTGGCGGGCGGCGCGTTCTTCGGCGGACGGGTCTGCCCGCTGCTTGAGGGACTGACAGCCTCCCGGCTCTGGCTGCTCCCCCTGCTCCCCCTGGCCGCAGCCATGCTGGTGCGCGCTCTGACCCTGCGCCCCCTGCTTGAGCTGCGTCATCCGGCCCTGCGGGCGCGGCTTCAACTCGGCCTGGACCTCGCCCTGTTCACCTCGGCCGCCTTGGCCACGGCCCTGGCCGTGCAACTGGCCCACGGCTTCGGCTTCATGGGCAGCGGCCTGAAGATGGCGCTTGGCGTATTCGCCATCGGCGTGTTCGCCAGCTTCGACCTCGCCCTGGAGCGCGAGCGCGAAGTCATCAGCTCGGCCAAACCCCGCACTGGCCCGGCCCGCGAACACTCGCCGCCCGGCCGCGTCGTCTCCATCGCCAGCCAGTTCATTCTGGTGACCACCACCATCATCCTGCTCGCCGCGGCCTTGCTCCTGGTCGTGCTCATGCGCGACATCCAATGGCTTTCCGAGCAGGGGCTCGGCCCGTCGATGCCGTCCATCCTCGGCCCGGCCGTGCTCGGCGAACTGCTCCTGGTCATGGGCGCGCTGCTGGTCCTGACGGTCAACCTGGCTGTGTCCTACGCCCGCAACCTGCGCCTGCTCTTCGCCAACCAGACCGCCGTGCTCGAAGCCGTGAGCCGGGGCGACCTCTCCCGGCGGGTGCCTGCGGTCACCTGCGACGAGATGGGCGTCATCGCCGCCCACACCAACGCCATGATCGCCAGCCTGCGCGACGGCCAGCGCCTGCGCGACGGCCTGCGCATCGCCATGGAGGTGCAGCAGAACCTGCTGCCGGAGTCGGCCCCGATACTGCCCGGCCTGGAGCTGGCCGGGGCGGCCGTGTTCTCCGAGGAGACGGGCGGCGACTTTTTCGACTACATCGGCTGCGACGAAGAGGTCTGCGGGCGCATGGCCGTGGCCGTGGGCGACGTGTCGGGCCACGGCATCGGCGCGGCCCTGCTCATGGCCGCCGGGCGCGCCCTGGTCCGCCAGAGCGCGGCCTCGCCCGGCTCTCCGGCCCGCAACATCTCCACCGCCAACCGCCATCTGGCCCGCGACATCGACGGCACGGGCCGGTTCATGACCCTGTTCTACATGATCCTCGACCCCGCCACAGGGGAAGCCACCTGGGTCAACGCGGGCCATCAACCGCCCCTGCTCCACGACCCGGCCGACGACAGCTTCCGCGAGCTGCGCGGCCGCGACATCCCGCTGGGGGTGGACCGGGAGTGGCTCTTTCACCAGGAGACCATGCCCCTGCCCGGACCGGGCCAGACCCTGCTCATCGGCACCGATGGCCTGTGGGAGGCCCAGAACGACCGGGGCGACATGTTCGGCCCGCAACGGGTGCGCCGGGTCATCCGCGACAACGCCGACGCAGGAGCGCACGCACTGGTCCGCGCCCTGCTCGACGCCGTGGCCGACTTCACCGGCCCCACTCCCCAGGACGACGACATCACCCTGGTGGTGGTCAAGGGGGTGTGACGCCCCGGTGCCGCCTGTGCAGGATTCTCTGGATTCCCGAGCCAAAAACCCGTATTGGCTGCCCATGGCGCAAACACACCCGACACCGGCCGAATTGGCCGCCGCCGCCCGCACCCTCGGACGCCCCGTGCAGGACGCACAGGCCGCATCCCTGGCCGACTACCTGGGCCAACTGGTCAAATGGAACGCCAAGATGAATCTGGTGGGGCCGTCGGACTGGCGCACGGTCTTTGACACCCTGGTGGTGGACAGCCTGTATCTGGCGGATTTTCTGAAGGGGCTCGACCTGGGCGATGCCCCGCTATGCCTCGACCTCGGGGCCGGGGCCGGGCTGCCCGGCATCCCCCTGCGCATGCTCTGGCCGCGCGGTGACTACTGGCTAGTGGAGAGCCGCGACAAGCGGGCCACCTTCATGCGCTCGGCAGTGGGCAGGCTCGGGCTGCCCGCCACCCACGTATTCCACGGCCGGGCCGAGGAGGCCTTGGGCAAACTCGACCGCCACGGCCAGCACGCCACCGCCGACCTGATCGTCAGCCGCGCCTTCATGCCCTGGCCCGAGTTGCTCCCCTTTGTGCGCCCCATGCTCCGCCCCGGCGGCACGCTGGTGGTCCTGGCCAACACCCCGCCGCCGCCCGAACCGGATCTGCCCGCCGGATGGTCCCTGGCCGACGTGGCCAGCTACCCCGTGGCCGGGAAAACACGCTACTTCTGGTCCCTGCGCCCGGCGTAGGCGACACGTGAAAACGGACCGCCCAGGAGGCGGCCCAAAATCCCTTCAACCAATGCCGGGCCGGGTTCAGCCCTGCGGTCCGACCTCGCCTTTCGCCCCGTCTTGTGGCCCGGCTTGTGGCCCGTCTTCTGCCTCAAGGGCCGCGCCCACGCCCTCCTCGCTCGTCAGCGTGGCGTAAGCGTCCTTGAAGATGAGCTTGGTGGCCAGCACATCGGCCTGCTCGCCGAGGTCCATCAGGGTTTCAAGGAACTCGATGATGGCCAGCCGCCGCTCTTCCTCGCCGTGCTCGAATTCAAAGGCACAGTCGCCGCTGGCGAAATAGTTCTCCACCCGTTTGAGATAGTCGATGTCCAGCATGATCCCTCTGTATCAGTCGTGATGGTATGGCATGTTCTTCAGAATGGTGGCGGCCCGATACAGCTGCTCCAGCAGCACCAGCCGGGCCAGCTCGTGGGGCAGGGTCATGTCGCTCAACCGGATGCTCGCCCGCGCCGCCGCCTTGACCTCGTCCGATAGCCCGAAAGGCCCGCCGATGACGAACACGGGCCGCTGGTTGGGCGCATCGGTCCACTTTTCCACAAAGGCAGCAAGCTGGCGCGAGGTGAGCCGCGCGCCGTGCTCGTCGAGGATGACCGCCACGTCGCCGGGCGCGAGCCGGGCCAGGATGGCCTCGCCCTCCTTGCGGCTGCGCTCCATGGGCGGCAGCTTGCCCGGGCCGTCCTTGATCACGGCCTCGTCGAGCGTGAAGAACCGCGAAAGCTTCTTCCAATAGTGGTCGCACCCGTCCCGGGAAAATGGCTCCTTGAGCTTGCCCACCCAGATGCAGCCGATGGCACTCATACCGCTCCCCGCCCCTGGCGCATCAGATTGCGCGTCAGTTTGCGCATCAGGCGCTCATCAGCTCGGCCGAGAGCGCGCCATCGCGGTATTCGATGCGCACGAATCCGCCGCCAGCGAGCATGCCCGGATTGATGACCGTGGCCCCGCCGATGCGGTCCACTCCCCTGGATTCATGAATATGGCCAGTGAGGACCAGGGCCGGGCGCACACGCTCGATGAAGGCCCGCACGCCCGGGCTGCCCACATGCTGGCCGTTGCCGAGCCTGTCCACCCCTGAGGCGTGGGGCGGCTCGTGAACAGCCACGATCAGGGTGTCGAAGTGCGCGGCCAGGGCGTGGGTGGCATCGAGCCAGCCGGCCAGGGTCTCCTCGGCCACCTCGCCGGGGGTGCCAAACGGCGTGGGCGTGGAATAGCCCACGCCCATGAGCCCCAGGCCCGGGGCCAGCTCGCGCGCTTGCAGGTGGATGTCCATGCCCCGCTCGGCAAGCCGAGCCTGGACCGCCTCGGTGTCCATGTTGCCCGGCAGGGCGAGGATGTGCGGGTTGATGGCTGCCACCGCGTCCACCACCCGGTCGGCCGATTCGCGGCTGCCCCGGTTGGTCAGATCGCCGGTGATGATCACCCCCTGCGCCAGGCCCAGACCGGGAATGGAGCCGAGCACCCCGGTGCTCTCGTGGATGTCGCCAAAGGCTATCCAGTACACGGCGCCATCCCCCTATTTCCTGCCCTCGGCGGTTACGGCCAGCCGGGTCAGTTCGGCAAGCCGGGTGTCCACCAGCCGATACAGGGTTCCGGTGGGATACTGGCCGCTCCTGCCCCGTACCCCGCAGCGCATGCCGGTGAGCAGGAACATGGCCTCCTCGATGGTGCTGACCGGATAGATGTGAAACCGCCCCTCGTCCACGGCCTTGACGATCTCGTCTTTCAGCATCAGGTTGACCACGTTGTCCGCAGGCAGGATGATACCCTGGAGGCCTGTGAGCTTGCGGCGGCGGCAGACCTCGAAGAAACCCTCAATCTTGCGGTTGACCCCGCCCACGGCCATGACCGCGCCGGACTGGGAGACCGCGCCGGTGAAGGCGCGGGAGAGGTTGATGGGCACGCCGGACAGGGCCGAGAGCAGGGAGGCAAGCTCTGCGCCCGAGGCCGAATCGCCCTCAATGCCTGCGTAGGACTGCTCGAAGCACAGGGAACCGGTCAGGACGATGGGCTTGTCCTGGGCAAAGAGGCGCACCAGATAGGACTTGATGATCATCATGCCCTTGGTGTGGATGGGGCCGCCCAGCTGGGCCTCGCGCTCCAGGTCGAGGATGCCGCCGTGGCCCACGCCCACGGTGCAGGAAATCTGGTGCGGCAGGCCGATCTCGTAGTCGCCGAACTGGGTGACCGAAAGCCCGTTGGCAAGGCCCACGGCCTGGCCCGAGGTCTGCACCTTGATCACCTGCCGGTCGTACTCGGTCATGAACTCCTCTTCGTAGAGGTTGACCCGGTAATCCTTGGCAGCCACGGCGGCAGCAAGATCGGCCGGGCCGACCTCGCTCCGCCCGGCCATGCGGGCCATGGCCGAGGCCTCGATCATCCGCTCGCGCAGCAGGGGGATATAGAGCGAGAGCCGCTTTTGATCCTCCACCAGCCGGGAGCCGAAATCCACCAGCCTGGCCATGGCGTCGCGGGTGAAGGGCAGCAGGTCCGACTCGGCAGCGGTCTGGCCGATGACGTGCAGATAGTTGCGGATGTTGGCGGCGTTTCGCGTGACCGCGTGCTGCATGTGCGCCTTGAGCTTGAAGAATTTCTCGAAACGATCGTCGTTGTAGAGCAGGATTTCGTAGTGCTCCTCAGTGCCGATGAGAACGACCTTGAGCCGCAGGTCCACGGGCGCGGGCTGCAGGGTGCGGGCGCGGACCTGATCCGGGTCCACCGGATCCTCGATGCGCGAATGGCCCGAGCGCAGGGAGCGCAGCAGCCCTTCCCAGGAATTGGGATTGGAGAGCAGGTCCTCGATGTTGAGGACCAGGAAGCCGCCGTTGGCCCGGTGGATGGCCCCGGCCTTGATCAGGGTGAAGTCCGTGTACAGCGCGCCCATCTCGGCCTCGCGCTCGATGGAGCCCAGCAGGTTGAAGGCCGTGGGATGGTCCTCCACCACCACGGGCGCGCCCTTGGTCTTGCCGTTGTCCACAAACAGGTTGACCTCGAAGCGGGTGAAGAAATCCTCGCCGCCGGGCGAGCCCTCGGGCAGAAGCCCTGCCAGGGAGCTGTCACGCGGCATGAACTGGTCCACGTTGTCGAGCACCTCGTCCTGCAGGGCCTGAAAATACTCGGGCAGCCCGTCCACGATTTTGAACCGCTCCACGGCCTTGGCGAAGCTCTCGTCGAGCACGGCCCTGGCCGCCTCGCGCTGCAGATCCACCTCGGACTGGCGCATGTCCGCCTCGTTCTGGTTGATCTTGCGCAAAATGGCGCTGACTCCGGCCAGCAGTTCCTCGCCCTTGGCCTTGAGCTTCTTGCGCAGGGTCGGACTCAAGGTCTCGAAATCCTTGTCCGAGATCACCTGGCCGCCCACGATGGGCGAGAGCGTCAGCACGCCCTCCTCGTCGAGGCTCAAGCTGAAGCTCTCCTTCTCGGCCGTGGCGTCCATCCTGCTGAAGAGTTCCTCGCGTTTCGAATTGTACTTCTTGACCATCCGCTCGTGCTTTTTCTGGAACGCCTCCTTCTCGAAGCGGGCCGGAATCTCCTGGCGGATGTGAGCCATGGCCTTGTGCTGGGCCTGCTTGAACTTGCGCCCCTGCCCCGCGGGCATGCGCACGGCGATGGGGCTGTCGTTGTCCTCGAAGTTGTAGAGATAGACCCAGTCGCACGGCGTCTCGGCCCGGGCTGCGGCAGGCTTGAGGAAGCTCATGACAAAATAGGTGCGGCCCATGTTGGGCTCGCCGGAAACGTAGACGTTGTGCTCGTTGCCCTTGATCTCAAGGGACAGGGACAGGGCATGGATGGCCCGGGGCTGAAACTTGGCGTGGACGTTGCGCTGCGGGATGTCGGCGCTGGTGGCGAAGGGTATCCTGGCCGGGTCCGTGGCGGCCCGCAGCCTGTCGCCGCGCAGGCCCTTCACCAAAGGAGTGACGGTGTTGCTCATTGGCTGCTCTCGTGTTCGTGGTACGCGACGAAGCCGCCGCAGGGCGAAGATACGGATTTTCCCCGGCGATGTCACCCCGCTTCATTGGGCGAAAAGAGGGCGCGAAAAAGGGGCGCGAAAAAGGGGCTGGAAGGGGGCGCGCCGGGCGCTACTGGATGTAGTTGGGCAGGTTGAGAAACAGGTTGGTCGTGTAGGTCATCATCTTGTCCATGATCCAGGGGAAGGCCACCAGCAGGGTGATGAAGATGGCGATGATCTTGGGGACCATGGTCAGGGTCATCTCCTGGATCTGGGTGGCCGCCTGGAGCACGGAGATGAAAATACCCACGGCCATGCCCACGCCGAGCATGGGCAGGGCGATGATGAGCGTGATCTCAATGGCTTGTCGGGCGAAACCGACTACGAATTCCGGCGTCATGACGCACTACTCCCCGGGAACACGGATGCGCCCGGTCACTGAAAGGTGTTGACGAGGGACCCCACCAGCAGGTTCCACCCGTCGATGAGCACAAAGAGCAATATCTTGAAGGGCAGCGAGATCATGACCGGCGGCAGCATCATCATGCCCATGGCCAGCAGGATGGAGGCCACCACCATGTCCAGGATGAGGAACGGGATGTAGATGAGAAAGCCGATGGTGAACCCGGTCTTCAGCTCCGAGATGGTGAATGCGGCCACCAGCATGATGGTGCTGACCTCGTCGCGGTTCTTGGGCCGGTCTTCCTTGGTGATGGTGTAGAAGATGGAGAGGTCCTTCTCGCGGGTATGCTTGAACATGAACTCGCGAATGGGCACCTGCGCCCTCTCCAGCGCCTCGTCGAAGCGGATTTCCTCGGCCAGATAGGGCTGGAACGCGGTATCGTTGACGGCCTTGCCCACCGGCATCATGATGACCACGGTCATGAAGATGGCCAGCCCGACCATGATCTGGTTGGGCGGCATCTGCTGGGTGCCCATGGCTTGGCGCAGGAAGTGAAAGACAATGATGATGCGGGTGAAAGCGGTCATGGTCAGCATGATGGCCGGAGCCATGCTGAGCACGGTGAGCAGAAAGAGGATCTCAAGCAAGGTGGAGATTTCGCCCGGCTCGGCCTGACCCGCAGCCAGCTGCATGGTCAGCTTGGGGATGATCGGATCCTGGGCCAGGGCCAGCCCGGGCAGCAGCGCGAGAGCACCCAGCACCCAGGCCAGAAGCGTCAGAACACGACGTCCTTTACCCATTGTCAACCGTCCTCTCCCCGGGTCGGGGAAGTCCTCTTCCTGAGCAGGTCCGCAAAGCTCCCCGGACCGGACGAACGGCCCCCCGGGGCGTCATCGGCCTCGCTCTCGTCAACGTCATCGGAGGCCAGAAGGCTGATGCGCTCGTCGGTCACTCCCAGCAGCAGGTCACTCCCGCGAAAGCGGACCACGGCCACGCTTTGGCGGGTGCCAAGGGCCAGCCGACTCATCAGACGCGGCGCGTCCTTGCCGCCATGGGCTCCCCAGCCCTGAAAACCGATGCGCCTGAGCAGGTAATAAGCCAGAAAAATGACACCCAGCATCAGGCACAGGTAGCCCAGCGTGACCAGGATGGTGGTGCCTGAGTCCACCATGGGCAGCGCCATGGGCGCGGATGTCGCGTTGCCCTGGGCCACGGCGCTATCCAAGCTGCTTCACCCGCTCGATGGGGCTGATGATGTCCGTCAGCCGGATGCCGAACTTCTCGTTGATGACCACGGCCTCGCCGCGAGCCACGAGCTTGCCGTTGACGTAGATCTCAAGGGGCTCGCCAGCCAGCTTGTTCAGCTCCACCACCGACCCCTGGCCCAGTTGGAGCAGCTCGTTGATCATCAGCTTGGTACGGCCCAACTCGGCTGAGACATCAAGGGGGATGTCGAGGATGAAGTCCATGTCGCGCTTGCCGCCGGAAGCGGCACCCTTGGTGGCGCTGCCCATGTCCTTGAATTCGTAGTCATGGGTCTGGGTGGAAAGAAACGCCTGTTCCTTTTCGTGCTTGATCTCTTCCTGGGTGGTGTCGGCCAGGGCGGCCGCCCACTCGTCTGCCAACGCCTCGTCATCGCTGGCCACGTCGGCGCTGGCGGCCTCGGAGGGATCGGGCACGTCGTTGCCGTCTAGCAGCGCGTCGGCCCATTCCTGTGCCAGTTTGTCCTGATCTTCGGCCATGTCCTCACCTCGCGAAAAACGTTGTGCCCGTCAAGAAACATGACGGCCCGGAAAGACCCTTGCAAGAGACGTGCTACTGGATGACCATCTCCGTGATGTAGACGCGAAGAACCGTGCCCTTTCCAAGAATCTGGTTGAGCCGGTCAACGATCTCCTGCTTCAGCTCCACCTTGGCCTTCATGGTGGCGAGGGATTCATGGCTCTTGCTTGAGAGCAGCAGAAGCAGGGTATCCTTGATCCTGGCATCGTTCCTGAGCAGTTCGCTTTCGACCTTCTTGTCGCGCACCTCGACCTCGATGCCGAGCTTGAGATAACGCCGGCCCAACGGATCGGCCAGATTGACCAGGAAGGTGGGCAGCGGAACCAGCTGGCCCTCCAGCGACTCGGGCAGCGGATCGGCCGAGTCGCCTCGCTCCGCAGTCTGCGCCTCGTCGGATGGGGCCAAAAACATGGTATAGCCGAAATACCCGCCCACGCCGAGGAGAATCAGCGCCACGGCGATGATAATCCATTTGAGCTTGCCGCTCTTCTTTCCGTCCTGGACAACATCTTCGTCAGCCATGGTCGCCACCTCTGGTTTTTCCGGTTTGGTCGTCTCTTCCTAACGTGATTTCGCGATGTTTTCCAGACAAAGTTAAGAGCGGCCCGGGCAAGCCTACTGGTACCCGCCCACGGGCCGGGCGGTCTTGAGCAGCACCTCCACCCGGCGATTCATGGCCGAGGCCACGGGGCGGCCACGCTCGTCCAGGGCCGGGACATCGCCGCCGTAGGCCGAGAGCGAGAAGCGGCGCGACGGAACCCCCGAACCCACAAGAAAATCGAGTACTGCCAGAGCGCGGTCGGCCGACAGGGCATAGGGGTCGAGCCCGCCGTCCGTGGCGTCGGCGTGCCCGGCCACGTTGACCGGGGCAGACGTGTACAAGATCACCGGCACCAGCGCGGCCATGAGCTGCTCGCCCTGGACGCTCAAGCGCGATTCGCCCGGGCCGAAGAGCAGCTTGTCTGTAAAGACCAGGGCCACGCCCTCGGGACGGGCCAGCACCTCCAGATTCCGGTCCAGTTCGGCCTTGCTCAGCTCCTCGGGCAGGTTGTCGTCGGGAAAGAGCAGGTCCTTGATGCGCTGCTTCTTGTTGATGACATCCCAGGGCCTTTCCATCATGTCCACGATCAGCCGCTCCCTGACATCCACCCGGCCCGAGCCGCGCTTGTCGAGCAGGCCGAGGTCGGCGGTTTGCAGCGTCACCCGCGTCAGGATGGCGTTGTCCATGGACGACATGGTCAGAAGGAGCACGAAGAACGTCAACAGCAGGGTCACCAGATCCGAAAAGGTGACCAGCCACAGGGCCAGCGGCGGGCAGGGCGGATCTTTCCTCTTGCCGGGCATGGCTACTCCACCCCCGGCAGCGGCCGCAGGTCAAAGCGGAAGCCGTCGATGTCGATGGACTCCACCGGGACACGCACCTCGCTGTCCATGGCCTGAATGCGCTCGCCCGCATCGAGGTTGCGCTTGTCGAGCACGATGTCCACCCGGCGGTTCCTGGCCCGGCTCTCGGGCGTGGCCTGGGTGTAAAAGGGCATGTACTTGCCAAACCCCTCGACCCGGAGCATCTCGGGCCGCATGCCCCGATCGATGAAGTGGCGGTAAACGGCCAGGGCGCGACCAAGGGACACCTTCCACGACAGATCCGGGTGGCGCTCGTCGTCGCCGGGCTGGTAGTCCGCGCCCAGTTCGTCGCGCAGCATTGAGGTGTGCCCGGCCAGCAGCAGCGGATACTGCACCTGGACGAGCACGGGCATGAACCCGTCGAGCACGGCGCGTCCCTCGTCGCTCAGGTTCTCGGAATCGGGACCGAAAAGCAGGCTGGCGTCGATGGAGAGAATCTGGACAAAACGGTTGGAGCGGAAGTTTATGTCGTCGTCAATGTTCTCCCACTTGAGTTCCTTGAGGGGCTCAAGGTCGCCGGTGTCAATGGGGCCGGGCTCCACGGTGCGCCGGGTGTCCTTGCGCGAAAAAACCTCGTAGCTGGCGTCGTGCCAGCCGAAGGTGCCGATGATGGAGCCGAGCGCCACCAGCTTGCGGCGCGGGTCGATGTGGGACATGGAAACCAGGAGCACGAAGAAGGTCAGCATCAGGGTCATGACGTCCGAGAACGTGATCATCCACGGAGGCATCTCCTCGCATATTCTTTTCTTCTTTTTCTTGGCCATGTTCCGGGTCTCCCTGGCAGGCGTGCCCGGCTAGTCGGTCACGACCCTGTCCTTGGGCGGCAGGTAGCTGTTGAGCTTTTCCTCGATGATGCGCGGGTTCTCGCCCTTGGAGATGGACAGGATGCCCTCCATGATCATCTCGCGCAGCAGGATCTCCTCCTTGCTGCGCGCCTTGAGCTTCCCCGCCATGGGGTTGAAGACGAGGTTGGCCAGGATGGCGCCGTAGAGGGTGGTCAGCAGGGCCACGGCCATGGCCGGGCCGATGGTGGACGGATCGCTCATGGTCTGGAGCATCTGCACCAGACCGATGACAGTGCCGATCATGCCCATGGCCGGGGCCAGGGTGCCCAGCACGGCCACCAGGTCCGCGCCCGTGGCGTGGCGCTCGCTCAAGTAGGATATCTCTGTTTCGAGAATTTCCTGGATGGTTTGGGGCTCCAGGCCGTCCACGGTCAGTTGCAGCCCCTTGCGCATGTAGTCGTCGTCGATCTCCTTGATCAGCGGCTCCAGCGAGAGGATGCCCTCGCGCCGGGCGCGGTTGGCGTAGTCCTTGAAGCGGTCGATGATCTCCCGGGGCGTTTCCAGGCTCGAAAAGAACGTGTTCTTGATCACGCCCACCAGGCCGATGACGTAGCTGACCGGATAGTTGACCATGGCCGCGCCCAGGGTGCCGCCAACGACGATGAAGAACGACGGCACCGAGACGAAGATGATCAGGCTCGACCCGGTCAGGATGGCCGAACACACCAGACCAAAGGAGAGAACGATGCCGATGACGGTTCCGAGATCCATACCCTGCCCTTTTGCCTTGCCTCGTTATTGCCCGGGCTCTCGCGCCCCGAAAATCCTCGTGCCGATGCGGACCATGGTCGCCCCCTCCTCCACGGCGGCGACAAAGTCGCCGGTCATGCCCATGGAAAGATGGGGCAGCGAGCGACCCAGCCGCCCTTCGAGCCTGCCGTGCAGTTGCCGCAGCCGGGCGAACACAGGCCGGGCGCGCTCCGGGTCGTCGAAGAAGGGCGGCAGGGTCATCAGCCCGGTCAGCCGCAGCCCTGGCATGGCCTCGACCGCCTCAGCCAATTCGGGCAGCCCGGCCTCGTCCACCCCGGACTTCTGCTCCTCTCCGGCGATGTTCACCTGAAGAAGAATATCCTGGACCACGCCCAACTCAAAAGCCTTTTTGTGCAACCCCAAGGCCAGCTTGCGCGAATCCACGCTATGCACCAGGGCGAAGCTTCCAGCCACGAACCGCGCCTTGTTGGTCTGCAGCCCGCCGATGAAATGCCACCGGAGTGCGAGGTCGGCCAGCGCCTCGCGTTTGGCCAGGGCCTCCTGCACATAGTTCTCGCCGAAATCAACCTGCCCGACCTCGGCCAGGGCGCGCACATCCGCGGCCAGGTGAAACTTGGAAACCGCCACCAGGGTCACGTCCCCGGGCTCCCGCCCTGCCCGGCGTGCCGCCTGGGCCAGCTCCTCGCGGGCCTGGGCCGCCCGCCCGGCCAGCTCGATCCGTCTGTCCATCATATCTCTCAATGAATCCGGGCGTTAGGCTCATCCGCCTTATCGGCCCGTTTTTCCTTTAGCTTAATGAATTATTTTGCCGTCACGCCGCCTCTCACCTATATCATTACGCAGGGTCATGTAACCACCCGAAATAGAGAAAAAAAGACGAAAGACAATCCCCAATTTTTTCAACTTCTTACTCTAGATTTTTTCTCAATTTTTCGCACGGAACTCCCCGCCACCCCTTGCGAGTATGTACAAACCCGTGCATTGTTCAGCCCTCATCCACCAGCCTGCAACCACCCAGGGTACCTTGATGCACGCAAACTACTTCCTCATTTTCCAAAAGGGCATGCCAGGACAACTGGCAGAGCTGAGTCTGGACGAAATGGCCCTCTACATCCGCAACCACCTCTACAACTTCCTCATCGACGACAATGTCGGCGCCTGCTTCATCGAGAGACTGGCCAATGATCCAAACGGCCTGAAGCACCCGATTTGCCGCAAATATCTCCTGTACTTCCTGGACAAATGCATCCAGATGCGGCCTCTGCGGCCAGCCCTGCTGGACGCCATGGCCCGACTCACCGGCGACGAGCGGTGCAAGGCCAAGCTCAAGGTCATCAATGCCCTGAACACCGACGAAGAAACCCTGAACATGATTCTGGGGCTGAACCTGAGCAGCCACATCGACGATGTCCGGGAATTCCTCAACACGCTGATTCTCTCCCGCAGGAGTCATGTCGCGGCGGCCCAGTACGCCCTGTATGTGGACAAGTCCGCAGGCAGCCTGCCCGGCCCCTGGCTGAAGGACTTCAAATGCCCGGGCAGCCTGCGCGCCGAGTGGGACATCAACCTCTTTGCGCACTACGCCGGAATCTGCGCCTGGGATCAAGCCATGGAAATGTGGCCTGGGCTGGACGTTTCGCTGATGCGCGAGGTCGCCCTCAATCATGCGGGCGACATGTTCGCCGCCCTGGGAGAGACCGAAAAAGCCCTGGAATGGTACGGCAAGTCCGTGGCCATGGACCCCCTGCAGACCCCTTTATACCTGCGCATGCGCGAGCTTGAGTCGCCCTTCAAGCCCGACCACTCCCTGGTCGACACCAAGAAGGTGGCCATCCTGCTCTACTCCTGGAACAAGGCGGAGGTGCTGGCCAACACCCTGGACAGCCTGAGCCGCTCGGAAGTCGGACCGGCCGACATCCATGTCCTGCTCAACGGATGCAGCGACAACAGCCGCGAACTGGTGGATCTGGCCCGGGCAAAGTTCCCGCACAACACGTTCATCGTCCACGAACTGCACGTCAATATCGGCGCGCCAGCCGCCCGCAACTGGCTCATGAACCTGCCTGAAGTGCTGAAAACCGACTACATTGCCTTCCTTGACGACGATGTCGAGGTACAGCGGGACTGGCTGGCCCACTTCCTGACCGTGGCCGAGGCCGACCCCCAGGTGGCCGTGGTCGGCTGCAAGATTGTCAACCCGGGCGAGGCACGTCGCATCCAGTACCTCTTCCGCTACGTGGCCATTGCGGACCACGGCCTGCTCAAGGTCAGCCTGGACACCCCGAACACCGTCTACGACACCGGCACCTACACCTTCGTGCGCGAGACGCGCTCGGTCATGGGCTGCCAGCACCTGCTGCGCACCAGCGCCCAGGCTGCGGCCAAGCACGGCTTCGACATCCGGTTTTCCCCCTCCCAGGTGGACGACATCGAGCACGACCTCGCCCTGTGCCTGGCCGGTTACAAGGTCATGTACTGCGGGACGGTCACCTGCACCCATCTCCAGCAGAGCGGTCGCAAGCTGTTCCAGGAGTTTGACCCGTCCCGCACGGGCAACACCATGGGCAACGACCTCAAACTGTACTTCAAGTACTTCAACGACCTGCCCAGGCTCAAGGCCCTGGACAACCTGAGCATCGACCTGGGCGTGCCCCTGCCGGAGTTCTAGGGCTCGCAGGGAAATGCCCCATTGCCGCCTCGCCACAGGGGGCGAAGCGCGAGGTCGTGTCGCCCTTGGTCCATCATCAATATACAGAGACTTGACGAAACACCCGGTCAGCGGGCATAGCACCCCCTCGAACCAACCACATCGGGCCGCGCGGGCTGCCCGCACTTTGCACAAGGACCACCAAGAGCTCCCATTATGCCAAAAGACCTGATCATCGTTGAGTCCCCGGCCAAGGTGAAGACCATCAGCAAGTTTCTGGGCAAGGACTATATCGTGGACGCCTCGGTGGGCCATGTGCGCGATCTGCCCACCCGCGACCTGGGCGTGGACGAGGAAAACGGGTTCACCCCCCGCTATGAGATCATCCAGGGCAAGGAGGACGTGGTCAAGCGCCTCAAGGCCGCGGCCAAGAAGGCGGGCACTGTCTACCTCGCGCCCGACCCGGACCGCGAAGGGGAGGCCATCGCCTGGCATGTGGCCGAGCTGCTCAAGCCGGTCAACAAGAACATCCGGCGCATCCAGTTCAACGAGATCACCGCCCGCGCCGTGAAGGAGGCCCTGGAAAACGCCCAGGAACTCAACGAGAACCTCTTCGACTCCCAGCAGGCCCGGCGCATCCTGGACCGGCTGGTGGGCTACAAGATTTCCCCCATCCTGTGGAAGAACGTCAAGCGCGGCATCTCGGCCGGGCGGGTCCAGTCCGTGGCCCTCAAGCTGCTGGTGGAACGCGAGAAGGAACGCCGCGCCTTCAAGGCCGACGAGTACTGGCCCTTCAAGGTGCTCCTCGAAGGCGAGAATCCCCCGCCCTTCTGGCTTGAGCTGCACAAGCTCTCGGGCAAGGCGGTCAAGCCCGGCGTCAACCACGTCGCCACCGCCGACGAGGCCGAGGCGCTCGAGCAGACCCTGGCGGGCAGCCAGTTCACGGTGGAATCGGTGCAGGAGAAGCAGCGCAAGCGCGACCCCCTGCCGCCCTACATCACCTCCACCCTGCAACAGGACGCCAACCGGCGGCTCGGCTTTTCCGCCAAGCGGACCATGTCCGTGGCCCAGCGCCTTTACGAGGGTGTCGAGCTGGGCAGGCGCGGCACCACCGCCCTGATCACCTACATGCGTACCGACTCGGTGCGCATCGCCAAGGAGGCGCAGGAGTCGGCTCGCGAGATGATCGTCGACCGCTTCGGGGCCGATTATTATCCGCCAAAACCAAGGAATTTCAAGACCAAGGGCGGGGCGCAGGACGCCCACGAAGCCATCCGCCCGGTGGACGTGACCATCACCCCCGAAGAGGTCAAGAGCGAGCTGCCGTCAGAGCAGCACCGCCTCTACCGCCTCATCTGGCAGCGGTTCGTGGCCTCGCAGATGGCGGCCGCCAACTTCTGGGACACCACGGTGCTGGTCAAGGCCCCCAAGACCGAGTGGCGCGCCAAGGGCGAGCGCATGCTCTTCCCCGGCTTCCTCGCGGCCATGGACAAGGCCGGGACCGAGGCCGAAACCGAGCTGCCCAAGCTGGCAGAGGGCGAGGCCCTGCGCCTGAACGAACTGAAGAAGGAACAGAAATTCACCCAGCCGCCGCCGCGCTTCTCGGAAGCGTCGCTGGTCAAGACCCTGGAAGAGCTTGGCATTGGCAGGCCATCCACCTATGCGGCCATCATCTCCACCCTGCTTGATCGTGAATACGCCCGCCAGGAGGAGAAGCGGTTCGTGCCCACCGAGCTTGGCTTCATCGTCTCCGACCAACTCTCCGAGCACTTTGTGGCGCTGATGGACGTGGGCTTCACCGCCCACATGGAGGGCCTGCTCGACGACGTGGCCGCAGGCAAGCAGGACTGGGTCAAGCTGCTCAAGGACTTCGGCGACGACTTCTACCCCACCCTGGAGAAGGCGCGCGCCGGTATGGCCCGCTCCCAGCAGGAGACGGACCTCGTCTGCGAGAACTGCGGCAAGCCCATGGCCATCAAGTTTGGCCGGACCGGTGAATTCCTGGGCTGCACCGGCTTCCCCACCTGCCGCACCATCAAGAACTTCACCCGCGACGAGGATGGCAGCATCCGGGTCGTGGAACGTGAGACACCCGAGGAAACCGGGGTGGAATGCGACAAGTGCGGCCGCCACATGGCCATCAAGCAGAGCCGCCGGGGCGAATTTCTGGGCTGCACCGGCTACCCGGACTGCAAGAGCATCGTCAACTTCGAGCGCGACGAGGAAGGGAAGATCACCGTGGTCGAGGCGGACAAGCCCAAGGTGGTCGGCGCCTGCCCGGACTGCGGGGGCGAGCTGCTGCTCAAGAAGGCGCGCACCGGCTCGCGCTTCATCGCCTGCTCCAACTACCCGGACTGCACCTATGCCGAGCCATTCTCCACGGGCGTCCCCTGCCCGGTGGAAGGCTGCACCGGCGAACTGGTGGAAAAATCCTCGCGCCGGGGCAAGATATTCTACTCCTGCTCGGCCTATCCCAAGTGCGACTACGCGGTCTGGAACTGGCCCGTGAAAGAGCCCTGCCCCAAGTGCGGCCACCCCATCCTGACCAGCAAGACCACCCGGGACAAGGGCGAGCACATGGCCTGCCCCAAGAAGGGATGCGGCTTCACCCGAGGTCTCGACGAGGCCCCGGAAGACTCCGACAACGAGGCATAAACCCGACACCTTTACTCCGGGCGCAGTTGTTCGTATGGTTCTCTCATGGAGGACCATCATGCCCGACACCCTTTTTTCCCGAATCATCGGACGCCGCCAGTGCCTGCGCGCCCTGCTGGGCGCGGGGGTTCTCGGCTGGATCGGTCTGGCACCCCGCGCCAACGCCACGCCGGACATCGTGGCTGACGCCGCCCCGGGACGCTCCACACCCCAGGCCACGGGCAATTCCACGGTCGTCATCGTCAAGACCGACGACCGCGCCAAGGGCATCCGCGCGGCCATGGCCCGCTTCGACCTGAGCCGCTTCCAAGGCGGCCGCGTGGCCCTGAAGGCCAACTACAACAGCGCCGACCCATTCCCGGCGTCCACCCATCCCGACACCCTGCGCACCATGATCGAGACCCTGGCCGAGACCCGGCCCGCGTCCATGACCCTGATCGAGCGCAGCGGCATGGGCGACACGGCCCAGGTGCTGCGATCACTGGGCGTGCGCTCCCTAGCCGAGGGGCTGGGGGTGGAGGTGGTGGTCATGGACGACCTGGGCGCGGACGGCTATGTCTCCTTCCAGCCCGCCGGGAGTCAGTGGAAGCGCGGCTTTCTGCTGGCCCGGCACTTTGCCGAGGCCGATGCAGTGGTGCAGACCTGCTGCCTGAAGACCCACCAGTACGGCGGGCACTTCACCATGGCCCTCAAGAACGTCGTGGGCGCGGTGGCCAAGCACGACCCGGGCGACGGCTACAACTACATGACCGAGCTGCACCGCTCCCCGCTCCAGCGCTCCCTCATCGCCGAGATCAGCCTCGCCTTCCGCAACGATCTGATCATCATGGACGGCATGAAGGCCTTCATCACCGGCGGTCCCCACGCAGGCCGCGAGGTGTCGCCCGGCGTCATCGTGGCAGGCACCGACCCCGTGGCCGTGGACGCGGTGGGCGTGGCCATCCTGCGCATGTACCCCACCACCGACGCGGTCAAGACCGGCCCGGTCTTCGCCCAGGAGCAGATCCGCCGCGCCGTCGAACTGGGCATCGGCGCACGCTCGCCCGAAGCCATCGAACTGGTTCCCATCGGCCCGGGCGCGGACGAGTTTGGCAGCCGGGTGCGGGAGATTTTGATGGCGTAATGAGAGGGAACAAACCGGATGGATGACAGACCCTTTGGCGTCTATCTTCTGTAAATCTTCGTAGTAAAATGAATTCTGAACTTTTAGTATTTCAAAGGGACCTTAAGATAAGGTGAAAAATGATCAACAAGAGCTGAGGGCTGATCAAAAAGCCACACGAACTCGTTGTGTTTCTTTTTCAGCATTTCTTTACGCGAATCTTCTTCAGCATCAGTCAGCTTGGCATTGTATTTACAAATAGTTAATGATCTGGTATAGATTTCATCTAAATACGAAATAATGTCT
>JBDRSO010000085.1:0-3441 GCA_043824835.1 Pseudomonadota bacterium | reverse complement strand
CGAAGGCCAGCACGTCCTGGAACGGAACATCGGCAAAGCAGCCGAAGCGGGGGTGGCGGGCCAGGCGCGCCCGGGAGACGGCCGGGCTGCTGAGGCCGCAGAGGAAGCGGGCGAGCTGCCGGGGGTGAGCGAGGGCCTCGGGCGCCTCGGAGCAGATGGCCTCGACTTCCGAGGAATTGTCCGGCCAAGGGCAGCAGCTCCAGCAGGCCATGTCCTTCTTCATGGTTGAAACGCATGAGGCCGCCCAACAGGCCAAGGCGCGGCAGACGCCAGCCAGGCCTCAGGGACCAATGACCGCCCCCCGGCGCACTGGCAGTGCAAGGCAACTGCCCGGAGCCACAACCGGGATCGCCCTGGAAATGGATGCTGACAGCGGATTTGAACGCTTCTAGGGCTTGGGCCTCCGGGCAGGGCAACCGCATCTAATTTCCAGTCAGCACCTTGATAAGAAACGAGTTGTCCCAGCCAGCCATTTTGCGCTTTCTCTTCATGCTGGTTTTCGTAGACTCTTGTTTCACACAATTGAGCGCTATTTTCCTCAACATTGAGAGGTTTTCCGGCGAATTATCCTTTCGTATACGACTTTGGTCCTCGCCGAAACTGACATCAAGCACCCAATGGACTGTGTTTTCTATCCCCCAGTGCTCACGGACGGCATCGCCGAAACGTTGAGCGTGCCCGTTGATACTCATGATGAAATATCTTTTTTCATTCGATATGGTGTTGCCAACTTCGCGTTTTGATTCAACCATGCCGATGGCATTGAGATTGTCCCACCCTGTTATTCCTGCCAGAAGATCGTCACCCACAATGGTGCTGTATTCACGGGTTTCGATTCGGCCATGGCCGGAATCGATTGTCCGGCGCGTCTGATGTAGCAAAGATGTATTGACCTTGGACTCGTTAAACAAAAGATCAATATATTCATAAAGTTCTGGCTGGTTCTGTTTTACGGCAAGCACATAGTCGGCTTTTTTTGATCCGATCTGCTTGGCTATGGCTTTTTGGCACCCCATGGCATCAATGGTGACAATTGCACCTTCAAGATGCAGCATTTCAAGCAGCTTGGGGATTGCAGTAATTTCATTCGACTTGTCATCCACTTTCACTTGGCCAAGGATAAGGTTGTCCTGTGAAAGCCATGCGTTGACCAAATGAAGAGAGTTTTTTTGCGTTGCCCTATCGAACGATCGCCGCACCGTCTTTCCATCAAACGCCACAACTTTGCCGCGCATTTCGATCTGTAGGGCCGAAAGCCAACTCGACAGCGCTTGTTGCAATTCGATGGGCTCCAGTCTGGCAAAGACGCGCGCAAACGTGTCGTGGGATGGAATGCCATTTGGAAGCTCAAGAAATGTTTTCAGCCATTTTTCCCTCGTTATTCCAAAGCATTCTATATCCTCCCACCCCTCAGCATTGGCAATAACTGCGCAAACGGCAATGACCAGTATGTCAATAAGGTTATGTTTTTTTGTCCTGTCAATTCGCGGGTCTTTGACAATGGACAGATGGGTGATCAACGACTTGTCGCAATTTGGCATCTGCACTCCCTTTTGGAGTGCACCATACACTATATCAGACTAAAATCATTATGAATGCTTTGACACATGGCATTTGAGTCAAACGAATAAATGAAGTCAGGAGGCACTTAACCGACAAAAACGCGTCAGACGCGATCCTGAGATGCGTCAGCCCTGCGGTCTTTCCCCTTTCTGCTTGACGCTCTCCAATTCTTGGGCTAGGAAACGGATATTCCATATATCAAGATATCCTGATATAAGGGCAAAAATGGAAATAATAAAGTATTGCAAAGCATTGTCTGACGAAACCCGGGCCAGGCTGGTCAACGTTCTTCTCGAATATGAATTGAACGTGGGCGAGATCGTGCAGGTCATGGGCATGGGGCAGTCGCGCATATCGCGTCACCTCAAGATATTGTCGGATTCCGGGCTGGTGGAAGTGCGGCGCGATGGCCTGTGGGCCTTCTACCGGGCCAGCGAGAGCGGCAACGGGCGCGAGTTCCTGGACGGCGTGGCCCCGCTCATGGCGGGCGAGAACGCGCTCAAGCGGGACCGCAACGTGGCCGTCAAGGTCATCCGGGAGCGCACCGCGGCCACCCGGCAGTTCTTTGACGACATCGCCCCGGACTGGGACCGCATGACCGCCGAGGTGCTGGGCGAGATCGAGCTGGGGCGCGAGATCCAGGCCCGGCTGCCCCGATGCGCCTGCGCCGCGGACCTGGGCTGCGGGCCGGGCGACATGCTGGCTATCCTGGCCGCCTCTGCCGATGTGGTCATCGGCGTGGACAACTCGCCCAAGATGCTCGAACTGGCCGAGGAGCGGTTCTCCGGCGACGCCAGCATGAGCCTGCGCATCGGCGAGCTGACCCACCTGCCCCTGCGCGACTGGGAGGCGGACTGTGCGGTCATGTCCCTGGTGCTCCACCACCTGCCCAGGCCGCTGGACGCCATCCGCGAGGCCGGGCGCGTGCTCAAGACCGGAGGCAGGCTGATCATCGCCGAGTTCGAGCGCCACGCCAACGAGCTGATGCGCACCGAATACGGCGACCGCAGGCTCGGCATCCCCAGCCAGAAGATGCTCGACTGGCTCGATCAGGCCCGGTTCAATGTCACCGGGGTGACCAAGTTCACCGTCAACATGGGCCTTGTCGTCGTCGTCTACGAGGCCGAGAAAAAATAGCAAACAACCCCTTATTTGGAGGATTCAATGTCCAAGAACGTCATGCCCGTCGATCCCGCCTGCGACCACAAGGTCGCCGACATGTCCCTGGCCGAGTGGGGCCTCATGGAGATGCAACTCTCCGAGCGCGAGATGCCGGGCCTCATGTCCCTGATCGAAAAACACGGCACGGAGAAACCCCTTGCGGGCTTCAAGGTCATGGGCTCGCTGCACATGACCATCCAGACCGCCATGCTCATCAAATGCCTCTATGAACTGGGCGCGGACATCCGCTGGGCGTCCTGCAACATCTTCTCGACCCAGGACCACGCGGCTGCGGCCATCGCCCTGTCTGGCATGGCCAAGGTCTTTGCCTGGAAGGGCGAGACCCTGGAGGACTACTGGTGGTGCACCGAGCAGGCCCTGACCTGGCCCGACGGCAGCGGCCCTGACCTGATCGTGGACGACGGCGGCGACGCCACCCTCATGGTCCACCAGGGCGTCAAGGTCGAGGCCGACCCGAGCCTGTGCGACAAGCAGTACGATGTTCACGAGTTCCAGATCATCATGGACCGTCTCAAGGCGGGCCTTGCGGCCAACCCCGGCAAATGGACCGCCATCGCCAAAAAGATCCGCGGCGTGTCCGAGGAGACCACTACCGGCGTGCACCGTCTCTACGAGATGCAGCGCGCGGGCGAGCTGCTCTTTGCGGCCATCAACGTCAACGACTCGGTCACCAAGTCCAAGTTCGACAACCTCTAC
>JBDRSO010000084.1:0-7005 GCA_043824835.1 Pseudomonadota bacterium | reverse complement strand
GCCGGGTTGCCTGACGGATTCACACACGGCAGTCACACACAACCAACAACGGGCTGCGGCCAAGCGGCCGCAACCCGTTGAAAAACAGAAGGTAAGAGCCGATAGTCCCACACAAGGTGGCGGCTATTCCCAAAAGTTTCCCCCCCGGAATCTCTCACCCCAACCCCAATCCCAGCCCCGCTCCCCTACCCCGCCACCCGTTCGATGAGGGCGCCGACGCCGGAGAGCTTGGCTTCGATGTTTTCGTAGCCCCGGTCGAGGTGGTAAATGCGTTCGATGGTGGTGGTGCCCTGGGCGGCGAGCCCGGCAAGGACCAGGGAGGCGCTGGCGCGCAGGTCCGAGGCCATGACCGGCGCGCCGGTGAGCCTGCCCACGCCGTGGACCATGGCCGTGCGGCCCTTGAGCCGGACATCGGCCCCTAGTCGCACGAGTTCGAGCACATGCATGAAGCGGTTCTCGAATATTTTTTCCTCAATTATCCCTGTCCCCTGGCCGAAGCACATGAGGGCCATGAGCTGGGCCTGCATGTCGGTGGGGAATCCTGGATGGGGCAGCGTGGTCACGTCCACGTTCTTGAGCAGGCCATTGGCCCGGCGCACGAGCACGTAGCCGTCCTCCTCCTGGAGCCAGACACCCATCTCGCGCAGCTTGTAGCTCACGGCGTCCAGTTCCTGGAAGGGGCACTCGGCGATCTTCAGTTCGCCACCGGTGATGGCGGCAGCCACCATGTAGGTGCCAGCCTCGATGCGATCGGGCATGACCCGGTAGTGGCAACCAGAAAGCGAGGGGACGCCGTCGATGGTCAGCACGCTTGTGCCCTGCCCGGTGATCTTCGCGCCGCAGGCGTTGAGGAAATTGGCCAGATCCACCACCTCGGGCTCGCGCGCGGCGTTTTCCATGGTGGTGCGCCCCCTGGCGAGGCTGGCGGCCATGAGCAGGTTCTCTGTGCCGCCCACAGTGGGGAAATCGAGGGTGATATGCGCGCCCTTGAGGCCGTCCTTGCAGGTTCCTATGATGTACCCTTCGGTGATCTCGAAGGTGGCTCCCATGCGCTCCAGGCCGCGCAGGTGCAGGTCCACCGGCCGCGCGCCGATGGCGCAGCCGCCGGGCAGGGCCACCCGGGCCTCGCCCAGCCGGGCCAGCAGCGGCCCCAGGCAGAGTACCGAGGCGCGCATGGTCTTGACCAGATCATAGGGCGCTTCGGGCTTGAGGCCCACGCAATGGCTGGTGGCTTCGTTGCCCCCGAAGGTGGTCTCGCAGCCCAGAATGTTCAGGAGCTTGAGGGAGGTGCGGATGTCCGCGAGCCGTGGCACGTTGCTCAGATTCACTTGGCCCTCGACCAACAGGCAGGCCATGAGAATGGGCAGGGCCGCGTTTTTGGAGCCGCTGACCCGGATGGTTCCCTCAAGCGGAACGCCGCCTTTGATGACGAGTTTATCCATGGAATTCCCTTTTCATGATTGTTTTGCTTGACCGAACGTGAAACCTTGGCTAAGAAATGCCCCTCACGTGGTGGGTGTAGCTCAGTTGGTAGAGCACTTGGTTGTGGCCCAAGTGGCCGTGGGTTCAAGTCCCATCACTCACCCCACGCGACATCAATTGGACGGAACTTCGGTTCCGTCCATTTTTGTTGCCTCGCGGCCTTGGGCCGAGGCGCGCTCAAGCATGTCGATGAGGATACGGGCACCTTCTGGCACTGCGCCGGTTTCGTAGAGCACATGCTCGGGGCTGCCGTCTGCTGTGCGGTGATAGGCCGCGTTGAGGCTCGTCCGGTTGGACAGGCCGCCGGTGCTCACGCCGATGCCCGCATAGAGCCCCTCTGTCTGGCCCACGAAGATCACGTCGCCGGTCTCCACGAACTCGGGTGTGCGATTGCCCTCGAAGTCGGCGTCGAGAAAGGTGATGGCCGCCCTGCCCTGGAGCAGCGCGCCGGTTTCAAGGACATAACGCACGTCCTCGTCGCGCATGTAGAGGATGATGCCCGAGACGCGGGTGACACCGGCCTGCATACCCAGCCCGCCAGTGCCCTTGGTCAGGAAGGCGGGGCCGGACCAGCCGCTTTCGGTCTGCGCCAGCATCAGACCGTTGCCGCCGCCAAGGGAGAAGAGGAAACTGACGCTGCCCATGCCGGGCACGATCATGGCCCCCCGGGCCTGGCTGATGAGTTGGCGCAATTCCTGGCCGCGCTCGCCGTCCAGCCCGGATTGCAGGATGTGCTCCGCCGAGTCCACCAGCCCCTGGGCCGTGGCCTCGGCGTTACCGGAGCCGGAACCGCCCCCCGCGCCACGACCGGCGCAAGCGGCGAGCACAACTGTCAGGAGCAGAACACTGACGCCGTGAATCAGGTATTTTCGTGCCATGAGCATGGCGTAAGTTGCCTCCGATGTGGTGTCAAGAGCGTTTGCGAAAATGGCGGACATCACCCACGCGCACGGTGAGCTTTTCCTTGTCAAAGTATTCGAGCACCGGGATCAGATACTTGCGCGACAGACCAGTCAGGTCCTTGAAATCCGGGGCCGACATCTCGGTGCGCGTCTCGAAGAAGCCGACAATGGCGTCCCTGATCCCGTTCAGGGCCGGGCCGTGGTAGTACATGTCGTCCTTGACCCGCACCAGCTCTCCCTGATCCTGGAGCAGCTTGAGCACAGGGGTCGCCTGTCTGGCGGTCAGGCCCAGCGGCTCAAGCACGTCCTTGAGATTGGGCGGCGTGACCCCGCCCTGGCCATAGGCCGCCATCAGGGCTGCGCGCACCGCCTCCTGGTCCGAGGCCAGGGACACGCTGTGGTCCTTGAGCCTGAGCAGTTCCTGCTCGGCCACCACATCGCCCTTCTTGAGCAATCGCTCGACAATGAAATGGAAGAGTTTGGGCGGCACCCCCCTGCCCCACGACGACGCCAGCTCGCCGCGCTGCACGCCCGGCTTCATGGAGTCCTTGCGGTGGAACTTGGTCAGCCAGTCGAGCAGGCCGTCCGACAATTCCTGCACCAGCTGCCCGCCCGCGTACTGTCTCGCCTCGCGGTCGTAGAGGATCGCCTTCTGCTGGCCGCCGAGCACGCCCAGGGTCTTTTCGAGCGCCCTGGATTCGAGGTTGGTCATGGTCAAAAGCTCGCTCCAGGAGAGCCCTTGTGGCCCGGCCAGTTCCAGCTGGGCTGCGGCTACCACCTCGGGCGATTCGTCGGCCAGGGCGGCGAGCGCCTCCACCTGCGGGGAGAAACGCTTGACCTTGTGCCCACGCGGACCGATGACCCGGCCGCCCGCAAAGGCGCGCAGGGGCGAGAACGAACGCAGCACCACCCGGTCGCCGTAGACCCCGGCCAGAGGCTCGGTGAACCGCACCTGACACACGGCCTTTTCGCCCGGCTTGAGCTCGTCGCGGTCGAGCAGGTATATCCGCGCCAGCACCTCGCGCGCGCCGTGGTGAAAATGGACTTCCTTGCGATGCTTGAGGGATCGGCGCGAGGATTCGAGCACGCTCAGTTCGATGTCCCAGACCTCGGCCGGAACGAGCGTGTCGGGCCGGGCCAGCACGTCGCCGCGCCGGATGTCGTCCACCTCAAGGCCGTGCAGGTTGACGGCGGTCCTGCGTCCGGCTCGGGCTGTCTGCACTGTGACCCCATGCGATTGCAGGCCGCGCACCTTGGATTTGGTGTCTCCGGGATAGAGCCGGATATCATCGCCCACGCTCAGGGAGCCGGAGATCATGGTGCCGGTCACCACCGTGCCGTGCCCCTTCATGGTGAAGACGCGGTCCACGGGCAGCCGGAAGAGGTCGGACCGGCGCCTGGGCGTGAAGTCGGCCATCAGGGCGCGCAGGGTGTCCTTGAGCTCGTCCAGCCCCTGGCCGGTGTGGCTCGACACGGCCACCACGGGCGAGCCGCCGAGGAAGGATGGCTCAAGCCAGGCCGCCACCTCGTCCTTGACCATCTCCAGCCACTCCTCGTCCACCATGTCTGCCTTGGTCAGGGCCACCAGCCCGGCGCTCACGCCAAGAAGCTGGCATATTTCAAGATGCTCGCGGGTCTGGGGCATGATGCCCTCGTCGGCCGCGATAACCAGCATGACAAAGTCAACGCCCGTGGCCCCGGCCACCATGTTCTTGACGAATTTCTCGTGGCCCGGAACGTCGACAATGCCCAGCCGGGATTCGTCGTCCTGCCCCGCACCTGAATCCGGCCCGACTCCCGGTCCAAGATCAAGGAAGGCGAACCCCAGCTCGATGGTGATGCCGCGCTTTTTTTCTTCGGCAAGGCGGTCACAGTCGATGCCCGTGAGGGCCTTGATGAGCGTGGTCTTGCCGTGGTCGATGTGCCCGGCGGTTCCCATGATGACAGGCATTCAGTCCTTCCCCTCTTTCGTGCGCCCGATGTTTCTGGTATCTGCAAAGCACGATAGACAAAAACGGAGAAGCCCTCAACAACGCAGACACTTCACCGGATACGACACCAGGAGAAACCCATGACCATGACCTTTGCAGGCCCGGCCCTGCTGGTGGCCGACATCGACGCCTCGCACGCCTTCTACCGGGACATCCTGGGGCAGACGGTGCTGGCCGACCACGGCCCGCACGTGGCCTTTGCCAGCGGCTTTTCCATCTGGCAGGCGGACCACGCCACCGAGGTGATCTACGATGGCGCGCGCCAGCGCCCGACCACGCTGGGCCATGGCAACCTGGAGCTCTATTTCGAGAGCGAGACCCTGGATGACGACCATGCCCGCGTGAGCGGCCTGTGGGGCGACATCATCCACCCGGTCCAGGCCGCGCCGTGGGGCCAGCGGGGCTTCCGCCTGCACGACCCGGACGGCCACGTGATCGAGGTGGCCGAGCCGCTGCCCGTGCTGGTGCACCGCCTGCTGGCCGAGGGGCTGACCGTCAAGGAGATCAGTGCGCGCACCTCCATCCCGGTCGAGGCCGTAGCCGCCATGGCAGATCCGGACATGACAGCCTGAAATCCACCCGGCGTTGACGCCATGCGCCTTACGGGGTATTCCACAGAATCGGACAACCATTTCTTCGGACAGGAGAAGCACGCCCAATGAAGCATGTGATCAGACTCGCCCTGATTCTCGTCGTGGTCGCCGTGGTCGCCGCGCTGTCTCCGCTGCCTGCAAAGGCGCAGGCTGGCCCGGACGCGGCCATGAGCCAACCCATAGGCCAAGTGGTCGCCCTGAGCGGTTCGGTCAGCGCCGCCCGGCCGGACGGCCAAAGCCGCCTGCTGGACCTCGACAGCCAGCTCTTTGCCCGCGATGTCCTGACCACGGGCCTGATGAGCACGGTGGAGGTCCGGTTCAACGACCAGACCATTCTGGCCCAAGGGCAGCAATCGACCATCGTTCTTGACGACTACGTCTTTTCAGACGACCCGTCGGCCTCGAAGCTGCTCTTCACGATGGGGGTAGGCACCTTCCGCGTGCTCAGCGGCGAGATCGTCAAACAGAACCCGGACGGGTTCGCCCTGAATACCCCGCTGACCACCATCGGCATCCGGGGCACCGAGCCCTTTGCCGTGGTCACGCGGACGCAGGAGACCATCGGCGTGCTCTCCATCGCGCCGGGGCATGTGGTCAGCGTCACCTCGCCCACGGCCTCGGTGACCATGGACCGGCCCGGGCTCTCCACCTCGGTGGGCTCCGACGGCTCCATGAGCCAGCCCGCGCCCACCAGCCCCGAGGTCCAGCGCAACGTCATCAACGCCGCGCCCATGACCACCCAGGGTGAGCCGGGCGCAGTGGGCCAGTCGAGCGATCTCGACCGCAGGGTCCAGGCGTTTCGCGAACAGGTGAACCGCACCAAGTCATCGATTGGCGGTGTGGACGGCAGGCCGGACTACGGCCGCCTGCGCCAGCTCAGCCTGCAGCAGAGCGCCCAGCAGAGCGCGGAAAGCGACCGCTCCAGCGCATCCTCGCAGGCCATGGGTGGCGGCAGCGACAGCGGAGCCGACAGCGGCGGCGGGCACGGCCAGCACTAACCGGCCGCCCCGCCATTTCGAACACATTTGCTCCAGACAAGGACATACACCATGGTTCGCCAACGCATGAGAAACACGCTGCTCCCCGCCCTGCTCGCCTTGGCCCTTACAGGCTGCGTGGTCACCAGCCAGATCACCGAGCGCCAGGGCACCAAGGCCTACCTGCAAAAGGACTACGTTACGGCGCTGACCAAATACACCGAGGCGGCCGAGGCCGGAAACGCCATGGCCCAGTACCATCTGGCCGTCATGTACGCAGAGGGCGAGGGCGTGGACACGGACCTTGAGCGCGCGGCGAGCCTCCTGCAACAGGCGTCTGACCAGAACCTCGACGAGGCCACCCTGATGCTCGGCCTGTTCCACGTCTACGGCGACGGCGTGCCCGCCGACCCGGCCAAGGGCGCATCCCTCATCGCCCGCGCCGCAGACCGGGGCAACGACGTGGCCATGTACTACCTCGGCAACCTCTACGCCGCAGGCCTCGGCGTGGACCGCGACATCCCCCAGGCCCTCACCTGGATGCGCAAGGCCAAACGGGCCGGATTCCCGGTGGAAGACACCATGCTCACCGAGCAAGGGCTTGCGGTGGCCTACGGGGAGTGAGGCGGGCCGAATACAGACAACCAACAAGGGTGCGGGGACATGTGTTCCCGCACCCTTTCATCTTGATCGCGATCAGTGTCCGTTGGTCGAAAGGATTGTCTTTCCCCTCGCACTCCCTTTTTCAACGCACACAGGAAGGGGTGTCGAGAAAGGTTCGAGTACGAGGCGCGGCCCATGGATCAAGCCCGAGCGTACTCTTCGGTACGTGAGGGTTTGATCCATGGGCCGCAACGAAGCAATCGGGCCTTTATCGGCAGCCCGCCGCTACTGCTTTAAAAACTCCCGGAAGGCCAACGTGCAGGCGTAGATGTCCGCCTTGGCCGAGAGCTCGAAGGGGGAGTGCATGGAGAGCACGGGCACGCCCACGTCGATGACGTCCATGCCGTAGACGGCCAGGAACTTGGCCACGGTGCCGCCGCCGCCCACGTCCACCTTG
>JBDRSO010000083.1:0-14959 GCA_043824835.1 Pseudomonadota bacterium | reverse complement strand
GAGATATACAATTCACAACGGCCACATCTCAGCCTAGGAATGAGAACGCCAAACGATGTACACGAATCAGGCTGTGGGGCTAGCCCCACAGCCTGATTGAAACCTTCAAAAACCGTCAACCTATTTCAGGACTGTACAGTCCCTTGGAGTCGGGGCTCACGACCTGAAGATGAAATACACCGCGCCCAGCAGGCACAGGCAGGCCCAGAGGTAGTCCCATTTCAGCGGCTGGTTCATGTACAGGATGCAAAAGGGCGCGAACACGGCCAGGGCCAAGACTTCCTGCATGATCTTGAGCTGGGGCAGGGTCAGGGTGGTGTAGCCCAGCCGGTTGGCCGGCACCTGGATCATGTACTCGAACAGCGCGATGCCCCAACTGACCAGGGCTGCGATGTACCACGGCCGCTGGTTCAGCTCCTTGAGATGGGCGTACCAGGCAAAGGTCATGAAGACGTTGGAGGCCGTCAGCAGAAGCGCGGTATACAGCGGAATTCTCACACCCCACCTCGCAATGGAAAAGAGTCGTCCTTGGCGGACGGCGGAAGATAGTCCAGGTCGGCCCCTGGCGTCCATATCTTCCAGCGGGAAGGGCGCCCAAACTGCTCGACGGACCGGGCCGGGTCGTGGTAGGAAAATCCGAAAAAGAGGGGGGCTTCACGGTTTCCGTCTTTTCCCCGCCCGGCACCTTGACCATGTTGGTCCAGGCCATTTCCCACCGGGCGGTTTTTCGTTGACGAATCCGGAGGATCGGCATGGACAAGTACCAGAAGCAGGCCCTGCAGGTCGCCAAGGAAGTGGTGATCAAGTTCATCGAGGTGGGGCGCATCTCACCCAATAATTTCGGCCAGAATTTCGACGTCATCTACAAGGACATCATGCGCACCGTCACCGGCGTGACCGCGGGCGACGGCTCGCGCGAGGCCGAGTTGGCCGGGGGCGGCGGGGACGGCGAGGACGAGGCCGACTTCCCGGAGCAGGACGACTAGATGGCCGAGGACAAGTGCCGTTCGGCCACCGGGGCTGTCACGCCCGACGAGCACGGGCGGCGCGTGGCCGCCATGTTCGGCCGCATCGCCGGGTGGTACGACTTTCTCAACCATGCCCTGTCTGCCGGGCAGGATATCTACTGGCGCTACCGGCTGGCCCGGGCCGCCCGCCCGCAGCCGGGCGAGACCGTGCTCGATTTGGCCGCCGGGACCATGGACGTGTCCGTGGAGCTGGCCCGTCAGTATCCCACCTGCCGGGTGGCCGCCCTGGACTTCGCCCTGCCCATGCTTGAGCGCGGCACGGCGCGCAAGCTCAAGGACGGCCTTGAATCACGCATCTTTCCGGTCCAGGCCGACGGGCGCGCCCTGCCCCTGGCCGACGCCAGCATGGGCGCGGCCACCATCGCCTTTGGCATCCGCAACATCCTGCCCCGCGAGGACGCCTACCGTGAGTTCCTGCGCGTGCTCAAGCCCGGCGCGCGGCTGTGCATCCTCGAATTCGGCACCGGCAGCCGCCGGGTGTGGAAAGGGCTCTACAATTTCTACCTGGATACCCTGCTTCCCTTCATCGGTGACCGCATCTCGGGCGACCCGGGCGCCTACCGCTATCTGGCCGAGACCATCAAGACCTTCCCGGACGAGCGCGCCCTGGCCCGCGAACTGCTGGACGCCGGGTTCGCGCGGGTCTATCACGTGCCCATGATGTCGGGTATCGTCTACCTGCACGTGGCCGAGAAGCCGGGAAAGGGGTGAGGTCCATGTGGACAGGCCGACGCCTAAAAGGATAAGGAGCGGCCGAAGGAAAGGATGAGCAGGCCGAGGATCATGGCCGCAAGTCCGATGAAGCGCAGAAATTTCGGGGGCTGGGTAGCCAGCCGCAGCAGCATGCGCGGCATGCGCTCGGCAAAGAGAAAGTAGGGGAGCCCTTCGAAGACAAAGGCCAGCCCCACGGCCGCGATGAGCAGTGACCAGTCGATGTTCATACGTCCTTCCTAGCCGGGAACACGGCCCATGTCCACCGCCCGTGTCCGTCAAATGACAAATGGAGACAATGATTTCATGAGCATGACTACCTTCGAGAGGCTGCAAAACAGGGAAGACGCCATCGCCGTGGTCGGGCTGGGCTATGTGGGCCTGCCCCTGGCCGTGGCCTTGGGGCGCCATTTTCGCGTCATCGGCGTGGATGTGTCCGAGCGGCGCGTGCGCGAGCTGGCCCGGCGGCACGACCGCACCGGCGAGGTGGACTTCGCCACCGTGGGCAACGATGTGGACCTGACCTTCACGGCCGATCTCTCGGCCCTGGCCGATGCCCGGCTCATCCTGGTGGCCGTGCCCACCCCCCTCGACGCGCACCGCTCGCCGGACCTGCGCCCCGTGACCGGGGCCAGCGAGTCCGTGGGCACCTATCTTCAGCCCGGCACCGTGGTGGTCTACGAGTCCACGGTCTTTCCCGGCCTGACCGAGGAGATCTGCGTGCCCATCCTGGAGGAGCGCTCCGGGCTGGTCTGCGGACGCGATTTCTGCGTGGGCTACTCGCCCGAGCGCATCAACCCCGGCGACAAGGTCCACCGGCTCGAAACCATCGTCAAGGTGGTGGCCGGGCAGGACGAGGCCACGGGCAGGCTGCTTGAGGAGGTCTACGGCACCATCGTCACGGCCGGCACCCACCGCGCCCCGGACATCCGTACCGCCGAGGCGGCCAAGGTCATCGAGAACACCCAGCGCGATCTGAACATCGCGCTGATGAACGAACTGGCCATGATCTTCGACCGCATGGGCATCGACACCCTGGACGTGCTCGAAGCTGCGGGCACCAAATGGAATTTCCTGCCCTTCAGGCCCGGGCTGGTGGGCGGCCACTGCATCGGCGTGGACCCCTACTACCTGACCTTCAAGGCCGAGGCCATGGGCTTTCACCCCCAGGTCATCCTGGCCGGGCGGCAGACCAACGACACCATGGGCAAGTTCATCGCCGAGGCCACGGTCAAGCGGCTCATCCGCTCCGACGTCAAGATCAGGGGCGCGCGAGTGGGCGTGCTTGGCGTGACCTTCAAGGAGAACGTGCCCGATCTGCGCAACACCCGGGTGGTGGACATCCTGGCCGAGCTGGCCGACTACGGGATGACCACGCTGGTCCACGATGCCATGGCCGACCCGGACGAGGCACGCCACGAACTGGGCATTGAACTGAGCGCGCTGGAAGACCTGCGCGACCTCGACGCGCTCATCCTGGCCGTGGCCCACGACCAGTACCGCGACATTCCCCTGGCCGGAATCAGGCAGTGGTTCGCCGAACCGGCCCGCGCCCTGGTGGTGGACGTCAAGGGATTCTTCGACCGGGCCGAGCTCGAGGCGCTGGACATCTCCTATTGGCGGCTGTAACGCCCCAGAGATTCCCTGCCCGAGGGGGCACATATTCCGAAAATCCATCCGGGGGAAAGACATGATCATCGTTGTCACGGCCACGTCCAAGGAAATGCAGTCCGCCTTCGGGGGCGTGGGTGCGCCCGTGGTGGAGCAGGGCGGGACAGCGGAGTTTTCGCTCGGCGGCCTCGATTTGCTGCTGGCCGTGAGCGGGGTGGGGCTGGTCAACACGGCCCTGACTGCCGGACGCCTGATGGCCCTGCCCTTTGTCACCGGGATGGTCAACTTCGGCATCGGCGGGGCCTATGAGGTGTCGCGTTTTCCCCTCGGCTCCTGCGTCTATGCCTGGCGGGAGACCTGGCCCGAATACGGGCTGCTCGACGAGGAAGGCCGGGTGGACCCCAAGGGCATCGGCCTTGCCCAGGGCGAGGTGGCGGGGAAGCCGGTGTGGAACCGGCTGGTGCTCAACCCGGTCAACGACGCGGCAACCATGGGCCTGTCCCTGCCCGTTGGCTGCGCCCGAGGCTCCTTTGTCACCGTGAGCAGCGTCACCGGCACACCGGAACGGGCTGGCTGGCTCCAGATGGCCTGCAGTGCTGACGTGGAGAATATGGAGGGCTTCGCCCTGGCCTTCGGGGCCGCGCGGGCGGGCCTGCCTTTCCTGCAGGTGCGCAGCGTGTCCAATGTGGTGGGCTCGCGCCAGCCCGAGGACTGGGATCTCAAGGGCGCACTGCGGGCGCTTGGCGACTTCGCCCCGCGCCTTTTCACAGGGAAGTAGAAGTCTTTACTCCTTGCCCGCAACCTGACATACTTATGTGATATGAACGAACTGTTGCGCTATTTCCAGAGGGAACTCCCCGGAATCAACCAATTCCTCGACGCCGAGGCCGAGGCCCTCAGCGGGCTGGTGCGCGATGTCGCCAGACACATCATCGGCTCCGGTGGAAAGCGTATCCGGCCCCTGCTAACCCTGCTCCACGCCCGCGCCCTGGGCTACGGCAAGGACGACTTTCACGCCATTGCCTGCGCGCTGGAACTGCTCCATTCGGCCACCCTGCTGCATGACGACTACCTGGACGATGCCGAGGTTCGGCGCGGACGGGCCGCCTCGCATCTGGTCTTCGGCCGCACCGAGACAATCCTGGCGGGCGATGCCCTGCTGGCCCTGGCCAACGAGATGGGCGCGCGCTACGGCAACGCCCGACTGTGCTGGCTGCTGGCCCGGGGCATCATGGAGACCGCGGTGGGCGAGATCGAGGAGATCCAGTTCTCCAAGCATCCCACTCTGGACCGCGAGGCCTACATGCGCATCATCATCGGCAAGACCGCCCGGCTCATTGAGTGCGCCTGCCGCTGCGGCGCGGCCCTGGCCGGGGCCACCCCGGAGCAGGAGGACGCGGCTGGCGAGTACGGCCTCAACCTTGGCATCGCCTTCCAGCTGGTGGATGACGCGCTGGACTACGACTCGCCCACGTCCGAGACCGGCAAGCCCGAGGGCGGCGATCTGCGCGAGGGCAAGGTGACCCTGCCGCTGATCCTGTTCATGGAGGACTGCGAGGAGGCGGCCAGCGACACTCTGCTCGGCCTGATGCGCGACGGCGAACTCACCGACGAGCAGTGTGCCGAGGTCCTGGCCCAGGTCAAGGACGCTGGCTGTGCCGAGCGCACCCGCGAAGAGGCCGCTCTCTATGTGGAGCGGGCCAAGGCATGCCTCGCGGGGCTCCCCCCCGGCGAGGAACGCACCGTCCTCGGCCAAGCCGCCGACTACGTGCTGACCAGAACCAAGTGACGTCTGGCCGGCCCGGTCGCGCAAGCGAGACGGGCCGGTTTCTTTTCATATCGCGAAGAAGGAGTTTCCAGATGCTTTTCCGTGTCGTTGTCGGACTGAAACAGGGTGTCCGTGACGTGGTGGGTGAGAAAGTCGCCCGCAAGATCAGGAGCGAGCTGGGGATGGAGGTGGACGATGTGCGCATCGTCAGCGTCTTCACCCTGGAGGGCGTGACCCCGGCGCAGGTGGAGACGGCCCTGGAGCGGGCTGCCCTGCACGACCCGGTGCTGCACGAGGTGTCGCTTTCACCCTTGGCGCGCGACTTTGACTGGATTCTCGAAGTGGGCTTTCGGCCCGGCGTCACCGACAATGAGGGGCGCACCGCGCGCGAGACCCTGGGCGTGGCCCTTGGGCTGTCCAAGAAGGAACTGGAGCCGGTCAGGGTCTATACCTCGCGCCAGTACCTGATTCGGGCCGGGTTCGACGAGGCGGGGGTGCGCCACATCGCCGCCGACCTGCTGGCCAACGAACTGATTCAGCGCTTCGAGTACAAATCCGCCGCCCAGTGGGCCGCCTCGCCCGGTTTCGAGGCCCGCGCGGCCCGGGTTACGGGCAAGGCCAGCGACGACGTGGCCACCGTGCCCCTGTCGACCATGAGTGACGACGAACTGATGGATTTCTCCCGGGCCAACACCCTGGCCCTGTCCCTGCGCGAGTTGCACGTCATCCGCGACTACTACGCAAACCCGGCGGTGCGCGCCGATCGCCAGCGGCTTGGCCTTGGCGCGGAGCCCACCGACGCCGAGATCGAGGTGCTGGCCCAGACCTGGTCCGAGCATTGCAAACACAAGATCTTCGGCGCCAAAATCGACTACGAGAACCGCGAGACCGGGCGCTCCGCCACCTATTCGAGCCTCTACAAGACCTTCATCCAGGGGTCCACCAAGGCCCTGCGCGAGCGCAACGCGGCCTGCGGCCCCCACGGCGATTACTGCTTGTCGGTCTTCAAGGACAACGCGGGCGTCATCGCCTTTTCCGAGACCCTCAATGTCTGCGTCAAGATGGAGACCCACAACTCGCCCTCGGCGCTGGACCCCTACGGTGGGGCGCTGACAGGCATCGTGGGCGTCAACCGCGACCCCATGGGCACTGGCCTGGGCGCGAACCTGCTGTGCAACACCGATGTCTTCTGCTTTGCCTCGCCCTTTCACGAGGGCGAGCTGCCGCCCCGGCTGCTGCACCCGCGCCGGGTGTTCGAGGGCGTGCGCGAGGGCGTGGAGCACGGCGGGAACAAGTCCGGCATCCCCACGGTCAACGGGTCCATCGTCTTTGATGAGCGCTACCTGGGCAAGCCCCTGGTCTACTGCGGCACCATCGGCACCATGCCCAAGACCGTGGCGGGCCGTCCCTCTCACGAGAAGCAGGCCATGCCCGGCGACTTCATCGTCATGTCCGGCGGCCGCATCGGCGCGGACGGCATCCACGGCGCGACCTTTTCGTCCGAGGAGCTGCACGAGGGCAGCCCGGCCACGGCCGTGCAGATCGGCGATCCCATCACCCAGCGCAAGATGTATGATTTTCTCATGCGCGCCCGCGACCGCGGCCTGTATAACGCCATCACCGACAACGGCGCGGGCGGCCTGTCGTCCTCGGTGGGCGAGATGGCCGAGGACACGGGCGGGTTTGACATGGACCTGGCCCGGGCTCCGCTCAAGTACGATGGGCTGAGGCCCTGGGAGATCCTCATTTCCGAGGCCCAGGAGCGCATGACCACGGCTGTGCCGTCCGAAAAGATCGACGAGTTTCTGGCTCTGTCCGCCGAGATGGACGTGGAATCCACGGTGCTTGGCACCTTCACCGATTCCGGCAGGTATCTGGTTCGCTACGGCGACAAGCTCGTGACCTGCCTGGATATGGGGTTCCTGCACGAGGGCGTGCCGCAGATGGAGCTTGAGGCGGTCTGGGAACGGCCCGTGGTGGCCACCGACCCGGTACCCGCCGTGGCCGACCAGGGCGGGCTGCTCAAGGCCATGCTTGGCCGCCTGAACATCTGCTCCAAGGAATATGTGGTCCGTCAGTACGACCACGAGGTCCAGGGCAAGAGCGCGGTCAAGCCCATGGTAGGCGTCAAGGCCGATGGCCCGTCGGATGCGGGCGTGCTGCGTCCCGAGCTGGGGAGCGAGCGCGGGCTGGTGGTCTCCCACGGCATCTGCCCGCAATACTCGGACCTCGACGCCTACTGGATGATGGCCAACGCCATCGACGAAGCCATTCGTAACGCCGTGGCCGTGGGCGGCGACATCAGCTACATGGCCGGATGCGACAACTTCTGCTGGTGCGATCCGGTCCAGTCCGAGTCCACGCCAGACGGCCGGTACAAGCTGGCCCAGCTGGTGCGCGCCAATCTCGCCCTGGCCCATTTCTGCCTCGGCTTCGGCGTGCCCTGCGTCTCGGGCAAGGACTCCATGAAGAACGACTACAAGGGCGGCGGGCGCAAGATTTCCATTCCGCCCACCGTGCTCTTCTCGGTCATCGGCGTGATCCCGGATGTGAACAAGTGCGTCACTTCTGACTTCAAGGCCCCGGGCGATCTGGTCTATGTGCTGGGCCTGACCCGGCCCGAGTTCGGCGGCAGCGAGGTGGCGGCCCAGCTTGGGTTCTCCCACGCCAATGTGCCGCAGGTGGACCTGCTCTCGGCCAAGGCCCGGTACCAGACGCTGTTCGCGACGATCCAGGCCGGGCTGGTCAGCGCATGCCACGACTGTTCGGACGGCGGTCTGGGCGTGACCCTGGCCGAGATGTGCATCGGCGGCCGCCTGGGCGCGCACATCGACCTCGCGGCTCTACCCGCCTGCGAAGAAATGGACGCCACTGGGTTGCTCTATGCCGAGTCGGCCAGTCGATTGGTGGTCTCGGTGCCCCCGGCCCATGCCGTCGCCTTTGAGGCGCGCTTTGCCGGGCAGTGCCTTGCCCGCATCGGCACCGTGGACGATTCCAGAGCGCTCCAGGTGATCCATGGCGGTGCTCCGGTGCTGACTGAGCCGGTGGAGGAGCTCGCCCGGGCCTTCAAGGCGACCCTGGACTGGTAAAAGCCCCTCGCCGAGGTCTCGGAGGCTGAACCCGCTTTACCTGTTTGAAAAAACCATCTATAGACCGTGAGAGTTCTTGTGGGGGCGGGCCGGTTTTTCCTGCCGGGCCGCTGCATTGTGGACTATTACGGGGGGTGGTTGATGTTGTTCTCTTCTGCATGGCCCAAGGGCTTTCTTCTCTTTATCGTTGCCGTGACCGTGGTCGTCATCGGCACGGCCACACTTGGCCGGACCAACTCGGGAAAGTATGTGGGCACCGAGTCCTGTGGCGACTGTCACGATCAGGAATACGAAAATTTCAAGAAGTTTTCCAAGAAAGCCCATTCCGGGGATTCGATCAAGATCATGGCTGGCGACCTGACCCGGCCGGAGCTTGAAGAATGTTTCACCTGCCACGTTACCGGGTTCGGCAAGCCGGGGGGGTTTGTCAGCTTCGAGGCGACCCCGCACATGGCCGACGCCGGGTGCGAGGTCTGCCACGGTCCGGGCTACGATCATGTCGATTCCGGTGGCGAGCCCGACCTGATCATTCGCAAGATGAAGGTGTCTGACTGCGAAACCTGCCATAACGCCGAGCGGATCAACGCCTTCAACTTCAAGCCGCTGATCTACGGCGGGGCGCACTAGGAGACGATCATGAAGATCATCAATCAGTCTCTTGGCGTCAAAGTCATCCTGCTGTCGTCACTCCTGACCATCACCGCCTTCACCGGGCTTTTCATCTACAACTCCTACTCCACCTACGAGCACACCCTGGGTGAAGTGGAATCCGCCGCCGTGCGTGTGGGCGACATGCTCTACATGTCCATCGAGGACCCCATGGCCGTGGGCGACAACGAGGGCACGGCCCGCAAGTTCAGGGAGCTTGCCGAGCGCTACGCCGACATTGGCGCCTATCTCACCGACTACAAGGGCGAGATCACCTACGCCACGGACGAGAGTCTGGTGCGCAAGGACATCTTCGAGGTCAGGACGGAGAACGGCTTGCCGGGGATGATGCGCGAGGGACTTGAGCGGCCGGTGGTCGTGGGCGAGCTGATGGAGATCGACGGCAAGCTCCAGTTCGCCGAGGTCAAGACCATCAAGAACGGCCCGGCCTGCTATCACTGTCACGGCAAGTCGCGCGAGATTCTGGGCGCGCTGGTGCTCACCGTGGACGTCAGCCCGCAGTTTGACGCGCTCAAGAGCAATCAGATCCGCTCGGCGGGCATCTCGGTGCTCGGCGTGGTGGCCTTGCTGACCGCCCTGATCATCTTCATGCGCAAGAGCGTGGTTAACCGCATCACCAGCATCGCGGGCACCACTGAAGAAGTGAGCAAGGGCAACCTCGAAGCGCCTTTCACCGTCACCGGCGAGGACGAACTGGGCAACCTGTCGCGCTACCTGGGGGAGATGGTCTCCCAGATCAAGGACCAGCTTCAGTACAACAAGAGCGTGCTGGAAGGCATAGTGGTCCCGCTCTTCGTGACCGATGCCGAGGAACGGCTGCAATTTGTCAACGAACCGTTGCGGGAGATCCTGGGATTGTCCGTGGCCGAGGTGTCGGGTCGCAAGGTGTCGGATCTCTTCGCCTGCGATCCCGGCGACGAGACCTGCGACGCGGCCCATGTCATCGCCAGCGGCGTGACCATATCCGGCAACTTCCACTACAACCGCGCCGACGGAACGGTCTTCCCCCTCCATTTCGAGGCGTCGCCCCTTCAGGACGCCGACGGTGAGACCGTGGGCGCCATCTGCGTGCTCATCGACCTGACCCGCGAGGAGAACGACCGCAAGAGCATCGAGGCCCAGCGCCAGAATCTGCTGGTGGTGGCCAACGAGGTGACCGAGGTCGCCAACAAGCTCAACGCGGCCTCGGAGGCGCTCTCGCAGCAGATGGCCAATCTGGCGCGCGGGGTGGACACCACCGCCGACCAGACCAGCCAGGTGGCCACGGCCATGAAGGAGATGAACGCCACGGTCCTTGAGGTGGCCAAAAACGCCTCGGAGACCGCCGACGCCTCGGGCCGCGCCAACAAGGTGGCGGCAGACGGCGGCGTGGTGGTGGGCAAGACCGTGGCCGAGATCAACACCGTGGTCGAAATCACCGAGAGCCTCGCCGGGGCGCTGGCCTCCCTGTCGACCAGGGCCGAGAACATCGGCAAGGTCATGGCCGTGATCAACGACATAGCAGACCAGACCAACCTGCTGGCGCTCAACGCAGCCATCGAAGCGGCGCGCGCTGGCGAGGCCGGTCGCGGCTTCGCCGTGGTGGCCGACGAGGTGCGCAAGCTGGCCGAGAAGACCATGACCGCCACCAAGGAGGTGGAGGGTGCCATCTCGCTCATCCAGCAGTCCACCACCGACGTGGTCCGGGAGATGGACACGGTCAAGGAGCGGGTGCTCAACACCTCGGACATGGCCAAGCAGGCGGGCGGCGTCCTTGATCAGATCGTGACCCACTCCGACTCCATCGCCGACATGGTGCGCGGCATCGCCACTGCGGCAGAGCAGCAGTCCGCCACCTCCGACGAGATCAACACCAGCGTCACCCACATCAACGACCTCTCCCAAGAGGTTTTGACCGGCATCCGGGAGTCCAACCAGGGCATCCGAGAGGTTTCAGAAATGGCCCAGCACCTCTCGGAGCTGGTGGCCAAGTTCCGTAACTAACCCTGGAGGGTCAGCTAACGCTTCGGCCTTCTGGGCTGATGCTGTCCTACGCAAATCAACGGCCCCGGGCATTCGCCCGGGGCCGTTTTGCGTGGCTCGGTTCGCTTTGGCAACTGTCGCGCCGAAAGGTCCATAGTGCTGAGAAAGCCCGGTTTTCTGGCGTTGCTGGCAGGATTTGCGAGTTTCGGGAAATTGCGCTATGGACTGCAATTCCCCCTGTGGAGAACGTGCCCGACCCTGGCCAAGGCGGCGACTCTGGAGGGGAAGCGGCCGAGAAACAGTGTCAGTGCGCAATGGTGATTTGGGCCTTGACATACTGACGACGGCCGAATAGTAATCATTATTATGAGTGGAAGGGAGGTTTCCCATGACGACGAATATGGGTTTTCGGCTGTCCAAGCAGCGCAAGGTGATTCTTGAGGAACTCAGGAAGGTGAAGTCGCACCCCACGGCGGACGAGGTGTACGACATGGTTCGGAAGATCATTCCGCGTGTCAGCCTTGGCACCGTGTATCGAAACCTAGAATTTCTGTGCAGCAAGGGGCTGGCCATGAAGCTCGGTGCTCCGGGAGCGCAGAAGCGGTTTGACGGCATGGCGCAGCCGCACCCGCATATCCGGTGCGAGATCTGCACCCGGGTGGTGGATGTGGAGTGCGATATCCCCGTGCCCGAGATCCCGGATGAGCACGCGGGAGGTTTCGACATTCTGAGCACCAACGTGGAATTCGTGGGCATCTGCCCCCAGTGCCAGGCTTCCCGCCAGTAGGGGGCTTGTCTGCCTCTGGAAGGGGCACGGTTTCCTTTTTTCCTGCGCCATAGTCAGGCGGCATTTCGCCGCGAGGCAAGAGGGCCGGGCAGCCATGCGGTTGCCCGGCCCTCTTGTTGTCGACTGCGATTTGCGTTAGCTGACCTGATAGCCTGCCATATTCTGTATCTTTTATACTACCGACCAAGCGGTGTGACTGGCGCATTATGAGAAGAAATGCGGCGTGATGAGTTGACATTTGCTGAAGGACTATGTAGGAATTGTTCCTAACATGAGTGTGTTCAGGCGTGGGAGAGTCAGAGTCGTCGGTAATTCTGTTTATCCCGCAAAAATCATGCTCCAGCGGTGTACATTGCGCCCTCATGTGCTATGTATTGGCTAATTAGCACATTTTTTATCACTAGGAAAAAAGACCAGGAGGATATCATGTCGCTCAAAGGAACCCGTACCGAAAAGAACCTGCTCATCGCCTTTTCCGGCGAGTCCCAGGCTCGGAACAGATACACCTACTTCGCCAGCAAGGCCAAAAACGAAGGGTACGTGCAGATCTCCAAGATTTTCGAGGAGACTGCCAACCATGAGAAGGAGCACGCCAAGCGGTTGTTCAAGTTTCTCGAAGGCGGCGAGGTGGAGATCACTGCGGCGTATCCGGCCGGTACCATCGGCTCCACCCTGGATAACCTCAAAGAGGCCGCTGCGGGCGAGAACCACGAGTACACCGAGATGTACCCCGAATTCGCCAAGATCGCCCGCGAGGAGGGATTCCCGGCCATTGCCAAGGCAATGGAGCACATCGCCATCGCCGAGAAGTACCACGAGGAGCGCTACAAGGCGTTCATCGCCAATATCGAGCGCAACCGCGTCTTTTCCAAGGACAGCGAGATCGTCTGGCGCTGTCAGAATTGTGGATACAACCACACCGGTTCGGCCGCCCCTGACCTCTGCCCGGCCTGCGACCATCCCCAGGCCCACTTTGAAGTCAAGGACACCAACTGGTAAACCAAAGGAGCTGTCACATGGGTATCAAACTCGGTGAAGTCTACAAGTGTAATGTCTGCGGCAATATCGTCATGGCTATCCACGAAGGCGAGGGCGACCTTGTCTGCTGCGGGGAGGACATGAACCTGATGAAGGAAAACACGGTCGACGCCTCGACTGAGAAGCATGTTCCGGTCTGGACCCGAGACGGCGACAAGATCACGGTCAAGGTCGGTTCGGTGGCCCATCCCATGGAGGAAAAGCACTATATCGAGTGGATCGAGGTCATGGTGGGCGACACTGTGCTGACCAAGCTGCTCAAGCCCGGCCAGGCGCCGGAGGCTGAGTTCTGCATCTGCGGGCTCACAGGCGATGTCAAGGTACGCGAGTACTGCAACATCCATGGTCTCTGGGCCGCCAAATAGTCGGGCCGAAACCACCAATGAAACGGGCTGGCGGACCGAAATGTCCGCCGCCCTTTCCGCCCCGGAGGCAGCATGGCCGGATCCAACGCCCGCCCTGAAGATATGTGGCAGTGCCAGACGGTGAATTGCGGCTTCATCTATAATCCTGACCGGGGTGACCGCAAGGGGCGGATCCCCAAGGGTGTCCTTTTCGAGGACCTGCCCGACACCTGGAGATGCCCGGTCTGCGGCGGCACCAAACGGTGCTTCAGGCCCCTCATCGGCCCCGGGTCGACGGCGGCGGATTGCGAATTGCCCGTGCAGACCGGCTCGGTTCCGTTGACAGGCGGGGCCGCTGCTGCGAAAGTGCATAAACAAAAGGAGACAGACCCCATGCAAAAATATGTGTGCGAGATTTGCGGCTACGTGTACGACCCCGCCCAGGGCGATCCGGATAGCGACATCCCAGCTGGCACCAGCTTCGACGACCTGCCGGACGATTGGACCTGTCCCATCTGCGGAGCGACCAAGGACAACTTCGTCCCCGAGGACTAGGTCCGAACTGCCGGTTTCCGGCGGGGAGCGCGGGCCGCACGGCGCGCGCTTCTTTTTGACACGACGGTTGATCGACCGTTCAATGTGGAGTGAGAAATGAGACCAGTACAGATAAAAGACGGCGTCCACTGGGTCGGTATCGTGGACTGGAACCGTCGGAATTTCCACGGCTATTCCAAATCGCCCATGGGCACCACCTACAACAATTTTCTGATCCTCGACGACAAGGTGACTTTGGTTGACACCGTGGCCGAGGAGTTTTGGGGCATGCTGCAGTGCAATTTGGCCCAGGTTCTGGGTTCGGACAGGAAGATCGACTACTTTGTCATCAACCACCTGGAGCCGGACCACGCGGGCTGCCTCGCCCTGGCCGTGGAAAAATACCGGCCCGAGAAGATCTACACCTCGCCCATGGGCCAGAAGGCCATGGCCGCCCACTTCCACTACAAGGACTGGCCGGTCGAGGTGGTGCCCACCGGCAGCTCCATCAGCCTTGGCAAGCGCACGCTTCAGTTCATCGAGGCGCGCATGCTTCACTGGCCGGACTCCATGCTGACCTACTGCCCCGAGGACAAGATTCTCTATTCCAACGACGCCTTTGGCCAGAACTGGGCCACCAGCGAGCGCTGGGCCGACGAGGTGGACCGCCACACCCTTGAAGAGCTGATGAAGGCTTACTACGCCAACATCGTGCTGCCTTACTCGCCTGTGGTGCTCAAGACCCTGGCCGCCCTTGCCGAGATGAAGCTCGACATCGACATGATCTGCCCTGACCACGGCCTGATGCTGCGGGGTGACGACGTGCCCTGGGTCGTCGGCAAGTATGTCGAGTTTGCCGAGCAGAAGCCGAAGAACCGGGCGGTCATCGTCTATGACACCATGTGGCACTCCACCGAGAAGATGGCCGGAGCCGTGGCCAGCGGGTTGGCCGACGCGGGCGTGTCCGTGCGCATCATGTCCATGAAGGACAATCACCACTCCGAGGTCATGACCGAGGTCTTTGATGCGGCGGCCGTGGTCTTTGGTTCGCCCACGCACAACAACGGCATCCTGCCGCTCATGGCCGACATGCTCACCTATATGAAGGGATTGCGTCCCCAGAACAAGATCGGCTCGGCCATCGGCTCCTTCGGCTGGTCTGGCGAGTGCACCAAAATCCTGACCCAGTGGATCGAGGACATGGGCATGGAACTGGTGGACCCGGTCAAGGTCAAGCATGTGCCCACCCACGACACTTATGCTCAATGCTACGAGCAGGGCAAGGCCATAGCCGCCGCCATCCAAGCCAAACTGAAATAGAACACGGCCCGAAACCAAGAAGCCCGGTTCCCCGAACCGGGCTTTCCATCACCCCCGCCGCGAGAACGTGCATCGGCCCGGCCATCCCGCAGGGTGGC
>JBDRSO010000082.1:0-8503 GCA_043824835.1 Pseudomonadota bacterium | reverse complement strand
AGGAGATGTTCCAGTTGCTCCAGGTCAACCTCTTCGATCGGCGAGAAATGGAGGACATCTTCAAACCACCCGACGCCTTCCATGACAACATCAACAACGATTACAGGCTACTGAGCTATGTCGCTTAACCGGACAACACTGACATTAAAGGTAATTACGCAAACTGCTATGATCTACCAAAACAAATAGCAATCAAAAAACTAAGTTCTGATTTGATACGTTACTCGGAGCAGGAGCAGCTTTTAAGCATCATCAACGCAGTTCAGATAGAAAACAAACCTGTTCTTTTCACTGAGGGTAGTACTGATCCAATCATCGTCAAGGAAGCGTGGTACAAACTATACGATGATGATATGCCCTTCATTCCTTTCTATGCATTCAGTTGCACTTACATAAAGCAGCTTTTGACTGATGACAGAATTCACGCAGAGATGGGAGGACTTCCTGTCTTTGGTCTATTTGATTTCGATAAAGCCTATGACCAATGGAACGGGCTTAATGGCGAAGTCACCGAGAATGACCCTTTCCGGGGAATGGTAAAGAAGTGGGAACATGGCGAATCTTATGCCTTGATGCTCCCGGTTCCTACACATACAGACATACAAAAGCAGGTCATTCGTGATTCTTCTACTGGAGAAACATATGGTGGTGACTCCTGCTGCGAAATAGAGCATATCTTTTACGGCTATAACCCTACTAAGGATTATTTCAAAATTGAGCCATGCGTTGGTGGCAGTAAGATCGTTTTCATATCTGACGCACAAAAGACACCCTTTTCAAAAGAGGTTGTCCCCGCTCTTGATGCCGAGTGCTTCGAGCCATTCCGGGGTATGCTTGAGTTTATCCGTTCAAAGTGCCTAGTTCAGAGAAATGCGTGAACTGGAAGCAGTAGTAAACCATGGCAATCAGCGAATTTGAACAGCGCCGTTATGAAAAACTCATAACAGATTTCTGCCAAGAACAGGGACCACCACCCCATCTCCATGACAAGCTGAAATGGGGATACGAGGTTGATCCCAAGAAGCAAACAGTTGAGTTATTCGAGATTCGCCCCCACTTCATGGAACCATCAAAAGAAGTCCAAAGCCCGATTGCCAAAGCGAGTTATGTCAAAGCTCAGAAGAATTGGAAGATCTACTGGATGAGGGGTAATGGGAAATGGGTCCTCTATGAACCTTGTCCTTCACTTCGCTCTCTTGAGGAGTTTCTGAAGTTGGTCAAAGAGGATGCTTATGGCTGCTTCTTTGGGTAAGCAAAACTGGATGCCCAGGATACTGGGCATTAGCTTCAAATAATATAGGATCGTTAAGATGTCTCAAACGCTATTTGCAAAAATGGATACTACGGCTGAGTACCTCGTTTCCGCTGTTGACCAAGGAGACATCGGCTTACCAGATATACAGCGCCCATTTGTCTGGTCGGCAAGTTCTGTACGTGACCTCTTTGACTCCATGTTCAAAGGTTATCCAGTCGGATATTTGATGCTTTGGGACAATCCCAACGAAAGTTCATCCCGGCAAATAGGCACTGCTGGGCATGGTCAGGATTCCCCCACTACTTTGATTATCGACGGGCAGCAGCGTCTGACTTCTTTGTACGCGGTTATGAAGGGGAAACCTGTCCTTGATAAGAATTTTCACGAGCGGTTTATTGTGATTGGCTTCAATCCGTTGAAGGGAAAATTTGAGGTTACTTCATCCGCGATCAAAAGATCTTCAGAATGGCTCCCAGACCTTTCGGCAATTTTCAAGCAAGGGACCGATAGCTATAGCCTTGTGACGAATTTTCTTGAACGGCTCCGCAGTTCGCGTGAAGTCAGTGGGGAAGAGCAGAGTGTTATTGCTAAAAATATTCAGCGCCTTTTGGAGTTGAAAAACTATCCATTTTCAGCATTGAAAATCGGTTTACAAACGGATGAAGAGCAAGTCGCTGACATCTTTGTCCGAGTTAACAGTAAAGGGCAAAATCTGAAACAGGCAGACTTTATCCTGACCTTGCTTTCAGTATTCTGGGAAGAAGGACGACAGGAATTGGAAGCCTTCTGTAGAGATTCACGAATGCCACCTACTCCCGGCTCTGGTGCTTCTCCATTCAATCGGCATATTAAACCAGATCCAGACCAACTTTTGCGAGTTGCAATTGCTGTAGGTTTGAGACGTGCGCGTTTAAAATATGCTTATCAGTTCTTGCGGGGGAAGGATGTCGAGAGTGGGGAGTTCGTACCTGAAGTGAGGGAAGCGAACCTGAAGCGGCTGGCTTCAGCCCAGCAGAAAATGTTAAGCCTTACGAACTGGCATCAGTTCCTCAAGTGTTTGACCTGGGCAGGCTTTAGAAGTGGCAAGCAGATATCGTCTGACGTGGCGTTATTATATTCGTATGCGTTTTATCTCATTGGTAAGACGGAATATGGGTTAGACTACAGCGTGTTGCGTCAACTTATCGGGCGCTATTTTTTCATGATTACACTTACGAGCCGATACACGGGGTCGTTCGAGTCCGCTATGGACGAAGACATGGCACGATTACGGGGGATTCATTCAGGGGAAGAGTTTGCTCAGGTAATGCAGGGAATCATAGATACGAACCTCACGGATGATTTTTGGAAGATTACGCTACCTGGAAATTTAGAGACGTCTAGCAGCTCCTCTGCTTATCTTAACGCTTATCATGCCGCTCAGAATATTCTCGGAGCCAAGGTCCTGTTTTCAGATGTAAAGATTCATGAGTTGCTTGATCCCGAGATTGCCGCGCCTAAGTCTGCCCTTGAAATTCATCATCTCTTTCCGAAGGCATACCTTAAATCAAACAGGATAACTGAAACCCGTATCATCAATCAGATCGCCAATTATGCGCTTGTAGAGTGGGAAGACAATATTGACATCAGCGATAGTGCGCCAAGTGAGTATATTGTGAGATATGAAGATAGGTATCATGTGGATCTTGAGAGCCGCTACAAAGAACACGCTCTGCCTGCAAAGTGGTACGAGATGTCATATGATGATTTCCTTCAAGAACGACGAAAGCTCATGGCTGAAGTTATATGCCAGGGTTTTTCAAAGCTCTCATAGGTGACGAAGATGGCTGCATTTCTAGTTGGGATTACTGGGCTACGTATTCTCGACTCATGAAATTGTGCGACTGCATCAAAGATTTTCTGACTAAAATACGTCGTTGAAGCCAGTCGATATGATAGATGTCCAATCATTCGCTTGGTGTGCTGACCCGAAATGGTATGGGAGAGAGGGGCGGATGGAAGTTTGCGAGGAGCGTAACCAACTGATTGAGGCGGACATTTAGGTGAAGTAGTTTCGATTTGATGTGGCTGATTAAGTATGAACCACTACATTTCAGGTCCCTCATTCAAATGAAGCTGAATAGTTTGAGGTCATCTGGGCATTGAGGTGGACTTTTCTCTATCTGCTGAACGAGTGATCCGGTCTGTACAGTGATAGTATTCACCTGACACCGCCCCTGGGAGGGTGAGTTACGCGGCTTCTTCGTGTCCGTTTCCTTGCCTTTCACGATGCCGTCCAGGAGTATCTGATCGGCGTACGTCCTTGCACCCCTCTGCCCTGACGGATCCGTTCCGTGTTGTCGTGGTGGAAGTGGGCATCTAGGTCCGCCTACATTTCCACCACCGACTTGTACCACTTCTCCCGGCCTTTGATCCGGAAATGAGAAGTGGGTGCTTGGTCTTAGATTAAACGCCAAACCCATTATCAAATTTTGTGGTTTTTTTGTGATCATTTTCATTTCCCGCCTAAAAAGACAGGGCGTCAGAGGTTGTCAAAACACCTCTAACGCCCTGTTTTCATTCTGGTACCAGGGAAGGGACTCGAACCCTTACAGTATCACTACCGGCGGATTTTGAGTCCGCTGCGTCTACCAATTCCGCCACCCTGGCTTGGGTTGGGGTCATTCATAGGGCAGGCCGGCGCGGGCTGTCAATGTTCTTGTCAGGGGCGCGCCTTGGTGGTAGCACCGCTTCTGCGGCACAATTGCCATACAACTCCAAAGGACGCCCATGCTTCCGGTCGGCTCAATCGTCAACGCAGTGGCCATCATCGGCGGCAGTCTCATCGGCTGCTGGCTGCAGTCGCGCTTTCCAGATCGCATCCGCACCATCGTCTTTCAGGGGCTGGGGCTGTGCGTGCTGCTCATCGGCATCCAGATGGCCCTCAAGGTCGAGAACATCCTCATTGTCATCTTCGCTGTCCTGCTGGGCGGCATCAGCGGCGAACTGCTGCGGCTCGATACCCTGTTCGCCCGGCTTGGCGACCGCTTCAAGCGGCTCATCAAGTCTGACAACCCCAAATTCACCGACGGGCTGATCACCGCCTCGCTCATCTACTGCATCGGGGCCATGGCCATCATCGGCTCGCTGGAGGAAGGCATCAACGGCGACGCCACTGTCCTCTACACCAAGTCCATCCTCGACGGATTCGCCTCGGTGGCCCTGGCCGCCACCTATGGCTCGGGCGTGCTCTTTTCCTTCATCCCGGTGCTGCTCTACCAGGGGGCCATGACCATCGGGGCCAGCTTCTTCCAGCAATACTTCTCGCCCATGATGATCAGCCAGGTCACGGCCTGCGGCGGCCTGCTCATCATCGGCATCGGCATCAACCTGCTGGAACTGAAGGAAATACGGCTGGCCAACCTGCTGCCCGCCCTGGTCTACGTGGTCGTTCTCACCGCCTTTTTCGCCTGACAGTAAAAAGGCCCGCGAAAAGCGGGCCTCAGAATGATGGCATCGTCCGTTCCGACGGGCCTTGGCCTACTGAACGGGCTTCTTCTCGGCCTTGTCGGCCTTCTTGCCGCCGCAGCCGCCGCCGCAGCCGGCGCGCTTGAGGTCCACCTCGGGGTCCACCACCGTGATCTCGTCCTCGGACTTGATCTGATCGTGGCTCATGGCATACTCGATGACATCCTCCAGAATCCGCTGACAGTCCTGCACCGGGATGAACTCTCCGGCCATGGCCCGCTGGAACTCGGGGCGATCAAAGGTCGCGGCCCACTCCTTGTCCTTGAAGAAGGTCCAGACCCCGATCTTGGGGATGTCGATGGCCTTGTCTGCCTGGCGCATGCTCACCTCCCACTTGGTGTAGGCGTATACGTCGTCCAGGGTCTCGGCCGGTTCGCAGGCATGGGTTTCGCTCGCCTGATAGGAGAGCACCACTTTGAAGCCCACGGCCAGCTCCTTGAAGAAACGGCCAAACTGCTCGTGGCGCGAGGACTCCACAAGCAACTCTCTGAAATCTTTTGCCATAACAACTCCTTTCGCAACCTGTTTCTCGTAGTGCGGGCATAGTCGCCCAATTCCCCTTCGAGTTCAAGGGGTTTCCCGGCCCGAGGCGTCTTCATAGGGCGGTCACAAGTGGCGGCGGACCCAGGCCTCGATGTCGCGGGCGTTCATGGCCCCGGGCTGGCGGGCGATCTCGCTGCCGTGGCGGAAGAGAATCAGGGTGGGCACGGCACTGATGCCGAAGCGGGCGGCCACCCCCTGCTCGGCCGAGGTGTCGATCTTGGCCAGACGCACGGCCGGGTGCAGCGCCTTGGCCGCTCCCTCGAACTGGGGGACCATCATCAGGCAGGGGCCGCAGGTGGGCGAATAGAAGTCCACGAGCACGGGCGCGTCGCTTTGGCCGATCTGGCGGTCAAAGGTGGCTCCCACCAGCTCCAGCGGCCTTGGCTCGAAGACAGTGGCCTTGCATCGGCCGCAGGTGGCCTGGGCCTCGCGCCCGGCCTGGACTCGATTGCGCGCGCCGCAGCCCGGGCAGACGAGAATTCGGGTGGTGTCGGTCATGGGGATTCCCTCCGGGGATGTGTCTTGCCCGAAAATAATCATGAACGGGCCAAAGGCAATGGCCCGCGTGGCCCCGGTCAGATAAGGAGGAAGGTGGCCGTGGCCCTGGCCGCTTCCTGAGCCGGACCGGATGTGTCGGGGCCGGATTCGCCGTCAGGGCCGAGAGCGCGAAGCACGGCCTCGGCAAAGACGACCCGCCTGCCGCGCTTGACCACCCGGGCCTCGCATTCCAGCATGGCCCCCTCCTCCACCGGGCGCAGGTAGCAGACATTCATGTCCACGGTGGTGGTCTTCTCGCGCGGCGCGTTGCCCGCCAGCACGGCGTGGGCCATGGCCTCGTCGAGCAGGGTGGCCAGGATGCCCCCGGCGATCATGCCCGCGCCCTGCACCATCTCGGGTTTGGCGCGCAGACGCAGCATGGCCCGCTCTGGCATCAGGGCCTCGACCTCGATGCCGAGGAAGGCGAAGAGCGGGTTCACGCGCTGGTCAGGGCAGCAGACTTTTTCGAGATACGTGCGGGTCATGGTCACTCCGGATCAGGGATCAGCCAGCGCTCCATGTCTCGACGCAGCGCGTCGAGCAGGGCGACGGTGCCGTCGATGTCGTCGGGAAAGGCCCCGGGTTCGAGTTCGAGGGTTACATAGCGCGAATAGCCCCGGCCGCCAAGATGGCCCAGAAAATCTACCAGGGGCAGGCATCCCTTGCCCGGGGTCAGGTGCTCGGTGAAGCCCCGGGCGTCGGAGAAGTGGACGTTGTAAAGCATGTCCAGCGGCACCTTGGCGATGGAGTCGAGAACGTTGCGACCGGACACGCCCATGTGGCAGACGTCAAAGGTCAGGCCCACGTTCCTGTCGCGGCACTGCTCCAGGAGCTTTTCCAGCGGATCGCGCGCAAAGGGCGAGCCCTCGGCCCAGGGCATGTTCTCAAGCGAGAAGCGGATGCGCCCCTTGGCGTCGAGGAGCAGGGGCAGATCGCACGCCTTCTCGAACCAGCGGTTCTGGATCATGTTGGCCAGCCGCGAGCCGGGCGGGTGCATGGTGATGTGGTCGGCGTCGGGCAGGAAATTGGCCAGGGCCGTGGTCGCCTTCCACGATGACAGGTGTCCGCCCCAGGCGGCCCAGTCGCGAAAGGGCGCGTGCAGGCTCCTGATGGGCAACACCTCGCTGATGCGCTCCAGGCCCGCTTCGGGCGTCAGCTTGGGCGAATTCATGATCAGCTCCATGCCCGCAAAACCAGCGTCCCGCCCGATCTGCGCGATGCGCTTGAGGGGCAGGTGGAAGAGGCAGCCTGCCGAAAGCAGGATGGTGGGGCCGGATGCGGCGGGTGGCTCGCTCATGGCATATCAATACTGCACAGCGCGCGCCCGCGCGATGAAAATTTCGGGGAAGGGCACAATCGGGCTGGTAAACGGCGCAGCCTTTGGCGACCGGCGGCCCAATGTGACGGCCCAATGTGACGATGGGCGTGGTGATGAACGGGACGGGAACTCAGGACCGCGCCTTGGCGGGCGATTTCTCGATGAGATCGACAATGACCAGGGCCCAGGACATGTCGCGCTTGTTGTCCTCGGTCATGGCGTCAAGGAGCCACTCCTTGAGGGGCTTGAGGGCGGCCTTGAGCCGTTCCGGGCCGGTGGCTTTCTCGGAATAGGCGGCGTCAAGGCCGTCCATGCACAGGGCGTCGAAGTCGGGATCGTATCCGGCCAGATGGTGGGCGACGAGATTGCGCACCGTGAGCAGGCCAAAGACCACGGCCTCCACCTCGCGATAGTCACGGGTCCATATCTCCGCGCCCGATATTTCGGGCCGGGGCGGGCCTTGCGGCGCGTTGCGGGTCTTTTCCACGGACGCCCTGAAGGCGTCCAGGGCCACGATGCTTCCCATGGGTGCTCCTTGTCGCGATGTGTCTCCCCTCTCATCGGCCAAGCGGCCGGGAAACTTGAGGGCAGAGACAGTCCGCAGGGGCGCGAAAGGGCCGCCATCTGCCGCTATCTATTGTAGTAAGCCATCCACATCCCTTCCATGACCAGCTCCGGGCGCAACTCGTCGATGGACCCGGCCACCTGGGCGATGGTGCGCGACAGCCCCCCGGTGGCCACCACAAAGGGGTCGGCCATGCGCGCCGAGAGCTTGGCGACAAGGCCGTCGATCATGGACGCGAAGCCGAAGACAAGACCTTGGTTGAGGCACTCTTCCGTGCTTGTTCCCCAGGTGAGGATGTCGCTCTCGACCCTGAGGTCCACATTGGGAAGCTTGGCCGTGTTGCTGGCCAGGGCCGTGCGCGACGAGAGCACGCCAGGGCAGATGAGGCCGCCCTTGAAGGCGGTGCCCATGACGCAGGCCAGGGTGGTGGCGGTGCCGAAATCGATGACGATGAGGTTTTCCGCGTCATAGGTGAGCCGGGCCGCGAGGCAGCCCACCAGGATGTCCGCGCCGGTCTGCTCGGGCCGGGCGTACTCATTGGTCAGGTCGATGGCCAGATCGCGTCCGGCGAAAACGGCTTCGCAGCCCAGGAAACGGCGGGCCATGCGCAGAAGCAGCGGGTCCAGCGGCGGCACCACCGAGCAGATGACGCACGCCTCCACGCTCCTCGGGTCCACGCCCTCGCGGCCCAGGATGGACTCGACCTTGAGCCCCCAGTCGTCGTCGGTGTTGGCCGGGCGGGTGGGCAGGGTGTAGCTCTCGCCCAGGCCCGCGTCGT
>JBDRSO010000081.1:0-5705 GCA_043824835.1 Pseudomonadota bacterium | reverse complement strand
GTGCAGGCGTAGATGTCCGCCTTGGCCGAGAGCTCGAAGGGGGAGTGCATGGAGAGCACGGGCACGCCCACGTCGATGACGTCCATGCCGTAGACGGCCAGGAACTTGGCCACGGTGCCGCCGCCGCCCACGTCCACCTTGCCCAGCTCGGACATATGCCAGGGGATGCCCGCATCGTCGAGGATGCGCCTGAGCCAGCCGATGAAGTCCGGGTGGGCGTCATTGGCCCCCACCTTGCCGCGATGGCCGGTGAACTTGTTGAAGCACGGGCCGTGGCCCAGCCGGGCCGCGTTGAGGGGCTCGTAGACATCCTTGTGGTCCGGGTCCATGGCCGCAGACACGTCGGCGGACAGGGCCGAGCCGCCCGAGAGGACGCTCGACAGCCGCGCGCCCGGCTCCCACGCCTCCACCAGCTCCTCCATGCAGTTCTCGAAAAAGCGCGAGTTGGCCCCGGTGGCCCCCTCGGAGCCGATCTCCTCCTTGTCCCAGAAGAGCACGATCTGCGCATACTCCGGGTCCGGCTCGGCCAGCATCGCTTCCAGGGCGCAGAAGACGCTGGACCGGTCGTCCTGGCCGTAGCCGCCGATGATGCTGCAATCAAGCCCGACGAACCGGGCCGGGCCAGCGGGCACGGCCTGCATCTCGGCGCTGAAGAAATCGGCCTCGTCGATGCCGTAGCGGGCGTTGAGCAGTTCGAGCACCTTGCGTTTGACCGGCTCCTTGATCGCCTCGTCGTCTTTGCCCGGCTTGGCCGCCGGGGACTGGCCCATGATCAGGTTCAGCTTCTCGGCATCAAAGGCGTCAGCCACCTTCTTCTCCATCTCCTTGTAGGCCAGATGCGGCAGCAGGTCGGTAATGGTAAAGACCGGATCGGCCGGGTCTTCGCCGATGCACACGGTGACCACCTCGCCGCTCTTCTTGACCACCGTGCCGTGCAGGGCCAGGGGGATGGTCAGCCACTGGTACTTGCGGATGCCGCCGTAGTAGTGGGTCTTGGCGAGGCAGATGTCCGTGTCCTCGTAGAGGGGGCGCTGCTTGAGGTCCAGGCGCGGGCAGTCGCCGTGCGCGCCAACCAGCCGGAATCCCTGACTCAAGGAACGCCTGCCCTTGCGCGCCAGAAAGCAGGTCTTGTTGCGGTTGAAGCGATACGCCAGCGGGGCCGCCAGATCGTCAACAAAACCGCCGGCCTCGACCTTGGCCCTGACAAAGTCCATGACCAGCCGCTCGGTCTTGCAGCGGCTCAGGAAGTCCACATACCTGTCGGCCATGGCGTCCATGGCCTTGATGTCCTTCTTGGAAGAATAGACCTCCCAGGCGGATTTTGGTTCGTATTCGAGTTTCGCGCTTTTCTTGCTCATGATTTGTCCTTGATCGTGTCCACGGCCTGGCGCAGGGCGCTGGCCGCCAGTTTGAGTTCGCTTGAAGCCAGGGTGCGCGGATCGAGCAGGAACGCGTCGTCCTCGATGCGCGCCACCAGCGGCGGGTCGGTGTCGAACAGCGCGTCCCTGAGGGCGTCTGCGGAAATTCCGGCAAAGTTCACCGTGACCAGGGTTCCGGGCAGGTCGTATTCCGGGAACGCACCGCCGCCCACGCGGGAGAAGCCCTTGCGCATGGTCACCTCGGCCATGTCGCCCAACTCGCCCCGCACGGCGTCGGCCAGTCGGCGCGCCTTGCTGCGTAGCGATTCCTGCGAGGCAGTGATCATGCGCAGGGTCGGCACCTCGCGCCGGGCCACGTCCATGTCAAGATAGAGCCGCAGGGTGGCCTCCAGCGCGGCCAGGGTCATCTTGTCGATGCGCAGGGCCCGGTTGATGGGGTTTCCCTTGATGCGGTCCACATATTCCTTTCGGCCCACGATGATGCCCGCCTGGGGGCCGCCCAGCACCTTGTCGCCGGAAAAAGAGACCACGTCCGCGCCCTGGGCCACCACCTGCTGCACCGTGGGCTCGCCCGGCAGGCCGTGTCCGGCCAAATCACAGAGGGTGCCGCTGCCCAAATCCTCGATCACCGGCAAGCCGTATGTGTCGCCAAGGGCGCGCATCTCGGGCAGGCTCACCTCCCGGGTGAAGCCGACCATGCGGAAATTCGAGGTGTGCACCCGCATCAGCGCGGCAGTCTCGTCACCGATGGCCTGCTCGTAGTCATGGACATGGGTGCGGTTGGTGGCCCCCACCTCACGCAGGATCGCACCGGACTTGGCCATCACATCCGGGATGCGGAATGAGCCGCCGATCTCGACCAGTTGGCCGCGCGAGACGATGACCTCACGGCCGCGGGCCAGGGTCTCAAGCATGATGAGCACGGCGGCCGCGTTGTTGTTGACCACCAGGGCGGCCTCGGCCCCGGTGATGTCGCAGAGGATTTTTTCCACATGGCTGTAGCGGTTGCCGCGCTTGCCCGTGGCTAGGTCGAACTCGCAGTTGGAGTAGTGGGCGCAGGCCTCGGCCACGGCCTCGATGGCCGCCCGGGCCAGGACGGAGCGGCCAAGATTGGTGTGGATGACCACGCCCGTGGCGTTGAGCACCCGGCGAAAATGGGGCCGCGAGCGGGCGCGCACAAAGGCGGTCAGGCGCGGCATGAGCGCGGCCAGGGCCAGGGCGGCCGCGTCCACGATGACGCCCGAGCGGATTTCCTCGCGGCAGATGTCGAGAAAGTCGTTGATCTGCTCCTTGACCAGCGGGCGCGGCAGGGCAGCGATCTCAGCGTCCGCATCCAGGGCCGCCAGCACCTGGGCCACGGACGGCAGGTGACGAAATAATGTGCTCATGCTTCTCCCGCTGCTATTTAGTCAAAAATTCCGGGTGCATCCTATAAAACTCGCCGAGCAAATACAAGGAGCCGCAGATGAGCACCGGCCCCTGGGCCTCGGTCCGGGCGGCCAACGCAGCCTCCAGCCCATCGGCCAGGGTCGCCACGGCCCGCGCGTCGCCGCCCATTTCCGAGGCGATGCGCGCGGCGTCCGCTGCCCGCTCGTTGTCCATACCCGGCACCAGCACCGGCCCGTCTGTCAGCGCCCGGACCAGCGGCAGCATAGCCGAGGCGTCCTTGTCCGCCAGACAGGCGAAGATCACTGACGCGGGCCTGACCCCTTCACTTGTCAAGGCCTCGCCCAGGGCGACCAAAGCGTGGCTGTTGTGCGCGCCGTCGAGAATGATGGAGCGACCGCTGAGGCTCACCCGCTGCAACCGGCCGGGAACAAAGGCGGATTCAAGCCCGAAGCCCTCGGCATCGGCCTCGCCGCGGATACCGGCCATGGCCGCGAAAACGCGCCACCCGGCCAAGGCGAGGCGCGCGTTGTCGCGCTGGTGCGGGCCGGACAATCCGAGCCGGGCGGAGCCCACCGGGTCGGCCACATCCGAGGCGGAGATAAGCCGCGCTCCCACGGCCTCGGCCCGGTTGACCAGCTCGATCATGGCCTCAGGCCGCTGCGGTCCGGTCACGGCCACCGAGCCGGGATGGATGGCCGCAGCCTTGTCGCGGGCGATGTCGGCCAGAGTCGGCCCGAGGATTTTCTCGTGGTCCATGGCGATGGGGGTGAACAGGGTCAGACGCGGCGAGAAGACCGTGGTGGCGTCGAATCGCCCGCCCAGCCCGGCCTCCATTACCGCCATGTCCACGCCCCGCTTCTCAAAGGCGAGCATGGCAAGGCAGGTCTGGAACTCAAAATAGGTCAGCGCCGCGCCGCCCGGGGTGGCCAGCACCTCGTTGCCCAGCGCCACCCACTCGTCGCGCCCGAGCAGCGACCGGTTGACCTGCACCCGCTCGCGCGGCGACACGAAATGGGGCGAGGTGAACAACCCGGCCTTGATGCCGTGGGTCCGGGCAATGGAGCAGAGAAAGGTCGAGGTCGAGCCTTTGCCGTTGGTGCCAACCACATGGACCACCGGAATGCCGGGCATGCCGCGCACGGACCAGAAGGTCTCCATGCGCCCGAGGCCCAAATCCATGTGGAACAGGCCGAGCCTGTCCATGTATCGTTGCAGTGCATCGTAATCCTTGATCGGTTCCACGCCATCCCTTGTATCAGGAACCCCCCGACCAGGGAAGCCCCGCACACCGCCTGCCGCTTCGGCACGAAACCCTTGACCTCGCGCCGCGCGTTCCAGTATCACACCCCCAGCGCGCCAGTAGCTCAGGTGGATAGAGCATCGGCCTTCTAAGCCGACGGCCGTGGGTTCGAATCCTACCTGGCGCGCCAGATGAAAGACAAATGATTCAGGCATCTTGCTTGGATCATTTTTCATTTTCTACGCACACAATATGACCAGCGATTGCTTTTTTGCTCCAAATTTGCTCCACTAGGGCCAGAAAAGGAGCGAGCATGGCCAACATCAGAAAGCGTGGACCCTACCAATGGGAAGTGCGAATTCGCCGCAAAGGATACCCCACTCAAAGCGCAACCTTTGAGAGAAAATCCGAAGCCGAAGCCTGGGCGCGGGAGATCGAGTCCGAAATGGGCCGGGGCGTGTTCATCAGCCGGGCAGAAGCCGAGAAGACAACACTCACAGAGGCCATTGACCGATTCATTGAGGAGTTCTCAGATAAATACGCCCAACCCAAGCAGGTCAAGAGCAGGGCAAAGATCGTCCAAAACAGCCACCTCTCGCTGATGCCCCTTGCCACCGTCCGGGGCAAGGATGTGGCCGACTACATCAAGGAGCGGGAACTTGACGGCCGGTCATCCCAGACCATCCTGCACGAGGTCAACCTGATCTCCCGGGTGTTCGAGATCTGCCGCAAGGATTGGGGAATGGAGTCCCTCCGGAATCCCACCAGACGGGCCAACAAACCCAGGCAAAACAAAGGACGGACGCGCAGACTAGAAAAGGGCGAGGAAGCACGACTCCTGGACAATGCAGGTGCCGATCTGAAGCCGATCATCCTCTTCGCCCTCGAAACCGCCATGCGTCGCGGGGAGATCGCCACTATGAGCTGGAAGCACGTCGATCTGAAGAAGAAATTCGTCCACCTGCCCAAAACGAAGAACGGCGAGGCCCGTTCCGTGCCCCTCTCCCCTGCCGCTCTGGGAATCCTCACGGGCCTACCGCGAAACATTCACGGCGATGTGTTCAGCCTGGCGGCCGACACCATTACCAAAAAATTTCGAGCGGCCGCTTCATCGGCGGGACTCAACGACCTGCGATTCCACGACCTACGGCACGAGGCAACCAGCCGCTTCTTCGAAAGGACGGATCTGGACTTCATGGAAATCAAATCCATCACCGGCCACAAGAGCATGCAGATGCTGGCCAGATACAGCCACTTACGAGCGCACAAATTGGCAGACAGGCTCGCCGGAGCCAAGCGGTCGGGGGGGTGATATTTGAAGTTTGCATGGCGTGGACACACTAGGGTACCCCCATGCCCTCTGAAAACTGCCGGGGGTCTCTACCGTTACTGGCCCTATGCATGAAGACTGACCCACCAGGGCCGGGGGATGCAAGGACGGACGCCGAATCAGGCCTTCCTGGTCGGGATCGTGAAAGGCAAGGAAACGAAAACCGAAGAAGCCGCGCAACTCACTCCGCCAGGGGCGGCGGTGTCAGATGAATACTCTTTACAATTTACGCTTTCACGACCTGCGTCATAAAACGACGAGTAGGCTTTTCGAAAGAACCAAATTGGACCTAATCTGAGCGATTCTCCTGCCTGACACAACATCAAAGCTGGCCTATCGCCTTGTTTTTGTTTACAATCACATCCAA
>JBDRSO010000080.1:0-18413 GCA_043824835.1 Pseudomonadota bacterium | reverse complement strand
CATATCACAAAAAGAGGAGAATTCGGACATTTTTCTTTTTGAAGGGCTGTCAAACATGTCCATCAAATAACCTTCGCCTAGGAAGTGAATGCTCATGCCGAAATCCTGGGATACCAACGGTTCTTAACCGGACAGCAATGAACTGGCCCATCGTCTCGGCGCCCGAGAAATTCAGGTCAACTACCTTCTCGTGACGCGCGAAGGCACCGGGCTTGAACAGGAAGCCATGTGTTTCAACCCACAACTTTACGACACCATGGTCCTCAAGGCCAAACTCAAGGCAACACAGCTGGGCATACGCCTGAACCACCAGCGGCTGTTTTCCGACGGTGTCAAGGAGGCCGACCAGGGGCCTTGCTACAGACCTTGGGAGCACTTCAACGTTTCGCACGATGGTTCATCCACGGTCTGCTGCGGTGGCTGCGGAACCTTGGGCAACCTTTTTCAACAGGGATTCCAACAACTGTGGAATTCGCCAAGGCTCATGGAGTTGCGGGCACGGGTCAACTCTGCCGATCGGCCCCAGGCCTGCCGCCGATGCACACGCGGCCGCGAGAACCCCTGGGACATCGGATGCCACATCACATACTTGCGCAAAAAGAACGACGACGAGAAGGCGCGCATGGTGGAGGAAATGCTGGCCGAAGCCCCGGCCGGAGTCAGACGTCAGTTCGCCTGTCAGCTCAAGAGCAACACTGTCAAAATGGAGTCTTTGACCGACTGCGCCGTCTAGCCGGCCCTGACATTACTCCGTTGCAGGCTTCTCAAAGATGCCAGAATGCGGCCTTGAACAGTTGATGATCCGCCTTCGGCGAATTCAACGGACCATGGAACTGATCACCGAATACGGCGAGTAGCACCTGCGTATCATCGAAAACAATTCCGACAGGACGTCATATGCATCCGTATCACGAATCACCAAAGATCATCATTCTCGCCGGGCCGCGGTGCAGTGGCAAAACCCATACGGGTGAGCGGATAGCCAGCGAGCTCGGTTTCGCCTGCATCAGCCAGGATCACATCCGGCTGGCCATTCAGGAAGAGCAGAAAATCGATTCCGCGGAACTGTTCCACCCGGCGTCAAAGCCGCATTACAAAAAGGCGTTCATGCGCAAGCTGCGCGAGGTGCGCTTCTCTGACATCGTCATCGAGGGAGCGAGGATGTCTCAGCCCTTCGTCTTCGACGCTTTCACCGAGGCCCTTGTGACGGAATACGGCCAATACGTCATAGCCCAGGCCTTCTATCTGCTGCCGCCCATGCCTGCCCGTTACGACAGGTATTCCCAAAGGCTCAGCCGCATCGTCCAACAATTCGAGAAGGAAAGGAAATCAAAGAATCCAGACCTACAGAAGCTGGAGAGATTCGCCCAGGCGATAACCTCTGGTTTCGACGCCTTCCCGGACCTCCCTGACAGAAATATCTTTCAGGTGACGGAAAGCCCGGAAGCCGTTTTCGACTGGATTCACGCCCACCTTGAGGACATCCACCCGCTCTACCCGGCAAAGCACGCCGCTCTGATCGCAGAGATCGCGTCTTCCAACAGCCCCTATTCACCGTTTTACCAGACGCTGGACATTCGCGGCGAAAGAATCGTCCAGGGGCAGACCCTCTCGCACCACACCTGGGACAACATCACCAGGCTGGGGATCGACTGGAAGGGCAAACAGGTATGCGAAGTGGGTTGCAACAACGGGTACTTTCTGTTCAAAGCCGAAGAGCAAGGCGCCGTCTGCACGGGGTATGACGTGAACCAAGGCAGTATCGACGCCGCGAACTCCATAAAGCGGTACGTTGGCTCGTCCGTCCGCTTCGAGAAAAAGAACGTCTCCCAGTCTTTCGACGTGAAAAGCGACATTCTCATGGCGCTCAACGTTCTGCATTACATCCCGGAACTCGATGCTTTCGTCACAAAGATGGCCACGCAATCAACTGAACTCATTCTGGAAATAGGCGAAAAGCAGATCGAGCAGATTCTGCCCGTGGCCGTCAGGCATGGCCATACACTCCGCAAGACACTGGCCTCACACCGCCAGCAGGGCGTCCTCGGCAGGCGGGTTATCCTCCATCTCGCCAAAACGGCTGAAAAGAGGATGGCCGGACGAGCCCCTGAGCACTCTATGGCGTAGCCTGCGGCGAGAGCATCTGACTGCGTTTCCACCGATTGGGACAGGCCTGAGCGAAAGGACACAATCACCGACGATATTCATCGCTGGAAAGAACTATCAGGTCCGCGGTCTTTAACTCAAGACACATTCACGAGTGTCGACAAATGTGATATCGGACCAATCTTTCATTGCTTTCTCAAGCTGCCAATCGCTATTGAAAAGCATGGCAATGCAGTCATCGGCGTCTTTGACGATGGTTTGCATGTTTTTTTCAGTTATGATTTTCATGGCCTTTGCGTCTCCAGAGAGCCAGCGCACCGCTTGGTACGGCAACTGATCGTATGTGACACGAACATTGTATTCGTCAATAAGCCTGGCGGCGATGATTTCGAACTGCAGCACGCCTATGGCCCCGAGAATGTAATCGCGCCCAACAACTGGCCGGAAAAACTGGATTGCTCCTTCTTCCGTCAGCTGGGCAAGACCCTTTTCCAGTTGCTTGGCTTTGAATGGATCTCTGAGGACCACGCGCCGAAAGAACTCCGGTGCGAAGTGGGGAATACCGGGATAGACAAGGGGTTCGTCGCTGTAGAGAGTATCTCCGACACGGATGGACCCGTGGTTGGGCAGCCCGATAATGTCGCCGGGCCATGCCTCTTCCACTCCAGAGCGGTTTTTGGCCATGAAAAAAATGGCATTGAGCGCCTTGAAATGCTTGCCCAGGCGTTGGTTATGCAGCTTCATGCCGCGACTGAACTGCCCTGAGCATATGCGCACGAAGGCGATCCTGTCTCGGTGAGCCGGATCCATGTTGGCCTGAATCTTAAAAACGATGCCGGAAAAGTTCTCCTCAAGGGGAGACACCTCCCGCGTTGTGGCCGCGCGGGGTTTGGGTGCCGGGGCCAGGGTGGTGAAGCCTTTGAGCAATTCTCGCACACCAAAGTTGTTTATGGCGCTGCCAAAAAAGACAGGCGTCTGCTGACCGGCCAAGTAGCGCGTGTGATCAAAAGGGAACCCGGCACCTTCCAGCAGCTCTATTTCGTTGCGGAGATCCGCGGCGGCCGCACCCAAATGCGTGTCCAAGGCCGGGTCGTCAAGGCCGTACACCGTGACTGTATCTTGAGGTCGAACGTTCTTGTTCCCTTCGGAGCGGAAGAAGCGGATCACCCCCTCTTGGATATCATAGACGCCCTGAAACGACTTCCCCATGCCTATGGGCCAGGAAAGTGGCGCGCACTCGATGCCCAGGTGCTGTTCGATGTCGTCTATGAGTTCCAGCGGCGTTCGGCCTTCGCGATCCAGCTTGTTGATGAAAGTGATGATGGGCGTATTGCGCATCCGGCATACATCCATCAGTTTTTGAGTTTGCGTCTCCACCCCTTTGACACTGTCTATGACCATGAGCGCAGAATCGACGGCCGTGAGGACGCGGTATGTATCCTCGGAAAAATCATGGTGGCCCGGGGTGTCCAGAAGATTCATCGAGAACCCATCGAACTCGAAGTTCATCACCGATGACGTGACAGAAATACCACGCTGGCGCTCGATCTCCATCCAATCGGAGGTCGTATGCTTGGTGGATTTTTTGGCCTTGACCGCTCCCGCAAGATTGATCGCCCCGCCAAAAAGCAGGAGCTTTTCCGTCAGTGTGGTTTTGCCCGCATCAGGGTGGCTGATAATTGCGAAAGTGCGACGTCGCTCTACAGCTCGCCGCATTTGTGGTGAGGGAGAGATATTTTTCACGGTGCCTGTCAATGCGTTTCCTTTTTCAGGGAGTGCGGTGCAGCTCTTGGGGAGCGACAGTGTCGTTGAATCGGCAGAATGGCCGAAGAGGGGCTCTAAGCGCCCGTATCATCTTGATCAAAAAGGCTGTTGCTGTTTTACGCGCAGGGAATAGCACCAATTGACAATTGGTCGGGCGCTTCAATGCGTGGTTCAACTCTATATTTTAGCGGGATTGCCCGCGAGAGTCAATCTTTGTTGCCTGAGCGCGTTTTTGCTCGCAGGGGACATGCGTGTCGATTATTCGACCTTGCCATCCGCGAGGCTCATTCTGACGAGAACTTGCCGGAAACCGGCGGTTCCCGCCGAGAAGCGATTGCCCTGCCGCAGAGCGTTCGCGTTCTTCAAAAAGGGAAGCATGACTCGATTCTGCGTTCTGGCCGAGCCCCGTTCCGGGACGACGCTCTTCAACTGGTCCAGCAAATATCACCCTGAGGCGGCGTGGCACACCATTTGCTCTGATCCTAAAAAAACACGGACACCCGTCACAATTCCGGCGGGACCATCCGGCATTGCGGAGGAAGCGCATGCAGATAGAGAAGCAACAGCTGGCCCAGGCCCTGAATCTCGTCCTCTCGGACACCCCGGAGGCCTGGGAGGCGGGCTACTATGGACGGCTCATGGCCGACTGCATCGCAGGACAGGACTACCAGTACCCGGTGTTTGACTACGGGTACAAGGACCGGCGCATCCTCTACACCCACGTCCACAACGCCGTGGTCCGCTCCGGCCCCATGGATTTCTTCGAATTCGGCGTGTTCAAGGGTGAGAGTTTCAGGACATGGATGGAGATCAATACCCATCCCGCGTCCCGCTTCTTTGGATTCGACAGCTTCGAGGGGCTGCCCGAAGAGTGGCGCTCCAACAACCTGCCCAAGGGACATTTTTCCACGAACGGCGCTCTCCCCTCCATCGCCGACCCGCGGGGAACCTTTGTCAAGGGCTACTTCAACCAGAGCCTTTACCCTTTCCTGACCGGCTACGAACGCAAGAATCGCATGATCATCCACATCGATTCGGACCTGTGCTCCTCCTGCCTGTATGTGCTCATGACCATGAACCCGTGGATCATGCGCGGCACGGTCATCGTGTTCGACGACTTCGGCCCGGTGGACGAGTTCGCCGCCTTCCATCACTGGTACACCTCCTGCTCGCGCACCTGGAAGATCGTCGGCACCCGCGCCGATTTCGTCAAATTCGCGGTGGTGGTCACCAACTGACCCGACCAGGCTGAACCGGACAAGGCTGACAACTCTCCAAGGCCTGGATGACAGCCCAACACATGAAAGAGGTCGATGGATTGACCGCTCTTGGCACCGGCCCCGCCGGGCTGCGGCCCATGAAACACCTTGCCCCATGCGCCCCATACGTGGTAGCCGCTTCCCATGTTTGATCTCTTTTCGCCGGAACGGTTGCAGCAATACGCCATCCTCGCGCCAGGGCTGCTGGTGGCCCTGGTCTGCCATGAGGTGGCCCACGGCTACGTGGCCTATCTGCTGGGCGACCCCACAGCCAAATCCCAGGGGCGGCTCTCGCTCAACCCGATGAAGCACCTCGACCCGCTTGGCACGCTCGCCTTCTTCTTCGTCCATTTCGGCTGGGCCAAGCCCGTGCCCGTCAACGCGAGCTATTTCAAGAACCCGCGCCAGGGCATGCTGCTCACAGCCATTGCCGGGCCGCTCACCAATTTCATCCTGGCCGCCGCCTTTGCCACGGTCATCCACATTCTGATGACCGTCGAGTTCGCCCCGGGCGGACTGGCCGAGAAGATCATCCTGCCCACCTATCTCATCGCCCAGGCGGGCGTGTTCGTGAACCTGATTCTCGGCATCTTCAACCTGATGCCCATTCCGCCGCTGGACGGCAGCAACGTGGTGGCCTATTTCCTGCCGCCGCAGATGGCCGAATCGTACTTGGCCCTCGGCCGCTTCGGCTTCATCATCCTCATCGGCATCATCCTGCTGGGGCGGTTCACCGGATACAGTCTGGTAGGCGGGGTCATCCTGCCCATGGTCTACGCCGGAATCCGGTTCCTCGGCATCCCCATGTAACTCCAACCACACGACACCATGAGCGAAAGACAACGCATTCTCTCCGGCATGCGGCCCACCGGCCCCCTCCACCTCGGTCACTACTTCGGCGTCATCGCCAACTGGCTCAAACTCCAGGAAGAGTACGACTGTTATTTCTTCGTGGCCGACTGGCACGCCCTGACCAGCGAATACGCTGACGCCAGACGGGTCAAGGGGTTCATCCCCGGGCTGGTCAAGGACTGGATCGCGGCCGGGCTCGACCCGGAAAAATGCGTGATATTCCAGCAGTCCATGGTCAAGGAACACGCCGAGCTGTATCTCTACCTGTCCATGTTCACCCCCCTTGGCTGGCTGGAGCGCAATCCGACCTACAAGGAGGTCAAGGCCGAACTGGTGCAAAAGGATTTGAACACCCACGGGTTCCTTGGCTATCCGGTGCTCATGGCCGCAGACATCCTGATGTACAAGCCATGCGCCGTGCCCGTGGGCAAGGATCAACTGCCCCACCTGGAACTGACGCGCGAGATCGCCCGCCGCTTCAACCACCTGAGCGGCACCGAGGTTCTTCCCGAGCCAGCGGACATGCTGACCGAAGAAGCCAAGCTGCCCGGCCTGGACGGCCGCAAGATGTCCAAGAGCTACGGCAACTCCATCATGCTCTCCGAGCCCATCGAGGAGATCGCGCCCAAGGTGCGCGGCATGAAGACCGACGAGCGCAGGCAGCGCAAATCAGACCCCGGCGACCCGGACGTGTGCAACCTCTACCCCTACCACAAGCTGATGACCGATCCGGCCCGCCTGCCCGAAATCTGCGAAGGCTGCCGCAACGCCACCTGGGGCTGCGTGGACTGCAAGAAGGTGCTCATGGAGTCCATTGAGCGGTTCCTGACACCGCTTCAGGATCGGCGCGCCACCTGCACCGACGAGCGAGTGGCCGAGATTCTGGCCGAAGGCAACGACAAGGCGCGCGCCTTCGCGTCCGCGACCATGGGCGAGCTGCGCTCCATACTCAACTACTAGTGCCGACGTTTGCAATTCCCATGAATTTGGGTAGGCTCGGACTTTAGCCACTATATAAGCGACAAGGAGAAAGCGCATGACCGCCAAGAAAGGCAGCACCGTCAAGGTCCACTACACCGGCATCCTCAAGGAGGACGGTAGCCAGTTCGACTCCAGCCAGGGACGCGACCCCCTCCAGTTCACCCTGGGCGACGGCATGGTCATCGCCGGGTTCGAGAAGGCGGTCATCGGCAAGTCGGTCGGCGACACGGTGACTGTGGAGATTCCGCCCGAGGAAGGCTACGGCGAGGCCAACGACCAGCTGGTCTTCCAGGTTCGACGCGAGCAACTGCCGCCGCATGTGGAGCTTGAGGAAGACGTCATGCTCGAAATCCGCACCGAAGACGGCACCCCGGCCTATGTGCGCGTGACCGCCTTTGACGACGCCATGGTCACCCTCGACGGCAACCACCCCCTGGCCGGGCAGACCCTCGTGTTTGATATCGAGGTCGTTGAAGTCGCCTGATTTATTGGTTATTGATTGATTTCACACCCTCCCCGCCCCGCGCCGGCACGGCATGGAGCGGGGTTGTCCATTCACGGGCGCCGGGGTACTGCCCTGGCGTCCGGCACAGGATGCGCGAGATGAGCATATCAAAGCGATGCTGCACCATGACCCCGTTCCTGGTCATGGAGATACTGGAGGCCGCTCAGGCCATGGAGCGGTCCGGCCACTCCATCATCCACCTGGAGGTGGGCGAGCCGGACTTCGACACGCCAGACTGCGTCAAGCGCGCCGCCTGCCGGGCCCTGGACAACGGCCACACCCACTATACCCACTCCCTGGGCCTGTTCGAGCTGCGCGAGGCCATCAGCGAGGACTACCGCGCTCGCTACGGGGTGAGCGTGGACCCGGCCAACATCGCCATCACCCAGGGCACCAGCCCGGCCATGCTGGCAGTCTTCTCGGCCATCCTGGAGGCGGGCGACAAGGTCATCACCTCCGACCCCTGCTACGCCTGCTATGACAACTTCATCACCTTTGCCGGAGCCGAGCCGGTCAAGGTGGTCACGAGCGAGGACGACTCCTTTCAGTACCGCGTCCCCGCCATCCGCGAGGCGCTGGACGACACGGTCCGCGCCATCCTCATCAACTCCCCGGCCAATCCCACCGGCACCCTGCTCCCGGCGGAGCGCATGCGCGCCATCGCGGAACTGGCCGAAGAAAAGGGACTGTGGATCCTCTCTGACGAGATCTACCACGGGCTGGTCTACGAGGGCCGCGAGCATTCCATCCTCGAATTCACGGACCGGGCATTCGTCTTCAACGGATTTTCCAAACTCTACGCCATGACCGGCTGGCGGCTGGGCTATGTCATTGCCCCGCCCGCCTTCATCCGCACCTTGCAGACCGTCTGCCAGAACTTCTTCATCTCGGCCAACGCCATGTCCCAATGGGCCGGGCTGGCCGCCCTCAAGGAGGCCGGTCCAGACGTGGCCCGCATGGTGGCCACCTACGACACGCGGCGTGTGGCCATGCTGGAGCGGCTCAAGGGCATGGGCTTTGATATCAGGCATGACCCCACCGGCGCCTTCTATGTCCTGGTCAACATGCGCCATCTGGCGGCCCGGTTCGACGGGTCGTCGCTCAAGCTCGCCTACGACATCCTTGAGAAGGCAGGCGTGGGCGTCACCCCGGGCATCGACTTCGGCGAGAGCACCGAGGGGTTCATCCGCTTCTCCTACGCCAACTCCCTTGAGAACATCCTTGAGGGCATGGACCGCCTGGAACGCTACCTGAAGGAACACCACGCGGTCTGATCGCCTGGGCCAGAGGGGCAGGGACATCGCCCCCAGCCCTCAACCAAGACCAACCATCACTGCGGTATTATTGATTTAATCCACCGGAATGCAGTGCTGCCCCCGAGGGCTTGCCGGTGAGCAATGGGCGTTTTGCCACACCGGCTCACTCGCAATCTTCTGCGACCAGCTCTTTAAAAAGGTGTGCACAGTGATTCTTGAGGTCAACAGCCAGCGTGTCGCTGATCCGGATGGACTCAAAGTCCACATGGAGGGATATGGATGTGTAAACAAGGTAGCATTCCTGGCCCGACATGGGCTTCATGCCTGTAAAGATAGCCTGCAAATATCCCATCTCACGGTCAAGATCAGGCGGGATGGGATTCCATGCCGGGACGAGAATAATGACTGTTTTAATCCCTTGAGCCCTCAAGGCGAAAATCCGCTTCTGCAACTGCATCATAAAATCAGAGCCCAGTCGTGTCGCCATGAGCGTCGCGTTGCCTTCTATCACGTCTGCCTTCACGACAAACTGAGACTTCGCTTGCGCAGGCGTCTCCACCTCCGCTGACAGCCTGCAATGCAATCCGCATTGCGCGAGCAGGGGCGCCATGACCGCCTGATGCCGTTCGGGCAAGTACAAGGCCAGCATTTGGGAAGGCGCAGTCAGTCGTATGGCGATGACACCACTTTCACGATCCAAATTTGCCGCCTTCATGCCTCGGAACTCCACCGACGGATACACGGAGGGAATGAGGGCAAGGGACGTGAACCCGATTTTTTCCCCGGCCTTTTGCGACCCCGTGTGCGTCGTGACCACGTGAGCGTAACAGACATCCACATCCATGCTGCCGCTGGCGAGGAATCTGTCCACCGCATTGATGAGATGGATGATCGCCCGTGACTGGCGAAAGGCGCGCCTGACCATCAGGGAGCAGGAGTAAGCGCAGCGCGGTGTTTGCGAGGAGAGGATCAAAGAGGAATTGCCGACGATGACGCCATCGGCTTCGACGACGATGCACAAGATGGAGCCCTTTTCAAGGGCCTGCCGGAGCTTGGACTCGTAGTAGAACTCTTCGCTCGGGTACGAGTAGCGGTAGGTATCGTAGACCAGGTCCACAAGATCCGCTGCGTCGTCAGGGGTGGCAATCCGGGTTTCAAAGGTGATTCTCCGATCAAGCCGAACCTCTTGCCCTTTGGCCGAAGGCTTTGGCGCAAAAGAGGCTTCGCCCAAGCGCTTTTGAATGACCGCCCGCCATCCATCAAACCCTTGATTCGTGAACGTGAGATCATCCACAAAACCTCGCGCCAAGAAATACCACAGGCCATCCATCTGCGATTCCTCCGGAGCCTGTGGGGCGTAGAGTGGAATCTTGCTCAGATGAACGGGCGGGCCAGCGTTGGCGATGGCGATTTCGACAAGGCCCTCTGGCAACAGCATAAAATTGATGCTGATTTGCTCCCAGATTTCAGCATCTGGGTATGAAGAAATCAGATAGGTCAGTGTTTCCTCGGAGGACAGGCGCAGCGCGTCCGACTCCTTCTGGATCCCCCCCGCCAATGTGCAGAGTTCGGTCATCCAGCCCAAGGCAGAATCAATAAACCGAAGATCATAAGGAATTTTCATGCTCACAGAAAACAGGGGCACGAAATCTGCCGAAACGCTGTTTGCCATCACTTTGATCCCCCTCACAATGGTTTGCCTTGCTAACGAGCATCGTTGCGTGAGTGTGCAACATCGTTTGGCACAGCCCAAGCTGTTTATGACTGACGTTGGTATAACAAGTCGTTGTGGAATTCAAGAGACGCAGGTGAATGGATACCAACCGGCAGGCATTGCAGGCGATCGGCAATGCCGCCCACCCGCGATGGGGGGGCGACGTTTTCTCATGCGACGATGCCTGGCTAGCGCTGGATGTCCAGCTCGCGCTTCTTGGTGTAGATATAGCGGACCATCTCGTACTCGAAGGGCGATCCGGTCTGGTGATAGCGGAAGGGGACATTGGCCCGGCGGCTGAGGGTGCGCAACACCATTTCGGCCACGGCCGTGTCCCAGGTGTTGTGGATTCCGGCCAGCCGGTAGATCTGCTCCATTTCGAGATACAGGAGCAGGAAATCGCCGCCAAAGCCCACTGTGTCGCGCAGGTTGGACGGCCCAAAGCCGGGCATGACGAAATACGGACCGTTGCCCATGCCCCAGAAGCCAAGGGTCTGGCCCACATCCTCATTCTGGCGCTGGAGATGGGGCGCGCCCGAGGCCACGTCCATGATCCCGAGCAGGCCGAAGGTGGAGTTGATGAGAAAGCGCGAGGTGGTGACAGCCCCCTTGCGCACCTTGCCCTGCAGGATGCAGTTGACCAGCACTGGCAATTCGTTGAGATTGTTGATGACGTTGGACACACCCTTTCTGGCCGGGGCGGGAAGCACGGTTTTGTACACGCCCACAGCCGGGAGCATCACATAGGTGTCGAGCCCGGCGTTGAAATTGTATATGTGCCGGTTCATGGGCTCCCAGGGGTCGTACACCTCCATGAAGTCCAGGTCTGTGTTCCCGACTTGGGGCCAGTGGTTGACCTCGGTGCGAAACGCGACCGGCTCAAGGGTCAGGGTGGGGTCCACCCGCTTGGTCACGGCCGCGCCGCAGCCGCCCAGGACCAGGACCAGGGCCACGGCCAGTCCCGGCAGGATGGCAGCGAAAACGGTCGGGCGCGCGTTCACGGCTTCACCATGGCCAGCATGGCCTCCACAAAGGGGCCATACATCATGTTGCCGCAATGCCCGCCCGTGGGATAGAGCTTGGCCCGTTCGCCGAACACGGCCTTGATGAAGGCGATGTCGTTGTCGTTGAGAATCACATCGTCGGCATTGCCGATGAGCACGACCTTGTCGTTTTCCATGAGATAGGAGCGGATGTCGTACAGGCTGGACTGGCGCATCAGGGTATAGCGGTCCATGGACGGGTCCAGGTGTTGCAGATAAGGCAGCAGGTACTCGTCCATGTAGTTCTCGAAGCTGATGTCAAAGGCGGCCTCGGCGTAGTCCATCAGCGGCTTGCCCGCGGTCAGGGGATATTCGTCGGGTGGCACCACGTACCCGGCCTGCAGGCAGACATCCGAGGCAAAGATCATGGACGAGGCCGAAAGGCGGAAGTCGACCCCGATCAGGGAACGCAGGTCCACGTCGTCCATGTTCACGCGGGTGACCATCTCATAGAGAAAGTTGTCGTCCAGGTCGGTGATGTCGGCGTCGCGATAATAGTGGGAGAAACGGGTGATGAGGCTCTCGATCTGCTCGCGCACCGTGACCTCGCCGAGGTTCTCGGGAGTCAGCCACGAATCGAGCCGCTTGACCGAGTGATACAGGCTCACCGGCGGGTTGATCATGAGTGCCGTCTGGAAGCCGAAGTCCCCGGAAGCGGAATCGCGATGGGCGAGAAAGGCCGCGTGCAGAGCGCCCAGGCTGTAGCCCGCCACGTGGTATCCGGTGACCGGCCGCTCCGCCTCCACCACTTCCTTGATCCAGAGCATGACCCGGTAGAGGTCGTCCACGTCGTGGGGCACATAGCCCGGTGCGCCGTAGCGCGAGGCGCTGATGACGAAGTTCATGTGCGTGGGCGATGACAGGGCCACAACGTGGAACCCTGCGCCGTGAAAAACCTGGGTCAAAAACTGCGTCTTGACGGCGTTGTGCTCGGCCCCTGTCCCCGCGATGATGAACATGAGCGGGGCCTCGCCCTTTTGCAGGGCCGTGCTGTAGTACATGTCCGCGCTGTAGGAAAAAATGTCCGGCACCTTGCGCCCCTCGATGCGTATGGCGCGCAGCTTGGGCTCGACCGGGTTGACTGGCCGATAGATCAGTTCCGGCGGCGTGCCGTAGACCGTGGCCTGATAGGGGTCGGTGTAGGGATAGCGGTAGTCGGCCGCCACCGGGGTAGCAGCGCAGAGCGCAACGGCGAAGAGCGCTGCGGCGAACAGGAAGGCGGCCGATGGACTCATGGGCTATACCGGGTTGATTATTTCCTCATGGGGGAGAAATGCAAGCGTCATACCTACGCATATTGCCCGGCAATGGCAAGACCGCCCACGAACCCGTCCGAAGAAAAAGGAAAGGGGAGCCCCCCCATGGAGGCTCCCCCGGAAACAACACCGCCCGACTCCGGCTGGAGCCGAAAAGCGGGTGGATAGACCTGTTACGGAATGACCCTGACCGACTCGGCCTGAATCTCGGTGTACATGAAGTTCTGATCGATGCGGCCGACCACCTCCACCGTGGCACCTGCCGCGTCAATTCCATCGAGGACGCCCGCCGGGGTGAAGACCAGCAGTTCGCCGGTCTCGTCGGCCATCAGGAACTCGTCGGACTTGATCACCTTGACCACCCGGCCAGTCAGCATCACCCGGGTGTCCACCCCAGACGCCTTGGCCTGGGCGATGGACGTGGCCACAAAGGGGCCGGTCGCAGCAACGGCGGAACCTGCGGACTGAGACAGCTCGGCCGAGATGGCACCAGTGACCACCAGCAGCGACAGAGCGAGAACCATGCCTATGCGCATCATGACGACACCCTCGGTTAGAACGAAATTTTCAGGTTCAGGGCCGTGCCCCTTTGAACCATTCATACCACATCAAAATGGAAAATCCACATTTTTGTGCCTCTGCAATTTGCCGAATTAACAGCATTTTTGATATTCTTACGCATTTTGATTGATCGCTCAGTCAAACGCCACCCTGCTCCACTGTCCTTTGAGGGCCAGACCAGCGACCCTGCCGCATCATTCGCTCCGAAACCCACTACCGGAACAGGCCGACGAACTCGCCGTAGCCCTCGTCCTCCAGCGACTCCAGAGGCACGAAGCGCAGGGCCGCGGAGTTGATGCAGTATCGCTGCCCGGTTGGCTGCGGACCGTCGTCGAACACATGCCCCAGGTGCGAATCGGCCAAGCGGCTGCGCACCTCGGTGCGGGGTGCCAAAAGCCGGGTGTCGCGCTTGCCGGTCACGGCGTCGTCGGCCAGGGGCCGGGTGAAGCTCGGCCAGCCCGTGCCCGAGTCGAACTTGTCCGTGGACGAAAAGAGCGGCTCGCCAGAGACCACGTCCACATAGATGCCGGGCCTGTGATTGTCCCAGTACTCGTTGGCAAAAGGCGGCTCGGTGCCGTTGCGCCGCACCACCTCGATCTGGAGCGGGGTCAGGACCTGGCGCAGGGCTGCGTCGTCGGGCCTTGTGTACGTCTGCTCCCCATTGCCCCGGTCTTCCGGCGCCTTCCCGGAGCCTGTGGCATCCCGGTCCCAGGCCTCGCGCAGGAACCGGTCGCGACCGGAAAAGACGCGGTAGGTCTTGTAGCGCAAGGTGTTGTTGGCGGCATAATCCTGATGATAGTCCTCGGCCTCGTAAAATGTCGTCAGCGGCAGCACCGGCGTGACCACCGGCTTGTCGAACCGGCCCGAAGCATCCAGGGCGGCGCGCGATGCCTCGGCGAACTCCCGCTGCGCTTCGTCGTGCCAGAAGATGGCCGAGGTGTAGTGCGCTCCCCTGTCGCCAAAGGAGCCGCCCTCATCCGTGGGGTCGAAATGCCGCCAGAAATGCTCGATCACCTCGGCGTAGCTCACCCGGTCCGGATCGAAATGGACCTGCACCGCCTCGCGATGCCCTGTCCGCCCGGCGGCCACATCCTCGTAGGCGGGCGCGGCCTCACCGCCGCCAGCATACCCGGATACCACCCGAATCACCCCGGGCAGCCGGGCCATGTCCGCCTCCACACACCAGAAGCAGCCACCGGCAAGGGTCGCTACCTCGACTCGTCCGTTCGCGCACATATTCGCCTCCGCTGTCCGTGCCGTTTTGCCTGTTTCCATGACTCCCGCCTCTTTGGTCCCGACGCCGGGCGTCTCCCATGTCGCGATCACCACCGTGACCACGACCGCCAGCAGGGCCGCGACCAGGGACATGGAAACCGCCCGATGTCCTGCTCTCTGTCGCTCGCTCATGACTACCCCACTTTTTGGCAATGAATACTATTCACACAATAAACAAGATAGGCATGGCCACATCAGCTGTCAACGCGCCCCGCACACGCGAAAAACTGAAAACGCGACTGGACCGAACCGCCATTGGCGATCCGGCCCTTGCGACTGCGCTGCTGCGCATTGATATTGTGTCATCCGACAAAGGCACAGAGCCGACAAACACGGCAACTCCGGGCGGGGCGGACTACCTGACTCGATTCAGTGTACCCTTGCCCCCGAAGAGGTCGTCCAGATAGCGATTGTCGCCGGGCTCGTCGAAATAGCCGTCGGTCACCGTCACGACAGGCCCCATTTCCAAAAGCTCGCTCACGGTGACGAACTCGTAGCCCAGCCGCCGCAGTTCCGGCACCAGCATGGGCACCAGAAGCTGCGTCTTCTGCGGCACGGAGTTGGCGTGCATCAGGATGATCGCCCCGGGCCGCACCTTGCCCAGATTCCACTGCACCAGTTCGTCCACAGTGCGCTCAAGCTCGCGCTGTTCGCCCTCCACGGACCATTGGATCATGGGCAGACCCATGGCCGCCAGCACATCTCCGGTCCGGGGGCTGTTGCGGCCGTAAGGCAGACGCATCAGCCGCAGGGAAGGCTGCACCCGGCCCATCTCGCGGCCGAGACCGTGCGCCGTGGCCCGCGCCGCGAGGGACTCGTACAGCAGTTCATACTGGGCCTGGGTCCACGCCATCTGCACCCGAATCTCGTCATCGTCCATCAGGGCCAGATTGCCATGGGTCCAGGCGTGATTGCCCAGCTCGAAAAGCGGGTCGGCTATCAGTTGCAGGGTCTTTTCCGGATGGCTGCGCATCCACTTGCCCCCGGCGAAGAAGGTCGCCTTCACCCCCTGGCTGCGCAAATAGTTGACGATGTCCTTCTGATACCCGGAAAGGTACGGAGCGCGTTCGCACAAGTCGAAGGTCAGGGCCACGACCTTGCGCCCGCCTTCGGGTCGCACGCTGGTGATCACCTGCCGGCGCTCCGGCGGAAGATGCGGCAGGACACGCACCGGACTCGTGCGCAGCGGCGGCCGAAGATCCGGCTCCGGCAGCGCCGAGTGCGCCAGATCGCTGTCCGACCCGGCCAGTTGCTCGTCGAGCCAAAGGGCGTGCAGCAGCTCCCCGGACCCAAAGGTCTGGGGCTTGCCCGAGGCACAGCCGCCAATGAGCAGAACCGCCGCCAACAGGACCGACGACACCACGCGAAATGCAATCATGAGCGAACCTCCAGGTTGACAGACCCATACGCCACCCGGAAGACCCTTTCAATGGGCGCGATCAACGCCAAAACACCCCGCCAGGAAACCCGGCACAGACCGGACCACGCATCAACGCCCCCGGCACATCCGTCCGGGGGCGTTGGCGAAACATGCGTCACAACCCGGGAATCAGACCCGCAGGTCCAGGCCGGTATACGTCGCGGCCCCCTGCTGCCCCAGTACCATGCCCCCGCCCGAGAACATGGACGAGGCCGAGGCGTTGGCCTCGAACCAGATGGACATGCTCTGCAGGCTCAACTGCTGGCGCAACTCGGCGTTGGTCAGCTTGCGCTCGGCCAGACCGGTCAGCTTGCTCAGCTGCACACCCTCCCCGAACTGCTCGGCCATCTCGGGATTGTCGATGAAATACTTGTCGATGATCGCCTTGTCCGGGTGATTCTTCTGGGCCGTCACCGCGCCGGTGGCGGCGTCCAGGCTCAGCTTGATGTCGATGGAGGTGTCCACACCCAGGGCCTTCATGTCCGCCTCGAATTGCTCTGACCACGCCTTGTTGCGGCTATCACGGTAATCAAACACATCCTGGAACGTGAGCTTGGTCCCGTTGGATTTGGGGATGTCGGCCAGGAGCGACTCGACATACTCACGCGCCTGAGACATGGCCGAACCCGAGGCAGAAGCCGTGCCGCCCGAGAGCTGCGCCTGCGCCTTCTCCGCCGCCTCGGCATCCTGCCGAGCCTTGAGCAACTGCTGGTAGCTGTAGCCGTACCCGGCGGAATCAATTGATTGCGTGGACATCTTAGCCTCCTTGGTTTCCGGATTGGCCCACGGGAAAAATCTGCATGCTCCCGAAACACAAGCATGAATCATACCAGCGAACCGATTGCGCAACTCGCCAACACCATGCTACATTTCCACCAACACCCGCCACGCCGGGCACCAAGGGGGAAGGACATGGCAGACTCGGAACTGACCGTCAAAGGCTTCGACCTCGGCAGGATACGCAACCGCAACGAAAGGCGCGTCGCCAAGCTCATGCCCGATATCCTCGACCAATATTACGAGGACTACCTCTTCGAGCAACTGGACGTCGAAGACATCTACGCCCTGACCCTCAACCTGCTGCCCGCCCGCTACGTGCAGCGCGGCTCCATCATCCTCTCCGACCGCCTCTCAGACTTCGCCATCAAAAGCAAAATCCGCGAAGCCACCGAACGAGTCCTCGAACACCCCACCCGCTCGGATTGAGATTTCGCCTGCGGCGACCAGAGAGGGGCGGGTGAAGAAACCTCTTTGGGGCACTGGGCTTTTCGAGAACTTGGTGCTTTGCGCGGATCAATTCGGAGTTTACAACCCTTGGAATTCTTTTTATTGCTACCCAAAGTCAGGTGCCCTGTGTCGTCCCATGTGAAACCATACGGAATGCTGTGAAATATTTTCTTCACGTTGGCTCCGGGCCAAAGAATCACAACAAGATTCCAAGCCTGTACAATGGAAACGAGTGGCAAGAGATCCGACTGGACATTAACCCAGATGTCCAGCCAGATATTGTTGGCGACATACGGCGCATGCCTGAAGTAGCTGCAAAGTGCTATGATGCCATATATTCGTCCCACAACTTGGAGCACATGTACCCTCATGAAGTTCCGCTTGCATTGGCAGAGTTTTACAGAGTGCTCAAGCCAGGTGGACATGCTCTTGTGACTTGTCCTGATATTCAGATCATCGCCGCCTACATTGCGAACGGCAATCTGCTTGAACCGGTATACACTTCGCCAGCTGGCCCAATATCTCCATTGGACATACTCTATGGGCACAGGCCATCTCTTGAGCGCGGGAATTTGTTCATGGCCCATCACACCGCGTTCACCTCTCAAACCCTTGCACAGGCCATGAGTGAAGCTGGCTTCGTAAGTATCCGCGTCCAAAGGCGCGGTAAGCCCTATTTTGACCTTTGGGCACAAGGGTTTCGAAGTCCTGATGAACAGGAGTGAAAACCTGTGGACGATCCCAACCCGCATCACCAGCAGGCACAACCTCACGCAAACAGAGCGGAAGAAGCGGACTTGTGATCAAATGAGGGGACAGGACAAGTTGATCGCGACAGGCTCAATCATCCACGATCCCGGCTGAGAAGCGAGAAAGGTTCGAGTGCTAGGCGCGGAAAAAGGCCCAAGCCCGACGCGTAGATGACCTACGCGAGGGTTTGGGCCTTTTGTCGCAACGACGCAATCGGGCCTCTCGACAAGACATCCCAAGCGAGAATCACGAACTTCCCGCTCAGTGCCGCGACCCTCGGCTGAGAAGCGAGAAAGGTTCGAGTGCTAGATAGTGTAGTCACGAGATTCCAGCCCAAAGGGAAATGCACCGGATGTGAATAGCCGCAAGGAACGAGGCTGAATTCTTCGCATACCGAGTTGCTATGCCGCGCCAACGCTTCAGGTGGAGAAATGCATTTTCAAC
>JBDRSO010000079.1:0-10898 GCA_043824835.1 Pseudomonadota bacterium | reverse complement strand
TGGCAATCTATGAAGCCCAAAGCCGCCGGGTTGCCTGACCGATTCACACACGGCAGTCACACACAACCAACAACGGGCTGCGGCCAAGCGGCCGCAACCCGTTGAAAAACAGAAGGTAAGAGCCGATAGTCCCACACAAGGCGGCGGCTATTTCCAAAAAGTTTTCCCCCCGGAATTCTCCCATCAGATACTTCCCACAAACATGGCGGTGCCGAGGATGGCGATGGTGGCGGCTCCGCAGATGGCGAGGGCGGCGTAGGCGAGGTTGAAGAGCTTGGCGTTTTTGCCGGACATGCGCAGGGTGAGTCCGCGCGCGGCCACGGCGGCCCAGGCGAAGAGGGTGGTGGTCAGGCCCATGCCAGCGGCCATGACGATGACTGCGGCGAGTCCGGCCCAGAAGATGTTCAGGCCGATGGAAAAGGCGAGGATGACGGCGGCTCCGGGGCAGGGAATAAGGCCGGTGACAAAGGAGACCATGAGCACGCGCCGGGTGTTGACGCTCTCTCCCAGGGCCTGATGGTCGATGTGGCAGGATGTTTCGGCCACGAGTCCGCCGCGCGAGAGGTCGAACAGGGTCTTGACGGTGAGGAAGATGCCCATGAGGGCGAGCAGGGCGTAGCTGGCCGGTTGCAGGGCGCGGCTGGCGGCCTGGAATCCGCCCATGCCTGTGGAGAAGAGCAGGTAGGCCGCGCCCACGGCCACGGCAGCCGAGGCCATGTGGACAAAGGTGATGGCATTGCCCATGATGGCACCGGAGAGCAGCGAGCCGGGGTTGCTCAGGAAGTAGGAGCAGACCACGGTCTTGCCGTGTCCCGGCCCCACGGCATGGACCACGCCGTAGAGAAAGGACAGGGCCAGGAAGGTCCACAGGGCCGGTCCCAGGGGATTGTCCTTGATGTCCGAGGCAAACCCGTTGAGGCGGGCGTTGAGCTCTTTCTGGATGGCGCGGACATGGCCCATGATCCATTCGAGGGGGCCGGGCGGGCCGGACGCCCCCTGGGGGACGAGGATGGGCTCGATTTCGCTGTCCGGGGTGCCGGAGAGGGAGAGGTGCACGGCCTCGGGCACGATGAAGTGCCAGTAGGTGTGATCCTTGGCCGGGTAAACGGCGTGGCTGACCTGGGCCGTGCCGCCCACCTCGAAGGCGAGGGCATCGCGCAGCAGCAGGATGTCGGTATAGTATTCGGGGTCAAAGACCGCCACGCGGAAGTTCTTGATCTGGTCGAAGCCGAGCCCGAGGGGCATGGTGAAGTCATAGACCAGCCGTCCGCCGGTCAGGCTGGCCCGGAAGGCGGTGACAGCGGGCCGGATGCGTCGGCCTGCGGATTCGATCAGGGTAAAGTGGTGATAGTTGGCGAGGTAGTCAAAGGCCCCCTCGCGGATGGCCCGCTGCCCGGCCGGGGTGGCCAGACTGCTCTCGTCGAGGCCGAGGTCGGCCATGATGGCCTGGGTGAACATGTCGTCGAAGAGCCAGTGCTGACGCAGTTCGGAGAGGCCGGTCTCGTCCACGACAAAGGTGAGGGAGACATCCATATAGACGTGGGGATGGGCCACCGCCTTGGCGGGGAGCATCAGGGCGAGAGCGAACAGGAGAAGAAGCGGGACAGCGGACGGCAGCCGGACTGCCAAGGCCCGGAGGGCGCGCTTCGGAAGGACGATGGGCCTCATGACTGTTGGTTACTAGTGCACTCCCGGACCGATGGCAAGGGCGGAGACGACCGGGGATTGGCTGGCATTGTTGTCACGGCCCGAAATTGCTGGTATTGTGCGTGTCGCATCACTGTATCCGAGGAGCCTTCATGTTGAATTCCGGCTTCATATCCTTTGTCAACTCCACGCGCCGTCCGATCCGGCGCATTGGCGTCGTGCTGGCCGGAGTGCCGCGTGTCGTGGCGCTGCTGGCCCTGGCGCTGCTCGTGCATGCGCCCCTTGGGCCGCTGCCGGGCGGGGTTGTCCCGGCCCGGGCGGACGAGGCCGGGGTTCTGCGGCTGGCCGTGGTGGACATGGCACCCTACGGATTTGTCAACAACGGCGAACCGGCCGGGCTGGCCTTCGAGCTAGGCGCGGCCCTGGCGGCCGGGGCGGGCGGCGAGGCATCGGCCACGCTGTATTCCCGGCGCGAGACCCTGCGCGCCCTGGCTCAGGGCGAGGCGGACATGGCCGTGCTGCCGGGCGGACCGCCCCCGGGCAGGGGAGTGGTCAACGCAGGCCCCCTGCTTGAATCGCACTATGCGGCCATCGCCCGGAGCGGAACCCCGCTGCGCTCCCGGCACGACCTCGCGGGCAAGACCGTGGCCGTGGTCCGCGACGAGCCGGGCGACCCCCTGCTCTCCACCCGCCACGGCGTGGCCCTGCTGCCCGTGACCAGCTTGTCGCGCGGGCTCAAGCTGCTCCTGGCCGGGAAGGTGGACGCGGTGGCCGCAGAGCGGCTGGCCCTGCTCCACGCGGTGGACGCCCTGCACCTTCCGGCCCGGGCATTGGGCACCCTCCTGCCCCTCTCCCCGGTGCGTATCGATCTGCTCCTCTCGCCGAGTCTTGACCCGGACCTCGCCCACCGGCTGGACGAGACCAGAAAGCTCCTGACCGAGCGCGAGGACTTCCGGGCCATCGCGGCCCGATACGGGCTGTAAGGCCGGGCTGATCGGCGCAACCTGTCGGGCCGGGGTACAATAATGATGACACGCCACCGCGAGTTGTGTAGGAAAAAGAACTGGAATGAGGCGTCAAGAATCCCCGATCCTGCCCGTTAGCCGGAAGCGTCCATGAGCCACGACACGTCCACGCCCAAGCGCCCGCTCCTGTCAAGCAGGTCCATCTCGCGCGATCTCACGGCCAGCTTGGTCTGCATCGTCCTGCTGGTGGCCACGGCCATGGCGGGCTACGCCTACTGGCAGCAGTCCGAGGACATGTGGCGCAAGGCCGGGGAAAAGGGCGAGGACACCATCACCAGCGTGGCCGAGATCCTGGCCGTGCCCATCTGGAACCTCGACTACGACAACGCCCGGCTCATCGGCTCTGTCTACACCCACGACGAGATGATCCAGGCCATCCGCATCTACGGCTCGCGCAACGAGGTGGTCTTTGCCCACGAGAAATTCTCTGGCGTGCCGCCGGACTTCAGCAAGGTCCGGTCCATCGTCTTCGAGGGGCGCACCATCGGCCGGGCCGAGATAGACTTCACCCTGAGCCGCGAAAAGCAGCAGCTCGACGAGCAGATGCTCGTCTCCTCCCTGATCATCGTGGTGGCCATCTCGGTAATCCTGGCCATCACCGGCCTTTTGCTGCGCATCTTTCTCAACAAGCCCCTCCAAGTGCTCCAACAGGGCATCGCCCGGGTGGCCAAGGGCGACTTCTCCTACGAATTCGGGGAGGTGCGCCACACAGAGCTGATCGAGATCGCCACCCGGTTCCGGCGCATGTCCGCCGAGATCGAGGCACGGGAGAAGAAGCTCCAGGCCATGAACAAGACGCTCCAGGAGGCCGAGGAAAAATACCGGGGCATCTTCGAGAACGCCATCGAGGGCATCTTCCAGGCCACGCCCGACGGCGTGTTGCGCCGGGCCAACCCGGCCATGGCCCGCATCTTCGGCTACGAATCCCTGGACGAGTTCCTCTCCAATGTCCGTTCCCTGGGCTCGCGGACCATGGTCAACCCGGACCGGATGCAGGATTTCTACAAACAGGTCCGCGAGCGCGGCGAGATCAAACGGTTCGAGGCCGAATACTACCGCCGCGACGGCAAGACCATCTGGGGCTCCCTCAACGCCCGGGCCATCTACTCAGACAACGGCGAGATCGTGTTCATCGAGGGCATCCTCGAAGACATCACCGACCGCAAAAAAGCCGAGCAGGATCTGGCCGACCTCAACCGCCACCTGGAGCAGCTGGTGCGCGAGCGCACCGAGGATCTGGTCAACAAGGCCCGCGAACTGGAAGAGGCCAACCAGCGGCTGCGCGAGCTTGACGAGATGAAGTCAGCCTTCCTCTCCTCGGTCTCCCACGAACTGCGCACCCCGCTGACCTCCATCCTCGGCTTCTCCAAGCTGCTGCACAAGGAGTTCACCAGAAACTACCTGCCCCTGACCAATGACCCCGCCCTGCTCAAGCGCGGCCAGCGCATCCAGGACAACCTGCTGATCATCAGCCACGAGGGCGAGCGGCTCACCCGGCTGATCAACGATGTGCTCGACCTCAACAAGATCGAGTCCGGCAGCATGGGCTGGCGCGACGAACGGCTAAACATGGGCGATGTGGTGGAAACGGCCGTGCAGTCCGTCACCGGCCTCTTTGCCCAGAATGCGCGGGTCCGGCTCATGGCCGAGACCGACCCGGCCCTACCCGTGGTCATCGCCGACCCGGACCGCATGCAGCAGGTGCTCATCAACCTGCTCAACAATGCGGCCAAGTTCACGGACGATGGCAGCGTCACGGTGCGCGCCTTCCCCCGCTTCGGCCAGGTGCGGGTCGAGGTGGCCGACACCGGCCCGGGCATCCAGCTCGACGATCACTCCCGCATCTTCGAGAAATTCCACCAGAGCAAGGCCGCAGCGGTGGGCGACAAGCCCAAGGGCACGGGCCTTGGCCTGACCATCTGCCGCGAGATCGTCGAGCACTACGGCGGCCGCATCTGGGTCGAATCCGAAGTGGGCAAGGGCTCGACCTTTGTCTTCACCCTCCCCGCCACCTCCTGAGACTGTGCCATGAAAACGCAGACAGGCCGCCCCGGATAGGGACGGCCTGTCTGCGTTTTTGCCGGGCAAAGTGTCGGCCTGGAGCTACCCGGAGCGCTCACCGGCCCGCTCGACCACGCGGCGCAGGGCGGCCTCGGCCAGGGCGCGCATCCGGTCGGAGCGGGGGCGGGAGCCGGTTCGCTCCAGCAGGGCCAGATAGTGGTCCAGGGCGGGCTCCATCAGCGGATGGCCCGGACCCAGGGCCGCCTCATATGCGGCAAGCCCCTGCTCGTAACGGGCCATGGCCTCGTCCACACAACCCGCGCCGTCGAGGAACAGGGCCAGATTGCACAGGGCCTGGGCCGTCTCGGGGTGGTCGCTCCCAAAGGCCCGATCGCGCACGGCCAGACTCTCGCGAAAACACATCTCGGCCCTGGCCGCGTCACCCATGGCGTCGCAGAGCAGGCCCACGGTGGTGAGGTCTGCGGCCACCTCGGGGTGGGTCTCGCCAAGGGCGGCCCGGTTTATCTCCAAGGCCCTCTCGGCCAGGGGCAGAGCCTTGGTCGGGTTGCCCGCCGCCTCGTGGAGCAGCGCCAGGTTGCCCAGGCAGGAGGCCACGGCAGGGTGGCCCTCGCCGTGGGCCTTGATCAGCACACGCAGGCATTCGAGGGAATCTGCCTCGGCCTGCTCGAACCGGCCAAGGGCCTGCCGGACCACGGCCAGCGCGTTGAGGATGGGTGCGGTGACCGGGTTGTCCTCGGTAAAAATCTGCCGTTGCAACGTGAGGCAGCGGGCAAACACGGCCTCGGCCCGCTCCAGGTCTCCGGCCGCCCAGAGCACGGTGCCCAGCCCTTCGAGGTCAGCGGCGATGTCCGGGTGCCCTGGCCCCTTGATGTCCACATCCACGGTCAGGGCAAGATCCAGCAGGTCTGCGGCCTCGCGGTGGCGGCCCCGCGCGTGGAGCGAGAACCCGGCCTGATGCAGCACCCGGTTGGCCGCAGGGGTGCGCAAGCCCCTTTGGGCCACCAACTCGCGGCAGGCGAGGGTGTGCGGCATGAGCCACTCCACCACGGGCCAGCTCCCGGGATCGGCGTCTGGCAGCACCAGATTGAGGCCATACACGGCGCGCCCGGCCCATTCGATCGCCTCGGCCGGGTCCAGTGAATCGCGCAGCACGGCCCGCACCCCGGGCACCACCTGATAGGTGCGCGCGTCCGGGTCGGTGACCACCAGCCCCCGGGCCACCAGGGGCTCAAGGGTGGCCGTTGCCGCAAAAAAGGCCGCCGCCGGATTGATCAGGGACGGATTGTGGGGCGCGCCCTCCACGGACAGGGCGAAATCAAAGGGCAGCGGCTCCGGAGCCAGCATGACGGCCATGAACAGGGCCTCGGCCCCGCCCGGGGCGTCGCGGGTCAGCTCCCTGGCCGCAGCCAGTATGCCGGCAGAGTCGGCGGCCAGAGCCGCGGCGCGGTCTGAAGCGGTGTCCGGGGCATCGGGATGGCGGACGGGGTCCTGGTCTTTCGGGCTCACGGCTGTCTCCTTGCTTGCCCTGTCCCTATCCCGTCCGGGAGCGAAATTCAAGGAACCCGGCACCAGGGTGTGCTGGCCGAGCCCGGCGCGCACATGACGCGCACATGACGAGAGCCGCCGCCGGAACCTGTCCGGCGGCGGCCCGCGACCGCATCCGGCCAATGGTCATCGCTTGATGCTGATGAGGGTGTTGAGCAGTGAGTCCGTGGTGGTGATGACCTTGGTGTTGGCCTGATACCCGCGCTGGGTAATGATCATGTCGGCGAACTCCTGGGCCATGTCCACGTTGCTGGTCTCAAGGGAGTTCTGCGCGAAGGCGCCTCGGCCGCCCTGACCCGCCTTGCCCACGATGGCCTCGCCCGAGGCGTCGGTGGTCACGAAATTGTTGTTGCCCGCACGGTGCAGCCCCCACTCGCTGTTGAAGCGGTAGTTGGCGATCTGGTAGAAATCCTCGGTCTGGCCGTTGGAGAAATAGCCGCGGAGGAATCCGTCCTGGTCCACGCTGGTGTTGAGCAGATAGCCCCAGGCGTATCCGTTTTGTATCTGGAAAAGGGTGAAGGAGCTCTGGTCGTAGCTGGTGGTGATCCGGGCGTCCCGCCTGGGATCATCCATGGTCGGCAGGTTGTTCGCGTTGAGCCCCACCTCGGCTGCCGTGGCCCCGCCCGGCCGCCAGGATGAAGACCTGGATGTCAGGCCGAAGTCGTAGCTCATGGTCACCATATCGCCGATGGCTCCCCCATTGCTGCCGTAGGTAAAGGAGAATTGGGGCTCCCCGTCGGCATTGAACGTGGCGGGAGCCCAGTTGCTCAGGTTCTTGCCATCGGCCCTGGCCCCGAGGTCCAGGGAATACGCCGTCTGTTCCACCAGTTCGCCCTGATCGTTGAAGACCAGCACGCCCATCCCGGCCAGCCCGGCCGACGAAGTGTTGTAGGCGCTGGTCCCGTCTGCCGAGCCGGGCAACGTCACCAGATATTCCCAGTACCTGTACCCCGGAACCGCGTTGGACAGGGTCGATGCGCCCACGGGGTCGAAATAGACGGTCAGATTGCGCTCGTTGCCCTCGGAATCGTACACGGTCAGGCCGGAAGAATAGGCGGGCGGGCTGTCTCCGAAGGGATTGCCGTCCGCGCGGTTGCCGTCGTAGGCGGCCAGCATGGCGAAGAAGGGGTTGGTCGAGCTGGAATGCGTGTCCCCGGACATGGCGTCGAGGTTGGTGACCATATCCACCGAGGTGGTTGCCTGGGGTTGAGAACGGATCACGCGCGCCGGCTGGCCGTCGATGACCACGTCCTCGTAGGGCAGCCGCACGTCCGAAACCTGAGCATCCACCACACCGGTCTCTCGGTCCACGGCATAGCCCTGGAGCCTGAAGCCGTGGGGGTCCACCAGATAGGCGTCGAGGTTGAAGCGGAACGATCCGGCCCGGGTGTAGTGCGTGGCCCCGGCGGCCGATGTCGAACCCGGGTCGCGCACGCCGAAGAATCCGTTGCCGGAGATGGCGAGGTCGGTGGTGGTGGTGGTCAGCTCCAGGCCACCCTGGGTAAAGATATTGCGCACTGTGGACATGGCCACGCCCATGCCGATCTGGCTGGCATAGCTGCTGCCCGAGTCGTACTGCCCGCCGCCCGAGGCGAGCTGCTGGCTCATGGCGTCGCAGAACAGGGCGTCGGCGCGCCGAAAACCGAGGGTGCTGACGTTGGCAAGGTTGTTGGCCACCACCTGCATCCGATTGCCGTGCGCGATGACGCCCGTGGCGCCGACAAACAAGCTGCTGAAACCCATATATTCCTCCAATCCGACCCGTGCCGGACACGGCGGGGAGCGCACCGGCGGACCCGATCCCGGCAACATCTTCCCCATTACTTCTCCGTCGGGGGCTGAGCAAGGAGCATGCCAGGGGAAAAAGGGGCCGACCCTCCTTACTGCACCTGATAATAATTGATTTGTCCCCTGTTTCGTGCGCAATATTGAGACAAACAAGCAAAAGGGGGAGGAACCATGCGCATTGTTCAGAATCTCGGGGTCGGCCAAAGGCTGATCCTGGTCATATCTGTAGTCATCGTCGTGCTGCTGGGTGCCATCGTCACCGACGTGAGCCTGAGCACTAAAAGCCTGACCTTGTCCGTTTCGGACAAAATCCTGTCACAAAACAGCAGAACCGTGACCTCGACCTTGAGCGGCTGGCTTGGCGACAAGCTGCGCTATCTCACTCTGGCCGCTGAGAACCAGTTCGTCATCGAGGCCGCGCTGGGCGGCGACTTTGAGGCGGCCACGGACTGGCTGGTCAAGGCCAAGGAGGCCGACCCAGCCCTGGAATCCCTCTTCGTCCACGACGCCCAAGGCATTTCCGTGGTCACCACCAACCCCGGCGGGCGAGGCAAGTCCTACGTCACCCAGGACTACTTCACGACCATCATCAAGGAAGGCAAAGCCAACTACATCTCCAACATCGCGCTCTCGCCGGTGAGCAAGCAGCCGCGCGTGGCCATCGCCGTCCGCATCACCGACCAGGGCCGGACCGTGGGCTATGTCGGCATGTCGATCATGGCCTCGGCCTTCACCACCGCCTACATCGACCCGATCAAGGTCGGCTCCGAGGGTTATGCCTTCATCCTCGACCCCGACGGGCGCATACTGGCCCACCCAAACAAGGATCTCATCTTTCAAGACTTGAGCCAGCACGACTTCATTAGAACCATGATGGCCCGCAAAACCGGCTTCATCGAATACCAATGGCAGGGATTGACCAAGTACATGGCCTTCAGCCAGGTGCCTGAGACAGGCTGGATCGTAGCCCTGGCAGCCGACCAGGCCGACCTCATGGCCGAAGCGAGCCAGTTGCAGATGCGGCTGCTGATCCTCGGCGTGACCGGGCTGGCCCTGGCAATCCTTGTCATCTTCTTCGTCTCCCGCAGGCTGATCACCCGGCCTCTGGCCTCCATCGCCTCCCAGGCCGAGGCCATCAGCGGCGGCGATCTCAATGTCCGCTTCGACACCACATACAGCGGCGAGATGCTCCTGCTCAAGGACTCCTTCGAGCGCATGGCCGGACAACTGCAACGCATCGTCGGCGACGTGCATGCGGCGGCGGAGCAGGTCGCGGCTGGCGGCGAGGAGCTGAGCGCCACGGCCCAGGACATGTCCATCGGTGCCAATAACCAGGCCGATGCCGTGGACAAGCTCTCCTCGGCCATGGAGGAGATGACCTCCAGCATCGGCCAAAATGCCGAAAACGCTCTCGAAACCGAAGCCCTGGCGAGCAAGGCGGCCCAGGACGCCCAGCAGGGCGGCGAAGCTGTGTCCCAGGCTGTGAGCGCCATGACCGAGATCGCGGACAAGATTACCATCATTGAAGAAATAGCGCGCCAGACCAACCTGCTGGCACTCAACGCGGCCATCGAGGCGGCCCGGGCCGGAGAACACGGCAAGGGCTTCGCCGTGGTGGCGGCCGAGGTGCGCAAGCTGGCCGAGCGCAGCGGCGCGGCCGCAGCCGAGATAGGCCAGCTCTCCACGTCGAGCAACGAGGTGGCAAACCGGGCGGGCAAGATGCTTGAACAGCTCGTGCCAGACATCCGCAAGACCGCCGAACTGATTCATGAAATCTCCGCCGCCACTGGCGAGCAACGGGTCGGGGCCGAGGAGATCAACACCGCCATCCAGGACCTCGACACCGTAGTCCAGCGCAATGCGGCCACGTCAGAGGAAGTGGCCTCCACTTCCGAGGAGCTGGCTGGTCAGTCCGTGCAACTGCAGCAGACCATCGGGTTCTTCCGGCTCGGTGACAAGCGCGCCGGCCATGCGCCAACGCGCCCTGCCAAAGGGCCAAAGGTGACCCGCGCGGTCCCGGCCGCCCTGCCCGCCTCGGCGGCCAAGGGAGCAGACCACGGCAGCGACGACGAGTTCGAACGGTTCTAGCGCCACCCGGCTTATAACCGCCTGCACCGGGGCGGCGGCTCTTTCCGAGCCGCCGCCCCCTTCTCATCACCCCCTTGCAACTCGCCCCTCGCAACTCGCCCCTTGCCATGGCGGCCGGCCCTGCGTAGGGTGACTGCCGCGGCAAGCGAGAGTAATCCCAACCAGTCAACACACGGAGCCAATGATATGAAACGCCTCATCATCCTGCTGGGCATCGCCCTGCTCGGCCTCGGCCTCTTCGGATGCAACCAGCAGCAGGCCGGACCCACCATCGGCGTGGTGGACGAAGCCGCCGCCTTCCAGAACAACAAGGCGGCCACTGCGGCCATGACCTATCTCCAGGAGCTGGGCGTTCCCCTGCAGAAGAAGGCCGAAGAGGCCTACAAGGTCATGCAGGAGGAACAAAGCGAAGAGAACGTGACCGCCTACAAGGTCGCCATGGGCGAGTTGCAGAGCGTCATGAACGAGGAGCAGCAGCGCGTGGTCGCCCTCATCGACGCCAAGTTCAACGAAGTGCTCGAAAACTACCGCAAGGAAAAGGGGCTGAGCATCATCCTCAGCCGCCAGTCCGTCATCGCCCTGGACACCGCGGTGGACATCACCGCCGACATCTCGGCCGCCATGGACGCCATCACCCTGGACCTGACGCCCCCGGCCCCGCCCGCCCTGGAAGAGGCCCCGGCCGAGACCGAGGACCAGTAGCTCGTTCTTTATTTGTGTACAGTCCTGAAATAGGTTGACGGTTTTTGAAGGTTTCAATCAGGCTGTGGGGCTAGCCCCACA
>JBDRSO010000078.1:0-8291 GCA_043824835.1 Pseudomonadota bacterium | reverse complement strand
ACATCTCAGCCTAGGAATGAGAACGCCAAACGATGTACACGAATCAGGCTGTGGGGCTAGCCCCACAGCCTGATTGAAACCTTCAAAAACCGTCAACCTATTTCAGGACTGTACACAATAACCCGCAGGCTACTTGCCGCCGGGCAGGGCCGGGGCCGAGGCCTCCTTGCGCCCAAGCTGGGTCGAGAGGCTGTATATCTCGTGCGGATCGAGGATGAGGACCACCGAGCCGTCGCCCATGATGGTCGCGCCGGAGAGCCCCTTGAGATTGAAATTGTTGAGATACTGGCCAAGGGGCTTGATGACGATCTCCTGACGCTCCAGCAACCGGTCCACCACCAGCCCAAGGCGCCTGTCATTGTCGTGAATGACCACCATGGGCAGCACGTCGCGCTGGTCCATGGACTGGGACAGGCCGAGCAGTTCGGCCAGCTCGATGACGCCGAGCACCTCGCCGCGCAGGGTGACGGCCTTGCGGCTGTTGACGTCCGAGAGCTTCGCGGTCTCGATCTTGGTGGTCTCGGAGACCGCATCCAGAGGGATGGCGAAGGTCTCGCCCGCCACCTGGACCATGAGGGCGTCGATGATGGCCAGGGTCAGGGGCAGAGTCAGGGTCAGCTTGGTGCCCTTGCCCACCTCGGACTGGGTGTTGACGCTGCCCTTGAGATTCTTGATGTTGGTCTTGACCACGTCCATGCCCACGCCGCGGCCCGAGATGTCCGTGACCTTCTCGGCCGAGGAAAATCCAGGGGCGAAGATGAGGTCCAGGGCCTCGCGGTCGTCCATGGCGTTGGCCTCTTCGGGCGTAATCACGCCCTTGCGGATGGCCACCTGCTTGAGCTTCTCGGGGTCGATCCCTCGCCCGTCGTCCTCCACCTCGATGGCCACGGAATTGCCCTTGTGATAGGCGCGCAGCCAGACATGTCCCTTGGGCTTCTTGCCCGCCTGGATGCGCTCCTGCTCGTCCTCCAGGCCGTGGTCCACGGCGTTGCGCACCAGATGCACCAGCGGATCGCCGATCTCCTCGACCACGCTCTTGTCGAATTCGGTCTCCTCGCCTTCCATGATCAGCTCCACCTGCTTGCCGCTCTTGCGGCTCAGGTCGCGAACCAGTCTCGGGAAGCGCGAGAACACGGTCTGCACCGGCACCATGCGGACCTTCATGATGGTGTCCTGCAAGTCGTCGGAGATACGGGCCATGGCGTAGGTGGTCTCGGTCAGCTGCTGGGCCACCACATGCACGTCCTCGTGGCCATCCTCAAGGGCGCGGGCAAGCATGGAGTAGCGGTTGCGGTTGATGATCAGCTCGCCGATGACGTTCATCAGGTGGTCAAGTTTGTGGTGATCCACTCTGATGGTGCTCGACGCCTTGGGCTTGGTCTGCTGGGCGGCGGCCGCCGCCCCTGCGCCGGAAGCGATTGTGCTTGGAGCGTTTGCCATGGATACCTTGGCCGCCGAACCGGCGGGCTTGGGTGCGGGTTTGGACGCCCCCTGTGCCGGGCGCGTCTGGGGTGCGGGCGCGACGTAGCCATTGTCGTCGGGCTCGTCCTCGAAATCTGGTTCCGGCCGGGCCGGGGGGGCGGGCTTTGGCGCTGCCGCGGCCTTGGGGGCGGCCGGTGCGGGCCTGGGGGCGGGCTTGGAAGCAGGCTTGCCTCCAGCAACGAGGGCGCTCGTCGGGTCGGTCACGGGTTCGCCCGAGATGTCGGCCATGGCCTTGAGCAGCATGTCCTTGAGGATGGCGAACTCCTGGTCGAGGATATCGAGCATCAGGCTGAAATCAATGTTGCTCTTGCGCCCCTGGTCCACCAGCCCCACGGTGCGGGCCGAATATTCCTTGATCTCGGCCAGGCCCATGTAGCCCGCCGAGTTCTGGATGGTCTGGAAGGTGCGGAACAGGCCGTCCACGATGTCTAACTGCCCGGCGTCCTCGCGGAGCATGGCCAGGGCCGTGGCCGCGCTCTCAAGCTGCTGCTTGATGGTCTGAAGGAACAGGGCCACGTCCTCGGGATCATAGTCCGAGGGCGAGGCCGAAGCATCCTTGCCCCCTGCTCCGCCCGCCGGGGCCGCCTTGGGCGATGCCTCGGCCGCAGGCGCCGGGGGTGTCGCCTCCCTGTCCGGCTCGTGGTGCTCTCCCTTGATGGCGGCCAGGGCCTCGGCCACCACCGCCACATCGCCCTCCTCGGTCACCTTTTGGAGCAGCTGGGCCATGACCGAGGTGTCCACCGGGGTGACACGGTTGGTCTCCACATCTACCTTGCCCACCAACTCCTCGATCAGGTCCACCGAGGAGAGGAGCAGATCGATGAGTCCCCGACCGCATTCCATGTCGCCCTTGCGGACCTTGTTGAGCAGGGTCTCGGCCTCGTGGGTCAGGGAGTTGAGTTCCTTGAACCCGATGATACCGCTGTTGCCCTTGAGATTGTGGAAATAGCGGAAGGTGTCGTTGATCATCTCCTCGCTGTCGTCCGGGTTGCCCTCAAGGGCGAGCAGGCAGCGGTTGAGATTTTCGATGATCTCCGTGGCCTCCTCCAGGAAGTCCGCGAGGTGGCCTTCGCCCACGGTGCTCAGCCCGTAGGGGGCGTCGTCAAAATCGGGATCGGGCAGGGGGTGAAACGATGCTTTCATGGCGACTCTTTCCGTGTGGACCGCCTGGGGCGCGGGTTGCGATTCGGAAGCGACGTCCTCGGGCTGGGTTTCCGCTGCGGCGAAGTATTCGACGACCGGCTCCAAGACATCGGGCTCATCACCCGAAGCGGGGTTGGCCGTCGGCTTGGCCAGGGGCGCGTCGCCATCGTCGAGGGTGCCGGCCAGAGCGGCCTCGATCCTGGCGATGATGGGGGCCGTGTCCACATCACCCTCGACGCCGCGGTTCTCAAGGTTGTCCACCATGGTGCGCAGGGCATCGGTGGCCGAGAGGATCAGGTCCATGATCCCGCCAGTGACACGCATGGACCCCTGGCGCAGCTCGTCGAGAATGCTTTCCGCCTTGTGGGCTAGGCCGTTTATCCTGTTGAGCCCAAGAAAGCCGGACGCGCCCTTGAGGGAGTGCATCGGACGGAAAATCTCGTTGAGCAGACCAAGGTTGTCGGGCGCCTTTTCCAGTTCGAGCAGATTGGGCTCGATGGTCTCCAAGTGCTCTTTCGCCTCAACAAAAAAATCGGATAAGATTTCTGGATCGAGAAAGTCCTGGCTCATCAAGTTCCCTCTTGCGGCGGCCGCCTGTCAACGGTTCAGGTGCGGCTTCCCATTACAATATCTCGCGTTCCCCGGCTCGCGGGTCATCCAAGCAGCATCTTGACGTTGCGCACCAGCTTCTCGGGCTGGGCGGGCTTGACCATGTAAAGGTTGGCCCCCACGGTCAGGCCGGTCTGGATATCCTTGTCCTGGCCCTCGGTGGAGAGGACCACGATGGGGATGTCTCTGTATGCCTCCTGCTCACGAACGGTCTTGATGAAGGTCAGGCCGTCCATGCGGGGCATGTTGATGTCGGAGACGATGAGGTCGACCTCGGCCGCGCTATAGAGCTTTTCGAGGCCGTCCAGCCCGTCTTCGGCGGTGGTGACCTTGAACCCTTCCTTTTTCATGATGAAGGCAACCAGGTTGCGTACCGTCTTTGAATCGTCCACTATCAGTATATGCTTCGCCATGATTCCCCCTTGGTCCAGTAACACGGAATCCATCGTTTTATCAAATCCTCTGGTGGGCGCAGGCCCCCCGCCCAGCGGGCATGGTGCCTACTCCTCTTTCTTGTAAATGATGGCACCCGGAAAATGGATTGGCTTGAAGGCGCGCGTGATGCTGTGCAACGACTCCGAATGCCCGATGATCAAGTATCCGCCGGGAAGCAGATTGTCGTAGAAGGCGCTGATGACCTGCTTCTTCATGGCGTCGTCGAAATAGATGATGACATTGCGGCAGAAAACGATCTGGGAACGCTCCACCCGCTTGAGCTGCACCCTGTCGCGCAGATTGATCTGACCAAACGAGACAAGCCGCTTCACCTCCGGCTTGACGGCATGGAGCCCGTTTTCCTGCTCGAAATACCGCTGCACGATCTCCTTTGGCGTGGTGCGCAGTGCGTAGTCGTTGTACACGCCGTTGCGCGCCGATTCGAGCACCCGCTCGGAGAGGTCGTTGGCCGTGATGCGAATGTCCCAGTTGGCGACATCGGCCTTGAGCAGATCGTGGATGATCATGGAAATTGTATAGGGCTCCTCGCCGGTGGAGCAGCCAGCCGACCAGATGCGCAGCTTGCGCCCGCTGGCCCGGCAGCCCTCCAGCACATCGGCAAGCACCTTCTCCTGGAACACCTGCAACTGGGGCGGATTGCGATAGAAGCTGGTCTCGTTGGTGGTGATGACCTCGAAGAGCTTCTTCATCTCCGCAGCCTTGCCCACGTCGAAGCGCAGATAGTTGTAGTACTCGTCGAAGTTCCTGAGGTTGAGCTTCTTCAACCTGTTTCCCAGCCGGTTTTCCAGCAGGTACTTGCGGTTGTCGGCAATATATATGCCGCACTGCTCGTAAATGAAGTCCCTCAGGTTAACGAACTCCTGATCAGTGATCTTGAGTTCCTTGCCAAGGGAGATGGTCTTTGAAAAAAGCGAGGACATCGGGTCCGCCTATTCCTGAGATTCCTGCATTCTGGCGATGGCTTCCTCGGCTGCGTTGACCAGCTCGTACTCGTCGCCGTTGGCGATGTCCAGCAGGGCGCGGAAGACGGTGGAGCCGCCGATGCTGCCCAGGGCCTCGATGAGCTTCATGACCACGAACCGGTTCGGGTTGTCGAGCATGCCGATCAGGCGTGGCACGGCCTGGGCCGAGCGGTGTTCGCCCAGAGCGTCGATGGCCCTGATCTTGACCCAGTCGTCCTCGTCCTCCAGGGCATTGATCAGGTAGGGAACGGAACTCTCGGAGAAACACTTCCCGAGGATCTCGATGACGGTGAGGCGGACATCCTTGCTCTCGTCGCCCAGCCTGGAAAGGACCAGGGGCTGCCAGTCGTCATTCACGTCGCATTCCGAGGCCAGGGCCTCCAGAGCCACCTTGCGGATGTCGGGCACGGCATCGTCCAAGGCCCGCTTGAGGATGTCGATATTGGCCGAGACGCCGAGCTTGCCCAGGGCGTAGGTCGCCATCAGCCGATGAATCGGCTCAGGGCTCCCGTACATGGTCGCGAAACGGTCGCGCACCAGGGGACCGTTGATGGCGATGCACGCCTCAAGGGCGGCCTCCTTGACATCATCGTACTGATGATCGAGCAGCGGGAAGATACGGTCAGCCACCTCGGCCAGCCGCAGCTTCTCGCCCAGCAGATAGACCGCGCTCTTGAGCACGGTGCCGTCGCTGTGCTCGTCGAGAATCCTGATGAAGAAATCCCTGGAGTGCTCGTTGCCCCTCTCGGCAGCCACACCGACTATCTGGCGCTGGATGGGCAAAGAGACCTTCCAGAAGGCCTCCATGAGCACGCGGCAAACCTCGTCGTCGCAGCCGCAGGATTCGGGGGAGATCATGGAAAACACTTGCACGGCCACATGGGCCACGTTCTCGTCCTCGCCAAGCATGGCGCGCTTGAGGGCATCGGTCATCCCTATGACCGCCAGACAGCCAATGATGATGCCCAGCCGCTCCTGGTCCCTGTCCTGGTCCAGCCCGGCCGCAATGCGCAGGATGCCCTCTGACGCCTCTTCGCCGCCCACATGGGCCAGCCCCTGGATGGCGGCGTCCTGTATCTCCCCGTCCTCGTCACGCAGGGCCACGAGCAGATACTCGCGGAACCGCTCGCGCTCGTTCACGCTGAGCAGGTTCAGGGACTTGCCGCCCAGAATCTTGACCACGGCCTTGACGATCTTGTTGCGCAGGGCCGTGGGCGACTCGTCCATGCGCCGAAGCAGCATGGTCACGGCCTTGATGTCGCCCAATTCGCCGAGGGAGTCGATGATCATGGAGGCGACAAGGTCCGAAGCGTGGTCCAATGCCTTGACCAGCGCGCCCACCGAGCTTGCGTGGCCGATCTTGGTCAGGGCCTCGATCACCGAATACTGCACCCACTCCTCGTCCTCAATGGCCTTGTTCAGGCAGGGCGCGGCCTCGGCCATGCCCAGCTCGCCCAGGCTCACGGCCGCCTGATAGCGGACATTGACCTCGGGGTCCTTGAGCAGGGCGTCGCACAGGGGTTCGATAGCCAGCGGGCTGGCCGTGGAGCCGAGGATGTCGGCCATGAAAATGCGGATGTCCGGGTCGGCGTCGTGGATGAGGGTGACGAGCGAGGGCATGTCCTGCCCGCCCACTTCACGCAGAATGTCCATGGAAAGGTTGCGCACCGGGGCCTCATCGGAGCGCAGCAGCGGCAACACCGCCAGCACGGTCTCGCGCCCGCCGATCTTGCGCAGCGAGCTATCCGCCGCCTCCTGCACGCCCAGGTGGTTGGTCAGCAGCAGCTCCGCCAGCAGCCCCACGGCCTCGACACAGTTGTCTTCGCCCGCGCGAAACGCGCCCTCGCGGACGATCTCCTTGTCCTCGCTCTTCAGCAGCGAAAGGTAATCGGTGCACCCCGCCATGTGGTCAACCCTCCCCAGAAAATGGATTCGCCGGTCAGACCGGCGTGCAATCACTTGTACAGATTCGCGATGATCGCCTCGGCCATGTCGTCGAGATCGACAATCTCGTCGGCCAGGTTTTCATCGACGATGGCCTTGGGCATGCCATAGACCACGCAGGTGGAATCGCTCTGAGCCAAGGCACGCCCGCCGCGCCCCTTGAGCTCGCGCACGCCCTCGCAGCCGTCGCTGCCCATGCCCGTCAGGATGACACCGAGCCCGCGCTTGCCCACGGCCTGGGCCACGGAGCTGATGAGCACGTTGGCAGAGGGCTTGTAGAGCGCATCGGCTGGCTGGTCAGTGACCACCACGTCCACCCGGCTCACCCGCTGGTCGAGGACGATATGCCTGCCGCCCGGGGCCACATAGGCGAAACCGGGCCGGAGCACATCGCCGTTCTCCGCCTCCTTGACCGTGATCTTGCTGACACCGTCGAGCCGCTTGGCAAAGGGGCCGGTGAAGGCCGCAGGCATGTGCTGGGCGATAACGATGGCGGCCGGGAAATCGGCCGGAAGAGACGAGAGGATCTTTTGGACCACGGGAGGACCGCCCGTGGACACGCCTATTGCCACCACATCACGCACCGGCCTTCCCGTCGGGGTAACGGCCGGTCTGGGCGCGGCGGTCGCGGCGGGCCTGGGCGCGGCAGTGCGCGCCGACACATGACGCATCTTGCGCGCGGCCACGGTCTTGACCCGCTCAATGAGGTCCTTCTCGATCTTGACGATGTCGAGAGAAACCTTGGAAAGCTGCTTGGGGATGAAATCGACAGCGCCCAGCTCCATGGCCTTGAGGGTGGCCTCGGCGCCCTCGGTGGTCAGCGAGCTGACCATGAGCACCGGCCTTGGGGCCTCCATCATGATCTGCCTCAGGGCGGTCAGGCCGTCCATCTTTGGCATCTCGATGTCCATGGTCACGACATCGGGGTCGAGGCGGCGTACCATCTCCAGGCCTTCAAGCCCGTCACGCGCCGTTCCCACCACCTTGATTCCCGGGTCTTTGCCAAGCATCGTGCTGATGGCCTTCCTCATGAAGGCGGAATCATCCACGACAAGAACTTTTATCACCAATGCGTCTCCTTACGGTTCCCGGCCCTGACGCTCAAGGCGTTCCCAGCGGTGCGAATCCACCATATCCATACCCGATATCTTCGGTCGCGGCCATCGCGTAAACGTGACATTTTCCGCTCAATCTTCCAAACGGGAATGATAGGCGTATTTACCTGCTTTGTCCATCGCCTTGCACCCTTCTCATTTTTTGCCTTGCCTTTTCACACCTGCTGGGCTAAACACCCCTCTCACGCCAACGGGATGTGGCTCAGTCTGGTAGAGCGCTGCGTTCGGGACGCAGAGACCGGAGGTTCAAATCCTCTCATCCCGACCAGGAAAGACAAGGGTTTACGACAGATCGTCGTAAACCCTTTTTCGTTTTGCTACCCTATTGCTACCCACTTTACAAAAAACAATTGCTGAAAATCGATCGATTTCACTATGACGGGAACTCTACCCTTTCAAGTAGGGACAAGCAGTTGCAACATACAATAGCAATTAAAGCTGCTAGATAGTGTAGTCACGAGATTCCAGCCCAAAGGGAAATGCACCGGATGTGAATAGCCGCAAGGAACGAGGCTGAATTCTTCGCATACCGAGTTGCTATGCCGCGCCAACGCTTCAGGTGGAGAAATGCATTTTCAAC
>JBDRSO010000077.1:0-71033 GCA_043824835.1 Pseudomonadota bacterium | reverse complement strand
AAAACCCGTTTCCACAACTGAAATGGGCCTTTTTTTCCTGCCCGACAACCAAGCCGTTTTCAGTCGCACCATCTTTGGAGCCCAACTCCCCCCGTTCTTTGCCGAGGAGACTTCAACGAGGACCCTCCGCTCGATTTAGGTAAGAACCTTCCAATACGTTGCGCAACAGTTCTTTGTGCAAACGTCCAATCTTAAAAGGAAGGGTTCCTATGAAACGTGTTATTTCTGGACTTCTCGCAGCTCTCCTTGCAATCAGCTTTGCCGTGCCGGGATTGTGTAATGACGACATCAATGTAGCCTCCGGCAAATTTGGCATTGGATATGCGGTTAACGGCAGTGCAAATGGTTACCTTAGGCACGGGATTTCCGGGCGTTATTGGGTAGATGATACTTATGGAATGGAAGGGTTCGTTAGCTTCTACAACTCTGACACAAATGGGGGCAGCAGAGACAAGTCCTCTTGGGATGTCAGCGGCAAAGGAATGTATTCCTTTGTAACCAAGGAAAACTCGAGATTTTACGGGTTTGGTGAAATCGGCTACAAAGAGTACACCTCAAACGGAGAAACAGATGGGACACTTCTCGTTCAGCCTGGTGTTGGATGGGAGTATTCTTTTGCAGAAATACCAGAGGTGGGCTTCAATATTGAAGTCGGGTATATTTCTACATTCTTTAAAGATAAAAAAAATTCGAAGAATAACAATACAAACCAAGGAACCTCTGCCGCATTCGGATGGCATTATTACTTTTAACTTTGACACGAGATGTCATATCGTTGCGTGTAGTGAGATGGTTATAACTATCTCACTACACCCCGTTTTAGGTCCGGGCTTGTGTGAGTTCCCGGCGTCTTTCCAGCCCATCCATTCCGGGCAATTGCCCGGAATGGATGGCGAACTCCATGGGTGTCAGGCTGCCCTGTAGGCTGAGGGCCGTGGGCGACTGATGCAGGAGGTGCGTGTCCTCGATGACGAGAAGTCAAGGGGATGAGGGCTCCAGAGCAGCCAGTTCACCGCGAAGGCGCGAGAGGACAAGCGCCAACGTGTCCTTGTTGAGCGAAGCCTTGTGTGCCGTACGGCGGACCCTTTCGTCGTCGAAGGCGGGGATGTGTCTCTTGATGGCCGCAAGCAGTTTTTCAAACAGCAGTATGGGGTCGGCGTTCTGGGAGTCGCAGAAAATCCAAGTCGATGGGATCGCCGTCTGTTCCGAGTATTGGGTTGCCAGAACCGTCTTTCCCTGTCCGGCCTGGGCTTCGATCAGCAGTATCCGATAGTCGGATCGGTCAAGAATGCGGCAATGTTCCAGGACTTCATGGCGTTCGACATACTGTATCGAGAATCTCCGGGATTAGGCTGCGCCCGACAGAAGATTGTCGATCGTGAGGTCTATTTCGTCCTCGGAAAAATCATGAGCCTTCAATGTTGACCGATACTCCTTCAAGCTTCTGGCCGCTTCGCCCGGACGTTTGAGGCTGATGAGCAGATTGTACCTTTCCCGCTGGAGCGTGTCGTTTATCGGGTCGGCGGCGAGGGCCTTTGCCGTGATGTCGAGGGCCTCAGCGTGGGCGTTCGATTCTTTCAGCGTCCGCACCCATTCGATCAGGGCTTCAATGACCGTGTTCACGATGGTCCCCGGAAGGTTGAGTGGGGGAAAGATGGTGTTGCTGGATTCCCCCATCCAACTCCTCATGCTACAGAAGGACGCATGCGCCCGCCAGGGTTTCCCGGCGCTGGCGAAGCCAAGACCTTCCCGTGCGTAAAACATGATATTTTCGCAATCGATTTCGCAATGCGCCAGCCGCAATCGCTGGCCTTCCGTGCGGAGGTAGAGTTTTCCCGCTCCTTTTCCGAAATAGTCGGACAACTTGCTTCTGAAGCGCGAGATGGTGACATCCATCTTGGAGCGTGTGTCCACGGGGTCCTGTTCGGGCCACAGGTCAGACTGGATGTCCTGGATCGCCATCGAGCGATGGGGGGCCAGCGCCAGCATTGTAACAATGCGTTGCCACATCGGGGTGATCGCCGCGATGGGAATTTCCGTGTTTCCGAGCGAGAGGGTCACGCCATTCACTATTCCAATTCGCAGAAGCGGAATGATTGTCCCGTCATCAAGAATGTCGCATGCCATTTGGTGCCGAGCCAGCATCTTCGCATAGGCCGGGTGGATTTCCTCCCGGACAGCGAAGGCGAGTACAGGCTTCATGATGTCGGGCGACCAGCCAAAGAAATGAACGCTATCGAAGCGGACCAGATGTTCAAGCATACGCCGGACATCCGATCGGGCCTCATCCGGTTTGCCCCTACTCAGATTCATTGCTGCCCTGTAGGAGAAAATCAAAGGGGCCTGGAATAATTGGTCGGCAGTCTTGTGATACTTGTCGAAAATACGTTGCGCCTGGCGGTACCGCCCCGCAAGTGACAGCGCCCCCATGGTCAGGCCGTGCGTTAGTTGTATGAAGTAGGGTCCGCCGCTCTTTGTGCGAAGTCGTAATGCTTCGCGCATGGTCATGTCCATGTCTTCGTAACGGCCGAGATGGGCATAGGCGAGCATTTCGTAGTGTTTCAACTGACTCGTCATGTGCGCAGGATACGCATCAATGGGATAGGGGTGTTGCAGTATCCGCTGAACCGCCTCGTCGTAGCGGCCCTGCTGGATAAGAAGGTCAATATCCCAAATCTTGACGAAGACGCCTAGGTACGAGTGTTCCATGAATTCGTGCCAGTCCCTATCAAGCATGTGGCGCAAGGCGCGATAGGCGTCGAATCGCCCAGCCATGAGCAGATAGTTTGCCTGGATGATCATCAGGGAAAAACGTGTCGTCGGACTGATCAAGGTCGAGTTGGCGTGCCTGAAGGAGGCGGAAAGGACATCCAAGGCCTTGTTCAAGTCCCCTTTATGCCCAAGGATGAGGATTCGCATGATGACAAGCTCTGGATTGATGTCGGCGACGTCATTGAAAACTTTTTCTGCAATGTGCGAGTGTCGCTCTGCGTCATCGAAGTTGCTTTCGTAATAGACCCGGCCGAGAGCTATGGCCTTGGCGCAGATACCGACAGCGGCGTCTGACATATCATTTCGTAATTGCTGGAACAAGTCTGCGGAACGATTGAGGAGGTGAACTTTCCTTTGGAACTCTCCTCGGATGAAGATATTGAAATTGATAAGGAAGCAGATGGTCAGGAGTTCGACTGTTCTTTCTTCATGTGTCCTGCACAACTCGAGGGCGCGGAGCATGATCGCTTCGCTTTCTGCAGGTTTCATTGCGAACAGGGTCGCTCCTTGAGCGAAGCATATCCACGGGCTGTTGGTGCTAACCTCCTCCGGGACTTCCGCCAATATCTTCATCAGGGGGTGCTGCGCGTTCGTGACAAGCAGGGGGATGCAATGCGTTTCAAGTCCGCGCGCGAGGCTGTCCCATGCCCGGGCTTTTACGAAGAGCCCTAATCCATCCAGGGCGGCTCCGTTTTTCAGGTGCAGTTCGCCCGCGCTGACAAGGAAACGTTGCTTCTCGTTCTCCGACAGCTGTTCGTCGACTTGCCAGGAAAGATAATCCCGGAAAATGTGGTGAAGACGATATACGAGTTGCCCGGCTTCCTCTCTTGCGCGGGCGAAGCAGTTCTTGCCGACCATTTCGGCAACCCATCTCACCACGTTTCCGGAAACGAGGAAGTTCATGTGGTCCCCCCTAATCTCCTCCAGCAGCGACAGCAGTAACACTTCTTTCTGTTCCCGCGGGGTGAGGGTCGGGATCATGAGCTCGTCAAAATACACGGCGAATGGTTTTAGTTGCTCCTCGCCCGTCAGTCGTTGGATAGTGTTCGAAGACCGCAGGAGTGTCAGCCCGGCAATCCAGCCTTCCGTGGCATCAAGCAGATCGTTCACCTTGCGCGTGTCTACAGGAATTGCGAAATGTTCGTTGTAGAGCATGGCGATCTCTTCACGGGTGAACGCGAGGAGGGATTTGTCGATTTTCAGGACATCTTTGACTGGGAAGAGGGGCCCGTCGTGATGGGTGAGCGGAAACCTGGAGAGAATGATGAATTTGACGTGATTGGGCGTACTCTTCGTTATTGTCCGCAATAGATCCATCGCCTGGTCCGATTCTTCCAGCAGGTGGGCATCGTCGATGACAATAGTAAGAGGTGCGGCGCAGTGTTCAAGCTCGGCCGCCAACCGCCTGGTGGCGATGTCGACGAATTCGTCGACGGTGAGCTGCTGCTGGATGGTGGCGAGAACATTGTGTTTGGAAAAAACTGAAACAGTGTCGGCAATGCGTTGGACAAGTTTTTCGAAAAATGATCTTGGAACCGAGTCCGATGTGGCGCACGTGGTCCAGGCGAACGGTCTCGAAGAGGATTCGTCGAACTGGGTTGCAAGGACGGTTTTCCCCTGGCCCGCCTGGGCCTCGATGAGCAGTATCCGATAATCCGTCTGGTCAAGCAGCACACAGTGCTGCAGCCCCTCCCTGCGCATAATCATCCGACTCATCTGTGGCCACCATCTCCCCGGCTATATCATCTCCGAGACATCCGAGGCGTATGGCGATCCGATGTCAATTTTCCCCTATAGGTATAAGATGTTGGCTTTTTTTTGGCGCGTTGTCAATTCTCGGAATTCTGAAAAATGGAGGGAGAATAAAGCAAGTCGGCATACGTTCTGCTATCAGTAGCTTTGAATCGAGGAGCTTGCCGGATCTATTCAGGGATTTGGGCGGGACATGCAAGCCCTGAAACATTGCTATATCACATAAGAGTCTCGATTGTGCGGCGAGTTGCCTGGTTGGCTGGATGGGATGGAGACGGTCATCGTGGTCCCATGGCTGGCGGAGGTGATGAATTTGATGGTTCCGCCATGGATGCATGCGATGCAGTGGGCCGAGTATGCGCCGAGCCCCACGCCCCTCGCCTTGCCCGACGTGGTATATTTCTCAAATACGCATGGTTGCACTTCGACCGGGATCATGCCGGGGTTGTGTATCTCCATGGACCACTGCTGCCCGCAGGTTTTCTCGAGAGTGACGCGAATCTTACTGAAAGACGGGGCGGCTTCAATGGCGTTTTTTAACAAATTGCAGACCATGACATGGATAAGGGCCTCCTCTCCTCTGATGGTGAACCCATTTCCCGTCACATCAGGTGAGCTGTTCCTGATAACAATGACAGACCCTTTCTTTTTTATGAAAGTCTGGAGTTCAGATATGGTGCCGTCAATGACTTCAAGCAGGTCGAACGAAGCTGCCTGCGGTCTGTAGGTTTTGCTTTCAATTTCCACCATTTTGTCCGCGATGTTAAGGTAATTCCTCATGTGAATGCCTGCTTTGAGGATCAGTTCGAGCGCTGTTTTTTGGGGCGCGGCGAGATTGTCGTCCTCCTTGAGGTCGTCGGCAAAACCAATGACGAGACCCAGAGAAGTGAACAGGTCGTGTCTGGCGAGTTGGATGGATAGTCGGTGCGCTTCCTCCCATCTCTTTCTTTTCGAAATGTCGCGGGCGACAATCAACCAATAGGATTCGTTGCCTATTTCGACGGGATTCGCCATCGCCTCGACGGGAAGTGCGGGAGAATCCTTTCGCTCGTATGATGTTTCGTAGGTGACGGCTTTGCGCGTGGGATAGGGCGAGGCATCGGCCATGGCATCCCTGAATGATGTTCCGAGTTCGATGTCGGACACATTATTGCCGATCAATTCTTCGGGTTTGAAGCCGAGGGTTTCGCACCCGGCATGGTTGACGCCGATCACTTTTCCATCGGGCAGGATCAGAAGGGCAATGTCTGATATCATATCGAATGATTTCAAGAACTCTTTGAAGTCCACCACCGTGACGCAGCTGAACTGCGTGCTGATTGGTAAGTCGTATGACCTGTCGGCAGTGCTCATTTGAATCTCCCCTGAAATGGGTCGTGGGATGCTCTTGGGTGCTTCGTCACAGAAGGGCCTTTTCCCTCTCTTGGGGCTCCCTACTAGCCGCATCTTTCAATTATCTAACATCGGAAGCCTCCGGCCTTCGGAAGCAGTTGCCGGGCCTCCCATTCTTGGGACATACTGGTTTCGGCTCGGGGGCATGAAATGTCTGGAGGAACCGGCGAATGAAAGCCCTTGTGCACTCCTTGTGCGAATTTCTGGACTGCGGCGAAACCGTGATGATGGCGACCATTGTGGAGAGCGCCGGGTCCACCCCACGCATGGGCCGGTGCAAGCCGCTGCTTCCCCTGGGCAAGGGCACGGTCCTGTAGTGATACGTTGCCATATTCCGGGCAAACGGCATCACCCCAGTCATCGTGGTCACCGGCGGCAACCGTAACGGCGTGTGGGTGGAGGCCGTCAGGAGCGTGGCGGCCGCCGTGCACAACGAGCATTTCATGCAGGGCATGTTCACCTCGGTGCTGTACGGCGTACGGCGCTGCCCCCGGAGGGAATAGATGGCCGCGCGGGCCTTGGCACCTAGCGGGAGCCCGCGAACAGCCAGTTCTTCCGGCTTACGGCAAAGGGTCGAATTGATCTCACCATTACGGCCTGTCGGCTCTGATCACCATGGACAAATTAGGAGATAGATACTCCCCCTTGCTGAAGCCGGGTCAAAATGCTAGGTCATTCCCCATGCACAAAGGACACGCCGAAATAGAATAGACAAATAAAATCAAAGCATTGCCGCTCTGCCGAAAAACGAGAAGTTCCGAGTCTTCTCTTCGGCACCAGAATGATCAAGGGTTGCGGCTAACAAGCTGCAACTCTTTTTCTTTTTTATCCGGCAAGTTACGCATCGTCTTCTTTCGGCGTGGTTTGACCCCTCTGGGTCAGGGTTGCGAGGCAGCAATCCTGGCCGATCCGCAAGGGCAGGCCGGACGACTCCCGAATCCATCACGATACCCCAGCGGACTGACTCATTACTCCTGGAAATCCACCATATTCCGGCGTATGGTCCGTGGCGGTGGCCGGTACGGTGAGGCAGTCTCATCCATCGGAAACCATTGATTTCGCAGTGCAATCCTCTTTCTTGCGCGTTGTTTCGACGACTCGGCGTTTGTCTGGCGCCAACACTCTTACTGAAACGGGAGGACCGGAAAGTCATGTCCAACTCTCTGCAGACGCAGTTGCGGGTTCCGGCGCAGGAGCGGCTCCTGGCCCTAGTGCAGGGGCATGTCAGGCAACTGGCCGAAACCGTCGGGCTGGCCAGACGGGAGATCGCGGCCCTGGAACTGGCGACGGAGGAGGCGTTCCTCAACATCTGCGACCACGCCTATCCGGACGGCACGCGAGGCGACGTGCTCATCGGCGGCGAGATTCGAGATTCCGAACTGGTCCTGGATTTCCGGGACGAAGGGCTTCCGTTCGACCCGTCGATTCTCAAAACGGCAGAGCCGGAACCCGCCGTGGAGCCGGGATGGACGGGGGGGCTGGGGTTGAAGCTCATCCGGCACGTAGTGGACGAGGTGTCCTGGATCAATCACGGTCGGCAAGGCAAGTCATTGCGTCTGGTGAAGCGCCTGCCGGGCGTGGACGCGTTGGCAGCGTCAGGAATGGCCCAGGCGCGACCCATGGTCAGGGAGGAGATTGCGCAGACCCCGATGCAACGCTACGAGACGCGCGCGATCCGGCCCGGCGAAGCCATGCAGGTGGCCCGGATATTCTGGCTGGCCTACGGATATTCCTACAAGAATGAGGCCTTCTACAGGCCGGAAGGGATGCTGCACCTGGTAGGCACCGGCAAGCTCATCAGCTTTGTGGCGGTGGGCGAGGACGGAGAGGTGGCCGGGCATGCGGGACTGTTGCGACCGGAGCCAGTGCCCATGGCGGAACTGGCGCTCCTGGTGGTCTCCCCGGCCCACCGGGGCAGAAAGATAATGGACTCCCTGTTCGAATCTCTTGTGGGCAGAGCGCGGGAGATGGGTCTCTTCGGCCTAGCCTTGAACCCGGTGACCAGCCACCCCATCAGCCAGCGGCAATCAATGGAGGCGGGCGGCAGGCCCTGCGGCCTGGACTTGGCAGCCTGCCCGCCCCGGCAGTTCAAGGGACTGGGACTGGACGAAAAACCCGGACAACGGGAATCCTACCTGCATTGCTTCATGTATCTGACCACGCCGCCACTGGCTCGGGTCCATGTGCCGGTCCGGCATCGAGAGATGGTGGAGCGCATCTACGCCAACATCGGGAGACCGCTCGAAATCCTGCTTCCTGCCGCCCCACAGCCGGACGACTTGCCGGGGGACTATTCGGTTTCCTTTGACATGGGGCTCAAGAAGGGGATGATCCGCATCAGACGCGCCGACGCTCGGCAGTGGCCGGAAGTCCAGCGGGCGGCCATTGATCTGATGGAAATCGCCGGGGCCGAGAAGGTGGACATCGACCTACCTCTGGCCCAGGCAGCCACGCCTGACCTGTGCGGACGCGCCGAGGAGGCAGGGTTCTTTTTCGCCGGGATCTGGCCGCACGCCGCCGAGGACGGGGACATACTGCGCCTGACGCGGCTTGCCGCGCCCTTTGACCTGGGGCATCTGCGCCTCTATTCCGATTTCGCCAACGCGCTGTCCGACTATGTACGCACGGAGATGGAGCGAACCGCGCGCCGGGCCAGATGATAGCCCGGCCCAAGCCCCTGCCCCTGGCCGCCGGGAACGGCCGGGAAACCGAGGCCGAAGAGTTCGAACGCTTCCTATTCACGCCGCAACCGAGCATCCGGCAGACGCCATGCACGAGGCCGGACGCCCCAGGGTGTCCGGCCTCTCGTCATTGTGTCCGGGGCGCGAAAGGGGCACGCCGACTCAGGCTATCCAGCGCCGCCGGATGTTGCGCAGGCTGAGCAGGAACAGCCCGAGGCAGAACGCGCCCAGCACGGCCAGATCCACGGCGTAGGGCAGCATATGGCCGCCATGCACCGCGCCATGAAGCGCGTCGGCCCCGTAGGTCAGCGGCAGGGCGTAGGCCAGCGGTTTGAGGAACATGGGCAGCCCGCTGACCGGGAAGAACAGTCCGCACAGAAACATCATGGGAAACCTGAAGAAGTTGGAAAAAGTCTGGGCCTCGAACACCTCGCTCACGGCCACGGCAATGAACAGACCCAGAAAGGCCGACGCCACGGCGATGAGCACCACGGCGGGCACGAACACCAGCCAGTCCACGGCCGACAGGTCCATGAGAAAGGCGGCCATGATCACCGGCACAAAGGCGTTGGCCACGCCAAAAAGGATCGCCCCGCTCGTCTTGGCCAGCATGAGCAGCTCGAAGGAAATGGGCGCGAGCAGCAGCCGCTCGAAGGACCGGTTCTTCTTCTCAAAGGTCACGGTCACGGCCAGCATGGAGGTGGTGCCAAAGAGGATGGACACGGCCACCACCCCGGGCAGCACCGCGGGCACGCTCTCCAACCCACTGCCGGAGCGGATGAAGAACATGCCGGTCCAGGCCAGGGGAAAGAGCAGCCCCCAGCTGATGTTGGGCGGCTTCATGTAATAGGTGCGCATGTCCTTGACCAGAATGTTCCAGAACGCGATCCATCGGTTCATCGCGGGCCTCCCGTCTTTTCCCTTTCGCCGCGCATGGCATCGGCCTCGATGCCGGTGATGGCGACGAACACATCCTCAAGGCTCGGCCTGATGCGCCGCGCCTCGGCCACTTCGATTCCCTGGTCCTCCAGAAAGCGCACCAGCGGCCCCACCCGCACCGGGCCATCGCCCTCCACACGAATGCCGCCGCCAGCCTGGAGCGTGAAGCGCAGATGAGGAAAGGCCGCGGCCAGCCGGGTGTCGATGCCGCCCTCCCCGTCCCCAGCACCACATGCCGCGCCACAGGCCGTACCGTTATCGCAGGCGATGCGGACCACATGCTTGTCCATCACCGGCTGCACCAGATCGGCCACGGTATCCACCCGCACGATGCGGCCAGCGACGATGAAGGCGATGCGGTCGCACAGCCGCTCCGCCTCCTCGATGTAGTGGGTGGTCAGGAACACGGTGGTTCCCCCGGCGTGCAGGTCGGCGATGAGCTGGCGCAACTGGCGGGCGCTGGCCACGTCGATGCCCGTGGTCGGTTCGTCGAGAAAGAGAATCCTCGGCCTGTGGATCATCCCGGCCGCGATGGTCAGCTTGCGCTTCATGCCCTTGGAATAGCCGCTGAACCTGCGATGAGCCGCCTTGGTCAAGCCGAAAACGTCGAGGAGTTCACGCGCCCGCTCGCACCGCTCGGCCTTGCGCATGCCATAGAGCGCGGCGCAGAAGCAGAGGTTGTCGTAACCGGTCATCTCCGGGTACAGGTTGCTCTCGTCAGGGACCACGCCGATGAGATGCTGGGCCGCCCGGGGATGCCTGACGCAGTCGATGCCGTCGATGACGATGGACCCGGCGTCTGGCCGGGCCAGCCCGGTGAGCATGTTGATGGTCGTGGTCTTGCCCGCGCCGTTGGGGCCGAGAAAGCCGAACAATTCGCCGGGCGCGATGGAGAAATCCACCTGGTGGACCGCCTCCACCTCGCCGAACCGCTTGGCCAGCCCGCGCACGGTCACGGCTACCCCGGCAGTTCCCGCTGCCCCATTGCCAGCCCCAAAGGCGGACGAGGCCGCCCCTGGTGCCAAGGGTGTTCCTGTTGCGCTGTTCATGGCCGCTCTCCCGATGCATCCTGCCGCTCCGCCCGGTCAATGCCGGACGTTGCGGATCGCCTGATCAAGTCTCTGCGCATATACTTTCTCCGTCTGCAAAAAAAGAAGGGACACGCCCTCCCCGTCACTCCCCTGATCTGTAGGGCACCAGCACCCGGCTGAACGCATCCGCGTCGTCTGTAGAATCGGAGGCCTCAAGCACCACCCGGGCGACACCTGCCCACTGGGCCAGGGTGTCTGAATTGATCCGGTAGTGGACATGGTAGCCCTGCTTGTCGGCAATGACCACATCCGCATCGCGCAGCACCCGCAGATGCTGCGACACCGCCGCCGGAGTCACGCCAAGGCGCCGGGCCAGGGCATTGACGCACAGGGAGCGGTGCCTGAGCAAGTTGATGAGCCGCAGCCGCGTCTCCACCGAGAGCACCTTGAAAATCCGTGCGGCCCTGTCCGTCTGCACCATGCGTCGCTCCGTTTGAATAAGCCTTTGCGCGGATACTATTGCTCTCCCGCTGCCATGTCAATATGCCAGGGCTGGAATGCGGAACACCACGCGGCCCGCCGCCCGGCGAAATACCACGGGGCGGCGGGCCGAAAATCCGCATGAAGGCAGACTATCTGCCGATGCGCTTGGCGAAGTCGCCCTCGGCCCCGGAGCGGACCCAGGTGACGAACTCTTTCACGGCCGCCTTGATCTCATCGCGAATCTCGCGGATTTGGGCCAGCTTCTCGTCGTTGGTTCCCTGCATCTTGGCCGGGTCGGCAAAGGGGATGTGGATGCGGTTGACCAAGCCGGGATAGATCGGGCACTGGGCCTCGTCGCCATCGCTGCACACGGTGATGACGTGGGCATACATCCGCCCCTGCCGGAACAGGTCAAAAGCGGACTGGGTCTCCTTGCCGCTCAGGTCCATCCCTTCCTCCTTCATCACCTCCACCACCAGCGGGTTGATGGAAGTGGGCTCGAAGCCCGCGCTCTCGGCCTGGAACTCGCCCTGGCCAAACATGTTCAGGTACGCCTCGGCCATCTGGCTGCGGGCGCTGTTGTGAACGCAGATGAAAAGCACCTTTTCCATTGATATTCTCCTGTTAAGTGAAGCAGTTGCCTGAATCAGCAGACGACATTGGGCCGTATCGCCGAAGCAGGGCCAAATGAAAGCGGCCGCCCGGGGGACGGCCGCTGACATCACACGTCAGAGCCGACGCGGCGCTTGTCGAATTCCACAATCAGGAAGACGACCACGCCGCACAGGGTGATCTTGACCCAGTCGAACAGGCCGATGGGTGCGCTCGAAAACAGCCCATTCATGAACGGAACATAGGTGAAGAGCAGTTGCAGCAGCATCATGAGAACGAAGCCGCCCACCACCCAGAGGTTGGTCCCGAGCCCCAGCTCGAAGGGCGAGCGCCTGAACGAGCGGGCGCTAAAAAGGTAGAAGCCCTCAATGACCACGAAGACGTTGACCGCGATGGTCCGCGCCTTTTCCGGGCTGGACCCGCTCAGAAGCTCCCACTTGAAGAGCCCGAAGGCGAAGATGAGCAGCATCAGGCTGACCAGCCCGATGCGCCGCAGCACCACCTTGTCGAGAATGGGCCTGTCCGGCCTGTGGGGCGGCCGATCCATGATGCCGGGCTCCTTGGGCTCGAAGGCCAGGGTCATGCCCAGACAGACTGCGGTGGTCATGTTGATCCACAATATCTGCACCGGCAGGATGGGCAGCGCGGTCTGGAAGAGGACGGCGGTGAGAATGACCAGCCCCTCGCCCGCGTTGGTCGGCAGGGTCCAGGCGATGAACTTGATCAGGTTGGCGTACACGCCGCGTCCTTCCTCCACGGCCGCGGTGATGGTGGCGAAGTTGTCGTCGGTGAGGATCATGTCCGCCGCGTCCTTGGCCACCTCGGTGCCGTTGATGCCCATGGCGATGCCGATGTCCGCCTGCTTGAGCGCCGGGGCGTCGTTGACGCCGTCGCCGGTCATGGCGCAGATCTCGCCGCGCGCCTGCAGGGCCATGACCAGACGCAGCTTCTGCTCGGGCGAAACCCGGGCAAAGACCGGCACATCACCCACCCGCTCGATGAGCTGCTTGTCGCTCAACTCGGCGATGTCGCGGCCAGTGAGCACCGGGCAGTCCTGGCCCAGGGTGCAGTTGGAGCCGCTCAGGCCGAGCTTCTTGCCGATGGCCTCGGCTGTGAGGGCATGGTCGCCCGTGATCATCTTCACGGCCACGCCCGCCTTCTGGCAGGCGGCAACGGCCTTGACCGCCTCCTCTCTCGGGGGATCGATCATGCCCTGCAAGCCGAGAAATTCCATGCCCATGCATGCGTGCTCGCGCTTGAGCCCCCCCGTGTCGGGAAGAATGTTGCGGGACAGGGCCAGCACCCGGAGTCCACTGGCCGCCAGGGTGCGCTGGACCTCGATGATGCCGTCCGCATCAAGGGGTCCGTTGGTGCCGTCGGCCATCATGGCCCCGGAGCAGCATTCGAGAATCTTTTCCACGGCCCCTTTCATGTAGACCACCGCGCTGTCGCCCGTGTCGTGCATGGTGGCCATGTACCGCCACTCGGACTCAAAGGGCAGCTCGTCGATGCGGGGCCGCTGTGGTGCCTCTGTCTCCAGAGTCATGCCGAGCTTGGCAGCGGCAACCACAAGCGCCCCCTCGGTGGGGTCGCCCTCCACATACAGCTGCCCGTCGCGCGAGCGAATCCTGGCGTCGTTGCACAGCAGTCCGGCGCGCAGGCATTCCTCCAGCGCCTTATTCCCCCGGGCGTCGCCGCCGTCGCGGTCGGTGATCCCGCCCTCGGAGCCGTAGCCGATGCCCGACACGTCGAACAATGTACCGCCGCTATAGACGCTCTGCACGGTCATCTGGTTCTCGGTGAGAGTGCCGGTCTTGTCGGAGCAGATGACCGTGGTCCCGCCCAGGGTCTCCACCGCAGGCAGCTTGCGGATGACCGCCTTGCGCTGGGCCATGCGCGACACGCCCATGGCCAGGATGATGGTCACCGCCGCAGGCAGTCCCTCGGGGATGGCACCCACGGCCAGGGCCACGGCCGCCATGAACATCTCGTCCATGGGCTCGGAACGGATCAGGCCGAGCACCATGGTCAACCCGGCCAGGACCAGGATGGCGATGAGCAGCACGTGGCTGAACTTGGTGATCTTGCGGGTCAGGGGCGTCTCAAGCTCGTCGGCCGAGTCGATGAGGCCGGAAATGCGCCCGATCTCGGTATAATTACCCGTGGCCACCACCACGCCGCGCCCCTGGCCATAGCTGACCAGGGTGCCCGCGTAGGCCATGCAATGGCGGTCAGCCAGCACCGTGTCCTTGGGGCTCGGCGCGACCTTCTTCTCGACAGGCACGGACTCGCCGGTCAGGGTGGATTCGTCGATGCGCAGCTCCCGCTCCGAGATGACGCGCACGTCGGCGGGCACCTTGTCCCCCGAGCGCAGGATGACCACATCGCCCGGCACCAGGGCGGAAGCGGGCAGGCGCACCTGCTCGCCCGCACGCAGGACCAGGGCCTCGACCCGCATGCTGGCCGAGAGCGCTTGCAGCGCCTTGAGCGCCTTGGCCTCCTGGAAATATCCCACCAGGGCGTTGACCAGCACCACGGCCATGATCACCGACGAATCAACCCACTCGCCGAGGATGGCCGTGACCACGCCCGCCACCACCAGGATGTAGACCAGCGGCTGATGGAACTGGAGCATGAACCGTTCAAACGGTGTCTTGACCCGCTTGCCGGTGATGATGTTCTCGCCATATCGTTTGATCCGCTGCTCGGTCTCGAACTGGTCGAGCCCGGCCTTGGGGTCAACGGACAAAAAGGTGGCGACCGCGTCGCCTTCCAGGTGATGCCAGTGCTTGTCGAATTGTATCATGCGTCCTCCGTCTCTGTCGCGCCCAGCCACCATGCACAAGGCTCTGATAATTGGAGTGTACAGATACGCCCGTCCCCGTCAAGTCACAAACCCGTGACCGACGCATGACGACACCGCGACGATCCGGTCACGCCCTGACGCGAGCAGACGGCCAGCCCGGCAACTGTTGACAAAGCGTTGTCGACCTGCAACTTTCACAATGACAGACCCCGCGCAAATATCCACAAACCCGGGGCAGCAAGGCAGGTGCAGCATGTTCTTCTTCGACAGCAGGCAGTGCAAGGGCTCCCTCAACGACCCCATGGTCAACCGGCTGTGGAAGCTCATCCGCATGTCGGTCCGGGTGCTCGCGGTGCTCATGACCCTGGTCATCTTCTGGGGCATTCTCGACGTGATCTGGGTGCTTTACCAGCGGCTGATGGCCCCGCCCGTGTTCCTGCTCAACATCAACGACATCCTGGCCACCTTCGGGGCCTTCATGGCGGTGCTCATCGCCATCGAGATATTCGCCAACATCGTCATCTATCTTGAATACAGGATGATCCACCTCAAGCTGGTGATATCCACAGCCCTCATGGCCGCGGCCCGAAAGGTCATCGTCCTCGACTTCAGCGTCTACGGACATTCCGAGATCTACGCCCTGGGCGCGGTCATCCTCGCCCTTGGCGCGAGCTACTGGCTGGTGGGCGCACACGAGGCGCGCATGGCCTCCCTGCCCAAGGGCGAGGAGTCCTGCGACGACATGTGACGGACTGCCCGCCAGACCAACGGCCCCGGCATATCGAAATTTCTCGACTGTGTGGGTCAAGTATGGCATTTTTGGTCTTGGCGGCCCTGTCCATGACGGCCGCCGATCGACGCCGAAAGCTCAGCAATCTCTCAATCAAATAGCCAAGAATATGGAGAAAACAGGGGATGGAAAGACTCGAAGAACTGCTTGAACACATCGCCTCACGGGTCAACGTCAATCTGAGGAATATGGGCATAGACGTGGTGCCCATCCTGAAAAACGCCATCCCCCGCGAAAGGCACCTGCTCTTCTATGCCTTCTACGCCCTGACCAACGACCACCCCGTGAGCTTCCGCTTCATCAATTCGAGCCTGGGCGGCACCTATTTCCTGGGCCGGACCCTGGTGGAGAACTCGGTGCTCTACAAGAGCGACATCCGGGGCGACGAACTCAAGCGCAAGGGCGACGTGGTGGAATTCGACGGCATCAAGACCCGGCTCTTCAGCGACGAGGTCATCCGCATCCTCAACAGCTACCTAGTCAAGACCCTGGTCCACAACCACTCCAAGAATCCCGAGATCCCCGAGGTCTTCAAGATTCTCAACACCGTGGCCATGCACTACTCCAACATCCACGGCACCACCACCGAGAGCGTGTTCCTCGGTCCCTTCGCCACCGTGGACTTCGCCTACATCCACAACTGCGTGGTGGGTGAGTTCGCCTATGTCCAGGCAGACGGCGTCTCGCGGCAGGTCATAGAGCCAGGCCGCGTCTGGGTCCGCCACAAGAACGTCTTCGAGTTCAACTACGTCTTTCCCCGCGAGGTGCTGCGCAAATACGTCTCCATGGACGAGAACGGCGGCCTGTCCGGCGAGTTCTTCAAGCACACGTCCAAACGCGAGGAGGACTTCGTGTCCCTCTACTCGGCCGTGTGGCCCGAGCCCTTCGAGGGCAAGGGGCGCGACTCCTACGTCAGCCCATACTCCGTGATCAAGGGTGACTGCGTCATCGGCGACAACGCCCTGGTGGCCCAGCGCGTCCACATCGAGAACTCGGTCATGGGCAAGGGTTCCAACGCCCAGGAGAACTGCCACATCTCCAACTCGATCTACGATGGCTTCGACATTACCGCCCACGGCGCCAAGGTCATCAACACCCACCTCGCCAAGAACGTCTTCGTGGGCTTCAACGCCTTCCTGCACGGCAAAAAACCCGAGCACATCACCGTAGGCCGCAACTCCATCGTCATGCCCCACACCATCATCGACTCCGACGAGCCCATCGCCATCCCGGACAACTCCCTGGTCTGGGGCCTGATCACCCGACAGGCAGACCTTTCGACCCAGTGCATTGACCTCGACGACATGGCCAGGGCCGACCGTCTGGCCATTGGCAACATGACCTTCACGGGCAACGGCAAGGCCTTCGTGGACGCCTTCAAGGTGCGCATCGAGCACATCCTCGAAGCCAACGGGGCCTACTATGACGGGACAAAGGGAACGCGCGGGCACGCGCAACAGATTCAGGACGCCTGCTACAACATCCTCCAGCCCTTCCAGTCCGGCCCGGAGAGAGGCATGTATCCCCCCATGACCATAGGCGAATAGCCGCGATCAGGGATTCTTGAGCTGAAAGCCCACTCCGCGCAGGGTGTGGAGCAGCTTGGTGGTGTGTCCGTGGTCGATCTTCTTCCTGATGCGGGCCACATGCACGTCGATGACGTTGTCCAGGTTGTTGGCCCGGGCGTCTTCCTGCCAGATGTCGCGCACGAGCATGTCGCGGGACACGGCGCGCCCCTTGTGACGCATGAGGTATTCGAGCAGCTCGAACTCGCGCGCGGTGAGGCTGATGGTCCGGCCCCCCCGGGTCACGATGCGGGTGATCACGTCCATAGTCAGATTGCCGCAGGTCAGCAGCAGCGCCTGATCCGACCAGCCGCGCCGCTGCATCGCGCGCATGCGGGCAAGCAGCTCGGCCGGGTCAAAGGGCTTGACCAGATAGTCGTCGGCCCCGGTGTCGAGCCCGGTCACCGTGTCCTCCACCGCGTCGCTGTCGGACATGAGGATGACCGGCGAGCCGATGCCCCGTCTGCGCAGCATGCGCAGTACCGCCAGCCCGCCGCGACCCGGCAGCGAGACATCCAGCAGAACCACGTCAAATGCCGCCTCGTTGGCGAGAAAGAACCCCTCCTCCCCGGAATGCGCGATGACGACCTCGTACCCCTCGCCCTCAAGGAGACGACCGAGGGTCCGAGTCAGGCTCTGCTCATTTTCTATGATCAGCGCTTTCATGGGGTCTTACCGAGGGATGCGCTCCCGACCGGCCCGGGACCGCAACTTATACGCGGACCTTGCTCAGGTCCGGGTGCGTGGCGAGCACGCGCACCAGCTGATCGGTGCGCAGGTCGAGCCTGTCCTTGATCAGCTTGAACAGGTTCCAGAGCAGCGGCAGGCCGAGGCCGCCCTCGTACTCCAGAATGGCCCGCAGATCGTGTCCCGAGATGACCGCCACCCGGCACGGCCCGTCGCTGACCACCGTGTGCTGGCGCGGCGTATCCGGGAAGAGGGCCGTGATGCCGAAGCAGTAGCCGACCTTGAGGACGCCGAGGATCACGGTCACGCCCTCCTCGTTCTCCACCTGGAGCTGCGCCTTGCCGCTGATCAGGAAATAAAAGTCGTCCGAGGGATCGCCCTTCTGGTAGACCACCTCGCCCTTGGCGAGATCCCTGGGCTGCACCTCCCGCCTCAGACGCTCGACCACCTCGTCGGAAACGTTTTCGAGAATATGGAACTGGCTGCTATTCAACGCTTTCATTATCAATCCTCCAGAATGATTACAGGACCAGACCCAACAGCACAGCCAGTCCGAGGGTAACGGCGACGAGGGACCCGCCCACAGGCAGAGCCGCCGCGTCGAGAGATTCCCTGATCTGCTTCAGCCGCAGGGCGGCGTTGCCCCTGCCGGTGCCAAAGGAGTCCGGGCTGAGGCTGGTGATGACCAGCAGCGCCCACTCCGGCACCTTGCGGCAGAACTCGGCAAAGCCGTGGACCGCGCGCCCGGCCGCCTTGGCCGCCACGTCGTTGAGGCCGTTGAAGGTGGCGGACACGGCCCGGTAGAACAGGCTGCCCCCGCGCCGGTAGAACCAGTCGGTGTCAAGGGTGATGGTGTCGGTGTTCTTAAGCAGAGGCAGCATGACGAAAAACGCCGCCGCCGAGAACAGGAGCAGTTGCAGGTGCCCCACCAGCTTGCCCGCCTTGTAAGCGTCGAATCCGGCCACGTCAAAGGGCAGGAGCGCATACAGCGGCTGCGGGTACACGCCAATCAGGATGCACAGGAAGGCGAGCCCGCCCATGGCCAGCAGCATGTGCCTGGGCGCCTCGGGCGGCCGCAGACCGCTGTCCTTGCTGAAGAAGACGAAGAAAGGATACTTGAGACCCGCGTGAAGGAACACGCCCGCCGAGGCCACCTCAAGCACCAGCAGTACCCATACCAGATGCTCGGTGGCTGCGGCCTGGATGATCATGGTCTTGCTGGTGAAGCCCGCGGTGCCAGGGAACGACGATATGGTCAGGGCTCCGATGAACCCAAGAAGCAGCGTCAGCGGCATGGCCTTGTGCAGGCCGCCAAGCTCGGTGCACTTGCTCTTGCCCGTGGCCGCCACCACGGCACCCGCCGACATCCACAGAAGCGAGGTGTAGAGAACGCTGCAAAAGGCGTGGGCCGCCGCGCCGTTGATGGACAAGGCGGTGCCGATGCCCACGCCCACGACCATGAACCCGACCTGATTGGTGATGGAGAAGGCCAGAATGCGCCGCATGTCGTTTTCGAGCACGGCGTAGACGATGCCGTAGAGGGCCATGACGCAGCCCACCACGATGAGCACCTCCCAGCCGGGGAAGGCGCGGATCAGCACGTACACGGCGGTCTTGGTGGTGTAGGCAGAGAGGATCACGCCGCCGTTGACCGTGGCTTCGGGGTAGGACTCCGAGAGCCAGCGGGCAAAGGGGAAGGCGGAGACGTTGATGAGCACGCCCGCCAGGATGAGCCAGCTGCCAAGGCCCGGCGCAAGCGATGCCAGGGCGATGGAGCCCGTGGCCTGGACATGGACGATGATGCCCGCCAGCATGCACAGCCCGCCGAACAGGTGAACGAGTACATAGCGGAATCCGGCCCCGGAGGAGAGCGTGGTCTTGCGCGCCAGGATGAGGAAGGTCGAGGCCACGGCCATGACCTCCCAGAACACGTACAGGGTGATCAGGTCGCCAGCAAAGACCGCGCCCACGGCCGAGCCGATGTAGCACAGGGCGGCCAGCTGCTGGCGCACGTCCACCAGCTTGTAGGCAAAGAGGAAGGCAAAGACCGAGTTGAGGCAGAATATGTAGCCGAACATCCGGCTCAAGGCGTCCACGCGAAAGACCGTCAGATCCTGGCCGAGGAAGCTGGCAGCGACGGTCAGCCCTTCGGGCAGGTTGTGCACGACAAAGAGGCCGAAGAGCGCGGCTGCCAGCACCATCCTGTTGCGCCAGACCCCGGTGAAGAGCGGAATCAGCGCGGCCGCGCCCAGGTAGGCGAATAACGGGTGCATGCTAGTCATCATAGTAGTCCGTGTCCCTCTTCAGGATGAAGCCAAGCCCCCTGCCCACCAGGACCAGCGCCACGACGCAGGCGAAGCCGAACAGGGCGTTGAAACCGAGGAAATTGTCGAAGCCGAAGTGAGGCTCGGGCGAGGCGAAGAACTGCGCCACCAGGGTCAGCCCACAGGCGGCCCACAGCAGCGTCCAGAGCATGCGCCGGGTTTTCGGCCGGTCAAAGAAGTCGGGTTTGTTGTTCTTGCGCATGGCGTCTCCTAGTTGGCGGCCAGCCGGGCCAGATTCAGGAACGGGTACGGGAAGAAGAACAGGATCACGGTGATGGTCGCCGTGATCAGCGGCGGCACGATGCAGGCCAGCGGGGCCTCGCGCACCGGACCGGCGTGCTGCGCCTGATCAGGCGTGCAGAACCATGCCCGGTAGACGATGGGCAGGAAATAGGCCGCGTTGAGCAGGGAGCTGACCAGCAGCGTCAGGGCCAGCAGCCACTGGCCCGTGTCGATGCACCCGTTGAGCAGGTACCACTTGCTCAGGAACCCGCCCGTGGGCGGGATGCCGATGATGGACAGCGAGCCGATGAGGAACGCGGTCATGGTCCAGGGCATGCGGTAGCCGATGCCGTTGAGGCGGCTGATGTATTTCTCGCCGGTGGCCACGTAGATGGCTCCGGCGCAGAAGAAGAGCGTGATCTTGCCAAAGGCGTGCATGGCGATGTGCAGCATGCCGCCGGTCAGGCCCGCGGCGGTCACCAGCCCCGCGCCCAGCACGATGTACGAGAGCTGGCCGATGGTGGAAAAGGCCAGCCGCCGCTTCAGACCGTCTTGGGACAGAGCGATGAGCGAGGCCACCAGCATGGTCACGGCGGCCGCGCCGGTAACCACATCGTTGAGGTGCAGGGCTGAAAGCGTCTCCACCCCGAACACGTCGGTGACCACGCGCATGATGCAGAAGGCACCGACCTTGACCACGGCCACGGCATGGAGCAGCGAGCTGACCGGCGTGGGCGCGACCATGGCCGCCGGGAGCCAGACGTGGACCGGCATGAGCGCGGCCTTGGCAAAGCCGAAGAGCAGCAGGCAGAGCAGGACCGTCATGGTGGTGGCATCAATGGCCCCAAGCGGAATGCCGCCCGCCGCGAAATCCAGAGTGCCCATGAAGTGGTGCACGGCCACCATGGCCGGGAGCACCAACCCGATGGAGGTGCCCACGATGAAGCCGAGATACTTGCGCCCGGCCTTGCGGCTCTCCTCGTTCTGGTGATGGGCCACCAGGGGATAGGTGGAGAAGGAGAGCAGCTCGTAGAACAGGTACATGGTCAGCAGGTTGGCCGAAAAGGCCACGCCCACCGCGCAGAAGATGGACACCGCGAAATAGCCGAAGAACCGCGTCTGGGCGTGCTCGTTCTTGGAGCGCATGTAGCCGATGGAATACAGGGTGGTGACCACCCACAGGCTCGACGCCACCAGGGCGAAGAGCATGCCGAAGGCATCGACTCGGAAGGCGATGGGCGCGCCGGGCAGCACGTTGGCCACTACCCAGGTATAGGTGTGGCCCGCCACCACGGCCGGAACCATGCAGGCCACCAGACCGAGCAGCAGCAGCGCCGCCGCAAAGGACCACGCCTCACGAATGTTTGGCGAGCGCGAGGAGAGAATGCCGGGCACCGCCGCCAGCGGAGCGGCCACGGCCAGAAGGGGCTGGATCGAATATATCGAGTACATGTGACGTCTCCGGCTAGATGAGGCTTGCGGGGATGATTCCGGCGATGAGCCAGTCCACGATCAGACCGCTCGAAAGCCCGGCCACGATGAGCAGCACGGCCGCCACGGCCAGCGGCGCCACCCGGCTCCAGTGCTCGACATCGCGCACCGACTCGCCGGGCTCGTCAAAGAAGGCCGTCTCGAAAAAGCGGAAGAAGAGGACGACGTTGACCAGACTCGACACGAGCAGGGCGGCCATGAACAGGTACTGGCCCGACTCCAGCGCCCCGGAGAGCAGGTACCACTTGCTGAAGAAGCCAAAGAGCGGCGGCACCCCAATCATGGACATGGCCCCGAGGACAAAGGCGGACATGGTGAAGGGCATGGTCCGGAATAGGCCGCGCATGTTCGCCAGCACCATCTCGCCGCGCTGGCGGGCGATGCTGCCAAGGGCCAGGAAGAGGGTCAAGGTCATCAGCGCGTCAGCGAAGACGTGAAGCATGGCCCCGGTCATGGCCGTGCGGTTGCCGATGAACATGCCGCCGACCATGTAGCCCACCTCGGCCACCAGGATGTAGGCGAGCATGCGCCGCTGGTCGGCCTGGCGAAAGGCCATCAGCGACCCGGCGAAGATGGCCGCGGTGCCCAGGAGCATGGCCACGTCCGGCAAGGCGTCGGGAATGGCCGAGCCCGGAATCACGCCGAGGAGCAGGCGGATGACCACGTAGACCATGACCTTGGTGGTCAGCGGGGCCAGCAGCGCGGCCGCCACCGGAGAGGACATCGAATAGGCCCCGGGCAGCCATCCGTGGAACGGGAACAGCGCCATCTTGACCCACAGGCCGAAGAGAATCACGGCCACGGCCCCGTGCAGCGAGGCCGTCACCGGGGCGGCAGCCATGATCTGGGCCAGGTCCGCCATGTTCAGCGTGCCGGTCAGGATGTAGAGGTAGCCGACGCCAAGCAGGTAGAGGGAGGCGCCCACCGAGCCCACGCACAGGTAGTTGAGGCTGGCCAGGGGCGCTCGCCCCGGCCCGAAGCCGAGCAGCGCGTAGCCGCTGAGCGCCGCCACCTCGATGAGCACGTAGAGGTTGAAGAGGTCGCCCGTGGCCACGATGCCCATGTGCCCGGCCACCGTAAGCAGCAGCAGGGCGACGAAGGCGGCAGTTTTCTCGGCAAATCCTTCGAGAATCTCGGTGCGGAAGGCGAGATAGGTGAGGAGCGCCGAGCCCGAGATGAGCAGCAGCATGCCTGCGCTGAAGGTGTCGACGACAAAGACGATGCCCCACGGGGGAGACCAGCCGCCAAGCAGGTAGGTGGCGGTGCCGGTGGCCAGCACGCCAAGGAGCAGCTTGACGCAGAAGTACGTCGACAGGGCGAGCGCGACGGCCCCCAGGGGGTAGACAAGCGCGCTGCGGGTCCAGCCCGCGAGGATGGCGAGGAACGACCCGAACAGCAGCGGGAGTATGGTCAGGACTACGTCATGCATGGCTATGGATTCTTGATTTTTTCCAGTATTTCGTCTTCTTCGAGCGTCTGGTGCACATCATAGACGCGCAGGACGAGGGCCAGAGCCACGCCAAGAGTCGCCACAGAGACGACGATGGCGGTGAGCATCAACACGTGAGGCAGGGGGTTGATGTAATCCACGTAGTCGATGAATCCCTTGAGGGTGGAGTCCCGCAGGATCGGGATGGTGGCCCCTGCCTTGGAGCCGATGGCGACATAGAAGAGCATGATGGCGGTCTGGAATATGCTCAGTCCGATCAGCTTCTTGATCAGGTTGCCCTTGGCGATCATCGCATACAGGCCGACCATCATGAGCACGATGTAGGCCCAGAAGTTGTATTTGGACGTCAATTGCGTCAGAAAGTCTTCCATAGGCCTACAATCCTTCCGTGACCGTCCCGCGAGAGGACAGGAGCTTGAAGATGATCACCAGCGCGGCGGTCACGGTCATACCCACGCCGATTTCCACGAGCAGGATGCCAAGGGAGTGCCCACTCGCCAGGGACATGCCCAGCACGCCTTCAAGCGCGCCGTAGTCCAGGAAATTGAGCCCCATGGCCAATCCGAAGAGGCCGACCCCGAAGAAGAGCAGGACGCCAGCGGCCGAGAGCAGGTGGGTCACCCGCTCGTTGAGCCGGTAGACCAATGTGCGCAGGTCGTGGGACACGGCCAGCAGCACATAGCTGGCCGCGAAGATGACGCCGCCCTGGAAGCCGCCGCCCGGGCTGTAGTGCCCGTGGGCCACCACATAGAGGCCGAAGAGCTGGATGAAGGGGATGACCATGCGGCAGGTGGTGGCCACCACCACGTCATGGGGCGGCCAGTCGGAATCCACCCGCTCGAAGGTGGGGTTCTCGGCTGGCAGCTCGCAGGCGTCGTGCTTGCGCACCACCAACCCGGTGCCCGTGTGCCGGTAGTAGAACAGCCCGGGCGTGCAGACATCACGCGGCAGGCGGATGATCAGGAAGCAGGCCAGGGCCGCGACGAAGACCACCACGGTCTCCAGCATGGTGTCGAACCCCCGGTAGTCGCCCAGCACCGCGGTGACGAGGTTGGGGGTCAGGGTCTGCTCGTAACTCTTTTCGATGAAATGCCGCGACAGGTGCAGGCTCGCCGGGGACTGAACATCGCCCCAGGAGGGAAAGTCCTCCATGGAGAGGATGAGCAGTCCGCCGGTGAGGATCACGGCCAGAAGCGCTGTCTTTTTCAATCCTTGGTCCTCCTGCTGGTCCGAAAGATGGCCGCCAGCATCAACGCGGTGCTGATGCCCGCCCCGATGGCCGCCTCGGTGAAGGCCACGTCAACCGCGCCCATGGCCAGCCACTGCACGCACATCATGAAGCTGTAGATGCCGAAGATGATGGCCGCGCTGAGCAGGTCCTTGGCGTTGATGGCCGCGATGGCGCAGATGATCACCAGAATGAGCGCCAGCAGTTTGATTTCCCAGATCATTTGCGTCTCCTTTTGGCATCGGGCTGCACCCAGGGGGTGAGTCCGGCGCGCACGCCTGCGTCCACCATGGCGTGGGTGGCCGTGGGACTGGTGACCAGCACAAACCCCCAGAGCAGGAGGATCTTGAACTGCACCAGCAGGCTCATGGGCGCGTGGAGAAAGCCGTAGAGCACCAGACCAAGCAGCAGGATGAGCAGGCCCAAGGTGTCGAGCATGCCCGCCATGTGCAGCCGGGTGTAGGCGTCGGGCAGCCGCAGGATGCCGATCATGCCGCCCAGAAAGAGCAGCATCCCGGCGCAGCACAGAAAGATGACCAGAGTCTCGATCATGGAGTCGTGTCCTCCGACGTTTAGGAAGCCGTGTCCCGGCGTCCCCGTTTGTGCAGGTATCTGGAAGCCGCGAGCACGGCGATGAAGTTGAGCATGGCATAGGCCAGCGCGATGTCCACGAACATGTCCACCCGATCGAAGACCAGCCCGATGATGACGATGAGCGCCACGGTCTTGGAGCCGATGGCGTTCATGCCCATCAGCCGGTCAAGGGTGGTGGGGCCTACCACGGCCCGGTACAGGGGCAAAACCATGATGCCCATCAGGACGATGCCGAGATACAGGATGAAGGATTCCATTACGCCTCCTCGAAGATGGCCTTGATCTTTTTCTCCATGTCGCCCGGCAGACCCGCCGCAGACACCTCGTCAAAAGCGTGGACCGAGACGTAGCCACGCTCGTCGATGGATACGGTGATGGTGCCCGGCGTCATGGTGATGGAGTTGGCCAGGAAGGTCAGGGCCAACTCGTTGCGCAGCCCGGTCTTGAAGGTGACGATGCGCGGGGCGATCTTGTCGTTGAGCCTTGGGTCAAAGGCAAGGAAGAGCATGCGAATGTTGCACTTGGCTATCTCCCAGACCAACCAGGGCACGTAGAGCGTCAGCAGCCACAGGGAGCGCAGCTTGCGGAAGCGACGGACCTCGGGCGGAAAGATGTCAGCCGACAGCCAGGTGACGAAGGCGCTGCAGAACACGCCAAGGCTCACGTGAAAGACGTCGAACATGCCCGAGAGAATCAGCCATGTGACGAACAGCATCAGAAAACGCAGCAGGAAGCTGATCAGCGCGTCATGGCGTCGCGGCTTGACCCTGGCGGGCTCACCGGTGCGGACCACGCGAACGGTATCGTTCATTTGCTCCATAAGACTCTCCGGGCGGACAGGCCCCGGCCGCCCCGCGAAGGGATCGGTACCGGCGTCCGCAGGGGACGTGGACAACACGTGTATATGAAAACGATCCGGGGCGTCGTGTCCAAACGCCCCGCCATCACCATGCCAGTCTCTTGCGAAATTCAATCCTGAAGCCAAGCTGCCGGGCCAACCGGAACTGACTCCGGCACACCATCCTGCCCTGCAGGCTCCACCCTCGCGGCGTTGCGCGCCTCGCCCGCAACGCGAATATTTTTAGCCATTTCAGGTGCCGGGTGTCCAATGCATTTTTCTGAATTTCTCTTCAGAAAACCCCGCTCGCCCGCCGTGTCACTGGCCGAAGTGGTGTCGATAAACTGCCTCTTGATCGACCGCAAGTAGCCCCTGATTAAAATCAAGCAGCAGCTTCCGGCCCGCCTCGGTGTCCGGGAAACAGGCCACCAGTTCGTTGGTGCCGACCAGACGATCATGCAGCACCAACTCGTCTCGTCCCGCCCGGAGCACGGGGTCCGTCTTGCTCAGGTAGGTGAAGACGTTGGCGTCCACCACTGCGGCGTCCACCCGTCCGACCAGCGCCTTGCGCAGGTTGAGCGTATCGGTATTGGACGCATCCGTGGTCAACCGGCCCCTGACCACCATGGCGTCGAACTCCATGGTATTGGCATATCCGGCCACCGTGCCCAAGGTGTAGCGGGCCAGATCGTCAAGGGTCTGCCAGTTGATCACCACCTCTGCCCGGCTGGCCAACCCCAGCGGGCTGGTGCCGATACTCCGAGACTTGAGAAACCTGTCCCTTCGCCAATTCTCTGGATACTCCGGAAAGTAGCCCGCGATATCCGGGTTCTCCCGGGCCTCGTGGAGAACCCGGTTCCAGGGATAAAAACGCAGTTCAAGCTCGTATCCCATGGCCCGGAACGCCTCGCGGACCACCACAGAAGTGGCCCCGCCTTCGGGCAGGGACTCTCCCGTGTAGGGAGGCCACTCCAGAGTGGCCAGGACGACCCGCTCTCCCCCCACGGCTAAACCGGGAGCCAGGGCCAACAAAACGACAAGCATGACGGCTTTCACGAACATGCCAGCACCATAATCCAGAATACCGACCAATACCAACCGGATTCGTCGCGATTCGGAAAAAATAACCCCTCGTCAGCAAAAAGCCCCCGCCGGAACTCCGGAGGGGGACTTGCGCCTGACCGATCCCGCCATCAGGCATCGACCTTGGGCGACTCGGCCAGATGCTCGCGGCAGAGCCAGACGATGGACTGCCGCTCCACATCGAAATGGGGGCTCACGCCCTGCTCCAGGCCGCAAACCGCGCACCTGTGCCCACTCCCATCGGGAAAGCGATCGATATGATTGAGCATCTGGTTGAAACGGTTGATGTAAGGAAACATGGGATGCTCGGCGTGACGCCGGATATCCTTGCTGTTGAGCTTCCCGTTATCATTGACCTTGACGGTGATCATGCGCGACCGACTGATGACCCCTTGCTTCTTGTTCATCACCACCTTGATGGGCTCCTCCCACCGGCAGATGATCCGCTTGCGGTCCTGATCGTAATGCAATGACATGGCGTACTCCTTTTCGCGACGTTTGGAGTGTCGCGAAAACCGCGCGACCTCAAGGTTCCGCTGCCAAGCCGGAAGATCCGGCGCGGCTAGACCTCGTAGTCCACGGCGCTGCGGCTGGCGGTGACCTTTCTGACAAAGGCGACGCAGGCCTGATGCTCGGGGTGGCCCTGATAGTGATTCAGGGCGTCTAAATCGTCGTGCTCGGAACACAGCACGACATGACACTCGGGATCGGCACCGACGATGGCGTGGCTGACCTCGATATGGCGCAATCCCTCGATTCGCCCGGCCAGACCTTCGAGCATTTCCTTCATGGCGGCTGCATTGGCCGCGGCCGGGTTGCCCTCGGCCTCTTCCTTCAATGTCCACATGACGATGTGCCTGATCACTCTTCAACCCCTCGCGTAAAACTACTCAATAATTTCAATACGTTGTCGCAAACCCTGTTGCCAGAGTCTATTCCTTCATTACAATGAATAAGCACAAAATCGCCCGTTGTCACGGGTTTGGTGCAATTTATAACGGCTGCCTAACGCATCTCGCGGATGATGCCCGCCAGCGATTCGGCCAGCACGGAGAGCCGCTTAATGGCCTCGGCGGACTCGGCCATGGCCCGGTCCGTCTCCCCACAGATGCGGTTGACGTCCATGGTGGCGCGGCTGATCTCGTCGCTGGCCGCGGACTGCTGCTCGGCGGCGGTGGCGATGGAGCGTACCCGGTCGGCCGTGGACTCGGCCACCACCACGATGGTCTTCAAAGCCTCGCCGGAGCGGCTGGCCATCTCGGTGCTCTTCTCCACCGCACCCACGGCCGCCTCGGTGGCCCGGACGTTCTGTCTGGCCCCATCCTGGATGCCGGTGACGGCCTGATGCACCTCGTTGGTGGCGAGCATGGTCTTCTCGGCCAGCTTGCGCACCTCATCGGCCACCACGGCGAATCCCCGGCCAGCCTCGCCCGCCCGCGCCGCCTCGATGGCCGCATTGAGCGCCAGAAGATTGGTCTGGTCCGCGATGTCCTCGATGACGCCGAGCACCTTGCCGATGGACTCGGCCCGGGCGTCAAGCTCCTCCATGGACGCCTTGAGTTCCCGGGCGCGCTCGGCCACCTCGTGGATGGCGTCCACCACCTGGGCGACCACGGCCGCGCCCTCCTCGGCCTTGCCCCGCGCCTCGTCCGCGTCCAGAGCCGCATCCTGGGCATGGCGGGCCACCTCAAGAACAGTGGCGTTCATCTCCTCCATGGCCGAGGCGGTCTCGCCGGTGCGGTCGGTCTGCACACAGGCCCCGGCCCGAGCATTCTCCACCAGCCCGTCGAGCTGGGTGGCGGCGGCAGCCAGTTCATCGGATACGGCGGTGGCTTCGGTGGCCGCCTTTGCTATACGCTCATTCTGGCTGACTATCTCCGCCTCGCGCCGCTTGAGCTCCGTGGTGTCCAGATACAGGCAGCAGCCGCCGATGACCTTGCCGGTCACATCGGTCAGGGGAAACAGGTTGGCCAGGACGTTGATGTCGCTGCCGTCCACATACTTGAAGACCGCCTCCCGGTTCATCATCCGGGTGTTTTCGTCCATGCAGGTGCCGATGACCGACTTGCGGTCGTCGCGGTAGAATATCTGTGAAATCTTGCGGCCATAAAAGGATTCCGGGGAATCCTTGGACCCGATCATGTCCAGGCACTCCTGGTTGAGAAAGGTGATGTTCTGCTCGGTGTCCACGAGGCAACAGGGCACGGGCAGGCCACCAAGGATGCTTTGGGAGAAGCCGAGCCGCTCCTTGAACCGACTCGCCAGCTCGCCCACCAACCCGCCCAGTCCTGGCATGATTTCGGCCAGGGCGGCGTCGTCGGCCTTGTCATACTCGCCGTCGAGGACATGGGCCGTGTAGTGGGCCACCTGCCCCACCGGACCGACGAGCATCCGACCGAGCAGGATCACCAGGGCGATGCCGAGCAGGCCAAAGGCGGCCAATACGCCAAGCACCAAGGCCGAGGCCGCCCACGGCTCGGTGCCGTAGGCCGAGGAAACCCAGATGGACACGGCCGCCACCAGGACGAATGTGCCGAAATAGAGCGCGACGAAACGACGCAGGTACGGTGGCGAAGTCAGGAGCATGGGACACCTCTCGGGGGACGGGCGGCGATTCCGGGTCGACCCTGAAGGGCCATGGGGCGCGTGCGCGGGGTGGCGGTTTTGGCCTGTCGCGCGCTCCCCGGGATTCGGAATCACCGGAAAAAATCGGCCCCCCGCCCTGCCCGGGGCGGGGGACCAGCATGAAGGCTGTTTCTCAGGAGGAAGCGTGGCATTGCTTCAAGGGATTGCGGTCCAACCTGGGGAGCCTCATGCAATATGGGACACGAACGGGGAGCCTTGGCTGGCATCTCCCCTGCCCGGTCGCCGCCGGTGGGGCCGGTGATCCAGATGGACCCGGCCCGCCATCCGGCGACGTTCATCTGCCGTTTCATTTCCTCCGGTTGTCGGCCAGCACCTCGGAAACGTGCCGCACCTTGATGGACGAGCCTCGGGTCTTGAGCCCGCCACGCAGCTGCATGATGCAGCCCGGGCAGTCGGTCAGGAGCACCTCGGCCCCGGTGGCCTCGACATTGGCGAGCTTCTTCTTGAGCAGCTCGGCCGACAACTCAGGGAATTTCATGGAGAAGGTGCCGCCGAAGCCGCAGCAGACCTCCTCCTCGTTGCACTCGACATATTCCATGCCGCCAGTGGAAATCAACTCGCGCGGCGCGGCCTGGACATCAAGTCCCCGGCACAGGTGGCAGGGCGCGTGGTAGGTGGCCTTGCCGCCGGTCTGGACAAAGTCCTCGGACTTGACCTTGAGCACGTCGTGCACGAAGGAGCTGTAGTCGATGACCTTGTCCGCGAACTCCTGGGCCTTGAGGGCCAGGCTCGGCGTGTCCATGACCAGCTTGGGGTAGTTATGCTTGAGATGGGCGGCGCAGGAGGCGCACAGGGTGATGATGTAATCGTAGCCGCCCGCCTCAAAGGCGCGCAGGTTCTGCACGCAGACCTCGCGCGAGGCCTTCATCTCGCCCATCATCTGCACGGGCAGGCCGCAGCAGGACTGGTTCATGGGATAGCTCATCTCCACGGACTCGGCCCCGAACAGCTTCACCGCAGCCTCCATCTGCTCCGGGTACACGAAGTCCTGCACGCAGCCCGAGAACAGGGCCACGCGGTACTTCGGGTTATCAACAACAGGCCGGATTTCTTCCCACCTGTCCCTGAAGGGGGTCTCGGCGATGGTCGGCAGGGCGCGGAACCCGTGCTCCTTGGCAAAGACCATGGGCAGATGGCGGATGAACCCGTCCTTCTCGGCCACGGGCTTTTGCGCCCACTTGGCCGTGCGCAGCAGGGTGTGGAAGAGCTTGCGATTCTTGAGCACCTTGCCCAGCAGCAGGCTCGGCAGCGGGTGGCCGTCCTCGTCCTGGATGCGGGCGTGGATCTCCTTGATCAGGCGCGGCAGGTCGATGCCACCCGCGCAGATGTCCTTGCACGCCTCGCAGTTGATGCAGTTCTGGATCAGGTTCTTGGCCGCATGCTTGCCGTGGAAGAAGTAGGTCAGGATCAGGCCGATGGCCCCGATGTAGATATGACCCATCTTGTGGCCGCCCACCAGCCGGTAGACCGGACAGACGTTGGCGCACGCGCCGCAGCGCACGCAGCGCAGCACCTGGGAGAAGAGCGGGTCCTTGGCCAGTTCGCTGCGCCCGTTGTCGAGCATCACGAAGTGGATTTCCTTCTTGCCGTCGGGCGCGGAGGCACACTCGTTGGCCCCTGTGATCCAGGTGACGTAGGAGGTGATGGCCTGTCCCGTGGCGTTGCGCGGCAGGGCCTTGAGGATGCGCAGGGCGTCGTGCAGGGTGGGCAGGAGCTTGTCCAGCCCCATGAGCGCCACGTGGACGCGGGGCAGCGTGGTCACCAGCCGGGCGTTGCCCTCGTTGGTGACCAGCCCGATGGAGCCGGTCTCGGCCACGGCAAAGTTGGCGCCGGTGATGCCCATGTCGGCCTCGACATACTTCTGGCGCAGTTCGCGACGGGCCACCTTGACCAATTTCTCGATCTCGCTGTCCTGCTTCTTGCCCGTGACCTCGGTGAACAGATCGCCCACCTGATAACGCGACAGATGGATGGCGGGCATGACCATGTGCGACGGTCCCTCGTGGCGAAGCTGTATGATCCACTCGCCAAGGTCGGTCTCGGTCACTTCAAGCCCCTCGTCCTCCAGGGCGTGGTTGAGGAGCGTCTCCTCGGCGGTCATGGACTTTGATTTGACGATCTTCTGGCAATTGGACTTCTTGGCGATGGCGGCGATGATGTCGTTGGCCGCCTGGGCGTCCTTGGCCAGATGCACATGAACGCCCGCGGCCTCGGCCTTTTCCTTGAACTCCTTGTACAGGGCGTCCAGGTTGGCGGCGGCCTCGTCCTTGGAGCAGGCGATCTCGTCGATAAGCCCGCGCACGTCCATGCCCTTGAAGGCGTTGGCCCGACCGGCGCGGTAGGCCACGGCAAAGTTGTCCAGGGTGGTGCGCAGGAAATCGTTGTCCAGTGACTCGCGCAGTTCGCTGCGGTATTCCTTGAGATTATCAGCTTTCTGCATGGCTAGTCCTCCAGGAGCAGGATGTGCAGTTCGAGGGGGCCGTGCACACCCAGCGCGAGGACGCGCTCGATGTCGGCGGTGCGGCTAGGGCCGGTGATGAAGGCCAGATAGTCCGGGGTCTTGCCCATGCGGGTGAGCATCATCTTCTCCACCGCGTAGCTGTCCTTGCGAATCTTGGACTTGGGCAGCACGCAGACATGGAACTCGCTGACCATGGTGGCCAGACGCATGTCCTCGCCGGGACAGTCGAGCATCAATGTGCCGGTCTCGGCCAAGCCGTATTCGGCATAGGTGAAGCCGATGTCCACCCCGGACAGATGCTCGCGCATGCCGGAGTCGATGCACTCGAACCCCGCCTTGGCGCTCATTTCAGCAAGCTTGTCGTAGAGCGGTTTCTTGAGGCCCGGTGCGGCGATGACCTTCTTCTGCTTGGCGTCGCAGAGCTTTTCGGCCTTGTCGGACAGGTCGCGCTCGCAGCCTGAAACGAGCAGCTGGCACACCTCTTTGTTTTCACACAGATCGATGACGTACTTGAGCGCCTCGTCATCGCTTTTCACCTCGGTGACGATGGCGGAGACGGCCTTGGCCTTGTCCACGAACGTCTGGTAGTAATCGGTGTCGGTAGTCATGTTTTCTCCCTCCCCTGTGGTCCGGCCCAGCGGCCTGGTCCACGTCGAATTGCTAGTTCAGGACGCTTTTCGTCTCTCTTGCGATGGCCAGTTCCTCGTTGGTGGGAATGACCCATATCTCGATGGCGCTGTCGGCCGCGCTGATCTTCAGCGGCTCCTTGGCCCGCTGCCCGTTGGCCCCGGCGTCGATCGTCACGCCGAAGCACTCCAGGCCGCGCAGGGACTCACGCCGGACCACGTCGTCGTTCTCGCCGATGCCTGCGGTGAAGACGATGGCGTCCACCCGGCCGAGCACGGCCATGTAGGCGCCGATATATTTGCGGTTGCGATAGGTCTGCACGTCCAGGGCGAGCTTCGCCTTGGCGTCGCCCTTGTCGATGGCGGCGTGGATGTCGCGCATGTCGTTCATGCCGCACAGCCCCTTGAGCCCGGACTCCTTGTTGAGCATGGCGTCGATGGCTTCGATGTCCATGCCCTTGTTGCGGGCCAGGAAGGCGTGCACGGCCGGGTCCACGTCGCCGCAGCGCGTGCCCATGACCAGCCCCTCAAGGGGGGTCAGGCCCAGTGAGGTGTCCACGCTCCTGCCCTGCTCCACGGCGGTCATGGAGCAGCCGTTGCCCAGGTGCACGGTGATCAGGTTGCACTGCTCAAGCGGCTTGCCCAGCAGCGTGGCGCACTCCCCGGCCACGAACTTGTGCGAGGTGCCGTGGAAGCCGTAGCGGCGCACCCGGTCGGACTCATAAAGGGCGTAGGGCAGCGCGTACATGTAGGCATGGGCCGGGATGGTTTGATGGAAGGCGGTGTCGAACACGGCCACCTGGGGCACGCCCGGGAACAGCTCCACGGCCACGCGGATGCCATCCAGGTTGGCGGGGTTGTGCAGCGGGGCCAGGGGCACGGTCTCCTCGATGGCCCGGATGACCTCGGCGGTGATGACCGTGGGCTGGTGGAACGCCTCGCCACCGTGAACCACGCGATGGCCCACGGCGTCGATTTCGGCGCGATCCTTGATGACGCCCTTGACCGGATCGGTGATCAGATCGATGGCCAGCCGCATGCCGGTGTTGTGGTCCGCGATGGGCTGCTCGACCTTGGTGACCTCTTGCCGGTCCGTGCCGGGGAAGGCCTTGTTGGTCAGTTCTCCCTTGGCCTCGCCGATGCGCTCCACCAGACCCGAGACGAGTACCGCCTCGGTCTGCATGTCGAGAAGCTGGTACTTGATGGAGGAACTGCCCGAGTTGATGACGAGTACTTTCATGCTAAATGCCCTTTTCAGCCTGCGCCTGGATGGCGGTGATGGCCACGGTGTTGACGATGTCCGGCACGGTGCAGCCGCGCGAGAGGTCGTTGACGGGCTTGTTCAGCCCCTGGAGAACCGGGCCGATGGCCACGGCGTTGGCGGCGCGCTGCACGGCCTTGTAGGTGTTGTTGCCGGTGTTCAGGTCCGGGAAAATGAAGACCGTGGCCTGTCCCGCCACCTCGGAGTCGGGCATCTTGACGGCGGCCACATCCGGGTCCACGGCGGCGTCGTACTGGAGCGGGCCCTCGATGGGGAAGTTCAGGCCGCGCTCGCGGACCACGCCCTTGGCGATCCTGGCCGCCTCGATGACCTTTTCCACGTCCTCACCCTTGCCCGAGTCGCCGGTGGAGTAGCTGAGCATGGCCACCTTGGGCTCGATGCCGAAGATGCGCGCGGTCTCGGCCGAGGCGATGGCGATCTCGGCCAGCTGCTGGGCGTTGGGGTTGGGGTTCACGGCGCAGTCGCCGTAGACCAGCACCCGGTCCTTGAGGCACATGAGGAAGACCGAGGAGACGATGGAGCAGCCCGGCTTGGTCTTGACGAATTCGAAGGCCGGGCGGATGGTCTGGGCCGTGGTGGTCTCCGAGCCGGAGACCATGCCGTCGGCAAAGCCCTTGTGGACCATCATGGTGGCAAAGTAGGTGGGGTCGCTCATGCGGTCCCAGGCCATCTCGGCGATGACGCCCTTGTGCTTGCGCAGCTCAAGGTATTCCTCGGCAAAGGGGTCGAGCAGTTCCGATTCGGTGGGGTCGATGATCCGTGCGCCGGACACGTCCACCCCCAGGGCGGAGGCCTTGTTCTTGATCTCGTCGGCGTTGCCGAGCAGGATCATCTCGGCCACGCCGCGCCGCAGAAGGATGTCGGTGGCGCGCAGGATGCGCTCGCCCGAGCCCTCGGGCATGACGATGCGCTGCCTGTTGCCCGAGGCCTTCTCCACCAGGGAAAACTCGAACATCTTGGGCGTGACCCGGGTGGAGCGCTGCTCAATGACCCGCTCACGCAGTTCCTGCACGTCCACATGCTGGGAGAAGCCGCCAAGGGCCGTGGCGATGCGCTGGTCGTCGTGGGTCTCGATGCGGCCGTAGAGGCGGGTCAGCTCCTGCACGGTCTGGTAAGTGTGGCCCTTGACCGAGAGCACGGGCACGGGCACGCCGGTCCATCCCTCGATGAGCTTGTGCACGTTGGTGGACACGTTGAGCCCGCCGGTAAGCACGATGCCCGAGATGTCCGGGTACGAGCTTGACAGCCGCGAGGCAAGGCTGGACAGGATTATGTCCGAGCGGTCGCCCGGGGTGATGATCAGGCTGCCGGTCCGGATGTAGCCGAGAAAGTTGCCTATCTGCATGGCCGCGACCACGTAGTTGTCCACCAGGGCGTGCATGCCGCTGTGGCCGTAAAGCACGTCGGCGTCGAGCCAGCGCTTGACATCGCCGAGGGTGGGCTTGCCCAGAGCCTCGTTCTCCGGGATGCTGTACACCGGCATGGGCTCCTTGCAGCGCACCTTGCACTCGATGAGACTGGCCATCTCGCGGGTGACGCCTTCAGGGGCGCGGTTGACAATGCAGCCCACGAGGTCCACGCCCTTCTCCTCCAGCGTGTCGATGGTGGTCTGGGAGACGGCGATGACTTCCTCGGCCGTCTTGTCCAGGCCCGAGCAGACCACCAGCACAGGCGCGCCGATGTTGGCCGCGATGTCCGCATTGATGTCGAACTCGAAGGCCGGATCCTTGCCCTTGAAGTCGGTCCCCTCGCACAGAACAAAGTCATACTTCGCCTCAAGATCTTTGTATTTCTTGAGTATATTCTCCAGCAGCAAGGCATGCTGGCCGGAATTGATCAGTTCGCGTGCCTGCTTGAGGGTGTAGGCGTAGGTGTCTTCATAGGCGATGGAAAGCTTGAAGTGCTCCACCAGCAGCTCGATGTCGTGATCCTTTCGTCCCGGCCCCGGGTCGTTGATAATGGGGCGGAAGATGGCGACGTTGTGCAGTTCCCGCATGATCATCTGCATGACGCCGAGAACGATGGCGGACTTGCCGCTTCGTGATTCCGTCGCGGTCACGTACAGGTTCTTGGACATGATTGGTTCCTTTTCGTTCCGCCGGTCGCTCGCCCGGCGGACGGTTCTGGGATGATCGGGCGGTCGGCCCCGTCGGCCGACCGCGCCACCGGGGGATCAGCAGCCGTCGGCGTAAAGCTCGATGACGTGCTTGACGTCCATCCCAGCCTTCTTGCGCGAGAGCATGTCCGTGATCTGGAGCATGCAGGCCGGGCAACTGGTGGCCACCGTGTCCGCGCCCGAGGCGACAATGTTGTCCGCCTTGCGCTCGCCGATCTGCTTCGAGAGATCGTAATGGGCGATGTTGAAGCTGCCCCCGCAGCCGCAGCACACGCCCGCCTCGGCCATCTCCTTGAAGCCGCAGCCCGCAGCCTTGATCACGGTGCGGGGCTGGGCGGTGATGCCCAGCGCATTCTTGAGGTGGCAGGGATCGTGATAGGTCACGCTCCGCCCGCCAGCCGAATCCTTGGGCTCCAGTTTCAGGATATCCACCAGGAATTGGCTGATGTCCATTGTTTTCCTTTCGAGTGCGCCGATGTCGTATTTCAGCGCCGACGGCCCCTGGTACATGCGCGGCCACAGCTCCTTGATAGTGGAGGTGCAGGTGGCGCAGCCGGTGACAAGGTAGTCGAACTCGCCCTCGCCGAACCGCTCCATGTTGATGCCCACCAGAGAGTCGAAGGTGTCGGTGTCGCCGCTTGAGAGGGCCGGGATGCCGCAGCACGCCTGCCCGCTCGGCATGAACACGCCCACGCCGTGATGCTCCAGCACCTTGAGAATGGACAGGCCCACGTTGGGGAACATCTTGTCGATGACGCAGCCCACGTACAGGGCGACCCGAATGCCGCTCTTGCCCGCCGGGGTGTCAAGCTCGGGCACGACCTTGTGCAGCGGCTTCTCGGCCAGGGTCCGGAAGTGGCGATCGCCGACGACCGGCGCGTTGAACCGGGCACAGGACGAGCCGAGCATGTCGTCCACCTTCTTGGTGAACAGTCCCTGAAACTTGGACCCCATGTCGGTCAGCGCGTTGAACAGCTTCGGGTTCTTGAGCATGCCCCGGAAGATGACGCGCTTAACGGGCGAGAGCCCGAAATAGCCGGTCATGATGGCCCGGGCCTTGAGGAAGATGTCCATGATCTTCACGCCGCTTGGACAGTTGGACTGGCAGGTGCCGCACATCAGGCAGCGGTTGAGCTTCTCGTTGACGCCCTCGGCGTCGGTGATCATCTCCTGGGCCAGGCCGTCGAGCAGGGCGAGCTTGCCCCGGGTGACATCGGCCTCACGCCCGGTCTGGGCGAAAACGGGACAGACCGCCTGGCACATGCCGCAGCGCATGCAGCCCACCAGTTGGTCGTCCAGCTCATGGAACATCTGGGCGAGCTTGTGAATATCAGCCATGATTACCCCCTAGCCTTCGGACTTCGGGCCGATGATCTTGCCGGGATTGAGGATGCCCTTGGGATCGAGCACGGACTTCATGCGGCGGGAGTATTCAAGGGTGGCGCGGGAGGTCTCCCGCTCCAAATACTTTGACTTGGCCATGCCGATGCCGTGTTCGCCGGACAGGGTACCGCCCAGGGCCAGGGCGCGGTCGAATATCTCGTCGATGGCGTGCTCCACGCGCTCCCATTCCTTCTTGTCGCGCTTGTCGGTGAGGATGGTCGGGTGCAGGTTGCCGTCGCCCGCGTGGCCGAAGGTGCCGATGGTCAGGTCGTACTTCTTGCTGATCTCGCCCAGGGCCTCGATCATGGCCGGAATCTTGGAGCGCGGCACCGTGGCGTCCTCAAGCACGCAGGTGGGCTTGAGCTTGGCCAGGGCGGGCAGCGCGTCGCGTCTTGCCTGCCAGACCGCGTCGCGCTCGGCGGCGTCCTTGGCCACCTTCAGTTCAGTGGCACCGTTCTTCCGGCATATTTCCTCGACCTTGGTGGCCTCGTCGGCCACCTGTGCGGGATGGCCATCCACCTCGATCAGCAGCAGGGCCGCCGCGTCCACGGGCAACCCTGCGCCGCGGAAGTTCTCCACCGCGCGGATGGTGAAGTTGTCCATCATCTCAAGGGTGGCGGGCACGATCTTGTTGGCGATGATGGCGGCCACGGTCTCGGAAGCGGCCTTCATGGAGGGAAAGATGGCCATCATGGACTTGGCTGCCTGCGGCGGGGGAATGAGCTTGAGGATGAGCTTGTCGAACACGCCCAGCGTGCCCTCGGAAGCGATCATGAGCCCGGTCAGGTTGTAGCCGGTCACACACTTGACCGTGCGCGAGCCGGACTTGACCAGTTCGCCGTTCACGTCCCAGAAGTCCACGCCCATGACGTAGTCCTTGGTCACGCCGTACTTCAGGCCGCGCAGACCGCCCGCGTTCTCGGCCACGTTGCCGCCCAGGGTGGAGACGGTCTGGCTGCCTGGGTCCGGCGGATAAAACAGGCCGCGCTTGGCCGCCTCGGCCGCGAACTTGGCCGTGATCACACCCGGCTCGACCACGGCGTACATGTCCTCCTCGTTGATTTCGAGGATTCGATTCAGGCCGTTGGTCAGGACAACCACGCCCCCCGGATGGGGGATGGTGCCGCCGGAGAGATTGGTTCCCGCGCCGCGCACGGTCAGCGGCAGGCTGTTGTCGTTGCACAGTTTGGTGGCCTTGCCCAGCGCCTCGCTGGTGATGGGCCGGACGACCAAGGCGGGCATGACGGAATCGAGCACCGCCGCATCATAGGAATAGGCGTGACGGTCGGTCTCGCTGGTCATGACGTTGTCCGCACCGACGGCGGCCTCAAAATCCTTGATGAGCTTTTCGATTCCCATTTCCGTGTCTCCTTAAAAAATCGTGTTGTTGTCGGGAGGGGAGGATGCCCTCCCCTCCCTGCGTATCGTCTTGCGTCGACAGGACGCGGTTACTTCAGGACCGTTCCCCAGCCCGAAGCGACCATGACCGTGCCGATGATGGCAGCGAAGACCAAGTAGTAGGTCATGGGGATGAGGGTCTTGCGGATGATCTCGCCCTCGCGGTCCATCAGACCCACCACGGCGGCCGCAGCCACGACGTTGTGGACGGTGATCATGTTGCCCGCTGCGCCGCCCACGGCCTGCAGGGCCACGATGACGGACTGGGGCACGTCGATCTGGGAGGCGACACCGAACTGGAACAGGGAGAACATCATGTTGGACACGGTGTTCGAGCCCGCGATGAAGGCACCCAGGGAGCCGATGACCGCCGCGAAGCTGGTCCAGGCGCCGCCAGCCAGGGCGGCCACGCCGTTGGCCAGCTCAAGGGGCATGGAGGCCAGGCCAGAGGCGTTGAACTTCTCGCCGGAGTTGATGAACACGCGCACCATGGGGATGGCGAATCCAAGGGCAAAGGACGCCTGCACCGTGGTCTTGAAGGACTGCTTGGCCGCATCCGTGAGATCCTTGACCTTCATCTGCTGGATGAAGAAGGCGCAGATGACGGCGCACACGAAGATGAAGCCGGGAACGTACAGCGGGTCGATGACGTAGCCGATGCCGGTGTCAAACAGGTTGGTGATGGGAATCTTGACCGAGGTCAGGGCGCCCTTGATCCAGTCGATCTTGCGGGACATGACCAGGAACAGACCGACCAGGACATACGGGGCCCAGGCCTTGACCAGGGTCATGTGCTCGGGGGCCTTGGCGAACTTGGGCTCCCAGGTACCCATCCAGGCGGAAGGCCACTCGGAACGATCGTCGAAGTCCCAGCTGTTCTTGGGAGTGAGGAAGTTGTTCTTGGCAGCGGTGACAACCAGGGCCAGACCGACGAGGCCGCCGATCAGGGACGGGAACTCGGGGCCGAGGAACCAGGCCACCAGCATGTAGGGAACGGTGAAGGCCAGACCGGCGAAGATGCCGAAAGGCAGGGCCTCAAGACCCCGGGCGATGGACTTCTCCTTGCTGAAGAAACGGGTCAGCATGACGGCCAGGAAGGTCGGGATCATGATGCCGATGATGCCGTGCATGATGGCGGCGGTGGCACCGATCTCGAAGACGTAGTCCATGAAGGCGATGCCGTTTTTGCCCAGCAGGTCATGGACGATGGGGTTGTCCAGGCCGGTGCGCACGCCGAGCAGGATCGGGGTGCCGACCGCGCCAAAGGTGACCGGGGTGGACTGGATGATCAGGGCCACGGTGACCGAGGCCATGGCCGGGAAGCCCAGCGCCATGAGCAGCGGCGCGCAGACCGCCGCAGGGGTGCCGAAACCGGCCGCGCCCTCGATGAAGGCGCCGAAGCACCAGGCGATGATCATGGCCTGGATTCGACGGTCCGGGGTGATGTCCATGAACCCTGCGCGAATGGCCGCGATGGCCCCGCTGTTGGTCAGGGTGTTGAGCATCAGGAGCGCGCCGAAGACGATCCAGAGGATGGCGATAGTGATCGCGAGACCCTGGATGATGGAAGCGCCGATGACCGCTCCGGAGACCTGCCAGACAAAGTAGGCCAAGCCTGCGGCCACGATCAGGGCCAGAGGCATGGCCTTTTTGGCAGGCCAGCGAAGAATTACCAGGAAGAAGAACACCGTGAGAATCGGTGCCAGTGCCATTAACGTGTACATCGTACCCTACTCCTCATTGAATTGTGAAAAACCGGCCGCACCACGCTGCCGTGTTTTCAATGCGCGCGGGGTGCGGATCAGGCAGAGCCTCCGCAAAAACCCGCACCCCGCGCAAACCTCAAACGCTATCTGCCGTCGTCGCACGGCTCGCCAGAGCCGGGGCTTTCGGCTGACACACCCGCGTCGCACGCCTTCACCTCAGCCTGGGCCCCGTCAGCGGCGGCGCTGAAGTCGGCTTCGGCCATGTGGCTCAGGATTGCGTAACGCGTGGTGTAGTCCTTCTCTATTTTCGCCCGGAACGCCTTGGAGACTTCGGGATGGAACGTCTCAAGCATTGCGTAACGGTTTTCGCCGGAGAGGAACTCCTGAAGGGTTCCGTCAGGGGCCTTGGATTCGAGGGTGAAGGGGTTCTTGCCCTCGTCGGCCAGGGTCGGGTTGTAGCGGTAGAGCGGCCAGTAGCCGGAGTCCACTGCCAGCTTCTGCTCGTACTGGGTCTTGCCCATGCCCTTCTTGATGCCCTGGTTGATGCACGGCGCGTAGGCGATGATCAGCGAGGGGCCCTTGTAGGCCTCGGCCTCGCGGAAGGCTTTGAGCATCTGCTGCTTGTCCGCGCCCATGGCCACCTGGGCCACGTAGACGTAGCCGTAGGTCATGGCCATGCGGCCCAGGTCCTTCTTGCCCGTGGTCTTGCCCGCGGCCGCGAACTTGGCGATGGAGCCAAGCGGGGTGGCCTTGGAGGACTGGCCGCCGGTGTTGGAGTACACCTCGGTGTCCATGACCAGGATGTTGACATCCTCGCCCGACGCCAGGACGTGGTCCACGCCGCCGTAGCCGATGTCGTAGGCCCAGCCGTCGCCGCCGAAGATCCAGACCGACTTCTTGGTGAACAGGTCGTCCATGGAGGCGATTTCGGCCAGGATCGGATCGCTCGCGCCCTTGAGCGCGGTCTTGAGCTTGCCGCCCCACTCGCTCGAGCCCTCGGCGTCGCCGCGGTTGGCCAGCCAACCGGCCAGGGCTTCCTTCAGCTCGCCCGAGGTGGACTCAAGGGCCTTCCCGGCCAGCCGGGCCAGATGCTCGCGGCGGTGAGCCAGGGCCATGTCGATGCCATAGCCGAACTCGGCCGCGTCCTCGAACAGGGAGTTGCCCCAGGCCGGGCCATGCCCATCGGCGTTGACGCAGTAAGGCGTGGTGGGTGCGCTGGCGCCCCAGATGGAGGTGCAGCCCGTGGCATTGGCTATGACCATGCGCTCGCCGAAGAGCTGGGTCAGCACCTTGACGTACGGGGTTTCACCGCAGCCCGAGCACGCGCCCGAGAACTCCATGAGCGACTGGCGGAACTGGCTGCCCTTGACCGTGTCGCGCTTGAAGGCGTCCTTGTAGGAGATGGTCTCGGAGAAGTCGAAGTTGGGCACCTGATCGAAGGTCTGGGTGGCGATGGGCTTCATGACCAGGGCCTTTTCCTTGGACGGGCAGATGTCCACGCAGTTGCCGCAGCCCAGGCAGTCGAGGGTGGCGACCTGGAGGCGGAAGTGGAGCCCCTTGACATCCTTGCCCTTGGCCTCAAGGGCGGAGAAGGTGGCCGGAGCGCCCTTCAATTCATCGTCGGTGGCCAGCACCGCGCGCAGGGCGGAATGCGGACAGACAAAGGCGCACTGGTTGCACTGGATGCAGTTGTCCGCGATCCACTCGGGCACATTGATGGCCACGCCGCGCTTCTCGAACTTGGAGGTGGCCACCGGCATGGTGCCGTCCAGGCTGAAGGCCGAGACCGGCAGGGTGTCGCCCTTCTGGGCCAGCACCGGGCGCATGACCTTGCTCACATATTCCGGCTCGTTGCGCGCGGCCTTGGCGTCCTCGGCCAGGGCCTTCCACGCCTCGGGCACAGTGATCTCGACAATGGCGTCCACTGCGTTGTCCACGGCGGCGTTGTTCATGTTGACGATCTTGTCGCCCTTCTTGCCGTAGGCCTTCTTGATGCCGTCCTTGAGCAGAGCCACGGCCTGCTCAAAGGGAATGACGTCTGCAAGCTTGAAGAAGGCGGTCTGCATGATCATGTTGATGCGCCCGCCAAGGCCCACCTGCTGCGCGATCTTCACCGCGTCCACGGTGTAGAACTTCAGTCCCTTCTGCGCGATGGTCCGGCGCATGGCTGCAGGCAGCTCGGCGTCCATCTGCTCTGCGGACCAAGGGCAGTTGAGCACGAAGGTGCCGCCGTCCTTGATGCCGTCGAGCACGTCGTAGAGGTGCACGTAGCTCGGGTTGTGGCAGGCGATGTAGTCGGCCGCCGAGACCAGATAGGTGGACTGGATGGGCTTCTCGCCAAAGCGCAGGTGGGAGATGGTGATGCCGCCCGACTTCTTGGAGTCGTAGGCGAAATAGCCCTGGGCGTAGAGGTCGGTGTTGTCACCGATGATCTTGATGGCCTGCTTGTTGGCGCCCACGGTGCCGTCCGCGCCAAGGCCCCAGAACTTGCACTGCACTGTGCCCTCGGGCGTGGTGTCGGCCACGGCGGGCACGGCCAGGGAAGCCTTGGTCACATCGTCCTCAATGCCCACGATGAAGTGGCGCTTGGGCTCGGCCGCAGCCATGTTGGCGTAGACGGCCTGGACCATGGCCGGGGTGAACTCCTTGGAGCCCAAGCCGTAGCGGCCGGCCAACACGGTCAGGTTCATACCCTGCTCACCGAACACGGTGCGCACGTCCTGGTAGAGCGGATCGCCCAAGGCACCGGGCTCCTTGGTGCGGTCAAGCACCGCCACGGTCTTGGCCGAGGCGGGCAGCACGGACAGGAAATGCTCGGCCGAGAACGGGCGGTACAGCCGGACCTTGATCAGGCCGACCTTCTCGCCGCGCGCACACAGGGCGTTGATCACTTCCTCGATGGCCTCACAGGACGAGCCCATGGCGATGATGACGCGGTCGGCATCAGGCGCGCCCACGTAGTCAAAGGGCTTGTAGCTGCGGCCGGTCAGGGCCGAGACCTTGGCCATGTACTCCTCCACGATGCCCGGAATGGCGTCGTAGAAGGTGTTGGCCGCCTCGCGGCCCTGGAAGTAGATGTCCGGATTCTGGGCCGTGCCGCGGATGTCCGGGTGCTCGGGATTCATGGAGCGGGCGCGGAAGGCGGCCACCTTGTCCATGTTCAGCAGCGGCTTCATGTCCGCGTAGTCGATGACCTCGACCTTCTGGACTTCATGGGAGGTGCGGAAGCCATCAAAGAAGCTGAGGAAAGGCACGCTGGTCTCGACAGTGGACAGATGGGCGACCAGGGAGAGGTCCATGACCTCCTGGACGCTGGCCGAGGCGAGCATGGCGAACCCGGTCTGGCGACAGGCCATGACATCCTGGTGATCGCCGAAAATGGACAGGGCGTGGGCCGCGATGGCCCGGGCCGAGACATGAAAGACACCGGGCAGCAGCTCGCCAGAAATCTTGTACATGTTCGGGATCATGAGCAAAAGGCCCTGGGACGCGGTGAAGGTACAGGTCAGGGCACCGCCGGCCAGTGCGCCGTGCACTGCGCCCGCCGCGCCTGCCTCGGACTGCAGCTGGCGGATGCGTACCTTCTGGCCGAAAATGTTCTCGCGGCCCTGCGCGGCCCACTCGTCCGCAATCTCACCCATGGTGGACGAGGGAGTGATGGGATAAATGGCCGCCGTCTCGCTCATGGCGTAGGCAACCCAGGCCGCAGCCGTGTTGCCATCCATGGTTTTCATCTTGGACATGTGGTCGTTCTCCTCTGAGGCTTTGTTATCAGGAATATGCCGCGGGTGCGGTCTCATTGGGACCGGACAATCCGGACTTACTTAATCAACTTCCATGCCAAGAAAGCTGATTGACCATTTGTCTTGCCATGACAGGGCGTTGAATACGAGGCAGTAGGCGGATGCGTACGAGGATGACACCAGCGGGTCCGAAAAAACGGACCCGCCTGCCGAATCGAAACCAGGAGGAGACCTCGCCTGATGATGGCTCTATCCACATACAGTAGCCTTTCGCGGAAAAAACACAACACAAGCATCAATCCGAAAAAACGGACTTGTCGCCCTCAGGGCAACGGTGCGGGAATATTTCCCCATGACACCCTGCCGCCTGTGGCCCCGGGCTCCAGCCGAAACACGGCAGAAAAAAAGGGAGCCCCCCCGACAACCGGGGGGGCTCCCTCATCAACAGCGTGGACGCGAACTACTTAACAGCTTCCTTCAGAGCCTTGCCGGGCTTGAACTGGGCAACCTTGCAGGCGGGGATCTTGATGTCCGCGCCGGTACGGGGGTTGCGGCCGGTGCGGGCCTTGCGTTCGCTCACGCTGAAGGTACCGAAGCCGGTCAGGGTCAGCTTGTTTCCGGCGGCCAGCTCAGCCTGGATGACTTCGAGAATGGCATTCATGGACGCCTCGGCCTGGGCCTTGGAGGTACCGTTCTTCTCAGCGATTTTGGCGACAAGTTCTGCTTTGGTCATCTGTCTCTCCTATGTTTATGAAAATGGTTTCCGTGCACGGAACGCAAAAGTATTAGCACTCCATACACACATGACGAAATGAAAGGAAGCCCCAAAAAGGCCCTGCCACCAAAATAATTGGGGCCAACCGGCCTTCAACGGACCTCCCTCCGGCAACAGACGCAAAATTCGCCCGTTTTTCCCCAGCCCGCTAGAGGGACAGCCCGTATTTCTTGAGCAGGGAATAGAAATGGGAGCGCGACAGCCCTGACACATCCAGAATCTGTGCCAGATCGCCGCCGCACTGGCGTATCAGCTCGCCCAGATAGACTTTTTCCGCCGTGCCCTTGAACTCGCGCAGGGAGGGCAGGGCCTGGTCGAAGATGTCCTCGAAGATCTCCTGTCCGATTTTCCGGACAGCCATGCCGTCCACCAGACCAGTGCTTTTTCCTGGCACGACCTCAGAACCGGTCATGCGCTTGATCTGCGCCTTGGCCACCTCGATGCGCAGGGTGCGCGGCAGATGCATGGCGTAGATGGTCTTCTCATTGCCCGCAGCGATCACGGCCCGTTCCAGGATGTTGAAGAGTTCGCGCACGTTGCCCGGCCAGCTGTAGCTTTCGAGCACGGTAAAGAAGTTGGAGCCGAAGCTCTTGCGGTCCATTCCGTACTGGCGGCACAGCCGCTCCACATGAAACAGGGCCAGGGCGCGGATATCCTCTGGCCGCTGGGAGAGCGGCGGCAGGTGGATGCGCATGGTCTTGATGCGAAAGAGCAGGTCGGCGCGAAACTGGTCCTTCTCCACCATGACGTCGAGGTCGCGGTTGGTGGCCGCCACCAGCCGGAAGTCGCTGGTCTGCTCGCGAGTGTCTCCCACCGGGCGGAAGGTACGCTCCTGAAGGACGCGCAAAAACGCCTTCTGGATAACCAGCGGCATCTCGCCCACTTCATCGAGGAAGAGGGTGCCCTTGTCAGCCAGCTTGACCAGCCCGATGCGGTCCGCCTGGGCGCTGGTGAAGGCTCCCTTGCGATGACCGAAGAGCGTTGATTCCACCAGGGTCTCGGTCAGCCCGGCGCAGTCCACCGCCACGAACCGACCGCCATGACGGCGAGAGTTCTCGTGAATGGTGGAGGCGAAAAGCTCCTTGCCCGTGCCGGTCTCCCCGGTGATGAGCACGTTGGTGTCCGAGCGGGCGGCCTGGGCCATCAGCTCGAAACTCGCCTTGATCAGCGGGCTGCCGCCCACCACGTCCGAGAGGTCAAGGGACTCGATCTCGGACTTGCCAGCCTTTTCCTCGCGATACTTGAGGGCACGGCCCAGGGTGAGCGATATCTCGCGCACGCTCGACGGCTTGAGCAGGTAGTCCCACACCCCGCCTTCGATGGCCATTTCCGCGCCGTCCGGGTCGCCCCGGCCGGTGAGGATGATCACCTCCGGCGGATTGGGGAGCGCCATGAGCCGTGGCAGGATGTCGAGCCCGTTCCCGTCGGGCAGCCGCACGTCAAGAAAGACCACGTCATATGGCTTGCTCTGGGCCATGGACAGCCCGCGGCCCAGGGTCTGGACCGTGTCGCAGCCGTGAGAGAGCCTGCCGATGAGGCTCTCCATGGTTTCGCAGACCTCGATGTCGTCGTCTATCACCAGGATGTCGGCCACGTCCTCTCCCTCGCTTGTCCGGTCACTGCGTTGCCGTGAGCGCGCCCGCTATTGCGGCCGCGAGATCGTCCTTGTCGTAGGGTTTGATAACCACCTGACGGATATTGAGCAAGTGCACGGCCGCCGCAGCTGCGTCCTCGCGCCCGGAAACCAGGACCACGGGCAGAGACGGGGCGATCTCGCCCACCCGCCGCGCCAGCTCGGTGCCGCTCATTCCCGGCATGTCGTAGTCGGTGATGAGCAGGTCAAAGGGGCACGGCGTCGCGCCCGCCAGGGCCAGCGCCTGATCCGGGGCATGGGCCGGGGTGACCCGGTAGCCCATGGCTTCGAGCAGGCGCGGCGTGGCCTCCAGCTGGTCCCGGTCGTCCTCCACGAAGAGGATGCGCCCGCCGGGCCGGGCCGGGCCGGTCGGCCGCGCTGGGCACTCTGAATCAATACCCTCGGCACGAGGCAGGCAGACCTCGAAGGCGATACCCCCACCTGGCCGGGGAAGGACGCGCAACCCGCCCCTGTGGCTCCTGACGATGCCGTGAACCACGGCCAGCCCGAGCCCGGTGCCCTCGGTCTTGTCCTTGGTGGAGAAGAACGGGTCGAATATCTTGTCCAGGATATCTGGCGGGATGCCCGGACCGTTGTCCTCGATGCGCAGGCACACATGCTCGCCTGGCTCAAGGCCCATGACCGTGGCCTCGTCCTCGTCCAGGGAGACCGGCTCCACCCGCGCCTCAATGACTCCACCCGCCTCGCGCAGGGCGTGGAAGGCATTGGTAAACAGGTTCATGGCCACCTGATGCAGCTGGGTGGGATCGGCCAGTACGCAGGGCAGGGTCGGGTCCACATGGGAGCGGACCTCGATATTGCTCGGCATGGACGCCTCCAGCAGACCGAGGGCCTCGGCAACCACCGCGCCCGCGTCCGTAGGCCGGAAGCCCTCGGTGGACGGTCGGCTGAAGGCGAGGATCTGCTTGACCACGCGCCCGCCGCGCCGGGCGGCCTTGAGCACCCGCTCCAGGTCGCGGCGCGTCACCGAGTCAGGTTCCACGTCGCCCAGTGCCAGCTCTGTGGAATTAATGATCGAGGTGAGGATATTATTGAAATCATGGGCGATACCACCGGCCAAAGTGCCGATGGCCTCCATCTTCTGCGACTGGAGAAGCTGCTTTTCGAGGTTGCGCTCCTTGGTGATGTTCTCGGCCGTGCTCAGCACGCCCACCACCCGACCCGACTGGTCGCGGATGGGCACCTTGTTTACCTCAAGCCAGGCCTGCGCCCCGGAGCCGTCCACCAGCTTGCGCCGCACCTTGCGCACCGCATCGGGGTCGCGCATGGCCTGCTGGTCCCCGTTCATGGCCCAGCGCACGTACTCCGCGTCGCCAATGATCTCGCTGGTGGTCCTGGAGACGATGGACGAAGAGTCGCCGTGGTTGAAGAACTCGGCAAAGGCGCGATTGGCCCCGAGATAGCGCCCGTTCATGTCCTTCCACGAGAGCAACTGGGGCACGGTGTCCATGAGCGTTTCCTGAAAGGCGAGCTGGTCCTTGATCTTGCGCTCCACCTTGCGCCGCTCGATCATGGCGAAAACCAGAAACACCGTGACCAGCAGCAGCAGGGCGAAGCTGACCATGATGGTCCAGAACAATTCCTTGGGCATCTCGTAGAACGCCTTGGGCGCGTTGATGATGCGGCTGCCCCGGGGCAGCATCTCCTCGGTCAGGCCCAGCCGGGTCATGACGATATGGTCGAAGACGAACTCGCCCCCGGCGTCGTAGAGCACCGTGATGTCGTCGGCCGACCTGCCCGCCAGGATCTCCAGGGCCATGGCTGCGGCGGTCTGACCGTGAAGGACGCCGGAGAGCACATGGCCGCCCACCGCGCCGTGGCCAATGAGGAACTCCCAGGCCGTGTAGATGGGCACGCTCGAATGGCCGTAGATGGCGGCCACCACTTCCTCGGCGGTGTAAAAGTTGTCGCCCATGGGCTGGTAGTAGGGAATGAAGAAAAGGAAGGTGTCCGGCGGGAGCATGGTCACCCGGTCAAGGACATCAGGCAGCGAGAGGTTGGTCCAGTAATCCACCGAGAGGCCGGGGCCATAGGCGGGCACGGCCGCCTCCACTTGGCGCTTGATGGCCAGCCCGGCCGTGGAAGCGTCGCCCACCACCACCATGTGGCGCTTGTCCGGGTGGAGCTTGCGGGCCACATCCAGGGTCATGGAGAGGTCGAAATTCTCCTCCACGCCAGTGATGTTGCCCACGTCAAGTTCTTCGGATTCAAGGGCGTTGACCCCGCAAAAGACAAGCGGCACACCGGGGAAAAGCTGGTCGCGGTAATACCTAGCGAAATTGAAGGCGTCATTGTCCGAGACCAGCACCACGTCGAACCGCTCGTCCCGGAACTTCTCCTTGTACAGGCGCAGGAGCATGCCGGTGACGTCCTCGTAGTTGTACTTCTTGGCGTCCATGTACTCGATCTGGAGATCGATCTTGTACGGCCCGGCCTCCAACACCGAGCGGATGCCGTCGAAGATGTCGTCCGACCACTTGTAGCCCCGGTGGTAGGAGTTGAGATAGAGGACGTTCTTCTTGGCCATCTCGGCCAGCCCCGGCGACGGGGCCAGACAGGCGGCGGCCAGGACGAGGACAAGGACGGATAGCAGAAATGGCGCGCGTCGCATCGTTCACCTTCTGGTCCGGGGTTCACGGGAAATGCCTGGGCTCGGGCTGCGGGCAGACAGCGAATAGATGCAAGAGACGGGCCTGATACGTTCGCCCGGGCATGGAAACCCCTGCGGATTTGTGGTAGGCTTCCAAAAAAGGCACCTCACTCTCCTGTACAAGGCGGGCGCATTGAGGCTATTATCTGGACAACGTGAAAACAAAGGAAGGTACCCAATGAAACATACCGCGATCATCGCCCTTCTCGTCTGCTTTCTGACCGCCGGATACGGCTGCGCCAACAAGGCTCAGCAGGGAGCCACCGTGGGCGGTCTGGCCGGTGCCACCATCGGCGCCCTGACCTTCAAGGACAAGCTGCTCGGCGCGGCTGTCGGAGCGGGCGTGGGCGTACTGATGGGTTACATCGTTGGCAACGAGTGGGACAAGCACGACGAGGCCCAGGTCCAGCGCACCCTGGAAACCACCCCCAGCGGCCAGCCCACCAACTGGACCAACCCGGACACTGGCAACGCCTACACGGCCACACCCAAGGAACCCTACATGGCCGAAAACCGCATCTACCGCGACGTGGTCATCAAGGACGAAAAGTCCGGCGAGTCCATCATGGCCAAGGCCTGGCGCGACGACAAGGGCGTCTGGCACCTCAAGCAGTAGCCGTCACCGGCCCCCCTTGTGGCCGGTGACCACCCGGCATCGACATGAACCCGCGCGCGAATCTCCGTGCGCGGGTTCTTTCGTGTCCGGCGACAATTCGGCCTCCCGGCTCAACTGACGATATAGCTGGCGGGGAATGACCGCTTGAGCTGCGCCAGCGCTGCCTCGGCCTTGTCGCGGCTGACAAAGCTGCCCGCCTGAACCACGTGCAGCACCGTGCCGTTGCGCTCCTCGACACTCACCCGCGCCTCGGGATATCCGCTCTCCACCAACTGCCGATGAACGCGCTCGGCATTGGCAAGCACGGCAAAGGCTCCCACCCGGACATGATAGTATTTGATGGCCGAAACGGCATAGCGGGTCGCGCCCGCAGGCTCGGTGTCTATGGCCTCGACGCGCACCCGGACCACCCCGCGCTCCACCGTGCCCAGATGCCGCGCCGCGCCGTAGGAGAGGTCGATGATCCGGCGGTCCACGAACGGCCCCCGGTCGTTGATGACCAGTGTCAGGACGCGGCCGTTCTCAAGGTTGGTCACGCGCACCCGGGTGCCCAGCGGCAGCAGCTTGTGCGCGGCCGAGATGCCGTACATGTCGTAAATCTGGCCGTTGGCCGTGGGCTTGCCGTGAAAATCCTTGCCGTACCAGGAGGCTTGGCCCACCTCGTCGTAGCCGTGGGCCGAGATGAGCGGGTAATAGGTGCGGCCCAGCACCGTATAGGGTCTGGTCTTGGGGTCGGTGGTCGGCTGGACCACCGGCGTGTCGCGCTGGCTCGGCGGTGTGGAGTGAATGCTCTTTGGAAAAGGGCTCAGGGAGGCGCACCCGGCCATGGTCAGCAGGGCCAGCCCCAGGGTCAGTGCAATGATGCGGCGCATGATTTCTCCTTGCCCGGTCGGCCTTGGTCGATGCCCGGCCCGCCGGGCACCCAAAACAATCTGGACAATGTCTAGAAAGCTAACGCAAATCCCCCGTAAAAGCAAGCAAGACACCATCCTCGTCAGAGACAGAGAGCACCGCTAGCGGCGAAGGATGTAGCGCGGCCTGACCATGTTCTCGGGCTTGAGGATGTCCTCAAGCTCCTCGCGGCTCAGATACCCTTTCTCCAGCACGATGTCGTAGACCGAGCCGCCGGTGCGCAGCGCCTCCTTGGCGATCTCGGCCGATTTCTCGTAGCCGATGTGCGGATTGAGGGCCGTGACCAGACCGATGGAGCTTTCCACCAGCTCCCGGCACCGCTCGCGATTGGCCGTGATGCCTGAGACACACTTGTCGGCCAGGGTCAGGCAGGCGCGCCGGAGCATGTTGATGGTCTGAAAAAGCGACAGGGCAATGATCGGCTCCATGACGTTGAGCTCCAGCTGCCCCGCCTCGCTGGCCATGGACACGGTCACGTCGAGGCCCACGACGGCAAAGGCCACCTGATTGACTACCTCGGGGATGACCGGGTTGACCTTGCCCGGCATGATGGACGACCCGGGCTGCATGGGCGGCAGGTTGATCTCGTTCAGGCCGCAGCGGGGGCCGCTTGAGAGCAGCCGCAGGTCGTTGCATATCTTGGAGAGCTTGACCGCCACCCGCTTGAGCACGCCCGAAAGCTGAACATAGACCCCGGTGTCCTGAGTGGCCTCCACCAGATCGGGCGAGGAAACGAGCTTGAGCGTGGTGATCTCCACCAGCTTCTCGGTCACGGTGCGCGTGTAGTCCGGGTGGGAGTTGAGCCCGGTGCCGATGGCCGTGGCCCCCATGTTGATCTCGAAGACCAGATCCTCGGCCTCGTCCACGCGCTGCACGTCCTCGCCGATCATCACCGACCAGGCCGTGAACTCCTGCCCAAGGGTCATGGGCACCGCGTCCTGCAACTGGGTGCGCCCCATCTTGATCACGTCCGCGAACTCCTGGCCCTTGCGCCAGAAGGCCTTGCGCAGATGCTCCATGGCGTCGATCAGCTCGCGCAGGTCGAGGATGAGGGCGATGTTCAGCGCCGACGGATACACGTCATTGGTGGACTGGGACATGTTCACGTCGTTGAGGGGGTGGAGAAACTCGTACTGGCCGCGCTGGTGGCCCATCATCTCCAGGGCGCGATTGCAGATGACCTCGTTGGCGTTCATGTTGGCCGAGGTTCCCGCCCCGCCCTGCACCACGTCAACCGCGAACTGGTCGTGCAGCAGGCCAGATGCCACCTCCTCGCAGGCCCGGGCAATGGCTCGGGCCTTGGATTCGTCGAGCAGCCCCAAGGAGGCGTTGGCCTTGGCCGCGGCGTGCTTGACATGGGCCAGGGCGGTGATGAACCGGGGGTAGTGGGCCATGGTGATGCCCGTGATGTGGAAATTCTCCATGGCCCGCAGGGTCTGGATGCCGTAGTAGGCCTCGGCGGGAACCCGCATCTCGCCGAGGCTGTCGCGCTCGATTCTGTATTCGCTCATTGTCTTCCTCACTGCCCCTGCCGGGCGTTCCAGTATTCTATGTCAGGAGTGATGTGGACAATGCCGGCCATCTGCCCCAGCTCCACCAGAAGAACCAGGGAGAAGAAGCAGACGATGGCCCAGCCGGCCAGCCGCCTGCGCGATCCTGGCCCGCCCTGCTTGATGAGCAGCAGGCCCGGCAGGATACCGAACAGGCTGCCCACGCCCAGGCCGCCGACCACGTTCAGGGCGTCGATGAAGATGTCCGGGTAGAGCGCGCCCACAGCCAGGGGCGGCACGAACGCCACAAGCCAAACCACCAGCCGGTTCTGACCCAGGCGGCCGCCCACGTCGCGCAGGAAGCTGAGCATGGCCACGCCGGTGGCCATGTAGGCCGTGGTCATGGCCACCACGGCAAATGCCACGGACACGTCGAGAAAGGCCCTGGTGGCGATCAACCGGCCAAGGGGCACGGTAGCCGGTTCGTTGTGGCTAAAGGCCGAGATGATGTCCACGGAGTTGGAGGACTCCATGGGCAGGGTCATGAGCACGGCCAGGGTCCAGATGAAGGTCATGACCATGCCCAGACCCGAGCCGAGCCAGATGGCCGTGGTGATGGACCGACGATCATGGTCGAGCACCCGGCACACGGTGGGGATGACGTTGTGGAAGTTGAAGGCCACCACCAGGATGGGCAGAGCCGAGGTAAAAAAGACCAGATCGACCCCCCGCGCGCCGTGGCCCTCGAAGTGCGGCACCACCATGACCACCAGCGCGGCAAAGAGCAGCCACATGACGGCCATGAACACAGTGGCCCCCTTGCGCAGCACCACATCGCCAAAGGAAGCGAAGAGCGTGGCGACGCAGAAATAGCCGACCAGGGCGACCCAGCCGGGTACGGGCAGCCCCAAAGATCCCACCAGCACCGAAGCCGCACCCGCCAGGTAGGCGGTGAGCAGCCCGTAGAAGATGACCAGGTTGGCGGCCACGCTGACCCACTTGCCCACCGGGCCGAGGACCACCTCGAAGAAGGTGGGCAGGTCCGCGTCCTTGTTCTGCGCCAGAAAGGGCTGGCGGGCTATGATCAGGGCATTGCAGGTCATGAGCGCCCACACCCCGAGCAGGCCCAGCACCCCGGGCAGGAGCCCGGCCGGTCCGAGGTCGATGGGCAGGGCCAGGATGCCCGCGCCGAGCATGTTGCCTGTGACTATGAGCGAGGTGGTGACGACCTTGCCGGTGGAGGGAGGGCCTTGAGTCATGCGGTTCTCCTGGAGAAGTGGCGGATTCGGGTCGCGGACACGCTATCGAATTTCTGACCGGATTCATACGAAATTCTTGCGCGACACGCATTCTCCGCTTGCCAGTCCCCACGCTTTCGGCTAACCGCTTGCCTGCGCGCGTGCGCCCATTACTATATATCGGATACCGGAGTCGCAATGAGCATCATCAACAACGGAAAAATTCGCAATATCGCCATCATCGCCCACGTCGATCACGGCAAGACCACTCTGGTGGACGCCTTGTTCAAACAATCAGGCCTGTTTCGAGAAGGCCAAAGCGTGGACGACCGCATCATGGACTCCATGGACCTCGAACGCGAGCGCGGCATCACCATCGCCGCCAAGAACTGCTCGGTCACCTGGAAGGGTGTGAAGATCAACATCATCGACACCCCGGGCCACGCCGATTTCGGCGGCGAGGTGGAGCGCTCCCTGTCCATGGCCGACGGTGCCATCCTGCTGGTGGACGCCTCCGAAGGCCCGCTGCCTCAGACCCGCTTCGTGCTCAAGAAGGCGCTGGAGCAGCGGCTGGCCATCATGGTGGTCGTCAACAAGGTGGACCGGCAGGACGCCCGGCCCGCCGAGGTGCTCGACGAGGTCTACGACCTGTTCATCGACCTCGACGCCCGCGAAGACCAGCTCGACTTTCCCCTGCTCTACGCCGTGGGCCGCGACGGCATCGCCATGAAGACCGCCGAGGAACGCGGTGAAAACCTGCACATCCTGCTCGACATGATCCTCGACAAGGTGCCCGGCCCGGTCCACGACCCGAGCGAGCCCTTCCAGATGCTCGTCTCCGACCTCTCTTATTCCGACTACCTGGGACGACTGGCCATCGGCAGGGTCCACCACGGCAAGGTGCGCTCCAACGACCCCCTGGTCTGCCTGCCCGAGAGCGGCAAACCCATCCCCCTCAAGCTGACCAAGGTCCAGACTTACGACGGCCTCAAGGTGACCCCCACCGAGACCTGCGAGCCCGGCGACATCGTGGTCATCGCGGGCATCGAGGACGTGCACATCGGCGACACCATCTGTACCCGGGAATCCCCCAAGGCCCTGCCGCGCATCACCGTGGACGAGCCCACCGTGTCCATGAAATTCGGCATCAACACCTCGCCGCTGGCGGGCACCGAGGGCAAGCTGGTCCAGGCGGGCAAGATTCGCGACCGACTGTTCAAGGAGACCCTGCTCAACGTGGCCATCCAGGTGGAGGAGAGCGAGACACGCGAATCGTTCATCGTCAAGGGACGCGGCGAATTCCAGATGGCCATCCTCGTGGAGCAGATGCGCCGCGAGGGTTTCGAGCTTTCGGTGGGCCGCCCCGAGGTCATCTACAAGCACGAGAACGGAGTCAGACTCGAACCCATCGAGCACCTCTACGTGGACTGCGACGAGGCCTTCATGGGCATCGTCACCGAGAAGCTCTCGTCCCGCAAGGCGCGCATGACCAACATGGTCAACAACGGCACCGGCCGCGTGCGCCTCGAATTCTCCGTGCCCTCGCGCTCCCTCATCGGCTACCGCGACGAATTCCTGACCGACACCAAGGGCACCGGCCTGATGAACTCCTACCTCGAAGGCTATGGCGAGCACCGGGGCGAGTTCGCCTCGCGCTACACCGGCTCCCTGGTGGCCGACCGAGCGGGCAAGGCCGTGGCCTACGGCCTGTTCAACCTGGAGCCGCGCGGCCGCATCTTCGTGGTCCCCGGCGACGCCATCTACGAGGGCATGATCATCGGCGAGCACAACCGGGACAACGACATCAACGTCAACCCGGCCAAGGAAAAGAAGCTGACCAACATGCGCGCCTCAGGCAAGGACGAGGCGGTCATCCTCACCCCGTGCAAGCCCATGACCCTGGAGTTCGCCCTGAACTTCATCAAGGACGACGAACTGGTGGAGGTCACGCCCAAATCCATCAGGCTGCGCAAGCTGCAACTCTCGGCCCTGGTCCGCCACCGCGATGACGGCAAAAAGAAGAAGGCCGACAACTAACCCAGCCTTGCCACAAATCCCGCAAGGGGAAGCCCGAACCACGGGCTTCCCCTTTTTTCATTTCATGGATCACCCCGGCCGGAGTCGTTGACTTTGCCCGGAGCGCGGGTAGACTCCACATGGAACCTCTCACCCAAAAACCACGACTGGCGACCATGCGCATACCCTTCATCAAGCCATCCACCCGCAACTACTTCCGCATGGCCCGCCGCGAGGGCATGCCCTTCTTCGACTGGCTGCACGGCTATCTCTACGGCCGCTTCGCCTACCACTACATCGGCATGGCGGGAGACAAGAAGCCCTGGTGGCGCTCCCTGCTGGCCCCGCTGGTCCTGCTGCTCGACCGCCACTCCCCCTTCATGCCCACCAAGCGCAGCCGCACCGGCGACCCGGCACAGGAAAAGCCCACCTTTGCCGACACCTACCACGGCAAGGCCATGCCCCTGGCCGAGGCGACCAAGCTCGTCAGGCTCGACCGGCCGGTGAACACCGCCGTCTCCGAGCAGGTGCTGCCATACACCCGCGCCCGCGCGATCGTGCTGGCCAACCCGGAGAAGATCGTCCTGCTCGACTGTCCCTGCCGCTCGGGCATGAAGAACCCATGCACGCCCATCGACGTCTGCCTGCTGGTGGGCGAGCCCTTCTGCTCCTTCATGCTTGAACACCATCCCGACAGAACCCGCGAGATCGACGCCGACGAGGCCGTGCGCATCCTCAAGGCCGAAAACGCGCGCGGCCATGTGGCCCACGCCTTTTTCAAGGACGTCATGCTCGGCCGGTTCTACGCCCTCTGCAACTGCTGCGCCTGCTGCTGCGGGGCCATGAAGGCCCAGCGGGTCGGGGTGCAGATGCTCTGCTCTTCTGGCTATCTGGCCGAGGTGGACGCAGATCTGTGCTCGGGCTGCGGGACATGCGCCAAGAAATGTCAGTTCAAGGCCATCGGATTTCGCGGCGGCAAGGCATTCATCCGGGCTAAGCGGTGCATGGGCTGCGGCGTGTGCGAACAGGGCTGCGCCAAGAGCGCCATCACCCTGCGGCTCGCCCCGGAAAAGGGCGAACCCCTGCGGGTGGACGCCCTGTAGCCGACAGACCGCGCAAGACAACACGGCCGGGGCCGACGAGCTGATCGCGCTCGGCGGCCCCGGCCGTGTTATCTTTGTGGTCCTGGAGCCGAGCCAGATGCCTGATCAGGCGTTGCCCTTGGGGGTATCGTCGTCCCCGCTCTTGGCGGCCTGGGCCACCCGGGCCATCTGAGCGCGGATGTAGTTGGCGGCCATGTCGCCAAGGTCCGAGCCGGACGCCTTGAGCCCGTGCTCGCGCAGGTCGGCGTCGATCTGCCGCTCCATGCGCGCGGATTCGAGGAACATGACATAGGCCAGGACCAGGGCCGCGTTGTTGTCCGCGCTGCCGTCGCAGAGCAGCTCGATGTTGCGGGCGTCCACGGTTTCCAGCAGCCGATCCACGAACAGGGTGATCCACTTCTCATACAGATCGTGCATGATGGGTGGAATCAGGTCGGCCACGGTCTCGGCCGCGTTGCCCGCCGTGCCGGTGACAGACATGAACTCGGCCAGGGCCTCGGCGCGCCGGGCCTCGTCCTGCTCCTCGACCTTGCTGATGATCACGGAAAAAATGTGTGTCCGAAGCTGCTTGAGGGTCATGGCCATATGCTGCTCTCTCCCAAATGTCGCCATACGATCGCGCCGGATTGGCGCACTCGACTCTAGCCCAACACGCGCCTTCCGGCAAGGGCTCAAGCCATCTTTGCCCAGGGCCATCCCTCGCCCCGGGGAAGGACGGAAATTCACCGTTTTCATTCTGCCCGAATGGGAGTACCACCATGCCTTGGGTACACGCTCAACGCTCCGGAGGCCCTTGGCATGGAAGCCCTCGACATGGAAGCCCTGCTCCTCAAGCTCACGCCATTTCTCAAGATTCTCTTCGCCTTCGCGGTCATGCTCGCGGGCATGCGCTTCAGGGGCGGGCTCGGCCTGTCCATCATGACCGGCGGAGTCATCCTCGGTTTGCTCTTCGGCATGGGACCGTCTGCGATCGCCCTGACGGGGGTAACCGCCCTGGGCCACGAAAGCTTCCTCTTTCTCGTGGCCATCGTCGGGCTGATCCTGGTCCTCTCCGATGCCATGGAGCGGTCGGGCCAGTCGGTCCGGCTCATGGAGGCGCTCTCGGGCTACCTGACCAGCCCCCGGCTCAGGCTGGTCTTCTTCCCGGCCCTGATCGGGCTTTTGCCCATGCCCGGCGGCGCGATCTTTTCCGCGCCCATGATCAAGACCGTGTCTGAAAAAATGACCATCAAAAACAGCGACCGCGCTGTGCTCAACTACTGGTTCCGCCACATATGGGAGCTGTGCTGGCCGCTGTATCCCGGCATCATCCTGACCGTGGCCCTGGCCGACATCACCATCATCGAGCTCATCTCAAAGACCTGGCCGGGCACGCCCATCATGCTCCTGACAGGTTGGTTCTTCTTCCTGCGCCCGGGAGTGCTCGGGGCCAGGGACATCGCGGTGGCCGCCCCGCCCGCCGGGCCGGGCAAGCGGGCCGCCCTGCGCCAGGGGCTGCCCCTGCTCATCGCCATCTGCGGAGCCATCGGGCTTGAAAGCCTCATCGCGACCTTTGCCCCGTCCATCGCCTTCGAGTGGGGGGTGCTGGCCGCACTGGCCGCGGCCGTGACCTGCGTCATGATCCAGAACACCCAGCTCGGCCTGCCCTTCCTCAATCAGGTGCTGGCCAAGAAATCGCTGTGGTCCATGCTCTTCGTCATCGTGGCCATCTTCGTCTTCAAGGACATCATGCAGGCCAGCGGGGTGGTGGAGGAGATGTCGCGCGCCGCAGGCGGCGAGGCCGCCCTCATCGCCTCGGCCACTTTCCTGCCGTTCCTGGTGGGCATGGTGGCGGGCATCAACGTGGCCTTTGTGGGCGCGACCTTTCCCCTGCTGCTGGGCGTGCTGAACACGCTGGGCATGCAGGACCAGACCATCCCCTATCTGGTGCTGGCCACCTTCTGCGGCTTCACCGGCGTCATGGTTTCGCCCATCCACATCTGCTTCGTGCTCACATGCCAGTATTTCAACTGCGAACTGGCGCGCACCTGGCGCAAGGTGGTCTGGCCATCAATGATCTTCCTGCTCTGCGGGGTCGGCCTGTTCCGGTTCTGGCTTTGGGCCATGGGCTAGCGCGATACCTCTTGAAATGGACGATGTTTTTTTGTAGTGAACACATTCCTGCACACCTGTTCACACAAGCACACTGGAGAGTCGGCCATGGGTCATTATCAGAACATCTTCACCCAGAACAAACTTGCGGAGCTTTTTCCGTCTGACCGCACTGAGCAGTTCTTCGAGGCGTTGTTCGGCGATGCCGAGGAAGGGAGCTACGACATCCAGCTGGGCTACTCCGGCGGCTGCGACACCCGATTGCAGTTTGAACTGCGGCTCACCCAGCGCCCGGGAAAGTGTCTGGCCTGCAACCTGACCTACGGACTGCCCCAGGTCTTTTCGCGCCATCCGGTGATCAACGTGTCCGGCATCGCCCAGGCCGTGGCCCAGGCCACGGGCAAGGACAACGCCTCCTGGAAACTCGGCGCGACCCGCGAGGTCTCGGCCACCCTGCATGTCATCCCCCTGCTCATCGAAGTGGCCTGACAGGCTGCCCGCCACCCGAAAATACCAAAGGCGCTTCAGCACGAAGCGCCTTTCTCTTTGCTCCCGAACTGGCCCGTTGGAAAAGCTGTCATTCGCTGACGGGTTGCAAATTTTCCAAGGGCACCCATCCTTCAATGCTTGCGGCAGCATGCCGACACCAAACCCATCCGTTCAGTATTCGCGCCCCGGTCAGCACGTCGCCCTCGTCCACGTCCAGCTCCATGGCGGTATAGTCTTCCAGAGCCTGACCGGCATCGCCTTCGGTGCGTTCAATGATCTGCCGAGGCACCCAGCCACTTTCGTGCCCGGGAATGGTGCAATAATACCAGTCCTCCCAGTCTTCTGGCCCGTCATATTTTTCCCCGACGATGATCAAGGCTCCCTTTTTGAAACTGATGGGATTGGGAAACTCGCTTCGATGGGCTTTGATGACGAGATAATTCAAGGGATGCTCCTTTTCTGACAAGCAAATAACGCGCTCGCCAAGCCTGGCTGCACAGCCTGGGAATCCGCCCTTGCCGCAGGGCTTGCCCGGCCGCCAAGGTCGGCTCCACCAGTTCCATTGCCCTCTTACGCCCATGCCGCATGGAGGGATATACCCCTACACCATGCGCGTGGCCACCCAGTCGAGGACCATGGCCGGGTTGACCGGCACCTGGGTGTTCAGCGCCTCCTGGGCCTGATCAAGGGACAGCCCGATGCGACGCAGACCGCGTGAATCGTAAGTGCGGGCGAGGCTGGCAGACAGCGGCGTGGCGCAGGAGCCGGAAAGGGCCTCGCGCAGCTCGCGCTGCATGCCGAGCACCACCTGCATGGCCAGATGCCGGTCCACCGCGCCCTTGGGCGAGGTGCGCTCGAACCACCCCCGGCCCGACTGCCAGAACCCCACCATGGCCGCAGTCCACTGCGCGATTTCGGGATCATTCTCGCGTTTGTCAGGCCAGGACAGGGTGATCACCCACGACCGCGAGACCAGGGTTTCGAGCAGCCGCTCGCGCTGGGGCGCGGCCAGAACAAAGACGTTGCCCGGCCTCGGCTCCTCCAGGGACTTGAGCAGCGCGTTGGCCGCCTCGGTCATGAACATCTGGGCCTCGGCGAAGATGCTCACGCGCCAGCCATCGCCGTGGGGTGGCTGCCCCCAGGTGGAGCGGCGCTCGCGCACGGACTCCACCTTGATCAGCCCCTCGCGGCCGTCAAAGAAAAGCAGGTCGTTGAAGGCGAGGTCCGCGATCTGGCGGCAGGCCGGGCACTGGCCGCACGGAATAGAGCCTGACGCGCAATTGAGACGCATGGCCCAATACAGGGCGAGGGCGACGCGGCTGTCCGCGTCGCCGCCCTCGATGACGATGGATTGCGGCGGATCGGGCGCGATGGCGTTCAGGCGCCGGACTGCGTGCTCCTGCCCGACAAGGGCGGCCAGCGGATCGGCGTGGGAAATCATCGCGCCCTCCGTCCTCAGAAGGTTTGCGCCCTGTCCGGACCCACCGAGACTATGCCGATGGGCACGCCGGTGATTGCCTCGACCCGGCGCAGGTATTTGACCGCGTTGGCCGGAAGATCATCCCAGGAGCGCGCGGCCGAGATGTCTTCGTCCCAGCCGGGCATGGACTCGTAGACCGGCGTGACATGGGCCATGCCGTTCTGCTCCTGCGGGGGATAGGCCATGGTCTCGCCTCGGTACTCGTAGGCCACGCAGAGCTTGAGTTCCTTGAGGCCGGAGAGCACGTCGAGCTTGGTGATGGCCAGCTCGGTGGGGCCGTTGAGCCGCGTGGACTCCCTGAGCACCACCAGATCGAGCCAGCCGCAGCGGCGCTTGCGCCCGGTGGTGGCCCCAAACTCGTTGCCCTTGGTCTGGAGATATTCGCCGTCCGCGTCCTGCAGTTCGGTGGGGAAGGGGCCGCCGCCAACCCGGGTGGTGTATGCCTTGACGATGGCCACGATGCGGTGCAGGTCGCGCGGGGAGCAGCCCGAGCCCGAGGCGGCGTTGGCCGTGACCGTGTTGCTCGACGTGACAAAGGGATAGGTGCCGTGGTCGATATCCAGGTGCGTGCCCTGAGCGCCCTCGAAGAGGACCAGACCCTCTGCCTGGGCCTCCTGGATGGCCGTGGACACGTCGCCCAGATAGGGTATCAGCCGCTCGGCAAAGGGCTGCACCTCGGCAAAGACCGCTTCGGGGTCCAGGGGCTCAAGGCCGTAGTGATGCTTGAAGAGGACGTTCTTCTCCTCAAGGGCCAGGCTGATCTTCTCGCGCAGCAGTTCCGGGTCGGCGAAATCGCCAGCGCGGATGCCGCAGCGATGCATCTTGTCTTCGTAGCAGGGGCCGATACCGCGCCCGGTGGTGCCGATCTTCCCGGCGTCGCACTTGACCGTCTCGCGCGCGCCGTCCATGAGCCGGTGATAGGGCATGATGACATGGGTCTTCTTGCTGATCATCATCCGGGTGGGGGAAACGTCAAGCCCCTTGGCCGCCAGCTTGTCCATCTCCTGACAGAAGACGGCAGGGTCGAGAACCACACCATTGCCGATGAGACAGAGCTTGCCCGGATGCAACACGCCCGAGGGGATGAGGTGCAGAATGCACTGCTCGCCGTCCACCACCAGGGTGTGGCCCGCGTTGTTGCCACCCTGGAAGCGGACGATAGCGCTCGCCTGCTCGGCGAGAATGTCAACAATCTTTCCCTTGCCCTCGTCCCCCCACTGGGAACCGAAAACGACTATATTGGCCATATGTTGCTCCTTGAAAACCGGGATCGCGCCCCGGCGTGAATTGCGCGCACAAACGGTTATCTTCCGTAAGGATAAACGCGCGCGTCTGTCAACCTTACAAGTGGCAACCTTACACATGGGCGACCACACAGACAGGCCGCCGCGCAGGTTGGGCGACTATTTCTTCTTTTTCGGCTGGAGGGTGAGCAGCTTGCCCTTGCGGTCCGCCGCCCGGCTTCCGGCGGGTGCGTCATCCGGCTCTGGCGCCCGGCCCCTGGGGGATTTCTTCACCTCGCGCACAGAGGGTCCGGGCGCGGTCAGGGCGGCCAGATCCACCTCGGGATGCGGGTCACCGGGCATGCGGGACTGCGCCCAGTTGAAATTGAAAAGCTGGTTCTTCAGGCGCGTGGACTGAATCAGGTTGAAGATGAGCACCGCCTCTTCCCACCGCTTGGTGGGCTCGAAGTGGCGGACCTTCTCGGCATACTTGTCCCACAGGCTCATGAGGGAGGCCTCGTCGTAGGCGTTGAGCTGTCTGGCGAGCTTGACCAGCGCCTTTTCCATGTAACTCTCGGACATCATTTTTCCTTGAAACAGATTCTCGATCCGGGCGCACCCGTCCGGGTGCGGCGAACAGCACGATTGTCTGCATAGCAGAATGCGCTTCGCCCCGCCACGCAAAATAGGTGCTTCCGGCGGCCGCTCCCCGCCAACAGGTTCCGGCGACTAGTAAATTCCGCGATCGTTGAAGAAGGCGCTGTACTTCTTGTCCACGCCCTTGATGTGCTTGACCAGCCAGTCCTTGAGGAAGTTCATGACCTCCATGGTCACCGACGACTTGCCCGAGAGGATCTGCTGCTCGAAGTCGAGCACCTTGTTCACGAACGCCTTGTGGGCGGCCACGTGATTGAGCAGCCCCGCGTAGCCATGCTCCTCGAACAGGGCCTCCTCGCTGGAGAAATGGAACACGGTGTAGTCCTTGAGTTCGTCGAGCACCCTGGCCGTGGCCTGCTTGCCCTTGCCCGAGCGCATGGCCGCGTGAAGCTTGTTGATGAGGTTGATCAGCCGCAGGTGCTGCTCGTCCACCTCGCGGATGTTGACGGACAGGTCGTCGGCCCACTGCATGATGCCATCCGGGTCCTCGGCCTTGAGGCCTGTGCGGTCTGACTGCCTGGGCGCGGCCTTGGCCGATGGCGCGGGTCCGCCCCCCCGGCCCTTGGCTGCGGGCGTGCCCTTGGCGGCGGCTCTGGTCGCGGGAGCGGCTTTGGAGGCGGGAGCTTCCTTGGCTGCCACCGTGTCCTTGCGAGATTCCTTGCGCGCGCCGTTGCGGCCCGCGTCACTCACGGCAGACCGGTCCGCACCTGGGTCAGAGCCGGTCATGTCGCGGATCACGGCATCCAGGTCGGCGGCCATGGCGGCCATGGCGTCCAGGGCCTGGGCGGCCCGGGTCATGCCCTGTGCCGTCTCAAAGGCGATGCGGGTGACATCGGTCACGGCCTGGTTGATCTCCTCGCTGGCTGCGGACTGCTCCTCCGAGGCGGTGGCGATGGATTCCACCTGGGCTGCGGTCTCGCCCACGATGGACACGATCTCGGCCATGAACTGGCCCGACTCGTTGGCCGCGGCAGTGGACTTGACAATGTCCTGCACCGAGGTCTCCACGGCCTGGATATTCGCCCGGGCCTGAGCCTGAATGCGCGACACGGCATCGCCCACTTCCTTGGTCGCCTGCATGGTCTTTTCGGCCAGCTTGCGCACCTCGTCGGCCACCACGGCGAATCCGCGTCCGGCATCGCCCGCCCGCGCAGCCTCAATGGCCGCGTTGAGCGCCAGCAGGTTGGTCTGGTCCGCGATGTCCGTGACCACGTTCATGATCTTGCCGATGTTCTCGGCCTGCCTGCCCAGCTCGCCCATGCTCTGGTTGAGTTCGAGGATCTGGTCCTTGATGGCGTCGATGGAGGCCACGGCGGCGCGCACCCCCTCGGCCCCGGTCCTGGCATTCTCCCTGGCCCGATCGGCCGAATGGGCGGCGTTTGAGGCGTTGCGCGCCACCTCAAGCACGGTGGCGTTCATCTCCTCCATGGCCGTGGCCGTCTCGGCCATGCGGTCGCGCTGCACGTCCGTGCCGTGGTTGACCTCGTCCACCTGGCTTGCCAGCTGGGTCACCGAGGCGGCCACGTCGCGGGAAATATCGCTGGCCCTGGTGGCAGCCCGGCTCATGGCGTCGAGCAGGGCGCGCACCTGGGCCTGCTGCTCGTCGGCCTTGGCCACGGCGCGGCGCGCTTCTTCGGCGCTGCGCTCGGCCTCCCGGCCACGGCTCTCGACAGTGATCATGGTCTTGCCCAGGGCATCAACCATGGTCACGATGGCGTTTTTCAGGTCGAGCAGTTCCTCGGTGTACTCGCCCCGGCTCACCGCCTTGAGATCTCCCCCGGCCACGGCCTCGGCGTATTGCTTGAGGTTGCCAAGGGGCATGGTCAGCTTGGTCCGCAGATTATAAAGCACCATCAACACAATGATCACGCCGATGCCCACGCAGATGGCCTGACTGACCAGCAGCGTAGTCACGCGGCTCTCGGATTCACTTTGCAACAGAGCCACGGCCTGGTTCATGGCCGTGACCACGGCCGCGCTCCGGGCCGCTATGCCCGCCACGTCCGGCCTGCCCGAGGCCACGCCCTGCTCCACCAGCGTACGATACGCATCCCAGTGCTGGCGCACCTTGGTCAGTTGCGCCCTGGCCTCCCGGCTCGCCTCGGGCAATTCGCCCTTGGGGCCGCTCGGATCGAGCGTCAGGGACGCAGGACCGGAGGCGTCGAGCGCGGCAAGGGACGACTCGAACAGGCTGATGGTCGTCTCGATCTGGCCGCGCAGGGCCGCGTCGCCGCTCGCGCCAAAGGCCAGGGTCTCCTTGCCGAGCTTTTCCGCGAGCATGCGCTGACGGCCCGCGATGTTGATGACCAAGCTGTCGCTCTCCTGGCTCGACGTGACCACCCAAGTGGCTGCGAACATGCCGACGATGATGAAAAAAATGAGGAGTATTGATCCGATGAGGCGAAACGAAATGTTCACGGGTTCCTCCGAGCGATGGAAAATCAGGTGCGGGCCAGGATGATTGGCTCCCGCCGAAGGACATGGCGGGAGTCATAGACGACCTTACATGGCCGCCTGCCAAAACACAACGGCGGAGCCGCCCCCGGCCGGGAGCGGCTCCGTTGATGATGTCGGCTTGCGGCCGCTAGAACCGCTCGAATCCGGAATCGTCGTCCATGTCGAGGTCCACCCCGCTCCCCGAATCCGGCGCGCGCCCGGCCTTGGCCCCCGGCAGCGGCTTTGGCGGGCTGGCGGGCCGAACCACCGGCCCTGACGGGCCCTTGGCCTTAGTCGTCTTGCCGGCCACGACCTTGCCGGTGGTCGGGTCGTAAGCAGTCTTGGTCTTGGTCCCTCGCGCCAGGGGCGCTGAGATGTCACCATCTCCCACCTTGAAGAACCGGATGCTCTGCTGCAACTGCACGGCGTGGCTCGACAGCTCTTCGGCAGTGGACGCCACTTCCTCCGAGGCCGAGGCGTTTTGCTGGATGACCTTGTCCAGTTCCTGAATGGCCTTGTTGACCTGCTCGCCGCCAGCGTTCTGCTCGTTGCTGGCCGCGGCGATCTCCTGGACCAACTCGGCGGTCTTGCGAATGTCGGGCACGATCTTGGCGAGCAGCCCGCCCGCCTCCTCGGCCACCTTGACGCTGGAAGTGGACAGCTCGCTGATTTCGGCCGCGGCCGCGCCGCTTCGCTCGGCCAGCTTGCGCACCTCGGCCGCCACCACGGCGAAGCCCTTGCCGTGCTCCCCGGCCCGGGCCGCCTCGATGGCCGCGTTGAGCGCCAGCAGGTTGGTCTGTCGGGCGATCTCCTCGACGATGAGGATCTTGTCGGCGATCTGCTTCATGGCCTGCACGGTCTTGGACACGGCACGGCCGCCGCTGTCGGTGTCCAAAGCGGCCTGATTGGTCATGGAATTGGTGGTCCTGGCGTTTTCAGCGTTCTGGCCGATGCTTGATGTCATCTCCTCCATGGACGCCGAAACCTCCTCGACGCTGGCCGCCTGTTCGGTGGCCCCCTGAGACAGCTCGATGGCCGAGGCTGCCAGCTCCTCGCTGCCCGCAGCCACCTGCTCGCTGGCAGAGCGCACCTCCCCCACCACGCGGCGCAACTCCTCGACCATATTGGCAATGGCCTCGGAGAGTTGCCCCACTTCATCGCGGCTGCGCACCTTGACATTGATGTTCAGGTCGCCCCGGGCCATGCGATTGGCCACCAGCACGGCCTCCTCAAGGGGCAAGACCATGCTGCGGACCACGAAGATCACCACGGCGATGATCAGGCCCATGACGAGAATGGTGGGAAGGAGAATCTGCCAGCGCAGGGAGGACATTTGGGCCTGAACGTCATCAACATAGATGCCGCTGCCCACGATCCAACCCCAGGGCTTGTACAGCTTGACATAGGAAATCTTGGGCTGGGGCCTGTCAGACCCGGGCTTGGGCCACATGTATGGCACAAACCCCTCCCCGGCGGTCTTGCAGACCTCGACCATGTCCATGAACAGCGGCCTCCCCTCCGGATCCCTGTTCTGGGACAGGTCCTTCCCGTTCAAGTCGGGCACCATGGGGTGCATGATCATGGTCGGCCCCATGTCATTGATCCAGTAGTAGTTGTCGCCCATGTAGCGAATGGCTCCGATGGCCGCCTTGGCCTGGGCCTGGGCCTCGGCCTGATCCAGGGTTCCTGCGGCCGCCTGCTCGCCGTAGTATTGCATGACCGAGTAGGCCGTCTCCACCGCACTGCGGGTGGCCACGCGCTTCTCATCCATCAGCGAGTCGCCCACCATGGGAATGAAATACCCGAGCAGCCCCCCTAGCACCACGATAACGGCAGCGAGAAACAGGCTCAGCACCTTGCTTCGCATCCCCCAATCCCTGAAACGTCGCATGTTGCCTCCGATGAGTTGCCGCGCCCAATGGTCACCATTCACCCCAGGACGCAGGTTCCGACTTTGAATTCACAATGCCACAGTTTTCAGCCTGAAGGTATGATTATTTGATGAATTTCGACTGATCGATTGCTCAATCCCCTGCCCAACGCAGAGCTTCAAGACTTTTTCGCCACATCGTGCGAAGCCTATCTGGGACTGCCCACCCTTGCGATTTGCCCGCCGGGGCAAGCTGTGCTATGACCGGCTCCTTCCGGAACGCAACCGCAGAAGGCAACTGGCCAAGGGGGCCGCAAGGGGTAACGCCATGAGTGATCTGAAGAAAATGTACACCACGCTGCAGGAAGATCCGTTTCCGGCCGACCTGAAGCTGATCCTGGGCGACCAGGAGCTTTCGTTTGGCAAGCGCACCTGGGAGATCGACGGCCAGACCAAGGGTCTGCGCTACGGCGAAAACCCGGACCAGCCCGCCGCGCTCTACGAATTGAAGAGTGGATGCCTGGAGGTGGGCGGCGTGAAGTTCATCGGCGCAGGCCAAGGGCTCGTCTCGGCCCTAACCGAGGAGCACATGCTCCAGGCGGGCAAGCACCCGGGCAAGACCAACCTGACCGACGTGGACAACGCCCTGAACATCCTTCAGTACCTGTCTGCCAAACCGGCGGCCCTCATCCTCAAGCACAACAACCCCTGCGGCGCGGCCTGGACCGACGAGGGCGTGACCGTGGCCCTCGGACGCGCCTTCGAGGCGGACCGCATCGCCGCCTTTGGCGGGGCCGTGGTGGTCAATCGCCCCCTTGATCTGGCAGCGGCCCAGCTGATCAACTCCGCCTATTTCGAGGTGGTGGCCGCGCCCGACTTCGCCCCCGACGCCCTGGCCGAGCTCAAGAAGAAAAAGAACCTGCGCATCCTGCGGATTCCCGGCATCGCCGGGCTTGCGAGCCTCGCCCGCACCCCGTTCCTGGACATCAAGTCCCTGTCCGACGGCGGCCTCGTGGTGCAGTTCTCGTTTCGCAACGCCATTCTCAAGACCGAGGACTTCCTCCCGGCCAAGGCCGAGAAGGACGGCAACGTCTTTCTGGCCCGCGCCCCGGGCAAACAGGAGGCCGACGACCTGCTCTTCGCCTGGGCCGTGGAGGCGGGCGTGACCTCCAATTCCGTGCTCTTCGTCAAGGACGGCGTGACCACGGCCATCGGCACCGGCGAGCAGGATCGCGTGGGCTGCGTGCTCCTGGCCGTGACCAAGGCCTATACCAAGTACGCCGACCTGCTCACGTCCAAGGAGCTTGGCATGTCCATCTTCGAGCTCAAGCTCAAGGCCCTCTTGGACCCCGAGGCCAAGGCGAAGCTCGCGGACATCGAACGGCGCACGGCAGAGGCCAAGGGCGGACTGCCCGGCTCTGTGGTGGTTTCTGACGGATTCTTCCCGTTCCGCGACGGCGTGGACCTGTGCATCGACCAGGGCGTGACCGCCATCGCCCAGCCCGGCGGCTCCATCCGCGACCACGAGGTCATCGCCGCAGTCAACGAGGCCGTTCCGCAGGTGGCCATGGTCTTCACCGGCCAGCGGTCATTCAAACATTAGGGTTTTTGCATGGATGACCCGGGGTCTCGCCGATCCGGCGGACCCCCTCTCGATTCAGCGGCGCTGATCGGGCGGGCGGGCCTCTGCGCGCCCGAACACGAGCTTCATGACCAGAATCGCGGCGGCCAGGACCAGGGTGGCCGCGTTGGCCAGCAGCACGGCGGGCGATCCGATGAGCGCGCCATAGACGAGCCACAGCGAGACCCCGAGGCACAAGAGCAGATACATCCGAAGCGAGATGTCTGCCACGGACCGGGTCCGCCACGTGCGGACCACCTGGGGCACGAAGGAGGCCGTGGTGCAGCACCCGGCCACGATGCCGATGAGCTCTATGAATTCACGTTCCATGCGGACCCTTTACTCTGCCCCACTTACGCTGACAACCGATTCATGATAGAATACGTCACCCCCGACGCTCACCGCAGATCAAAGTAGCTTACATGGTCAAGAAATCCGTTTTCGCCCCAGTCATCCGCCCCGGCACGGTGGTGGAGTTCATGCAGGGCGATCATCCCCATCTGGCCTGGGTGCTTGAGGAGTCCTCTGGCAGGCTCAGGCTCCTCACCATCACCAAGCGGGAGCTGAAGCTCCCGGCGGCGCGCATCCTGCCCTGGACCGGCCCTACCCACGCTGGCGATGCCAACAGGCAGGAAGTACAGGACATTCTCAACACCCACCAGGACCGGCGCGGTGAAATACAGGCCGGGCTCGACGTCATGGAGCTGTGGGCCCTGGCCCAGGGCGAGATGGAGAGCGCACCCCTGGAATGGTTCGCCGACCTGCTCTTCGACGACCCTGGGCCTGACGAACTGGCCGCCCTGGGCCGGGCCATGCTCTCGGCCAAGACGCATTTCAAGTTCCGCCCCCCGGATTTCGAGATCTGGCCCGCTGAAAAGGTCGAGCAGCGCCTGCGCGAAAAGACCGAGGAAAAGGAGCGCGAGGCCGTCACCTCGGCCGGGCAGACCCTGATTCAGGAGCTGTGGGCAGCCTACAGCCAGGGCCGCAAGCCCCAGCCGCCGGACCTGGGCCACGAGTTGGCCGAAGCCATCGAGGGCATGCTGCGCCAAGCCATCGCCTCCACCTTGGACGAGACAGGCGCTAAAATCTGGCAGGCCATCTCCAAGGGGCTGCCGGACACCCCCCACCTGCCGCTGATCCTGGCCCAGACCTGGGGAGTGATTCCCCACCACCACAACCATCTGCTCGATGAGGCAGGCTATGTGTGGGGAGACAGTTGGCAGGAATCATTCTTGAGCGAAATCGAGGCAATAGAGCAAGCATTTTCCAATGAAGCCGCCGAAGAATCTCCACTGGGTCTGATCAGCATCGACGCGCCCACCACCCGCGACATCGACGACGCCTTTCACATCGAAGCAGATGGCGACGGGTATGCCCTGTCCATCGCCCTGGCCCGGCCCGATGCCCACTGGTGTTTCGGCTCGCCCCTAGACCGGGCCGTGGCCGACCGGGCCACCAGCCTCTACCTGCCCGAGGGCACGGGCCACATGCTGCCCGAGCGGTTCGGCACCGGGCTGTACAGCCTGCTGGCCGGAGAGCGGCGGCCTGTGCTCATCGCCCTCTTCCGCCTCGACGCCCGAGGGGAGCTGCTCTCGGTGACACCGCGCCTGACCTGGGCCGCCATCAGGGCCAACATCAGCTACGAGGCCGCCGACCAAGCCATCACCGACGGCTCGGACCCGGCCCTGGTTCTGGCCCACCAACTGGCCCAGGAGCGCATCAACCGGCGCATCGAGAGCGGGGCCTGCGTCATCCGCAAGCCCGAGCCAGTGGTCACGGTCACGGGCCAGGGCGCTCAAGCCGTGGTGGACATCACCCTCAAGGAGCCGTGCCCCCAGGCCGAGCTGGTCATCAGCGAATTCATGATCCTGGCCAACTGTGGCCTCGCCCTCTGGGCCAAGGACCACGGGGTGCCGCTGCTCCACCGCACCCAGGACATCGCCCTGCCCCAAGAGGCGGCGGGCATCTTCTCCGAACCGGCAGAAATCCTGCGCTCGGTCAAGCTGCTGCTGGCCCCGGCCCTCGAAACCGCGCCCAAGCGCCACGCCGCCCTGGCTGTCCCGTGTTACGCGCCCATCACTTCGCCGCTGCGCCGCTACACGGACTTCATCAACATGGCCCAGGTCAGCAGCCAGCTTCTGACCGGACAGCCGCGCCTCGACGCCGAGGCCCTGGACCATCTCGCCATCCAGCTGGGCATGCGCATCAGGGCGGTGAGCGCGGTGCAGCGCTTCTGGCCGCGCTACTGGAAGCTCGTCTATCTGGCCCGGCACCGCAAGTCGCTGCACCCGGCCGTGCTGGTGGAAGACTCCGGCCCCATGGCCACCCTGGCCATGCCCCAGTACCAGATCAACGTCCGCGCCCCACGCAAGCTGCTGGGCGACAAGCTCTATCCGGGCCAGCGGTTCCAGGTCAGCTTCTCCCGCATCGACCCGCTGACCAACGAGATCAGGCTGGGCGAGGTCCTCGAAGACTAAGAACTTATCCGCAAATAAATAGACTTTTTCTAGAGAATTTGGCATGTTCTCTCCATGAGGAGGAGCCATGTCTAGCAAAGTCAAATCCTGGGAAGTTTCTGATGAATTCTGGGCAATTGTTGAACCTCTCGTCC
>JBDRSO010000076.1:0-9352 GCA_043824835.1 Pseudomonadota bacterium | reverse complement strand
GGACGGGCCCTACACCAAGGGCCGCTACACCATGCTCAAGACGGCGTGCAGGAAGGCCGGTGTCGGCTACTATTCGTTCCATCGCTTCCGGGCATCGGGTGCTTCGGTGATGGACAACAACGGCGCGCTCATCTCGGGCATTCAGCATCTGCTGGGGCATGCCGACCGACGGAGCACCGAGATCTATCTGGAAAAGCTGCGGAACGTGGAACGGGACGCCATGGCAATCTATGAAGCGCAAAGCCGCCGGGTTGCCTGACGGATTCACACACGGTAGTCACACACAAAGATCAACGGGCTGCGACCAATCGGTCGCAACCCGTTGAAAAACAGAAGGTAAGAGCCGATAGTCCCACACAAGGTGGCGGCTATTTCCAAAAAGTTTTCCCCCCGGAATCTTCCACCCCACTCCCACCACATCACTCACACCACTCACAACACTGCGGCAGCCCGCCGTCTTATTGGGGTGCAAACAAAAGGTCCGCCCACCCCGGATGGGGTGGACGGACCATATGATCGAGAGAAGACGGACCTAGAAGCTGTACCCGAGAGCGGCGCGCATCTCGGCGGGAATCATGGCATCCTGGCCGGGCTCAAGAGCCTTCCAGGGGGCACCGGCGTCCTTGCGCGCAGCCTTGATCTCTTCCAGGTCGAAGCCGTAGCGGGGCACTTCGAACTGCTGACCGGGGTAGATCAGGTCAGGGTTCTTGATCTGGCCGCGGTTGGCCTTGTAGATCATGGGCCACATGAAGGGATCATTGTAAATGTGCTTGTACTCGGAGATCCACCACAGGCATTCGCCCTTGGTCACGGTGTGAGACACGGGCAGAGCGTCGTACTCTGCCTTGTAGACATCCATCGGGTCGGTCACAACGACCTGCTCGACGATGACCTCTTTTTCCTCGACCACAACCACTTCGGGCTCGGTCTTCACTTTCTTCGAGCAACCCCAGGCAAAGACAAGGCACATGGCGATTGCAAGTAAAATCAGCTTCTTCATTGATTGCCTCCTCGGAATTGATTCGCTTTCCATACCCGCTGTAACGCACAGTTCACGACTGTACGCCAGCAGACCAATTATCAATTATTATCTTTTCTTGCAAGACAATTCTGCTGTCTGGGTTCTGCTTTCGCGCTTTGTCCAGGGCATGGGCCGCCTCCTCGATCCAGCCGCCCATGCGCAGGCTCTGGCTGGCCAGCACGTACATGCGCTCAGGCTCGTCGCCGTAGATGGCGCGGACAAGCCCCTCGTACTCGTCCCTGAACACGCTCCTGACCAGATCGTTCTGGGAGAATATGTAGCGCGCCAGCAGGACGTTGTCGCTGTGGCTATGCAGATAGCCGGGCAGCAGCTGGCGGCACTTGGCCATGATGAAGCGGATGCGCGCGATCTCGCGGCGCATGGATTCCTCGGTCTGGCTCAGCACCAGGAACAGTTGACCGGCCACGTCCCGTTCGGCGTCGGCGCTTTCGGGGTCGCCCTTGATCTGGGTGTGGAACCAGGGCGCGTAGTTCTCCTTCTGGTAAGCGTCCTCTTTGAGCTTGATGGTCTCATGGAAGATGTACCCGATGGCCCAGTCGAGCAATCTGCCACCAAGCTGCCCATGCGGGTCGTTGCGAAAGACATGGTGGGCCGTGTCCTTCATCCGCCACAAAAGACCCTTGTCCATCTCGGTACCCACGATGTCCCTGAGCACCTCGAACTCCACGGTGCCGTCCGTGTCGAACCCCTCCATCTGGCGCTCCAGCGTCTCACACGCCTGACAGAAGAACTTGAACAGGTCCCGGACGAACTCCGGGTGCTTGGCCTGAATCCACGCCTTGGACATCGCTCGTCCCCCCTTTCGTGCTACACTGCCGAAAAAATGATGTCCACCCGCGCCCCGCCGTCGTCCGCATTGCTCAGGTGCATTTGCGCGCCGTGGCTCTCCAGGATGGTGGAGACCAGGGCCAGCCCCAGCCCGGTGCCGGTGTCCTTGGTGGTGAAGAAGGGATCGCGCACCTGTTCGATGTGTTCGGGCACGAACCCGGGGCCGGTGTCCTGAATGGTGATGTGCAGCCCGCCCTCGTCGCGCGCGGCCCGCAAAAAGACATGGCCCCCGCCGGTCATGGCCTGCATGGCGTTGGCGATGAGGTTGTAGAAGGCGCGGTAAAGCAGGTCCTTGTCGCCGCGCACCGTGAGGTCGCCGCCGTATTCGCGGTCGATGACCACCCCGAGCTTCTCGCACTCCGGCTCCATGAACACAGCCACCTGATCGAGCAGGCGGCCCGCATCGACCACGGCCATGGTCGGCTTCTTGGGCCGGGCGTAGTCAAGGAACTCCCCCACCGTGCGGGTCAGCCGCTTGGCCTCCTCATGCAGGGCCTGGAGGATGCGCGTGTGCGGGCTCTCCTCCTTGACCGCCTTCTTGAGCATCAGCTCGGCACTGGAGCAGATGATGCCCAGCGGATTGCGTATCTCGTGGGCCACGCCCGCCACCATGCGGCCCATGCCCGCCAACTTTTCCTGCTGTTGCAGCTCGAAGATGAGCTGCTCCTTCTCGTGCAGCTGGTCGTTGCTCAGCCGCTCGGCCCGGCGCAGCACGGCCAGCACCAGAAAGAAGAGCACCATCGAGGTGAGCAGGGAAAAGGCGATGACCAGCCGCTCGAAATTGAGCATGGCCATGAAGTCCGGCGAGATGTCCTGGGTGAACTCCAGGATGCCCATGATGGGGTTCTCGGAGATGTCGGTCAGGGAGCGCTCGGCCCGCAGGGGGTAGTAGGCGCGCAGGGACAGGCTGCCCGGCTTGAGGCTGATGCGGAAGAGCGAGGCGAACTTGGAGACCCGGGCCAGGATCTCGGGCGAGAACCGGGCCGTCTCCCAGGTGCGGGTGACCATGTACAGGGCGTCGCCCTTGATCCCCACCTCGTCCCTGTCCAGCGAGTAGGTGATGACGCCCTCGGGGTCGTAGATGCGCAGCGAGGTGACGTGAAAGCTGTGGACCGTGGAACGCACCACCTGATCCAGCGTTTTGAACTGCTCCTCCTGACGCAGGCTGATGCCCCCGTAGCGCATGACCGTGGGCATGACGAACCGGGTGAACACCTGATGGCTGACGTTCTCGGCCAGGAGCAGGGCGAACTTTTCCTGCTTGTCCAGCAGGGTGCGCTCCGCGTACTTGGAGATGAAGACGGACAGCAGCAGGCTGAACCCGAGAATGATGGCGAACAGGCTCCAGGAAATGACCTTGACGAATTGGAGCGGCCTGCCGTCGCCGTCGCTATGCTGTGTCAACGAAGTGAACCCCCGTGTCGGGCCATGGGCCCGGCCGGTCTTGCTGCCGTGTCGCCATCTGACCATCCCAGGGCCAGAAACCGCCGAATCCGAATCCCGATCAGAACCCGCGCAGATCCCGATCGGCCGTGAGGAAAGCATCCAGGGCCGCCTTTTCCTCGGTCAGGCCGTCGGCGTTCATGCGCGCCTTGGCCAGCCGCTTGCCAAGCTCCACCGCGGGCTGATCCAGGGGATTGATGCCCATGAGCCAGCCGGTGAGGATGGTGGCCGCGCCCAGCAGGGCGATGAGCTTGCCCGCCTGCCGCGGCCCGTCGTCGGAAAGGAGCAGTTCCACCAGCGGCACGCCGCTGTTTGAAAGCGCCATGCGCGTGCCCAGCGCCTCGGCCTGGAGCAACTCGCCGAAATCCCGCCCCCGGACATAGGCGAACTGTTCCGGCAGGTCGGCCGGAAACTTCGGCCCCCGGGGCAGGTTCGGGCAGGTCAGGAACAGGCAGGCCTTGTTGCGGATGCCGTCCATGAACATCTGATTGACCGAGTGCTGGTCCGTGACGCCCACGGCCGGGATGGGCTGGCTGCCCTTGCCCTCCTTGCCCAACGACTCGGCCCACAGCTGGGCGAACCAGTCGCCAAACCGCGCCCACAAGGGGATATAAGCGAAAAAGATCATCTCATCAAAGCCCTTTTCGAGCAGCGCTGCGCCCCAGACGGCCAGCTGGAAGGAGCCGTGGCCGGCCAGGGTGTCGCCGGTCAGGCCGGGAGCGGTCAGGGGCACGGCCACCTCCCGCGCGCCGTCCATGAGGGCGTCGATGTCCATGCCCAGGAACAGGGCCGGGATCAGCCCCACGGCCGAGAGCACGGAGTAGCGCCCGCCGAGGTTGTCGGGCACGGGCAGGGCCTGGATGGAGTGCCTCTCGGCCTCGCCACGCAGGAAGCCATGGCTCTCGTCCGTGACCAGGAGCATGTGGGCGGCCCAGGCGTCGCCCAGGCGCTCGCGCATCCACTCCTTGAGGATGAAATACTGGCCCACGGTCTCGATGGTGCCCCCGGACTTGGACACCGTGACCACCACCGTCTTCTCGGGCGGCAGCTTGGCCAGGTGCGCCTCCAGGGCATAGGCGTCCACGTTGTCCGCCACCCACAGCCAGGGGCCGGTGTGGCCGGGCTGGTCCTGCTGCGGAAAGAACGCCTGCTGCAGGGCGCGCGCACCCAGGGCCGAGCCGCCGATGCCCAGCAGGAGCATGTGGTCGAAGGTCTTGAGAAAACCCTTGAGCTGCGCCAGTTCCTCCTTGAGGGCCGGGCCATAGGGCATGGTCAGGAAGGGGAGCCTGCCAGCGCCGGTCTCGGCAGCCAGCCGCGCGGCCATCTCCCCAGCCCGCGCCTCAAAGGGGGCGGTGTCAAGATTTTCCAGGTTCGAGCCGGTCCAGTCGAGCATGTCGGCCATGATGTCTTCTCCCTTGGGCTGATCGGTCGTGACCCGGAAGCAGGCCGGGTACGGGAAAAGCCACAATACCAGCATTTCCGAAAAAGGGAAGAGGCCGACCCGCATCGGCGGTCCACGCCCATCCCTTGTCCCGCTCTGGCGGCCCTATTCCGCTTTGCCGAAAACCGTGCGTTGCAACTCGGCCAGGGTCGGGCAGGTCCCGGCGTGGCAGACTGGCTCATGGCCCAGCCGGGCCGCCTGTTTGAGCCGCACCTCGTGGGCGACCACGGGCCGCACCTGTCCGTTCAGGTCGATCTCGCCCCAGAACACGGCCATCTCGGGCAGCGGCCGGTCGTAATAGGACGAGAGCACGGCCGAAACCACGGCCAGATCAAGGCCTGGATCGCGCGAGGCGAGGCCGCCGGAAATCTTGGCATAGATGTCGTGGCCGCTGAGGTTGAGCTTGAGCCGCTTTTCCAGCACGGCCAGGAGCAGGTTGAGCCGGTTGGTGTCGAAACCCACCGCCGTGCGGCGGGGAATGGACAGGAACGACTTGGAAACCAGGGCCTGCACCTCCACGGCAAAGGGACGCTGGCCGTCCACGGCCAGGGCCATGGCCGTGCCCGAAAGGCTCGGGTCGCGCGCGCCGAGAAAGAAGGTGGCCGGGTCTTCCACCACCTCAAGGCCCCTCTCGGTCATGGTGAAGACCGCCAGTTCGTCGCTGGGGCCGAAGCGGTTCTTGAGCACGCGCAGGACGCGCGAGAAGTGCTTGCGGTCCCCCTCAAGATACAGAACCGTGTCCACCATGTGCTCCAGCAGCTTGGGTCCGGCGATCTGCCCGTCCTTGGTCACGTGGCCCACCAGGATCAGGGTGGTGTCGGTCCGCTTGGTCTTTTCCACCAGTTCGCCGGACACGGCGCGCACCTGCCCCACGGACCCGGGGATGCCCTCGGCCAGGGGCGAGGCCAAGGTCTGCACCGAGTCCACGATGAGCAGGTCTGGCGGATTCGGCCCGTCGAGCACGGCCAGGGCGTCCTCGACCCGGTTGGTGGCCAGGGCCATGAGCCCAGGCCCGAGCAGGCCGAGGCGCTCGGCCCGCCCCTTGAGCTGGGGCAGCGACTCCTCGCCGGAAAGATACACGGCCAAGCGGCCCATACGAGCCTGCCCGCCCGCCAGTTGCAGGAGCAGGGTCGATTTGCCGATGCCCGGCTCGCCGCCAAGCAGGATTGCCGCGCCCGGCACCAGACCGTTCCCCAGCAGCGCGTCCAGCGCCACGATGCCCGAGGGCCGCGCCGTCAGATCCTCTGCCTTGAGCTCCTCCAGGAGCCGGGGTTGATCCCGAGCACTGTCCGCGCCCATGGGCGCTGCCTTGGCGCGGTTCACGGTCACGGGTTCCAGCGTGTTCCACTCTTTGCACGACGGGCACTGCCCCTGCCAGCGCGGGGACTGCCCCCCACAGGAGGCGCAGCGATAGGCTTCTTTGGTTTTCACGGGCTACCGCGCCCGGGTCCAGGCTTCACGCCCGGTCACGCCATCGCCGACACCCGCAAAGACCCAGCGGCCGGTGAAGCCGTCCTGCGTGGCCTTGAGCACGGTCACTCCGGCCTCGGTGCCGGCCTCGCTGGTGAAGGACAGGCTCAAGGTCTGGGCCGCCGCGTCATAAAACCCGACCCCCACATAGACCTGACCGTCCATCTCGCCGCGATACTTCCAGGCCTCACCCCAGGCGGTCAGGAGCACCGATCCGTCATAGTCCTTTGGCCCGGACGGGTCCGAACCCGGGTCCCAGCCAGTCACGGCGTAGCTGCCGGAGATGTCGGCCGACTCGGCCGAGGCCAACCCTGGCACAAACAATGAAATCGCCATGATGACGAGAAGATATCTCAACGCATTTTTGATCATGTCGCACTCCGTGTTTCCAGTAGTATTGCTTTGAGGATGCCCAGCCCCCGGGCCAGTTCGCCTGCGTCGGCCGGGCCGCTGATGGCGAGGCGCACCGCATGGGGCAGCGGCCGCCGCCCGACCACAAAGGCCTCGTCCGGGGTGACGATCACCCCGCTCTCCCCGGCCACCCGGACGAAATCGCCCGATGTCCAGGGCTCGGGCAGCCTGAGCCAAATGAAGTATCCCGTGTTTTGCAGCGAAATGTCCAGCCCGGAAAGCACATCGTGCGCCAGGGCGTTGCGGCGGGCGGATTCGACCCGCTTGGCGTCCAGGGTTCGGTCCGCCGTGCCGTCGGCGATCCAGCGCCGGGCGATCCCGGCCATGAGCGGCGGGGTCATCCAGACCATGTCCGAGATGGCACGCTCCACGGCCCGCGCGTATCCCTCTGGCGAGGCGAGATAGGCCACCCGCAGCCCCCCGGCCACGACCTTGGACAGGGACGCAATGCAGAAGGTCCGCTCCGGGGCCAGGGCGGCCAGCGGTGCCGGGCCGGGTCCGGCCACCAGCCCGTAGGCGTCGTCCTCGATGATGGTCAGCCCCCTGCGCCGGGCCACTTCCACCGTCTCGTGGCGGCGGTACTCGGGCATGCGCGCCGTGGTCGGGTTCTGGCAGCCGGGCATGAGATAGAGCCCGCGCACGGGCTGGGCGCGGCAGACCTCGTCCAGGGCGTCGGGCAGCATGCCGTGGCCGTCCTGCTCCACCGGCACCAGCCGCAGATGAAAGCGGCGCGCCAGGGTCTTGATCAGCGGATAGGTGACCGCCTCCACGGCCACCGCGTCACCGGGCCGGAACATGGCCGAAAGGACCACGGCCAGCGCGTTCTGCCCACCCACGGTCACGGACACGGCCTCGGGCGCCACGTCCAGCCCGTGGCGGCGCAGCCAGTCCGCCCCGGCCAGTCTGTCTGCCCGGCGGCCGCAGGAGGGCTGGTATTCGAGCAGCCGCTGGCAGTCCTGGTCGGCGGCCATATCCTTGAGCGTGGCCGCAAGGCTCGGACTCAACCTCTCCAGGGGCAGGGTCATGCCCAGGTCCACCACGCCGGGCAGCCCGTCCTCCCTGTGGCGGAGCATGGACGGAACCGGGTCGCCGCCCACAAAGGTGCCGCGCCCGGTCTCGCCGCGCAGCAGGCCGCGCCGGGCCGCCTCGCCGTACCCCCGGGTCACCGTGCCCACGGTCACGCCCAGGGCCTCGGCCAGATCGCGGTGCGTGGGCAGGCGCGCCCCGGGCGCAAGACCGCCCAGCCGCACGTCCCGCTCGATGGCGTCGGCAATGGCCACATACCTCGGGCCGTCAGGCCCCAATATCGGACACCATATTGTCATGGTGACAATTAATACTTTGACCGGCGGATTGTGTCAATGTAGCCAGCCGGACAGGAGACATCATGACCACTTTTCGATCATCCGCCCTGCGGGGCGCGTGCGACGTCAGCCCGCTGCTGCTGGGCGTCATCCCCTTTGGCCTCATCTGCGGCGCGGCCTGCGTGGGCGCGGGCATGCCCGAGTGGGGGGCCGTGGGACTCTCGCTCATCGTCTTTGCCGGAGCCAGCCAACTGGCCACGGTCCAGCTCATGGCCGAGCAGGCGTCTGTGGCCGTGGTCATCCTGACCGGGCTGGTGGTCAATCTGCGCATGCTCATGTACTCGGCCTCCCTGGCCCCGCACCTGACCGCCGCCAGCCCCCTGGCCCGTAGCGCCGGGGCCTACCTGCTCACGGACCAAGCCTATGCCGTGTCCATCGCGCGTTTTGCCGCGCCCGGGGCAAGGCCGGTCAACAACTTCGCCTACTACACCGGCGCCGGACTGCTCATGTGGACCGGGTTCAACCTCTGCACCGCCCTGGGCGCGCACCTGGGGGCCCTCATCCCTGCCGCGTGGAGCCTCGATTTCTCCATTCCCCTGACCTTCATCGCCCTGGTCATCCCGGCGGTCCGCGACCGCCCTGCCCTGATCGCGGCCCTGGCCGCCGGAATCACGGCCTGCCTTGCCGCCACCCTGCCCTTCAACCTCGGTCTGATCCTGGCCTCGGCCACGGGCATCGCCGCCGGATACCTGGCAGAGCGACGCAGTCGCAGAACATCCGTCAGAAAGGAAGAACACCAATGATCGACATGTCCACCTACTGGATCATCGTGCCCATTCTGGGCCTTGGCACCTACCTGATCCGGCTCTCCTTCATCCTGCTCATGGAGCGCATCCCCCTGCCCGGGGCGGCCCACAGGATGCTCCGGTTCATCCCGGCCTCGGTGCTCCCGGCCCTGGTGCTGCCCGCCGTGCTCTTTGGCAAGACCGGCACCACCCCACTGGCCGACCCGGCCCGAACCGGCGCGGCCCTCATCGCCATGCTCGTGGCCTGGAAGACGCGCAATACCCTGGCCACCATCGGCGCTAGGCATGGCCGCCCTGTGGACCTTGCAGGCGGTGCTGTAGCAGCGCGGGATATGCCTCCGGCGGCCAGAGGGAGAAACCGCTTTTGCTCCGCCGCAAGGCGAGGTTGGGAGAACCAAGGCGTTGAGAGCGGCGGAGATGGCGTGGATGCGCAAAAAGTATCCCTCTTCTTTTATTGTTTAAAGACGCCCGTCCCGTGCGGACGTGCGCCCCTCTACGCCGCCATCAAGCCCGTCCTCTTCCCCTGCCCGCCCGGGCGACGTAGCGCCAAAAAGTTTTGGAAAGGGGAGGGATGGGGGTCCGGGGGAAGGGAGGGAAGAACCTTTTT
>JBDRSO010000075.1:0-13028 GCA_043824835.1 Pseudomonadota bacterium | reverse complement strand
ACGAGTACCCCAGTTCGGTGACAAGTTTGACGGCGGACAGCTTGAACTCTCTTGAATACTTAGAAGGTCTTCCCATGCGTTGCTCCTCATGGGCGGACAGTAACCTCTCACTTCGTGTCCGTCATCTATAGGGCACTTCACCGCAAGCGAACCCGGCACCGGGGCGGGGGGCCTCGTGCCGGGCGGGTGGTGCCGCTAGTTGGTGGCGGCGGGCTGGATTTGTTTGGCTTCCTTTTCGCGGTTCAGGCGCACGACCTGGGTGGTGAACGAGGTCTCGCCTGGGCGGCAGGCCGGGCAGCCCTCGGACATGATGACGCACCGCTCGTCGAGGGCGGTGGCGTCAATCCCGGCCATGGCCAGCAGCTTGGAGGTCATTCCGTGTCCCCAGAGGATGGGCTGACCGCACTGGCTGCACTCCACATACAGCAATTCGGGATCGTATTGTCTGGTCATGCTTCAAGTGTAAGCATCCCCGGCAGGGATGACAAGTGTCTCGACTCAGGCAGAGTCGGCCTCGTTGCGAAGCTGCTCGTCCTGGCTCCCCTGCCTGGCCTCGCGCATGCGGTGCCCGGGCGAGGCGTCGCCGCCCTCGGCGCGGCGGTGGAGCAGGGCCTCGGCGTCGTGCGGGGCCAGAGGCCTGTGGAAGTAGAATCCCTGCACGGACTCGCACTTGAGCTCCATGAGCGAACACAGCTGGCCCGCGTCCTCCACGCCCTCGGCCACCACGTCGAGGCCAAGGGAGTGGGCCAGGGCGATGACCGCGCGCACGATCTCCATGTTTTCGGGGTCGGTCTTCATGCGCGAGATGAAGGAGCGGTCCACCTTGAGGGTGTCCACGGGCAGCTGCTGGAGCTGGGAGAGGGAGGAATAGCCCGTGCCGAAATCGTCGATGGAAAAGCGCACCCCGATGCGGCGCAGCCGCTTGAGGACGTTGATGGCTGCCTCGGGGTGGTCCATGAGCGCGGACTCGGTGATTTCGAGCTTGAGCACCTCGGGCGGCAGGTCGGCGGCGCGCAGGGCGTCGATGACGAGCTTGTCCAGCTCGGCGCGGGCGAACTGCTTGCCGGACAGGTTGACGGAGATGAAGATGTCATCGGCCCCCTTTGTCTGCTTGCGCCAGCGGGACAGGGTCATGAGGGATTCGCGCAGCACCCACTCGCCGAGCTTGAGGATGGTGCCCGATTCCTCGGCCAGGGGAAGGAACTCTGCGGGCGGGATGGGGCCACGCTCGGGATGCTGCCAGCGAGCCAGGGCCTCGAAGCCCATGATGTCCGAGCCGTCAAGGTCCATGATGGGCTGGAATTCCACATGAAACTCGCCAGATTCCAGCCCCCGGCGCATGTCGTTTTCCATGTTCAGCTGGTCCACGGCGCTTTCGAGCATGCGGGCGGTGAAGACCTTGAACCGGTTGCGGCCCGCCTCCTTGGCCTGATGCATGGCGATGTTGGCGCGCTGGAGCACCTCAGAGGACCGGATGTCCGGGACCGGGCTCAGGACGATGCCGAAGCTGGCCGTGGTCTGCACCTCGTGGCCGCTGAAGCTGAAGGGCTGGGCCAGTTCCTCGCGGATGCGCTTGACGATGCGGATGGCCTCGCCCGGGCTGGCCAGCTCGTCGAGCAGCAGCACGAACTCGTCGCCGCCAAAGCGCGACACCGTGTCCAGGGTGCGCACATGGTGCGAGAGACGGGTGGCTGTTTCCACCAGCACCATGTCGCCGTAGCGGTGGCCCAGGGAGTCGTTGATGACCTTGAACCGGTCGAGGTCGAGGAAGACCACGGCAAAGTAGTAGTTGCCCCGGCGTCCGGCCCGGCGCATGGCCTGAGCGATGCGGTCCAGGCACAGGGTGCGGTTGGCCAGCTCGGTGAGCGGATCGTGCAGGGCCTGATGCCTGAGCTGCTCCTCCATCTCCTTGCGGTCGGTGATGTCGCGGAAGCTGCACCGGATGCCCAGGGGCTTCATGCCGATGCCGGACACGGCCCGGCCCACCACGCCCAGCCAGCGGGTCTGCCCGCTGCGGGTGGCGATGCGGAAATCCAGCGAGCCGCCTACCTCGTTGTTGATGAAGAGCAGATATTTGTCCCACGCCTCCCGGTCCTCGGGCAGGATAATCTCGCGCAGCAGCCCGGGCCGCTCAAAGAACCGCTCGGGCGGATGGCCCGAGATGCGCTCGCAGGCGGGCGAGCAGTAGACCACGCCGCCGTCGGTGCCAAGCCACATCTCCCAGTCGTAGGCGAAGTCGGCGATGGTTCGGTAGCGCTCCTCGCCCGAGCGCAGGGCTTCGAGCAGCCGTTCGCGTTGCAGCCGGATCTTGGCCCTCTCCCTGGCTCCGCGCGTGAACTTGCGCAGCACATAGACCTCGATGCCGGCCACCACCAGGAGGATGGCGATGAAGATGAGGGTGAGCCGGTTGCGGTAGCGGGCCAGTTCGCGCTGAACGTCGTCGAGGTAGATGCCCGTGCCCACGATCCAGCCCCAGGGCTCGAACTTGCGCACAAAGGAGAGCTTGCGGGCCACGACATCGGGCTGGTCCTTCCACTGCCAGAGGTAGTCCACGAACCCGCCTTCGGTGGAATTGGCCGCCCGGACAAAGTCCATGAACAGGGCCTTGCCTTTCTGGTCGGTGTAGTCGGTCAGATCGCGCCCCTCAAGCTCCGGGAGGTAGGGATGCATGATCATGCGCGGGGAGTCATCGTTGATCCAGAAATAGTCTTTGCCCTCAGGGCCGTAGCGCATGGCCCTGATCAGGTCGCGGCCCCTGGTCCGGGCCTCGCCCGGGGCGAGTTCCCCGGCCTCGACCCGCTGCTGAAGGTGGGCCAGGGTGTTGATGACCGTGCCGGTGAGCATGCGGATGTTCTCGCGCCGGTCATCCATGAAGGCGTTGTGCATGGAGGGGAGCAGATAGAGAAATATGGACCCGCCGAACAGGGCCAGTGTGAGCACCGCGGGCAGGAGCATGCCCAGGGAGGTGAATTCGAAGAACGAAGACAGACGGCGTGAGCGCATCAGTGTTTCCCGGTCACGTGGTTTGGGGTCGGCCTTCCGACCATGCCCCAGCATACGACGAGGTCATGAAAAAGTGAAGAAAATACGCGGTGCCTCGTCGTCATCCAGCCACCACCCGGTTGCGGCCCGCCTCCTTGGCCGCGTACAGGGCCACATCGGCCCGCTTGAGCAGGGTGGCCACGGACTCGGCGTCGGTATTCGAGGTGGCCGCGCCGATGCTCACGGTGATGCGCATCTCGCCAGCGGCCGTGGCGATGGGCGTGTTCTCGATGGCCCGGCGCAGCCGCTCGGCCACCTCCAGGGCGGCCACGGAGTCTGTCTCGGGCAGGAGCACGCCAAACTCCTCGCCCCCCAGCCTGCCCAGGACATCGGGCTCGCGCAGCGCGGCGCGGGAGATGTGGGCCAGTTCGCGCAGCACCTCGTCGCCCACGTCGTGGCCGTGGGTGTCGTTGACCCGCTTGAAGTGGTCAATGTCCATCATGAGCATGGTCAGCGCGCCCTGGTACCGTTTGCCCCTGGCGAATTCACGCTCGGCAAGCTCCATGAAGCGGCGGCGGTTGCTCAGCCCGGTCAGGCTGTCCGTGGTGGCCAGCTCGCGCAGGCGGGCCTCGGTGGCCTTGCGCTCGGTGATGTCGCGGATGGTTGCCACGGCGTACCACTCGCTGCCGAGGCGGAAGGAGGAGAAGGACCGCTCCACCGGCAGCCGGGAGCCGTCCTTGCGCACGCCTTCGGTCTCCTGGAGTGTGCCCAGTGTGGACACCCCGTCCATCCCGGTCAACTCGCCGAGTGTTGCGAGGGTCTCGTCGCGCAACTCGGGCGGGGTGATCAGATCGGTGATGATCCGGCCCATGGCCTGGTCCTCGGAAAAGCCGAAGAGCCGTTCCGCAGCCGGGTTCCAGAAGGATATCCGGCTCTGCCCGTCGATCATGACGATGGCGTCGTAGGCGGACTCGGCCAGGGCGCGCAGCTTGCGTTCGTTGGCCTTGAGGGCCTCTTCGGACTGTTTGCGGTCCGAGATGTCCATGTCTGCCCCGCGATAGCCGCGGAACCGGCCATCCTCGTCGAGAAAGGGCACGCCGCTCGACTGGAGCCAGACCGTGCGGCCGTCCCTGGTGACGCAGCGCAGTTCGACCTTGGAAAAGGGCTCGCGACTGGCGTACAGGTCGGCCCGCCAGCGCACGAAGTCGTCGGCCTGTTCCGGGGCGATGAACACGGCCGGGGCACGGCCCAGGAGTTCCTCGGCGGTGTGGCCGAGTACGGTGAAGACATCGTCGGTGACAAAGGTGAAGGTGTCGTGCTCGTCGGTTTCCCATATATACTCGCCCACCGCCGCGCTCACGTCGCGAAAGCGCTGCTCCGAGTGCTTGAGGGCGGCCTGGGCCAGCCGCTGCTCGGTGACATCGCGGGCATAGATCGCCACCTGCTCCACGGCTCCGTCCGGCCCGGTCACGGGGTAGGCGCTGGCGTGGTAGCGGCGGCCGTCGCGGGTGGCCTCGAACCGGGCTGGTTCGGCCTGCTCCATGATGCCCCGCAGGATGGCGCGCATGGCTTCGGCCCGTTTTCCGGGCATGAAGTCAAAGATGGCGCGGCCGATCATGGCACTGACCTCCTGCCCGTAGAGGCGCGCCCCGGTCTCGTTGATGGCCGCTATCCTGCCGTTTGGCTCGATGAGCATGGCCACGTCGTCGGGCGCGTTGAGCAGGGTACGGCTGGTCTGCTCGCTGCGTTTCAAGGCGGCCTCGTAGCGCCTGCGCCGGGTCATGTCGCGCAGGGTGCCCACGGCGTACCAGCGGCCGCCCAGCCGCACCGAGGCCACGCCCATTTCCACGGGCACGGTGGAGCCGTCCTGGCGCAGGGCGTCGAGTTCCACCACCTGCCCCACCACATTGCCCCGGCCCGTTTGGGCGAACCCGGCTAAGCCCGCTTCGGCCCTGGCCCGCATGCCTTCGGGCACCAGCAGGGAGTGCATCCGCTGGCCCATGATCTCGTCGGCCGGATAGCCGAACAGTCTCTCTGCGGCCGGGTTCCAGAAGGTGACGCGGTCCTGGTCGTCGATCATGATCATCGCGTCCTGAGCCGATTGGCTGATGGCCAGGGTGCGCTCCTCGCTCTCGCGCAGGCGCGCCTCCACCTCGGCCTGACGCACCCGGTAGCTGGCCAGGAACCAGCACCCAGGAACCAGGGTCAGCAGGAAGAGTACGGCCAGCCCGGAAAATGGCGTGGCCCAGGTGGGGGAGAGGGCGGCCGGGGGCACCCAGGTCATGAGCCGCCACTGCGTCGCGTCCGGGCTGTCCGCGGCCGTGGCGTGCCCCGGGGCGGTGCGCTGGGCGGGGTCCACCGTGACAAAGGTGAAGAGCCCCTCGTCGGTATGTGCCTGACCGTTCCTGCTCTCCGACACAGCCTGCCACGCCTGGGGAAAGCGGGCGGCCATGGAGACCTGCGGGCGGCCGAGGTCGCCCCCCCATTCCTCGTCAGTGGAGGGACCGAGCATCCAGAAGCCCCGGGCGTCGCAGAGCAGGGTCATGCCCTCGCCGGTGTCCCCGGCCCGCCTGACCTGATCGAGCAGGTGCCTGCCGTCATAGTTGATGACCACCACGCCGAGGGCCGCCCCGTCCGCGTCGGCCACCGGGCTGGCAAAGCGCAGGGTGGGCCGGTGGGGAACCTCGATGTGGCCGCGTTCCACATTCAGGTCGAAGTCCGAGACAATGACGCTGCCCATGTCGGCGCGCAGCGCCTCGCGCAGGGAGTATCGGTTGCTCGTGTCCTGGGGCAGTTCCGGCGGCATGGCGATCGGGCCGGACCACGCCTGATCAACCCGGACGTGCTCCATGCCGCGGGTGTCGATGAAGCGGACCATGAGGGAGTGGGGTCTGGTCAGGGCGAAGTCGGCAAAAACGCGATCAAGACCGTCCCGGGCCGTCCCGGCGGGCGCGTTGAGGATGTGCCCGGCCAGCCGGGCCAGGAGTCTGGCGTCAGAAGCCAGCGAGTCCACCGCGCGGTGGATGATGGCTGCCTCGTGCTCCAGGATCAGGGGCTGGCGCTGGCGCACGGCGTCGAGGTGGTCCTGGTCGCGGCTGTGCAGGAACCAGAGCGATGCCAGGACGATGGCCAGGGCCAGCGGGCCATAGAGGGCCAGAAATTCCCGTATGATTCGAGCCATGTGTCCCTCCTCCTGCGGGACTCGCCCCTGAGGCGTGCCCCAAGACGTGGTCCCAAAGACTCAGCCCCAAAGAATCAAACCGTGATACCCGGCCGCGCCCTCCCCAGGCCGGGCCGCCGCCAAGGTGGCGGAAGCAAAAATCAGTTCCTGGCGAGCACGACCTGGTTCCTGCCCTGGCTCTTGGCCCCGGTCAGGGCGGACTGGAGCCGGTGCAGGAAGGTCTCGACGGTGTCGTCGCTGCGGCACTGGGCCACGCCCAGCGAGAGGCGCATGCGGATCTTGCCGCCAAAAAGTTTGTGCCCCACGATCTGGCGGAGTTTTTCGGCCATGATGGCCGCCTTGTCGATGTCTGTGTGCGGGGTGAGGATGATGAACTTGCCCCCGCGCCAGCGGAAGACATAGTCGGTCTTGCGCAGTCTTGCCCCCACGAACCGGGCCAGATTGACCAGCAGCAGGTCGCCGGTCTTGTATCCGTGGTTTTCGTTGATGCCCTTGAAGTCGTCGATGTCGAACATGACCGCCGAGAGCGGGGTGGCGTAGCGGCGGACGTTGTCCATCTCGCGTTCGGCCACGGACTCGAACTTGTAGCGGTTGTATACCTTGGTCAACTCGTCATAGACCGAGAGCTGGTCTATCTGCTCGCGCATCCGCTCCATCTCGTGGCTGTCGCGACCCAGGGCGGCCAGCACCCGGGTGAAGATCAGCAGGGCCTGGGCGGCCAGGACCAGGAATCCGGCCACCATGACGATGTAGACCAGCTTCATCATCATTTCCGGCTCGTCCGGCGGGGCCAGGGCCAGGGTGTAGATGACGCCGAAGTTGGTACACAGCAGCACGACCAGCGCGGCCACGCTCAGGATGTAGAAGAGCGTGTAGCGGGCCTTGAGTCTCCCTGAGGGCGGCGTGTCCTGTGCCATGGGGTCCGTATCCTGTTGCCGGGGCGGATCAGTCGAGCCCGCCCTCAAAGGTGTAGTAGAGGGCACCTGTTCCGGCTGCGTCGTCGTAGGTCAGCTCCACCGAGAAGTCGGGCCACATCCAGCCGTAGCGGGAGCCGACGCCCCGGCCCTGTCCATACTGGCCGAGGAGGCGTTCCTTGATCAGGAAATGGTTGGCCCGGCCCGTGAACGCCACGCCCACGCGATAGAGCCGGTCGTTGCGGAAATAGTAGGCCACGGATACGATCTCCGCGTCGCCGAAAGAGAGCCGTTCTTCGGCGCGGTGGTAGGTGTCGCGGTAGTTTGGTCCGGGCACGCGCTCAAGGTCGGGGATGTCGGCCAGGGGGGCACCCCATGCCAGCCCGCGAAAGGAGTCCGGCCTGGGCGTTTCGACGAAGTCCTGGGCCAAGGCGGGGGCGATGAGACAGAGCAGGATCAAGGCCGTGGCCAGTGTGCGGATGGGGAACATTGCGGGATATCGCCTCGTGTCTTGCGGCCCGGGGCCGATTGCTGTTCATAACCATCCGCATTGTACGGGATTTCGCGTCGAAATCAAGGTCTGATCATCCGGGCGGGCTTGAACGCATTGTCAGGGCGGCTGGCTGTGTGGTAACAGGCTGGGGCATGAGACAGACACACGGGCATATTTCCGCGACACTGGTCGGGCTGGTGCTTCTGCTGGGCCTTGCGGCCTGCGGGCCGGCCCCACGAGACAGGGACGTTGATAACGACAGGGTCAGCGCCCTGGAGGCCGAGGTGGCGGCGTTCAAGGAAGAGATGCGCGCCAGGGACGAAGCCCTGCGCGACGAACTCTCGCTGCTCCGCCGCGGCATCGACGCCGTGCGCGAAGCGCTCCGGGCTGGTGTCGCCCTCCCGGACGAAAGCACGGCCCCGGCGTCTCCTGACAGCGTCCCTGACCATCGGCCCGATGCAACCCGGCCCGACACCGCGCCAAGCGGCGACGAGGCGCGCGAGGCACTGGACGACGAGCTGGACATCAAGGCCCGGACCTTTGTCAAGGAGACCCTGGACAGGCTGCTCGGCATCACCAAGAAGATCCTGGACCGCATGGACAGCGAGCTTGAGAAACGCGACGAACCGCCCGCCGAAGGCGAACCGGCCCCGGATGGGCAAGGAGATAAAATATGATCGGAATGTGCGCCACGATGCGCGAGTCTTTGCGCGCTGTGGGACGGATGGGCGCGTATCTGGCCCTGCTGTGCCTGCTGGCCCTGGCCGCCGGATGCGCCAAGGACAACGCGGTCAAGCTGACCTACGCCCTGGGGCCGCAAGTCGGTCCGTGCGTGGGCGAGGTGATCGTCTTCAAGTTCGCGGACAAGCGGCCCGTGAACACGCTGGGAACGGACAGGAACGGGGCGACTCTGGAGCCCCTTTCGGATGTGGCCGACTGGGTGGGCTGGGCCCTGTTCGACGAGCTCAAGGCCGCCGGATGCGATCCCAAGTACCGCACCTCCAGCGTGACCCCTGGCTCCGCGCCCCTGATCACCGGCGAGGTGCTTGCGACCGAACTGAACCAGACCGGTGCCACCACCTGGGCGGGCAAGGTTTCGGTGAGCATCATGCTCCAGCGTGACGGGGCGATTGTCCATTCCGAACGGTTCTCCAGCGAGGTGGAAAACGTGGTCGTACCCGGGTACTCCACCCGGTCCGATATCCTGGCCGAGACCCTGCGAGGGGTCATGGGCGCGGTGGTCCCGTCCGTGTCGGCCCGTCTCGGCGCGACCCCGTAGGGGACTGGTCGCGTGTTCTGCGACACCTCGCTGTGCAAGCGCTGCGGTGCCTGCTCCGCCGAGTGCCCCTACTCCCTGATAGTGGAGGACGGCGAGGGGTTCCCCCGGCTCAGGCCCGCGGCCAGGAAGACCTGCATCGGCTGCGGCCACTGCGTGGCCGTCTGTCCCGTCGCGGCCCTGACCCTGCCCGCTCTGCCCGTGACTTTGGGACTGGCTCCGGGCCAGTGCCCGCCCGTGGAGCGCGCTCTGGGGGTGAGCCTTGAGCAGGCGTATCAGTTCCTGCGCGGCCGCCGCTCGGTGCGCACCTATCGCGACAAGCCCATTCCCGAGGGGGTGGTGGCCGATCTGCTCGACGTGGCCCGGTACGCGCCCAGCGCCAAGAACGGCCAGCCCGCCCGCTGGATCGTCACCCGCACCCGCGAGGCTACGCGCCGACTGGCCGGGCTGACAGTGGAATTCATGGCCATCAACAACGTCTTTCCCGGTGTCATCAGGAACTGGGAGCGGGGCGTGGACAAGGTGCTCCACGGCGCGCCCCATGTGGCCGTGGCCCATGCGCCCGAGGATGGGTTCAACCCGGCCGAGGACTGTTCCCTGGCCGCTGCCTACCTTGAGCTGGCCGCCCATGCCCACGGGCTGGGCGCGTGCTGGGCCGGGTTTCTCATGGAGGCGGCCGAGGGGTATGGCCCCATCCGTGACGCCCTGGGCCTGCCCGAGGGGCACGGCGTGTACGCCGCCCTCATGCTCGGCTATCCCAAGTATCGATACGCGCGCATTCCCCTGCGCCGCGAGGTGGAACTGCGCTGGCTCGACTGAGCCGAAGCACGGTCTGCCCGAATCAAAGGCACAATGCGCAAGGCGCGCTCCCCGGTTTTCGGGGGGCGCGCCTTGTCCATGGCCCGTGTGGCCGTGATCGTGTGGCGTTGTCGCCTGCCGGAGTTCCCGGTCAGGCTCTGCGGCGGATCAGATTTCGAGCAGGGCGGCCTTGATGCTGCGCTTGCCGAACTCTCTGGCCTCGCCCTCGTCCCACATGAAGATGTCGATGCGCTGGGTGAAGCGTTTGTTCATCAGGTCGTTGATCTCGAAGATGCCGAGCCCCTCGATGCGGACTTTGCGGCCGAACACCCAGCCCTGGTCAAAGAGGTCGCGGGACACGGCGATGGTGCCTGCGCGGACCTTGCGCATGCTGGCGGCGACGAGCGGGTCGTCGTCGCACTGTTCGACAGTGGGGTTGTAAGCGGTGACGGTGACGGTGCGCACCGGGTTGGCATGCATGGCCCGTTGGATGAGCCGGCCTTCCTCGACCATGTTCTTGCGCGCGACAGCGGTCTGCTCGGACAGGGCGAGCTTGTGGCGCAGCGTGTCGATCTCCTGCTGCTTGGCAAAGGCAACTACAGCGAGGATGACCATGGCTGCGCACAGCACCGGTGTTAGCGCGTAGTTGATGAATGTTCTCATTAGGTGTGAAGTCTCCTGTACGTTTTTTTGACTGATGGCATATAATTGTATGATTTGGACTTGTCAACGTTTTCAATTTCCTCTATTAAGGCAGGTTTTTCTGTCGCCAACAGTCTGATTATTCAGGTCATTGCCAGGAGCGCAGCCCAAAACGCCGGCCAGGGGCCATCCCCACCCTGCTGAATTCACCCGCTTTTCACGAAGCCGAAAAAAGGCGCATTTTTAATGCAGTAGCGCTATATAGGTTGACATATCAATATTGCATAAGCTAATCTCTGTGTGGCGTTTGCGATCATCTGGCGGCGGTGAAAATGACGCAATTCAGGGTGATTCCCATACGATACGGCGATGCGTATCTGCTGCGCGGGACGCGGCTGATGTTTCTGGACCGCTGCGAGTCGGTGCGCGGGTTCCTGTCGCCCACGCGCAAGGTCGCCTTGTCCTTTGAGGCGCAGCAGACTAAGGTCTGCCTCAACAACTGCCGGACCCTGGCCATGCAGGAGGTTCTGCTCGTCTTCGAGGGCGGCCGCTGGAATCGCGAGGCCGGGGACGACTGCATTTATCAGGCTGTTGAAAAACGGCGGTCTGCGGACGTTAAGCGACTGTAGGCAAGTCTTCGAGCCGTACAGAAAGCTTATTCAAAAAGTTCAAACCCTCGCGTACAGGAAGTACGCTTCGGCCTTGAACTTTCTTCGCGCCTAGCATCTCGCCAGTTTTGAACAGCCTGCATATGTTAACTTTTTCAACGGCCAGTTATGGCTGACCCGCGGCCAATATGCGAACAGACACGCGGGCTACATGGGTTGACGCGGGCCGATTCACCTGCTTCGGCTATGGTTATTTGCCCTGGATGATGCTAGTTCAGGACGGGCGGTGAACGGGCCGCGAAAGGGCCGCGAAATCATCATGAAGATACTGCACATCATCACCGGCCTCGATGTGGGGGGCGCAGAGACCACGCTCCACCGGTTGGCGACCACCATGGACGCGGTGCGCTTCCCCTGCCGCGTGGTCAGCCTGGTCACGCCGGGCGAGATGGGGCGGCGGCTGGAGGCCGACGGCGTGCCCGTGGACTCCCTGCACATGCGGCGGGGCGTGCCCTCTCCGGCCGGGCTGGCTCGATTGGCGGGCTTGCTCCGCTCGTACCGGCCCGATCTGGTGCAGACCTGGCTTTACCACGCCGACCTGCTCGGGCTGGTGGCGCGCGCCTTGGCCTTTCCCCTGGGCACCCGGCCCCGGCTGGTCTGGAACATCCGCTGCGCCTTCATGGACCTCGCCCGCTACCGGCAGACCACGGCCCTGACGCTGCGGGCGTGCGCCGCGCTTTCCCGGTTCCCGGACGCGGTGGTGACCAACTCGGCTGCCGCGCGCGATTTTCACCTCGGCCTGGGCTATGCCCCCCGGCGCTTTGAGGTCATTCCCAACGGGTTCGACGCCGACCGCTTCCGGCCCGATGCCGAGGCCCGGTCGGCGGTGCGGGCCGAACTCGGCCTTGGCGATGACGACCTCGTCATCGGCCACGCGGCCCGGTTCGACCCCATGAAGGACCATCGGACCTTTCTGCTGGCGGCGGGCATGGCCGCCCGCGAACTGCCCGGGGCGGTCCTTGCCATGGTCGGGCGCGGGGTGGATGGCGACAACAAACGGCTGGCCGCGTGGCTGGCCGAGGCCGGTCTCGATTCCGGGCGCGTTCGGCTCCTGGGCGAGCGGCCGGACATGGAGCGGGTGATGGCGGCCATGGATCTGCATGTCTCGTCCTCGGTGGGCGAGAGCCTGCCCAACGTGGTGGGCGAGGCCATGGCCTGCGCGGTGCCGAGTGTGGTCACGGACGTGGGCGACAGCGCCGCTCTGGTGGGCGACACCGGCGAGGTGGTGGCCCCGGGCGACATCCCGGCTCTGGCCCGGGCCATGGTCCGCATGGCCGGACTGGGTAGGGTCGGACGCGGGGCACTGGGCCTTGCGGCCAGAGAGCGCGTGGTGGACGGGTTTTCCCCGGCCAGGGCGGCCCGCCGCTACGAGGCACTCTACGCTGTCCTGTGTCCGAAACCGGAAAAATCATTCCATTGACCGGCCGACAATGGTATCTGGAATGTGAACAAGTGTTTGACTGACGCAACCCATGGCCGCTACAGCCCCGGAGTCTGGACCATGAGCGACCCCCTGTTTGACGAACAACGATTTGTGCAAAGCCTCGCCGGGGACATGGAACTGGCCGCCGAGCTGATCAACGCCTTTCTTGAGGACAGCCCGGAGCGGTCCGAGTCTCTGGGGGCTGCCCTGGGCCGGAACGATGCGGATCAGGCGTCCAAGCTGGCCCATTCCCTCAAGGGCATGTGTGGCGTGGTGCGCTCCACCGAAAACGCGCACCTGGCCCTGGCCATAGAGGAGGCTGTCAACGCCGGGGACATGGCCAAGACCCGTCAGCTTTACGCCGCGTTCACCGACAGGCTCGGTGCCGCGCATCTGGTCATGCGCACGTTTCTGGTCCGCAACTGACCAATCAGACCGGGCGCGTTCCGATAGCCCGACCAGACTGAAAAAGGCCTGCCCGCATGTGCGGACAGGCCTTTTTCATGTCAATGTCCCGTCCTGAAATAGGTTGACACCCAGAGGACCTATTTATGGAAGACAAATCCAAACAGCGAGTTAGACGCACCCGACGCGATTACACGATGGCCTTTAAATTGTCGGTTGTGGCACAGGTGGAAAAGGGCGAGATGA
>JBDRSO010000074.1:0-29928 GCA_043824835.1 Pseudomonadota bacterium | reverse complement strand
CGATGAGCTTCAGCGCCACGTTGGTGGCGGATACGGCCTTGGACTCGTTGTCCAAGTACACGAATTCGAGGGGATACTTGGTTCCGCCCACATCCAGGCCGCCCGCGTCGTTGATGTCCTTCAGGTACATCTCGGCCGCGTTCTTGGAGCCTTCTCCGACCTCGGGAATGTCGCCGGTCAGGGGCAGGTTGAAACCGATTTTGATGGTCTTGGCCTTGTCCTCGCCGCAACCGGCAAGAAGAAAGGCGCTGCACACGAGCATGAGGCCAAGCAGGCCTGCACCTTTAAAAAAAGCTTTCATCATTTCCTCCTCTCATATGGATTACGATGGTCAGCAACGCAAACAATGCTGCTCTATACACCAAAAGAATCATGTGGAAAAGGGGTTTTGCGTAAAACAATTTTGAAAAATCAGCAGTATGCTTGAACTAGCTTCGCGTATCTAGAGAATCTGCAAGAGAAAAGTCGGCAGGAATTATTTTTCGGCGAAGAAAAATTTTCAAAAATGTCAAGTGCGTCAAGCGTGAGGAAAGTGTCAGGCCGCACTGTGTGCCGCAAATGGAACGGTGCGGCGTGGCGCACGACCCCAGACGGGAACGCGACCGGCCCGGCGCGCGAGCTGGTCGCGCACCGGGCCGGAATCATTGCGAAAGGTCAATCGAAAGTGGGGCGGCTATTCGGTTTCCTCTGGCGGCTGTTTGTCCTTTCGCGTCGCGCGTCTGGCTTTTTCCTCCTCGCGCAGGGCGCGGCGCAGCACTTTGCCGACCATGGTCTTGGGCAGCGAGTCGCGAAACTCCACCTGACGCGGCACTTTGTAGCTGGCGAGCTTCTCGCGACAAAAGGCCACGACCTCGTTGCGGGTCAGGGTTTCGCCGGGCTGCAAGACCACATAGGCCTTGACGATCTCGCCCCTGGCATCGTGAGGGATGCCCACGCTCACGGCCTCCATGATCTTGGGGTGGGTGTGCAGTACCTCGTCGATCTCCCGGGGGTAGATGTTGTAGCCGCCGGAGATGATGAGATCCTTCTTGCGGTCAACGATGTAGAAGTAGCCATCTTCGTCCATGTAGGCGATGTCGCCGGTGTAGAGCCAGCCGTTTCTGAGCACGTCGGCCGTGGCGTCGGGCCTGTTGTAGTAGCCCTGCATCACCTGCGGGCCGCGGATGACCAACTCGCCGCGTTTGCCCGGCGGCAAGGGCTCGCCGCCCACGTCCATGTCCACGATCTTGGCATCGGTGTCCGGGAAGGGCAGGCCGATGGACCCAGGCTTGCGCACTCCCTTGATGGGGTTGAAGTGGGTCACGGGCGAGGCCTCGGTCAGGCCGTAGCCCTCGGCGATGGCCGTGCCAGCCCGCTCATTGAACTGCTCCATGTGCTCCACCGGCATGGGCGCGGACCCGGACACGCAACAGTCGATGCTTGAGAGATCATACTTGGCGATGTCCTTTTGCTGGAGCAGCGAGACGTAGAGCGATGGCGCGCCGGGAAACACCGTGGGCTTGAGCTTGTGAATGCCCTTGAGCACGTCCAGCGGCACATAACGGGGAAAGGGGGCCAGGGTCGCGCCCATGCTTGTGGGCCAGGCCAGACAGGTGGTGAAGCCGTAGATATGGAAGTAGGGGAGCACGCCGAGAAAGGTCTCCTGCCGCTGCCCCAGAGTATGCATCATGGATTGGCACTGCTGGATGTTGGCCCCGATGTTGGCGTGGGTGAGGACGCACCCCTTGGCCACGCCCGTGGTGCCGCCGGTGTACTGGAGCAGGGCGGTGTCGCCCGGGTCCACGCGCTCGTTGGTGTAGGTTTTGCGCCCGCGCGTCAGGGCCTTGTAGGGGATGACCTGCGTCCCGTCGTAGGGCACCCGTGGTGCTGTGCCGTTCTTGCGCGCCTGGAGCGCGTAGAGCAGGTTCAGCGGGAATTTGAGCCCCTCACCGATGGTGGTGACGAAGAATTTGCGCACCGGGATGGCATCGCGCAGCTTGTCGAGCTTGGGCCAGAGCAGGTCAAGGGTGATGCAGGTGCGCACGTCCGCATCGTTGAACTGGTGGATGATCTCGGTCTCCATGTACAGCGGATTGGTCATGGTCACGATGGCCCCGCTGCGCAACGTGCCCCACACGGCGACGATGGTCTGGGGCAGGTTGGGCAGCATGATGGCCACGCGGTCGCCCTTGCGCACCCCGGCATCCTTGAGGTTGGCGGCAAAGACCTCGGACATGGTCTTGAGCTTGGCATAGGTGGTTGACCAATTCTTGAAGACCACGGCCTTGCGGCCGGGCCACTTGTGGGCGGCCCTGTCCAGGAGTTTGAAGAGCGGGAGTTTTTCGTAGTCCAGGGTCGCAGAGACCTCGGGATCGTAGAATTTGAGCCAGGGGCGGTCCAGATGCTCCATGTGGCGTCCTTTGGGGGTGGATTTTGCCCAACAGGGCCTGGTGAAGGTATAATAGCCGACCTTTTCGGTCAATACGGCATGTTTGAAACAGGGCCGAACGCGTCGCCGTCTTGACGATGGCGGCAGGGTCGGCGGGGAGAATGCTCGTCATCAATGCAATTCCGTTAAATAAAAAAGCATATTATTACGAAAGGTTGACCTGCTTTTGTCTCTGGAGAAGATGTCCGCGTGCAGGAATTGGCAACTCTTTTGCAAAGGCCGGAGTGCGTCAGGGTTGGGGAAATGATTGCCATCTGCTTATAAAGTAATGTGCGAAACCGACCGATTACTCGTTGTGTCAACGATTGCTACCGAAGGCAGGGGCGTCCCTGATGCGGACAAGACAGGGGAAGACGACCGGCAAACCATTGTCGGACGCCAAGTTGACAGGGTGCCGGTGCCGGAATAGAGTGAAAAGATGGGCGTCTGAAATGGCTGCTGACCACAATGAATCATTGACCAAGTGAACGACCGAGAAGAACTATGTCAGACCACGTCGCCAACGGAAATATGGGCATGCTGATCACCGACGGCCACTACCTGAGGCCCAGCAAGAGCACGCGTGTGCTCGCCATTCTTGATGCCCTTACCCGCGACTCTGGTCTCTCCCAGTTCGAGCTTGGCAGAAAGCTCAACCTCTCCGGGGCCATGGTCAACCAATATCTCAAGCAGCTCCAGTCGGGCGGACTGGTGGAATTCCTGCCGGTCAACGGCAAGAGCTACCGCTACGCCCTGACCGATCAGGGGCGGCAGTCCAGGCGCAGGATGTTTTCCGACTACTCGTCCGAGACCGTGCGCCTGTACACCACCATCAAGGATTTCGTTCTGGCCCAGCTTGCCGGGTTGCAGGACCGGGGGAAAAAGCGGCTGGCGCTCTTTGGCGCGGCCGAGACATGCGAGGTGGTTTTGTCCGCCCTCAGGGACAGCAATTTTCAGGTTGTCGTGCTGCTCGACAACGATTCCAGGAAACAGGGGCAGATCTTCAACGGGTATGTGGTTTCCGCGCCACATGTCCTTGAGCAGATCGATTGTGATGCCGTGGTTATCACCTCGTTCGGCAAACAGGCCGAGATATACGAGCAGATTAAGCCACTCTCCGAAAAGCGCGGATTTCAAATCGTGAGATTCTGATTATGAAACAGATCCAGTCAATCACGCTTCGTTCCGGCGTCAGCATCGGCCATGGTCACCCGTGCTTCGTGGTGGCCGAGATAGGCAACAACCATCAGGGCGATTTTCTGATGGCGCAGCGGATGATCGACGAGGCCGCCGCCGCAGGCGTCCACGGGGTCAAGTTTCAAAAACGAGACATGGAGGCGCTGCTCACCCGCGAGGGTCGGGCCGCGCCCTACACCGGGTGCAACAGCTTCGGCCCCACTTACGGCGAGCATCGCAACGCCCTTGAGCTTTCCATCGACCAGATGGCCCGGCTCAAGGAATACAGCGAGTCGCTGGGGCTGGTCTTCTTCGCCTCGGCCTGGGACGACCCGAGCCTTCGGCAGATTCTCGGCCTTGATGTGGATCTGCTCAAGATCTGCTCGGCCGATCTGGTCAACGTGCCGCTGGTACGCAAGTACGCGGCCACGGGAATCCCCATCATCCTGTCTACGGGCATGAGTTCCCTTGAGGACATCGACGTGGCCCTGGCCGAGATCCGCGCCTACCATGACGATGTGGTCCTGCTGCACTGCAACTCCACCTACCCCTGCCCGGACGAGAAGATCGGCCTGCCGGTCATGGAAGGGTTGCGCGAGCGCTACGCCCTGCCGGTGGGCTACTCGGGGCACGAGCAGGGCATCGGCCCCAGCGTGGCCGCCGTGGCCCTGGGCGCGTGCGTGGTCGAGCGCCACTTCACCCTGGACAAGACCCTCAAGGGCACGGACCATCAGGCCTCCCTGGAGCCGGACGAGCTGGCTCGCATGGTGACCATGATCCGCGAGGTGGAAAAAGCCATGCGCGTCAAGGGCAAGACGGTTTTTCCCGAGGAGCAGGCCGCGGCCAAGAAGCTGCGCAAGTGCATCGTCTTCTCGCGCGACCTGCCCGCCGGGCATGTGCTCGCCGAGGCGGACCTGACCACCCGCAGCCCGCGCGTGGGTGTTTCGCCTGTGCACTGGGACGAGGTTCTGGGTGCAAGCCTCAACCGCTCGGTCAAGCACGAGGAGCCGGTGCAGTGGGACACCCTGAACATTCAGGTAGAGGAGTGCGTGGGCGCGGCCACCAGCTAGCCCGGCACCGGAAGCCGTACAGCATGATTTCCCCTCGCGCGGACACCCGCGCGAGGGGTTTTTTATGCGCCCTGAGCATGTTTGTGCCATTGCTGTGCGAAAAATCATTCATTTCGGGGAACAGGGGTGGTATGCGAAGGAACAATGCGCGAACCACGCTGGGAGGAATGATGAACCAACAGGACATTCTGCTGGAAACCGGCACCAACGAGCTTGAGATCATAGAGTTTTTTGTCCACGAAAAAACGGCGGACGGCCCCAGGACGCACTATTTCGGGGTCAATGTGGCCAAGGTGCTGGAGGTGGTGGAGGCCCCCGAGGGGCTGGAGGGCTCAGAGGCCGCGTCCCACCCGAGCTTTCTGGGCACCATCCCCCTGCGCGACCTCATCCTGCCGGTCATCGACCTGAGCGTGTGGCTGAGCATGGAGCGGGACAAGTCCCTCAACGAGCCCATAATCGTCACCGAGTTCAACGCCATGATCACCGGGTTTCTCGTCTCCGGCGTGACCCAGATTCACCGCGTCAACTGGAAGGACGTGGAGCCGCCCAGCAAGTATGTGGCCAGTCTGGACACCAACTGCATCACCGGCACGGTGCAGATCAACGATCGCTTCGTGCTCATGCTCGACCTGGAGCGGATGCTGGCCGATCTCGACGGCGCGAGCCAGCGCCAGGCAGGGGGGGACTCCGTGTATTCCGAGGAGCGCTATCGCGCCCTGGTGGCGGACGATTCCACTTCTGTGCGGGAATTGCTCAGGAAGAATTTTTCGGAAGCGAATTTCGAGGTGACTGTGGTGGGTGACGGAGCCGAGGCGTGGGATCGGCTGCTGGCGGTCAAGGCCCGCGCCGAGGAGGAGGGCTCAAGCCCGCTGGATCTCCTGGACGTGGTGGTCTCGGACATCGAGATGCCGCGCATGGACGGCTACACCCTGACCCGCAGGATCAAGGAGGACCCGGTCCTTAAGGTGCTGCCCGTGGCGCTTTTCTCGTCCCTCATTTCCAAGGGGGTGGAGCACAAGGGCAAGGCGGTCAAGGCCGACCTGCAGGTGACCAAGCCCGAGTTCCACGGCCTGACCCGAAAGGTCATCGACCTGATCAAAGGCTGGAAGACTGGGGCTGGGGCCTGATTTCATCCACACCCCTCGTCGGTCAGCCGACCGGCCAAGGGAATCTTCTGCCGTGCCCCGCACATTCCGGCCGGGACCGGACGCGGTCGGACACGCCTGGGCACTGTGAACACTGCCTTCCGATCATCTAGATGATGGCCGCGCCCAGCGCCTCGCGCAGGGTGCTGATGCCGCAGGAGTGGCGCATGATCACGGGCACGTTGGTTCCGCGCAGCGCGGCCAGCACGTCCTTGCGAGCCTTGTGCGACACCTTGTTGGTGAAAAGCACCACGAAGTCCACGTTGCCCAGCGACCCGGAGATGGAGCGCTCCTTGCCGGTGTAGCACTTGAGCTTGACGCCGCTCTTCTCCGCCTCGGTCATGTATTCCCGCTTGAGCCTATCCATTCCGCCGATCAATGCCGCGCACATACTGGCCTCCAAGATTGAAATTGAAAATCGTTTTCAATCAATACGGCGAGGCGCGGAGGTTGTCAACCAGGGAAATGAGGGGGAGTGAAAATATCACAAAGCAAGTGATTGAGAAGTTGTGTCTGCGGCGGGGGGCGGCTGCAAACCTTTTGTGGGATAGACTGCTGTGATCACAGATGACATGCTGTAAAAGGGGCGCTTGTGGCCGTTGGCCCCTGATCAGGGCGGTTCGGCTCGTTGTTTTCAAGAGGATAGGAGCTTTTCGGGGGCATTGCTTGATCGCCTTTATTGTTTCATCATCAATTATCAGCCCCACGACCGTTGCTTTTTTTTATGATCACGTCCAATTATATGGTATGTGGAGGGAAGGGGTAGGAAGAAGAATATGATACTTATTGCTAATATTTCGAGGTGGTTTCGCGAGACACTTGTCCGCCGGGGGGAGGTCGACAGGCCGATTGGGATCACGGCGGAGGGGGGCAGTATGAGCGTTGAGACTTCGGGGCGAGGGGCGGGAGAAGGCGTGCGCCAGTGGGCTGCTGCCTGCGCTATGGCCTGCCTTTTCCTGTGGCTGCCTTGGCCCGCCTTCGGAGGCGAGACTGTTCATCTGGCCGCCTTTGAGTACTCTCCATTCTATTATGAACAGGATGGCGAGGTTCAGGGGATAGCCGTTGAGCTGACCAACGCGCTTTTCGGCAGAATGGGGATGGGTGTGGGTTTTACGATGTACCCGCTGAAACGGGCCTTGCACAATCTTGAGGTCGGCAGCAAGGACGGCATCATGATTCTGATCAAGACGCCGGAAAGGCAGGCGTACATAGAATTCTCTGACCCGGTCATGCAAGTCAGGGGGCTCATATGGTCCTCGGTGGACAGGCTCGACGGGCCCATTGTCTTCGAGCGGTTCACTGATCTGCGCGCGTACAAGATCGGTGTAACCCGAGGCTACAGCTACGGCACCGGGCTTGACGAACTGCTCAAGGAAATGGCTGTGAATGTGGCAAACAGCGATCTGTCCAATTTCAGGATGCTCGTGTCACACAGGATAGACGTGTTCCCGTGCAACGAGGTTGTGGCTGGTGGATTGTTCAAGCAGTATCCTGAGCTGGCCGGGAAGGTCGTCCCCTCGGACACGTCGTTCATCGAATGGGAGCTTCACATGGGGATCAGCAAAAAATCCCCGCTGATCCGCAGAATGCGGGAGATCAATGCCGCTATAGCGGCTCTGAAAGAGGAAGGCATGATTGACGCTATTGTCAATAAATACGTGCACTAGCGACGCTTCCAGCTTTATCCTATTCCCCCACATACTCCCAACTCTCGCCTTCTGGGTCGATCTCGGGCAGGGAGCAGGCCGGGACCGTGACCACGCGGTTGCCCTGGCCCCGGTCAAGGACCAGGGGGGGCGTGCCCACCAGGACGTTGGCCGTGCCGCCGAGGAAGACCTGGCTGGTGGTGCCCGTGAACTCGCCAAGCTCGGTCCAGGCAAAGGTGTTGGCCGTGGCCGAGAGGGTCTCGAAGGGGTGGCAGTAGACGGCGTAGCGCGCCTGACCGCGCACCCGATTGTTGGCGAAAAAGCCGCGCGAGCCGGTCTGGATGATGCCGCGCGCCTCGGAGCCGCCGCCCATGACGATGTCGTTGCAGGTGGCCACGATATCATTGGCATAGAGCAGCAGGCCCGATGAGCCGTCGCCCCGGGCCTCGACCCGGTTGCCGGTCAGGGTGATGCGGTTGTTGCGGGTGAAGTCCACACCGCCGGACGTGTCGTTGTACCACCCGGCCACGATGCCGTTGGGGCCGTACTTGTGCGGGTATTCGATGCCGCTGTCCGCGGTGACGATGCGGTTGGAATCAATGGCGATGGCCCCTTGGCCTTTGGTGTTCAGCGCGTTGTCCAGCACCTCGATGCCGTTGCGCGAGACCCTGTGAATCATGTTGTTGCGGATGACCATGTCCGCGCCGGTGGTGCCGCTGGCGACCACGCCGAACCCGGCGGTGCGCAGAGGCTCGTCGGTCTCCATGAGAAAGCGGTTGTCCTCGATGCGGATGGCGCCGGTGGCCGCGTCCCTGACCGGCCTGCCCGGCGAATCGAGCCGGTTGCCCACCACCACGCCCGCCATGAAGCGTAGCGAGTCGCCCCCGGCCCAGCGCACGGCCAGTTCCTGGGGGATGACGCGGGTCACGGTGCAGCCGCGCAGGTCGAACCCGCCCACATGGGGGAAGTGGAGCGGGGTGCCCTTGGCCCCATCGAAGCGGATGGAGCGGATCACCACCAGTGGCCCCTTGCCCGCCGGGGGCGCGCCCTTGACTGGCAGGGGGGAGTGAAAGGCCCAGAACCCGCCGATGATCCGGGTCACGGGCTCGCCTGCGGAGTCTGCCTCGCCCTGGATGCGCGTATCGCGGGAGATGCGCACCCGCCCGTCCGGGCCGAAGTTGAAGGAGCCACGCAGGATGACCTGGCCGCCCTGGTCCACGGCGGCCTGGACGTTCTGCACGTCCTGCCCGGGGTTGCCCGTGCCGGTGACGATACGGCTGGCCTGGGCGGGCAGGGCCGTCAGAATGAACGCGAGGAACACGACGAGAGCGGGGGCAAGGGGGGGCATTGGTCCTCCTGTCAGGCGTTGCCGGTGGGGAATCCGGTACCCTCCTTTACATGGTTCGGCCGGGAATCTCAAATGGGTTCAGCACCGCAGAACGCTCCCGGCAATATCGCCGAACCATTATAATCCACCATAGATGCTTGCGGAGTTTATGGGGATTGACATACAATATTGAAAATCGAGAAGTGTCTGCTGCGTGGATCAATCCGCCCGACGAAATCGGGCGTCATGGGAGGGGTAGCGATGCGTTTGAGTACCAGGATGACGTTGATGCAGGTGGCTACCGTGACCGCCGCCATCGTGGCCCTGTGCTGGGTCTTTATCAGCCAGATGACAGGGTATGCGGAAAACGAAATGGAGAGCTTCCGCCATCAGGCGATCGCGGATGAGGAAATCAAGCTGAAGGATTTCGTGCAGATGGCCGAGGGGATCGTCAAGGGCTACCATGACCGCTCGCAGGACCTTGAGGCCCTCAAGGAGGCCAAGCGGGTGGAGCTCAAACGCGTGGTGGACGCGGTGCACGGCCAGCTTGAGGCCCTGCGCGACCGGGGCAGGGGGACCATGACCCGGCGCGAACTGCTCGACACCCTGGCCGACATCGTGCTCCCGGCGCGGTACGACGGCGACAACTACGTCTGGGTCAACGACCTCGATAACATCATGCTCGCCCATCCGACGCTCATGGGCAGGGACGCCAGCGACCTGCAGGATAGCCACGGGGCCTACATCATCCGAGACATGGCCGAACTGGCCCGCCGCGATGGCGAGGGCATGACCGTCTACTGGTGGGCCAGGCCGGGCGAAACTGAACCCAAGCTCAAAATTTCCTATGTCAGGCTCGTGTCCGGCACCGATTGGGTGGTGGGCACCGGCGCGTGGATCGAGGACATTACGGCCGAGATGCGGGCAGAGGCCCTGGCCGAGGTGGGCAAGATGCGCCAGAGCGACGGGAACTACTTCTGGATCACCGACCTCGACACGCGGATGGTCATGCACCCCCTCAGCCCGCAGCTCGACGGCACCGATGTCTCCGGCTTTCGCGATGCCCAGGGCAAGACCCTGTTCGTTGACATGACGCGGGTGGCCAGAGGCGAGGGCGAGGGATTCGTGGATTATTCCTGGGCCAAGCCCGGCCGGGAGGGGGCTGTGTCCAAGCTGTCCTATGTCCGGCTGTTTGAGCCATGGGGATGGATTCTGGGCATGGGCGTGTATCTCGACGAAATCGACGATGCCGTGCAGGCCAAGCAGCAATCCCTTGATGCGACCATCAACGCCATGTTGTTGCTGGTCATCGGAGTGTCCGCCGTGCTGGCCCTGTTTGGTGTGGGTGCGGGCATCCTGGGTTCGCGCTCGGTCACGGGCACCATCGGTGGCGAGCCGGTGGATATCGCGGGCATCGCGGCCCGCGTCTCGGGCGGCGATCTGACCATTGCCTCGACCAGCGGGCACAAGGCGCGCGGCATCCTCAAATCCATGCGCGAGATGGCGACCAACTTAAGCGGCGTGGTGGCCGAGGTCCAGGCGGCCACGGACAACGTGGCCAGCGGCAGCGAGGAGCTTTCGGCCGCATCCGAGACCCTCTCGCAATCCACGGTGGAGCAGGCCGCTTCCATCGAGGAGGTCTCGGCCTCTCTGGTGGAGATAGTAGGCTCCATCCGCAAGAACGCCGAAAACGCCGAGGCCACGAGCCGCATCGCGGCCAGCACCAACCAGGATATCGAGGCGGGTGGCGAGGCGGTGCGCAAGACCGTGACCGCCATGCGCGAGATCGCGGACAAGATCGTCTTCATCGAGGAGATCGCCCGGCAGACCAACCTGCTCGCCCTCAACGCGGCCATCGAGGCGGCCCGGGCCGGGGAGCAGGGCAAGGGGTTCGCCGTGGTCGCGGCCGAGGTGCGCAAGCTGGCCGAGCGCAGTGCGAACACGGCCCAGGAGATCCGCGACCTGTCGGCAGACAGCGTGCTGGTGGCAGAAAAGACCGGCGAACTCTTTGACAGGTTGACCCCGGAGATCGCCAGGACCGCCGATTTGATCAAGGAAGTGGCCGAGGTCTGTGCAGAGCAGAACCACGGCGTGAGCCAGATCGAGCGGGCCATGCAGCAGCTTGATTCCGTGATCCAGCAGAACGCCATGGCCTCGGAGGAGATGGCCTCCACCTCGCAGGAGCTGGCCGGTCAGGCCGCGGCCTTGCAGGAGGCGATGCGCTATTTCCGCGTCGATGCGGACGAAACGCCTGTCAGAGCCAACCGCCCCTGGCGGCCTGCCCTGCCCGGACCGGCGCAGTAAGCCGGCGGGGAGTCAGTATCCCCGGTGGGGCGGCACTGGGCGAGAATGGCGGATGAACGGCCGCGCCCGAGCGTTTTCGCGATCTTGGGCGAGCACGGCCTTGGCGATGGCCTCGCAGGCCGCGCCGAGGTCGCCGCTGTCCGCATCGTCCCCGATGTCGCGCACCAGGGCCTTGAGGGTCTTGGCGATGACCGGCTGGCCAGCCCAGTCAGGGTAGTTTGACCACAATTCGGTCGCGCTCTCGCGGTCGCCCAGTCTGGCTGCGGCGTATCCGGCGTGGAGCCATGCGTCGGGAATGTCCCTGGCCGCCAGGGCGTGGCGAAGCAGGCGCAGGCCGTCCTCGTTGCGGCCCACCCGCACATGGCAGATTCCCGCCATGGTCAGGTCCGAGGGTCGCGCCTCGCGCCCGGTCCGGTCCAGGGTGGCGAAGTGTTCGTCATACGCCAGCGCGCCACGGCGAAAGCACGCCTCGGCCACGGCGAAATCCCCGCGCAACTCGGCCGCCCGGCCGCGCTCGAAGTTCCGCTGGCCGGTGCGTCTGGGGTTGCGCCAGGGCGTCATCAGGTTCGAAAAAAATCCCATGCCCAAGCATAGCGCGTCGGCCCGTTTCGGGCAACCGGGCTGGGCGACGCGCTCAGGTCGCTGCGTGGCAGGTCAGGCGGTGGCTTGAGGGGGGCGAAGCGGCGTGATGGCCTCCGCCCGGCTCCCCTGTCGGGCCGGGCGGAGGCTTGGGAATGCGGTTCAGGCGCGCTGGCCGTCGATGGAATAGCCCATTTCGCTGGCCATGAACTGGAGCGGGCGGACGTCGCGCGTTACCTTCATGATTTCGAGCAGGGTCTCGGCCCCGAGCTTGGCGCTGACGTCAAAGGGATTGATCTCCCGCATCAGCGTGGAATAGGGCTTTTTGATCCTGGCGGCCACGTCCTTGGCCTGGATGCCGCTGTCGAGAATGCAGTCCTGCACAACCTTGGTCACGTTCTTCTCAAACATACCTACCTCCACAAGATGATACGGCTCTCCGGCTCGAATGACTCTGCCTGCATAAAGCAACCAGCGTGCCAAGTTGTGCAGGCGGTTGCCGCTTTTTGCCAACTCTAATGGTTATAACGTGTTGGCAAGACCTTTGACGGCACGTGCGCGTGCCCAGGGGCGGGCAGGAGAAGGCAATGTGTCGCCGTTAATGCGACATTCCGCGACACTTATGTCGCATGTGTCGCAATCGCGACGCTTGGCAAAGGAAGAGGGAGCCGCCGAAGCGGCTCCCTCAGGGGGAGGAGGCCCGGTATCCGGGCGCCCGAACCATGTACACAGGCTGTCAGGGGTGTGGGTTGCGGTCCATTCCTAGGTGCCGGTTGGAGGTGTTCGGCCGGTTCGGGCTTAAGAGTTGGAATTCTTGGCCCAATCTTGGGCCCAGGTTTTCCAGGACTCGATGTACGGGTGCCAGCACTGGCGTCCGATGATCACGTCGAAAATCTTTGAAAAATTGATGCTGGAAAACATGTCGCTCTCCTTATGCATGCCTTTGGGTGTCGGGGTGCGAATCCATCAGGGCCTTGGCCGTGCCGGGCATTGTGTCATCAGCGGCCTCGGCATTCGCTGCTTGCAGGCTGCGTATCACGTGGCTGATGGTCTCGTCGCAGAGCCCCTCAGTGCCAAAGGGGGTCAGGAGACTGGTACGGACGCTGCCTATGATGTTGCCGTAGATGATGAGCGCAGTGTCCTCCACCGGAAGGGACCGGATGGAGCCGTCGGCTATGCCACGGCTGACACAGCGGGCGAGCACGTCGATGAAGTGCCTGAACTTGGCGGCCACCTTGGTGACGTCCACCGAGGGCTCCATGTGGCTGAACGGCGAGCAGCGCAGCAGGATGGGGAAGCGATTGCGATGCCGCTCGGTGAAGGCGAAGTAGGTCTTCATGTAGCTTCCCACGCGCTCAAGGCCGGTCTTGTCGCCAGCCACGGCCTCTTCGAGCCGGGCGTAGAGGCCGTCGGCCATGTCAAACCCGGCGGCCAGGAAGAGCGCTTGCTTGCTCCCGAAATAGTGGGAGACAAGCCCGAACGAAACCTGGGCGCGCGCGGCCACGTCCTTGACCGTGGTGGCCGAGAAACCCTGCTGGGCAAAGGCCTCCTGGGCTGCCCTGAGTATCGCTTCCTTCTTGGTCATGCCTGCCTCTGTCGTGCTGGTTTGAACCTGAACTGATTGCTCAATCAGTCTACGAATCACAAATAGATTGATTGTGCAATCAATGTCAAGATGAATGTGTCTAATTTTCGCTCGACGTGTGGCAGGCGGCCAGTCAATCCCTGCTTCTGGCCGGGCGTGGCTGCCACGTGTCGAAAAAGAAGCTTGCCTGGATGGCCCGGGAACGGTAGTGAGTGCGCCGCCCGGGCATGATCCGGCCAATCCTTTCTTCCGGGAGTTTCCATGTCGCTGAGCATCGGTATCGTCGGGCTGCCCAATGTGGGCAAGTCCACCCTCTTCAATGCCCTGACCAGGGCGCAGAACGCCGAGAGCGCTAATTACGCTTTCTGCACCATCGAACCCAACAAGGCCGTGGTGCCGGTTCCTGATCCCCGGTTGCAGGCCCTGGCCGATCTGGTCCGGCCGCAGCGGGTGCAGCACTCCACGGTGGATTTTGTGGACATCGCCGGGCTGGTGGCCGGGGCGAGCCGGGGCGAGGGGTTGGGCAACAAGTTTCTGGCCACCATTCGCGAGGCCCGGGCCATCCTGCATGTGGTCCGCTGCTTTGACGACGACGATGTCATCCATGTGGCCAACTCCGTGGACCCCCTGCGCGACATCGAGATCATCGAGACCGAGCTTATGCTGGCCGATGTCCAGGTGCTTGAGGCGCGCATCGGGCGCATGGAGAAGCAGCTCAAGGGCGACAAGGGTCTCGGGACGACGGTGGAAGCTGCGCGGCGGTTGCTGGCTCACCTCAATGGGGGCGAACCGGCGTCCACCTTCGGCGAGCAGTCCAGGGCGCTGGACGAGTTGCTGGGCGAGCTGCGCCTGATCACGGCCAAGAAGGTCATCTACTGCGCCAACGTGGACGAGGAAGGCGTGGTCGAGGACAACGAGCATGTGCGCCGGGTGCGCGGGCTGGCTGCCGGGCGCAATGCTGAGTTCGTCAAGATTTCCGCAAAGATGGAGGAGGATCTGGTGGGCCTTGAGGAGGACGAGTACCAGGAGTTCCTGGAGTCCTACGGCATCGCCGAGTCCGGCCTGGACCAGATCGTGCGTACCGGGTTCTGCTGCCTGGGCCTGATCAGCTATTTCACGGCCGGGGTCAAGGAGGTGCGCGCCTGGACCATCCGCGAGGGCGACAAGGCCCCTCGGGCTGCAGCCGCCATCCACACCGATTTCGAGCGCGGCTTCATCCGGGCCGAGGTCATCGGCTACGACCAGTTCGTTGATAACGGCTCCGAGGCCAAGTGCCGGGCCGCGGGCGCCCTGCGTGTGGAAGGCCGGGAGTACGTGGTCCGCGACGGCGACGTGGTTCACTTTCTGTTCAACGTCTGATTGTGGTCCCGCTGACTACGAAAAGGCCCCGGCCGCATATGCGGTCGGGGCCTTTGTCTTTCCATGGTGCGGCGGCTAGTCGTCGAAGTCGCCCTTGGGGCCTTTGTCGGTGTCGATTTCCGCAGCGCGGGCCTTGATCTTCTCCTCGGTCCAGTCGGCCGGATCCTCGAAGAAGTCCACCTTGGGGCCGAGGTCGTGGGAGCCTGCCTTGACGATGAGTTCACAGGCGATGGGCGCGGTGTCGGCGGCGTTGAACACATCCACCAGCAGGTGGTGGACGAAGTCTTCCACAGCCCCGGCCATGCGGTCGCGCACGCGCTTGCTCTGCCCCTGCCAGCGGCGCTCAAACGTCAGGTTGAGCTTCTTGTAGTCTCCACCCTTGATTTTCTTTTCGTCGGCATAGGCCACCATCTCGGCCCACATGGAGTCCTCGACGCCCTCGCCGGGGACTTTGTCGAAGCGGCCGTCCTCGGTCATGATGGCGTTGCCAAAGTCGTTGACGCGCACGCCCCAGGAGATCATCTGCAGGGCGGTGGCCACGTTGGCCTTGGTGGTGCTGGTCTTGGCCGCGATCTCGCGCAGGCGCTGCGAGTCGTTGCCCGAGGTGCCGTGCTGCGCGCCCGAGGTGCCGTAGGGGGTCAGGGTCTTGTGGATTTCGGCGGTCAGCTCCACCTGGATGCCGGTGCCCGACGCCTCGATGCCGTGGGTGGTGCCGTTGTTCAGCGCGATCCAGTCCGGGACCAGCCCGTGGGCGTTGAGGCCCTGACACAGGTACTTGGCCTCCACCGGGGTGGACAGTCCGAAGGACCCCTTGATCTCGCCGATTTCGGTTTCGTACCCCGCCCAGGAGGGGATGGTGGAGGAGACCGCGATGTTGGCCAGCAGGTTGAGGTCGTCGGTCATGTGCGAGGCGTCGATGGCGATGGAGGTGATGCCCATGTCGAAGAGAGAGGGGATCTCGGCCTTGGCCTCGGCCACGTCGTCCCATTTCTTCATGAAGTAATGGTCGGCGTGGACGGCTACCGGCACGGTGATGCCGAGCATGTTGCACAGGTAGTCCACGCGCCGGGCGATGTTCCACAGGGTGGTCGGGCAGTAGGTGGCCTCGCTGCGGGCGATCTCGATGATGATGGCCGCGTTGGCCTTCTGGGCGGCCCGCAGCGCGCCCTCGATGATGAAGATATTGCGGCCGTTGGCGGCGATGGTCATGGCACCGCCTTTTTCGAGCATGGCCCGGTCGATCACCTTGCCGCTGACGATGAGGGCTTCGGAATGGGGAAAATTCTGAACCACGTTCGGCGGCCGACCGACGGAGAGCGCTTTTCTGAAAAGATCCTGGGACATGCCCTTCCTCCTTGGAAAGTTTGTGTTCAACAGCAAAAATACAACGAATTGTCCCGAAAAGTCAAAACGCTTCGTCGGCAATTCCTGGTCGGCGGACGCAGGTGCCCGGCCCCTCCCGCGATGGCGCGGCAAGGTCGAGTCTGCCTGACGGATGACTACATGGTGGCTTCGGGGCGGCGGGTGTCGGCATCTGCCGCCGATGCCTTGGCCCCGGATTCTGGCCGCGCTGTCTCCATGGGCATCAGGGTGTAGCCCAGCTCCCGGGCCATGAATTCGAGCACCGAGACGTTGCGCGTGGTCTTGACGATCTCGAACATGGTTTCGGCCCCCAGCTTGGCGTGAACATCAAAGGGATTGAGCTCCCGCAGCAGTGTCGAATAGGGTTTCTTGATCTTCTTGCACACCAGCTTGGCGGGAATGCGGCCTTCGAGCACCACGTCCTGGACCTTCTTGGTCAAACTCTTCTCGAACATGTCATACCCCCACATGTTGGAATTTGCGGTCTAGTATCAATTATTAGCCGCAATCAGAGTTTTTCGTCAATGGAAATCCAGGTGGCATAAAAAGTATCCCCCGGTTGAGCCGGAGGCAAAGGGGCGATGGAGGGCGACGGGGCTGCCCGTTTAGCGGATTATCCGGTGTCGCGGCGCAGGGCGAAGCAGACGGTGAGTTCGTTGGCCTCGCCGGTGCGTGCGTAGCGGCAGTGATCGGTCATGTGGGTCACCAGCAGGATGCCCAGCCCGCCCACGGCCCGCTGCTCCATGTCTGCCCCGGTGTCGGGCGCGGGCGCGGCCAGGGGGTCAAAGGGCGCGCCCCAGTCGCGAATCAGGCAGCAGAACCGCCCGTCGCGCACCGCGCACTCGATCTCGAAGGTTCCTGGGCGGCCGTCGTAGGCGTGGAGGGCCACGTTGACCAGGATTTCTTCCAGCACGAGGTCCAGGCGCGGCAGCGCGGCCGGGTCGAGCCCGGCGTCTGCGGCCAGGGGCATGACATGGTCGAGAACCAAGGGCAGGCTTTCAAGGCCCGGGGTGGCATCGAAGACCGGCATGACCTTACCCGGCCAGGGCGTCATCCAGGGTGGGATGCATGGTGAACATGGCGGCGAAGCCGGAGACCACGAACACTTCCTCTACCATGCCAGAGAGGTTGCAGAAGGCGAGGCTGCCCTTCGCCCCCTTGAGCTGCTTGGCGGCCGAAAGGATGCTGCGCAGCCCGGCGGAACTGATGTATTCGAGGCCAGAAAGGTCGGCGATGATGGTGGTGTCGCCCGCTGCGAGCCACTGGCGGCACTGGGCGTCGAACTCCTGGGCGGTGATGGCGTCCATGCGCCCGGTCACTGTCACCACGAGCTTCTCCCCGTGCTTGCTGCTGTTGAATTCCATGAATGTCTCCTTTTATTTGTCACACTTGCCGCAGAACTGCATGGCGAGCATGGTGATATCGTCCGACGGCTCGGCCCCGCGTGCGAAGGCGGCCACCGAGTCGTTGACAGTCCTGACCAGGGCCGGGGCGAGTCGCTCGGCAGTCTCGGTCACGGTGCGCATGAGCCGCTCGTCGGAATAGAGGGCCTGCTCCGGGTCCATGGCCTCGGTCACGCCGTCGGTGTAAATGAAGAGGATGTCGCCCGGGGCCATGACCATGGTCCGGGTGGAGTACTCCATGCCGTCCATGACCCCGGCCACCGGCTCGCCCAGGGGGGGAACCCAGCAGGGCTCGCCGCCGCAAGGTAGGTGGATTGGCGGGTTGTGTCCAGCATTGGCGTAGCTGGTTTCGCCGGTTTCGATGTCGATGATGGCCAGGAACAGGGTGACGAACATGCACGACTCGTTTTCCGCGGCCAGATCGGCGTTGACCTTGGTCAGGATCTGGCCGGGGTCGAGGTTATTCTCGGCCACCACCTTGAGCAGGGTCTTGGTCACGGCCATGAAGAAGGCGGCGGGCACGCCCTTGCCCGACACGTCGCCCACCAGGAAGCAGAAATGGGTTTGGTCCACGAAGAAGAAGTCGTAGAGGTCGCCGCCCACCTCCTTGGCCGGTTCGATGGAGGCGAAGACCTCGAACTCGGTGCGCTCCGGGAAGGCCGGGAAGAGCTTGGGCAGGATGCCCATCTGTATCTCCCTGGCGATGCGCAGCTCGGACTCGATGCGCTCCTTGGCCGCCGTGGCGGTGGTCAGGTTGGCGATGTACTCCTTGAGCGAGTCCGTCATGACCTTGAAGGAACCGGCCAGATCGCCCACCTCGTCGTTGGTGCGCACCTCGGGAAGCATTAGGTCGAGGTTGCCCGAGGCGATCTCAAGGGCTGATTGCGACAGCTCGGTCAGCGGCCGGGTGATGCGCCGGGCTATGTAGATGATGACCAGCGCCAGGAGCGCGAACCCGGTCAGGCCGATGAGGGCCATGACGTTGGAGAGCCGGTGGACCTCGGCCAGCATCTCGGACCTGGGGAAGAGGACGCCCAGCGACCAGCCGCCGTATTCGAGGCCGGTGTGGAAGAGATAGCGCTCGTTGCCGAAGATGCTCTCGTCGATGCGGACAAAGGCGTTCTTGCCCTCGATCATGTCGCGGCCCACCTGCCGGAATTCCGGGGCCTCCATCTCCTCGGCCATGGAGAAGAAGGTATGGTTCATGATCAGCTTGCGGTTGGGATGAGCGATGAAGGTGCCGTGACGCGAGAGCATGAAGGCGAAACCCGTGTCGTAGATGCGGATGTCGTCGAGCATGTCCTGGAGCCACTCCAGGGAGATGTCTGCCGTGACCACCCCCGCGAAGACCTTCTTGCCGTCCTGGTTGCGGAAGAAGGGCACGGCGTAGGTGGCCATGACCACGCCGCCGCCGCCCTGGTCGTTGTAGGGCTCTGTCCACACGGCCTGTTCAAGCTCCTTGGGCAGTTGATACCAGTCCATGTAGAAATAGCGGTAGTCCGGGCTGCCGAGCATGGTGAAGGCAATGCGCCCGCCCGAGCGGAAGTGGTAGGGCGCGAAATAGAGCCGCTCCGGCTCCTGGGTATAGGGCTCGAAGGCGATGGCCATGCCGAATATTTCTGGATTGTTGGCGATGACGCGCTTGTTGAGGTTGAGGATGTCCTCGCGGCTCAGGGAGGCGTCTTCCAGGGAGTATGCGATGTTGTTGGCCACCTTTTGCACCGAGAGCAGGACCGAGTCGATGCGGCTGGCCGTTTCCTGGGCCAGATGGCGCGAGCTGGTCTCGGACTGGCGCAGGATGATGGCGCGCGAGTAGGCGTAGTTGTAACCCACGATGGCCGCAAGGATGACGAAGGCGCAGGAGAGGATGAGGGCCGCGAGGCGGAAGGCTATGCCGTGTCGCTTCATCGGACCGGGCCCCTGTAGAATTCAGGGAAGATGGGCGCGTCATCGACGAAGCCTGTCTCCATGAGGGTGGTCCTGACCCGCTCGTAGTCCTCCTGGCGCAGCACGCCCATGGCGGGAACCTTGTCCGAGAGGATGATGTTTTCCATGCGCCTGAGCATCCAGCGCTGGTGCGGGCGGTTGGCCGGCACCCCGGCCCGGTCCATGCGCGCCATGACCGCGTCCAGCGCCTCCTCGCGGTTGGCGAAGGCGTACTGCCAGCCCAGCACCGTGGCCCGGACCACCGCCATAGGCAGCGTGGGCCGGGTATTGGCCGTATGCTCCAGGCAGTAGATGCCGTCCTCGGGGAAGTCGAGGCCGTGGTTGCTGAAGAAGATGGGCCGCAGGTCCTCCTCCTCAAGGCCGTAGGAGAGCAGGGTGTGGTATTCGTTGTACCACATGCCAGACGCGGCATGGACCCCGCCGCGCATGAACAGGTCCAGCGAGTCGGACTGCGGGACCACGGTCACCTTCAACCCGCGCTGGCGAAACAGGGCGCGCGCCTGGATCTGGAACTCGTTGGCCCACAGGCCGATCTTTTTGCCGTCCAGGTCGTCCACGGTCTCGATGCCGTCGCTGGCTCTGGTGATGAGCATCAGGGCCGAGTGCTGCACGAACTGGCCCACGTTGACGATGGGCAGGGTGGCGCGGCGCTGGATGGCCGCGCTCAGAAACATGGTGGCGAAGTCGGCCCGGCCCGCTTCGAGCAGTTCGCTGGCCAACACGTCTGGCCCGCCGTGGATGAGGGTCATGTCCACGCCCTCGGCCTCGTAGAATCCCTTGTCCACGGCCATGTAGAACCCGGCGAACTGGGCCTGGGGCAGCCATTGCAGCACGACGGAGGTTTTCTCCAGCGCTGCCGCCGGGATGGCGAGGAACAGCAGGGCCGCCAGGGTCAGGGCGGCGCGTCCGTATCCGTATCGGCGCATGGGTCAGCGCCCCACCGTCTTGTCGAATTCGGTCATCTTGTCCTCCCAGGTCTTGTCCCCGACCTTGCCCTTCCAGCCCAGGCGCGGGTCCACCTGGACGATGAGGGTCTCCTGCATGACGGTGTGGGTGGCGTAGCGATGGCGGGTCAGCTTGCGCACCGAGGCCATGAACAGGTCCCGGGGCATGACCAGGGCCTTGCCCGCGCCGTCGAGGTCCACCACGATGTAGTTGTTGAACTTGACGTTGGCCAGCAGGAAGCTGAGTACCTTGCGGTCGCTGTTGTCCAGGTTGGGGTCGCCCGTGAGCTTGAGCAGCATCTCCTGGTTGCTGACGATGGAGCGGTTGGCCTCGATGACGGGCCTGAGCTTGTCCGGGTCGTCGGCGATGGCGGCCACGCCGCCTTCGAGAAAGGCGTAGTCGTAATATCCGAAGGATTCGAGGAAATACTGGAGCCAGCGCACCTGGCTGCCCACGGCGTCGAAGAAGAGCAACTGCTTTTCGGTCCAGATGCGCGAGACCACGAGGGTGAGCAGTGGGTCGAGGGCGATGGGCCTGATGCCGTCGATGTTCGGGATCACGTCGCGCTGGAAGGGATCGCGGATGTCGATGACCACGGCGTTCGGGTCCTGGGCTGCCTCGGCAAAGGCGTCGTATTGGAGTACCCGGACCAGATAGTCCTGGGGCGGGATGACGCGTCCGGCCCGGGCCGGGGTCTCGCCCATGAGAGTGGCCTTGTCCGGGGCGGCGTCGATCCAGTCGAAGATGCCGCCATCATAGACGAAGACGTTGGAGAACCCCAGGGACAGGGCCACTTGGACCGCCTGATAGCTTTTGGCGCAGGAGTGGCCGTTGCAATAGAAGGCCATGATCGTGTCCGACTCCCTGGGCCGGATTCGGGCCAGCTTGTCGCCGAAGTCCGGTTCGTTGAGCGGCAGGAGCACGGCGCTGTTGATGTGGGCCACGTCGTATTCGAGGCGCGAGCGGATGTCGAGGACGATGATTTCGTCGTACCCGGCCAGCAGGTCGGCGGTGGTGATGTAGGGAACCTCGGGATAGTAGTGGCGCAGGGGAAAGATGTCGGAGGCCCCGGCCGTCGGGGCAAGGAGTGCGAGGGCGGCGCAAAGCGTGATCAGCAGTGCGGCCAGGGCGGGAGCGCGGCCGGGCGTTCTGACGGTGTAGAGGGCGGCGTGGGGGGCGGCGTGGGGATCGGCGTGTCGGGTCATGCCCGCCCCTGGCTGGTTTCGAGGAAGCGGGCGAAGAGGGCGTCGATGTGGTCCAGGCTGGCGGCCAGGGCGTGGTCGTCGTCGAAAAGATGCAGGCTCGCCCGATGGGAGCGGGCGAAGCGCAGGGCATTGTCCACTGGCACCACCTCGTCTTGCCAGCCGTGGATCACGGTGACGGCGGCGGGCAGGCCCGCGAAGGTGTCCAGGGCGTAGCCGGGCAGGAAGAAGGCCGGGGCCAGCAGGAACAGCCCGGCCACCTCGGCCCGGGCGCAGGCGGCTGCGGCCACGTACCCGCCCATGCTCGACCCGGCGAGGAGCACGGGGCGGCCCCCCTGGCCAAGGGTGTCCACCAGTCGCCCGATCCGCTGGTCAGGGTCGCCCTGGTCCCGAAAGTCCACGGCCTCCATGGCGAGGCCGAGCCGCCCGGCGGTCTTGGCCAGGGCCGTGCTCTTGCGCCCCCACGGCTCGGCGAGGGAGCCGTGGCACCATATCAGGCGGCGGTCGGTCATTGTCGGCTCCTGCGCGGATCTGTTCGCGCGTTTCGTGGTCTGTATAGTACACTGCGTCCGATCGTTCAACCCATTTGCGTCCCGCCGCTCTTCGTGCCGGGAGGGTTTTGATCCGCGTTGTCAGGCATTCCTTCCAGCGCGTGATCTGCGTTGGTGTCGGCCGTGGGGGACGTGACGATTCCCGAGGGGCGCACGAGTCGGGCGAGGGTTTCGATGAGGGCACTCTTTCTGATGGGCTTGGCCAAATGGTGGTCCATGCCCGCCTCCAGGCAGCGCTCCACGTCGTCGCCCCGGGAGTGGGCGGTCAGGGCCACCACCGGGGTCCGCTCAAGGCCATGCTCGTCCTCCCACCGCCTGATGGCGCGGGTGGCCTCGCACCCATCCATGTCCGGCATCTGCACGTCCATGAGCACGAGGCCAAAGCCGCCGCCCCGGAAGAGGTCCAGCCCCTCGCGCGCCCCCTCGGCCACGGTCAGGCGGCAGGGCGTGTCCTTGAGGTAGGTCCGAATCACGAAGGCGTTGTAGCGCGAATCCTCGAACATCAGGATGGCTGAGGCCGGGAGTCTGGGGTCGGGTTGGGCCGGGGCTGGGCCATCGGGCCTGGACACCTCGGCGGTCCGGTCGGCATCGGCGATACGGTCGGCATCGGCGCTCTGGGGCGTGGCAAAGACAACGGTGAAATGAAAGGTGCTGCCCCGGCCCGGCGAGCTTTCGGCCCAGATGCGTCCGCCCATCATGTGGACCAGCCGCTTGCTGATGGCCAGCCCGAGCCCGGTGCCGCCATGGCGGCGGGTGGTGGTGTCGTTGGCCTGGGTGAAGGCGTCGAAGATGGTGGCGAGCTTGTCGGCCGGGATGCCGGGGCCGGTGTCCGAGATCGAGAACTGCGCGGCCATTCCGCCTTGGCGGCCCGGGGCGCGGGCCACGGCCAGCCGCACGCTGCCGCTGTCGGTGAACTTGACCGCGTTGTCCAGCAGGCTGGCGAGCACCTGCCTGAGTCTGGCCGGATCGCCGGTCAGCCTGTCGGGCACGTCCGGGGCCAGGGTGCAGACGAACTCCAGGGACTTGGCCGCTGCCCTGGATTCCACGACCACGCACGCCTTGTCCACGGTTTCGGCCAGACTGAAGGCGGTGTGGTCCAGCGTCATGTGTCCGGCCTCGATTCTGGAGAGGTCGATGAGGTCGTCGAGGATGTGGAGCAGGCTTTCGCCAGCGGTCCTGATGATCTGGGTATAGCTGATCTGTTCCGGGGTCAGGGGCGAGTCGCGCAGGATGTCGGCCATGCCGAGGATGGCGTTCATCGGTGTGCGGATTTCGTGGCTCATGCCCGACAGGAACCGGCTCTTTGCCAGGTTGGCCGTTTCGGCCGCGAGTCTGGCGCAGTCCAACTCGGTCAGGGCGGTGTTGAGGGAGGCGTTGTTGCGCTCCAGCTCCTCGGTGCGCTCGGCGACCGTGCTTTCCAGGTGGGCGCGGTGGTCCTTGAGTCGTGCGTTGGCCACCTGGAGGTCGCTGATGAGATGGCGCATGGCCTCGCGCATGTCGTCGAATGCGCGGGAGAGGTTGCGCAGCTCGCAGGCCGGGGCCAGTTCCACCGGGGTGTCCAGGTTGCCCTCGGCGATGGCCTGGGCGGATTGTTCGAGCTTGTGCAGCGGGATGAGCAGCCGCTTGCGGGCGAAATGGCGCGTGGCCTGGGTGATGATCAGGATCAGGATCAGGCCGAGGGCCAGGGTGGAACCCGCGTTGACCAGGATGTCCCGGCGCAGGGGGGCGGTGGAGACGACCAGGGTGAAGGCGCCGATGGTTTCGCCATGCTTGGTGATGACAGCGGTCTTGGTCCGGGTCCGGGCCGGGTCCGCCGCCTTGTCGGAAGCGGGCCGCGACCGCTCGGCCACGACCTCCTGCCCGGTGGTGACCCGGGCCAGGATGACGGCGGGGTCGACCATGATGGCGTCGAGGATGTCCCTGGTCGAACCGTGATCCAGTTGCCAGACGGCGGTGGACAGGCCCGTTTTGGCCACGGCCAGGAGACTGGCGATCCGCCGATCGAGCTGGTTGGTGAGGCTGTGGGCGTTCCAGGCAATGGTGGCCGCCGAGAAGGCGAGCACAACCGCCGCGATGACGGCCGACTGGACCAGCGTGACCCTGCGTCCGGGCGGCCCCGGTGCAAGCCGGGGATTGGAAGCGGAACCGGTTGCGGGGCTCGACGGATTGATCGCGCGCATTGTCCCAGCCTACTGGCTTGTGGCAGGCAGCGCAAGAATGTGCCGCCAAATCGGGAGATTGTCACGACCGGGCGGGGCAGTTCGTGCACCATAGTCCCGGTCCTGGCTGCGTCAGGCCGCTATTCTCGGTCCATGAGCGGCTTGTAGTACATGCCGATCTTGATGCGGTCCGTGGTGTATTGGCTCTTGAGCTTGATGCGCAGGGTGTCGTTGTCCCACTGGTAGATGTCCCAGCCGCCGTCCTTCTTGTGATCGGGCAGGCCGTACTCGTCCATGAGCAGGGCGATGACGTCCCCCACGTCCCTGGCCTTGTCGATCTCCACGATGGTGGTGTAGAGCCTGTTGTTCCTGAAGCCGTAGGTGACGCGGGTGTCCTCGATCTTCGAGAGGCCGCAGGCCTCGACCTTGGTCACCCGGTAGTAGTGGACGCCGTCGCCGACGTGGGAGAATTCAATCTGCTCCACGGCCGACAGCGGCTCGCCCCAGGGGATGGCGTTGCACTCACCGCCCTGGGCCGCGGCCCCGGACGCGGCGAGCAGGAAGATCATCAGGACAAGGGGCGCGCAGACAACGTTTTTCAAGCCGGTTTCCTCCATTGCAGTCCAGTGAAAGGCCTTGTGCCATGACCTGCACTTTCACGGTTGCTCGCTTTCGTGTCAACCGGTTTGCGCAAACCAGCCAGCAAGGCAGATGCGCAGGAAGCGAATCTTTGCTGAAAAGCCATTGTTTTTGCTGGAAACGACCTTTGGTTCGTTGTATGACCCCCGCATGGACTTCAACTGGCTTCTCAACGAGTGCTCCGATCCCCATACCCTGGAGCGGCTCTTCTATGTCGAGCGCTATGCATGGCTCTCGCTCTCGCCCGACATGTGCGCCGTCATCTCGCTGGACGGCCAGTTCGAGGACGTCAACACCCATTGGGAGCGCACCACGGGCATCACCCGGGAGAAGCTTCAGGGCGCGTACCTCATCGAGCACATCCATTTCGACGACCGCGAGCGCGCCCTGGCCGACATGCAGCGGCTCATCACCTCGGACATCGGCTCCACCACCTTTTCCTTCCGCTTTCTGGGCAAGGGCGGCAAACATGTGGAGCTGAACTGGAACGTCATCTTCTCGCCCGACCACAACGCCTATTTCTGCACGGTACTCGACCCGGCCCGCGACGCCGACCGGCTGGCCTACACTGATGTGCTGACCGGCCTGAAAAACCGGCTGGCCCTGAGCAAGGACCTGCCCAATGTCCTGGCCCAGGCCCGCGAGGCGGGCTCGGGCGCGGCAGTGCTCTTCATCGACCTCGACGGCTTCAAGGTGGTCAACGACACCCTGGGCCACAAGGCGGGCGACACCCTGCTGGTGCGCGCCGCCCGGCGCATGAACTACGTCATCGGCCAGCAGGGCACGGCCTACCGGCCCGGCGGGGACGAGTTCGTCGCCGTCCTGCCCCGGGCAGACCGCGACATGGCGGCTGGCGTGGCCGGACAGCTGGTGGAGCGGTTGAGAACCCAGTATGTCATTGAGGACGAGCGGGTCGGCACCGGCGCGTCGCTGGGCATCGCCATGTTTCCGTCCGACGGGGAGAGCGCCGAAGCCCTCATGGAGGCTGCGGACAAGGCCATGTATTCGGTCAAGCGCGGCGGCAAGAACAACTTCGCCTTTTTCGCCAGCGGGGCGGGCGACGAGCCTGACTGTCCGCCAATCGGCTGATTCCGCTCCCCACACCGCCGTGCGTCAGCCGCTCAACTTGGTGCCCGAGTATGTGAAGGCCTTTTTGTCCATGACGTAGTGGCCGCCCCGGTCGATGCCCACGGCCCGGCCGCAAGGGCAGTACACCTTGCCCTCACGCTCATCCATGTTCCATATCCTGTCGATGCGGTCCTTGTGGCAGCGGTGCACCTCGCCTGGGCCGATCTTGCGGTATCGCCATAGCTTGCGGCGGCAGGCCGCGCACTTGAGGACGAGCACGGCTCAGCCCCGTTCGTAGGTCATGGAGTCCACGGCAGGGAAATCGCCGAGTTTTCTTGCGATGCCCGCCTGGAGGAACGAATCGACCCACCAGTATATGTTGTTGCGGCGGATCTGGTCGCGCAGTCGGCTCATGTGGCGCTGGCGCTCCTCCCTGTCCCAGTGCAAGACCCGGTGCAGGGCCTTGGCCACGCCCTCCAGGTCGTAGGGGTTGACCAGATAGGCGTTTTTCTGGAGCTGGGCCGCAGCCCCGGCGAATTCGCTGAGCACCAGCGCCCCGTCCTCGGATACGTTGCAGGCGCAGTATTCCTTGGCCACCAGGTTCATGCCGTCGCGCAGCGGGGTGACCAGGGCCGTGTCGGCCGCCAGGTAGTAGGCTGTCAACTCGTCGGGCGGGAAGCTGCGGTAGTGGTAGTGGACAGGCACCCAGCCCGGGAAGGAAAACTCGCCGTTGACCCGGCCCACCAGCTGTTCGATCTCGGTGCGCAGATCCTTGTATTCGTCCACCTCCTCGCGGCTTGGCACTGCGATCTGGACGAAGTTGACCTGTCCCTTGAGGTCTGGATAGCGGTGCAGCAGGGTTCTTATGGAGCGGATGCGCTCGGGAATGCCCTTGGTGTAGTCGAGCCGGTCCACGCCGAGGATGATCTTGCGGTGGCGCAGCGCCTTCTTGATGGCGGATGCCCGTTCCGCCACCTCGGGCCGCCTGGCGATATCTGCGAACTGGTTGTAGTCGATGGAGATGGGGAACGCGCCCACGCGCAGGCTGTTGTTGCCCATGTCCACTGTCACCACTGCGCCGCGCCCCTTGACCCTGGCCTCGGGCATGAGCCGGTGCAGGCAGCTGGTGAAGTTGCGCCGGTCCTGAAGGGTCTGGAAGCCAACGAGGTCGAACTCGGTCAGGGCCTGGAGGAGCTTCCACCGCCAGGGCAGCTTGATGAAGATGTCGGGCGGCGGAAAAGGGATGTGCAGGAAGAAGCCGGTCTTGCGCTTGACCCCCATGCTCTTGAGGAAAAAGGCCTGGTGCATGAGGTGGTAGTCGTTAATCCAGACAAAGTCGTCCGGGGTGGTCTTGCGAGCCACCGCCTCGGCGAACTTGAAGTTCACCTCGAGGTACATGCGCCAGTAGTCCGGGTCGAACCGGCAACGTGTTTGCAGATCGTGAAACAGCGGCCAGATGATCTCGTTGGAAAAGCCGAAGTAGTAGCCCGCCACCTCTTCGGCGGTCAGGGGCACGGTGCACAGGTCGTACCCGGCCTCGGACGAGAAGTCCGCCAGCAGCCCGGCGACATCCGCATCGGAGTCGGCGATTCCGGCCCAGCCTATCCACATGCCGCCCCGGTTGCGCAGTACCGGGGCCAGAGCCGAGACCAGCCCGCCCGCCCCGGCCTTGACCTGCCAGTGGCCGTCCTCCATGCTTAAGCTCGCCGGGAGGCGGTTGGACACCACCACGAGTCGTCGAGTTTCCGATTCCATGGGCTCCCCCCGGTTGGTTTTCGTTCTATTCTTTCATTGAACACAGTAGCCCCCCCGGCCGCTGATTTCAAGGCCGCGTCGAAACGAGTTTGATGCGAAAAAAAACCGGGGGGCGCAGTTGACATGGCGGCCAGGGTTCTTATCTGTTTTCGCAGTCTACACCAACGCGCCGCCGGGAGGCGGCCTGTCTCGTTCATAAAGGAGAATATCGATGAGTTTGAAACCCCTGCACGACCGCGTCATTGTCAAGAGGAAGGAAGGAGAGACCAAGACCGCCGGGGGCATCTACATCCCGGATTCCGCCAAGGAAAAGCCGCAGGCCGGCACCATCCTGGCCGCCGGTCCGGAGTGCAAGACCGTCAAGAAGGGCGATGCCATTCTTTTCGCCAAGTACGCTGGCAGCGAGTTCCGCATGGATGGCGATGACCTCGTCGTCATGCGCGAGGACGACATCCTCGGCGTGTTTGCCTAACCCTTTTCACCCCTACCAACAGGACGCAAAGCAATGTCAGCCAAATCCATCGACTACAAAGCCGTAGCCCGCGAGGGCATGCAACGCGGCGTGAACATCCTCGCCGACGCGGTCAAGGTCACCCTTGGCCCCAAGGGCCGCAACGTGATGCTCGAAAAGACATGGGGCGCGCCCCAGGTGACCAAGGACGGCGTCACCGTGGCCGAAAAGATCACCCTTGAGGACAAGCTTGAGAACATGGGTGCCCAGATGGTCAAGGAGGTTGCCTCCAAGACCAACGAGGTCGCGGGCGACGGCACCACCACCGCCACCATCCTGGCCCAGGTCATTTTCAACGAGGGCGTCAAGCTGTTGGCCGCCGGCCGCAACCCCATGTCCATCAAGCGCGGCATCGACGCCGCCGTGGAGGCCGTGGTGGCCGAGCTTGATTCCATGGCCAAGCCGGTCAAGAAAAGCTCCGAGATAGCCCAGGTGGGTTCCATCTCCGCCAACAGCGACGAGAGCATCGGTGCCATTCTGGCCGAGGCCGTGGAGAAGGTGGGCGACAACGGCGTCATCACCGTGGAAGAGTCCCAGGGCTTGGAGACCGTGCTGGACGTGGTCGAGGGCATGCAGTGGGACAACGGCTGGCTCTCCCCCTATTTCGTCACCAATCAGGACAAGCAGGAGTCTGTCTTCGAGAAGCCGTTCATCCTGCTCTCCGAGGGCAAGATTTCGAGCATCAAGCCGCTGATCCCCATCCTTGAGGCCGTGGCCAAGGCGGGTCGCCCGCTGCTCATCATCGCCGAGACCGTGGAGAACGACGCCCTGGCCGGACTGACCATCAACGCCATGCGCGGTGCCCTCAAGGTCTGCGCGGTCAAGGCCCCGGGCTTTGGCGACCGGCGCAAGGACATGGTCCGCGATATCGCCGCCATGACCGGTGCCAGCGTCATCTCCGAGGACGCGGGCGTGACCCTCGAATCCATCAAGCCCGGCGATTTCGGCACGGCCAAGAAGGTCGTGGTGGGCAAGAAGAGCACCCTCATCGTGGGCGGCTCGGGCGACAAGAAGGTCATCACCGCCCGCTGCGACGAGATCAGCAACCTCATCAGCAACGCCTCCAGCGACTACGACCGCGAGAAGCTCCAGGAGCGTCTGGCCCGGCTGGCGGGCGGCGTGGCCGTGATCAAGGTGGGCGCGCCCACCGAGATCGAGATGAAGGAGCGCAAAGACCGCGTGGAGGACGCCCTCAACGCTACCCGCGCTGCCGTGGACGAGGGCATCGTGCCCGGCGGCGGCACCGCTCTGGTGCGCGCTGGCATGGTGCTGGCCAAGCTCAAGCTGGACGACGACACCGAGATGGCGGGCGTGCGCATCATCGCCCGGGCTGTCGAGGAGCCGCTCAAGCAGATCGCCAACAACTGCGGCCTCGAAGGCACCGTGGTGGTGGAGAAGGTCAAGAGCCTCAAGGGTTCCAACGGCTTCAACGCCGCCACAGGCGAGTACGTGGACCTGGTCAAGGAGGGCGTCATCGACCCCAAGAAGGTCACCCGCATCGCCCTGCAGAACGCGGCCAGCGTGGCCAGCCTGCTCCTGACCACCGAATGCGCCATCTCCGAGGCTCCCAAGGACAAGCAATAGCGCTCACGCGCACGATTGATTGAAATGAAAGGCCGGGCAGTTTGCCCGGCCTTTTTCGTGGTGTTGTCCCGTCCTGAAATAGGTTGACACCCAGAGGACCTATTTATGGAAGACAAATCCAAACAGCGAGTTAGACGCACCCGACGCGATTACACGATGGCCTTTAAATTGTCGGTTGTGGCACAGGTGGAAAAGGGCGAGATG
>JBDRSO010000073.1:0-20066 GCA_043824835.1 Pseudomonadota bacterium | reverse complement strand
GGCCCGGATGCGGCGCACCAGCTCCTTGCCGTCAAAGGGCTTGGTCAAATAGTCGGCCGCCCCGGCCTGGATGGACCCCACGGCGTCCGGGATGGTGCCGTGGGCCGTGAGCATGATCACCGGAATGTGCGGCCAGTGGGTGAGCACCTCGCGCAGCAGCCCGTGGCCGCCCATGCCCGGCATCTTCACGTCCGAGACCACGAGGTCCACCGGCTCGCAGGCCAGCATCTCCAGCGCGGTTTCGGCTCGGTCGGCCAGGAGTGGGCTCAGCCCGGCCGAGAGGAGCCGTGCCTCCAGCACTTCGAGGATGGTCTCGTCGTCGTCCACCACCAGGATGGTCGGGATGCGCGTGTCGGTCATGCGGATTCCTTGCGGGATTGGGCCAAAGGCCCGTCCATTGGGAGAGTGAAACCGAAGGTGGAGCCCCGGCCGGGCTTGCTCTCAAGGGTCATGCGCCCGCCGTGGGCCTCGACGATGCGCCGGGCGATGGCCAGCCCCAGTCCCGCGCCGTCCACGCTGTCGCGCATCCCGGGCTCGCGATAGTATTTGAGAAAGACCAGTTCATGCTCTGCCTCGGGAATGCCCGGCCCGGCGTCTGTCACGCGGAAGGTGACTTCGGCGGGATACGGGGGCAGTCCGGCGGCCAGCCCGATGGTCACAGTCGTGCCCGGTGGGCTGAACTTGATGGCGTTGCCCACGAGGTTGAGCAGCACCTGCTGCACGTGGCCCGGGTCGCACAGGCAGCGCACCGGCACATCGGGCAGGTCGGCGGTCAGGGTGATGTCCCTGGCTCGTGCCGTGGGTGCCAGCCGCTCCATGGCCGAGGCCACCAGCCCAGTGCAGTCCGTGGACTCGGGAGACAGGTCCATGGCCTGGGACTCCAGGCGCGAGACAGTCATGAGCCGGGCCAGCAGGTCCGTAAGGCGCACGGATTCCTTTTCCGCGATGTCGAGGAATCGGCCCTGGCGCTCGTTGACCTCGCCAAAGGTGCCGGAGCCCACCAGATCCACGGCCTCGCGGATGCTGGTCAGCGGGGTGCGTATCTCGTGGCTGAGCATGGCCACGAAGTCGGCGCGCATGCGCTCCTCGCGCCGCAGCCGGGCGGCCATGGCGTTGAAGGCCCGGGCCAACTCGCCCAGTTCGTCGCCGGAGAGTACGCGCACATCGCGTACCTCGCCGCCATGGCCCAGGCCGCGCAGGCCGCGCCGCACCTCGGAGAGGGAGCGGTTGAGGTGCCAGGCCAGGGCCAGGCTGCCGCCCACGCCCAGGGCCAGGCTGGCGATGAGCCCGTACAGGCCGATGTCTGCCGCGCGCTGGCCCGAGAGATGGAGCCGGATCAGGGCGCGCTCGGTGGCGATCTGGTTTTCGAGCAGGCTGTGGCCGAGGGTGTCGGACCACTCGCGGACCGTGGCGTCCGGGGCCAGGGTGTCGCCCGGGGCTTTGGTCGGGGTCAGGGCGATCTCGAACGCGCTCCGCAGGGGCAGCCAGTCCGCCTCGTACTGCGGATGCCGGGCCAGGGTGGTGTCCAGGGTCTCGCCGAACCGGGTCAGATCCTCGACGATGAAGCGCACGGCCTCTTGGTTGCCCATGAGCCGGTAGCGGCGGATGTTGTCCTGCACCCCTTGGAGCCGTTCCAGCATGCGCTGGATGGCCGAGTCCAGGTCATGGTTGACGCTGACGATGCGGCTGGCTGTCTCGGCATCGCGCCGAACTTGGAGCAGGAGAAAGGCGGTGGTGGCCACAAAGACGACGATGAGGGCGCAGGACCAGAGCAAAAGTTTGGTCGCCAGATTGGGTCCGCGTGCCTTGGTCATGGGGTGTCAGTGTTGGTGATGAGCACGGAAAAGGCCGCCGACCGCGGCGAACCGGAGTGCGCGGCGGGTCGGCAGCCATGCCGTGCGGTTGTTTCCAGCGCGATCAGCCGCGCGCCTCGAACCGTTCGTGAACCTTGTCGTAATCGATGGTGGTGCATGTGACCTTCTTGAGATCCGGCACCGGGGCCTCGGTCTCCAGCCCTTGCTTGAGGGTCGCGTAAGCCTCGGGGTCGCCCTGGACCAGGATTTCCGCCTTGCGGTCGTCTATGTTGCGGACCCAGCCCTTGAGGCCGAGGCGCAGGGCCGTGTCGAGAACCCAGGATTGGAACTTTCCGCCTGTGACCTTGCCTTCAACAATGCAGGTGAAGCTCTTCATGGTGGTTGTCTCCCGTAACTGTATGTGATTCCATCGTGTCTTACCTATACGGAAAAAAAACGCTTCTGAAAAGGGGATATGGGTTTTTGTCTTGCGCGGACGGAGGGCTTGCCTTTGCCGTAGGATGGGCGTATGCGGTGGGTCTGCTCTGGCTGCTCCACAACCGTGGAGCAGAGGTATTCCCATGCGTTTTCGACTCCTCGCCGCGCTGATGGCGGCCAGTCTTCTGGTCCCGGCCCTGTCCTGGGCCGGGCTGCCCTATTACAATCAACACTTCGGCTACACCATCTGGCTGCCCGGCGGCTGGCTGGAGGCGGACGAGTCGGTTCTGGCCCGGTTCGCCCTCCTGCGCGACGCCGTGGTTCCGGTCCAGGCCGACCAGGAGATCGGGTATGTGCTGGCGTCGCGCTCGGCCCCGATCTGCCTGCTGGTCTCCCGGCTCCATGGGCGGGTGGTGTCCAAGGACGACATCGGCAACTTCAACCGCTTCGTGGTGGCGGGCCTGCTGCGCAGTGCCCGCACGGACGGGGCCGCGCCGTTTCGGCTGCGCAAGGCGAACTTCAGCGAGAGCCGAAACATGCTGCGCCTGGAACTGGACGGCACGGACCCGTCAGGCCGCGCGGTGGTGTCCGTGGTCTACATCGTTTATACCACCACGGGAATGCTCCGCTTCATGGGCATCGTGCCTTCGGGCGATGTCTCGGGACTGCGGACTGTGGACGAGGTGGTCTCCACCCTGTACCTGGATCACGGTTTGCGCCAGGATTGACACCGGATGGGTGGCGCGGGTAGCCTCGACTCCCGGGAAGGTTTCGTCGCCGGTGCGCAGTTTTGGGCGCGAGCCGTCCTGGAGACGGGAGGATTGCCCGGCGCCACCGGGCGTCGGCCGGGGCATGCTCCTTGCTTGAGCAAGGCCGGGGCATAGTTCACAGGCGCTGCCTGGGCGTCGGTGGAGTCGTTGTCGAAGTCATCGCGGGAGGCGCTGCATGAAGAGTTTCGTGGCATTCCTGGTGCTCGCCTTGCTGGCGGTCATCGGGACGCCGTTCCGGGTCGTTCCGTCCGACGGATTGTCGGGGCTGCGGGAGGGTGCCGCCCATGCGGCCACCGGGTCGCAGATGCGGCAGGACGCGGAGGGCGAGCCAGCATCGCCCGGCGGGCGCGTGGTGATCAAGGGGCGTGACGGCAAGGTCACCGAGGTGGAGCGCGCACCCGTGACCCGGGGCGGACAGGGCCATGGCGAGGGCGGCGACACCGGGCTGGACGATGTCGAAACACCGCCCGGCGACCCCGGGCCGGAACCGGAAAACCCGCCGCAGCAATAGACAGTGCCATGCGAAGACCCCGCCGCCCAGGATGGGTGGCGGGGTCTTCGCATGGCACTGTCGGGCCGCAGTCTACTGGGTCGTCGGGCAGACCGGGGTGCCGGGGTCGGTGCCGCTGTCCACCAGCTTGGTCCGGTACTCCACGACCTCGTCAAGAGAGTTCCAGCCCTCGTACATTTCCAGCCAGCCGTTGAAATCAATATACCCCTCGTCCAGGTGCTGCTCGTGCATCTTCATCCACAGGTTGAAGATGTACATTTCGACCTTGAAGGCCGCGCTGTCAAAGACTTTGAGCAGGACCGTGTGCTCGTACTTCTGCCCGTCCAGGCGCGCACCCACATAGGCACAGACGTTCTCCTGAGACCGTTTGTAGTCAACGGGCGCGTTGTTGACCATGTCGGCCAGTCGGTGCAGTGCGGGGTGATCCTTTTCGATTTCCTCCAGCACCTCGTCAGGAATCCTGATCCAGAGCTGGTCGTCTTCTTCGGTGACAAAGTAGAACCTAAGCCAAAGGTCGAACTGGAATATCTCGATGGCGTCCTTGACGGCGCTCTTTACACTCACGCTTCTGATCATGATTTATCCTCATCTGAAGTGGCGTTGGAACAGGGAATATGGTCATCCTGACCCATCGAGTCAAGGGAAAATCCTTGCGCACAAGGCTGGACAAAGGGGAGGCAAGTGTTATATCAGATGCGGCTCGCAAGAGAGAAAGCCCGGCAGGGCAGAAATATCCAAGGAGGCCGAAATGGCACGTCACAAGAAGCATGAGCGCAAGAAAGAACTGGATCGCAAGCGTCACCGCCGGATGAAGGCGCTCAAGGCCCGCATCCGCGAGGCCAAGGTAGAGGCCAAGGCCAAGGCCTAGTCTGGACAGTCGTGAAGGCCGTTGATACTATCAGAATCGCAGGCTGTTCAAAAATGGTGAGTTGAACCGTTGATGAGCCGTTTTCGGCGAATCATACGGATCAGGACAGCAGAGACAGGCGCACAGAAAGGTCAAGGCCGAAGCGTACTTCCTATGCGCGAGAGGTGACCTTTTTGAATAAGTTTTCTGTATGGCTCGAAGACTCTCCTACAGTCAATTAAGCGCAGCAGATCGCCGTTTTTCAACAGTCTGGTAACCCATTGAAGTCCTAGGGGGCTTGATCATGCCCATCTACGAGTATCGATGCACGGGCTGCGACGCCGTGTTCGAGGAGTGGCAGTCCGGTTTTGAGGAGCGCGAGATGGCCTGTCCCGAGTGCGGGCGCCCGGCAAGTCGGCTCATCTCGCATACGTCCTTCCATCTGAAGGGGTCGGGCTGGTATGTGACCGACTATGCGGCCAAAAAGGCCGGCGGCCCAGGAACCTGCGCCGAAGCGGGTTGCAAGGCCGGTGAGCACAAGGCCGGTGAGCACAAGGCCGACTGCGCGTCGTCCGGCTGTGATGCCGGTGGGGGTGCAGAGTGCAGTGGCGGTGGCGGTGGCGGCGAGGCGGTTCCGGTGAACCCGAAACCGACCACGGACACGCCGTCCGCAGGGTCCGTATCCTGACGAACAGCGGAAAAGGCAGCCCCGGCTGCCTTTTTTCTTGACGGCACACGCGCCGCATCGAAATTCCACAAGCGAGAGAGAGCATGCTCGAAAGATATTCCCGTCCGGCAATGAGAGAGTTGTGGACCCTGGAGAACAAGTTCAGGGTGTGGCTTGAAGTGGAACTGGCCGTGACGCGCGCCTGGGCCGATATGGGCAGGGTGCCCATGGACGCCTGCGACGAAATCCACGCCAAGGCAGACTTCGACCTGGAGCGCATCCTTGAAATCGAGGAGACCACCAAGCACGACGTCATCGCCTTCCTGACCGCAGTGGAGGAAAAGGTCGGCCCCAATTCGCGCTACATACACCTGGGCTGCACCTCGTCGGACATCGTGGACACGGCCAACGGCGTGCTCCTGACCCGGGCCGGGGCCATCATCGCCGAGGGCATCGACAGCATCCTGACCGTGCTCAAAGAGATGGCCCACCGGCACAAGGGGCTCTTGTGCATGGGCCGCACCCACGGCATCCACGCCGAACCCACCACATACGGCCTCAAGTTCGCGGGCTTTTACGCCGAGTTCGAACGCCACAGGGAGCGGTTCGAGGCCGCGCGCGAGGCGGTACGCGTGGGCAAGCTCTCGGGCGCGGTGGGCACCTTCGCCCACTTGAGCCCCGAGCTGGAGGAACGTACCTGCACTCTGCTTGGTCTCAAGGCGGACCCGCACTCTACACAGATCATTCAGCGCGACCGCTACGCCCAGTTCTTCACCGTCCTGGCCATGCTGGCGGGCGGCATCGAGCGGCTGGGGCTCGAACTGCGCCACCTGCAACGCACCGAGGTGCTGGAGGTGGAGGAGGGGTTCAGCGCCGGGCAGAAGGGCTCTTCGGCCATGCCCCACAAGAAGAACCCCATCTCGGCCGAGAATCTCTGCGGGCTGGCCCGGCTCATCCGCTCCAACTCCCTGGCGGCCATGGAGAACCAGGCCCTGTGGCACGAGCGCGACATCAGCCATTCCTCGGTGGAGCGCGTGATCATGCCCGACACCACGGCCCTCATCGACTACATGCTGCATCGCATGAGCGGCGTGCTCAAGCGGCTGGTGGTCAAGGAAGACAACATCCGGCGCAACCTCGAAGGCTCCTTTGGCCTCTTTTATTCGCAACGGGTGCTCAACGCCCTCATCGCCACCGGGCTCAAGCGTCAGGAGGCCTATGAGATGGTCCAGAAGGTCGCCATGCTCTGCTGGGCCGAGCGCATTCAGTTCGAGGACGAGATCCGCAGGGACCCGGCAGTGACCGCCCGGCTGGGGGCTAACGTCCTTGACGAAGCCTTCGACCCTTCGTATTACAAGCGTTACGAGAACGACATATTCGCCCGGGTGTTCAAGGGATAGGGATATATGAACGAAATGAAGACACGGCTGGCCCGGCTGCTGCTGGACCTTTCTTACAAGGAAGGGGACTTCACGTTGACCTCGGGCAAAAAAAGCGACTATTATTTCGATTGCAAGCAGACCGCCCTGCACCCGGAAGGGAGCTATCTCATCGGGCGGCTTTTTGTGGAAATGCTCAAGGATTTCGATGTCAAGGGGGTTGGCGGGATGACCCTCGGGGCTGATCCGCTGGTGTCGAGCGTGACCGTGGTTTCCCACATGGAGGGACGCCCCATGCCTGGATTCATCATCCGCAAGCAGGCCAAGGGGCACGGCACCGGCCAGTATCTGGAAGGGCTGGCCAACTTCGGGCAGGGCGACAGGGTCGTGCTGCTGGAGGATGTCTGCACCACAGGAGGCACCCTGCTCACCGCGGCCGAGCGCGTACGCGACGCCGGGCTTGAGATAGCGGGTGTCCTGGCCGTGCTCGACCGCGAGGAAGGCGGGCGCGAGCGGCTTGAGGAGGCGGGCCTCAAGCTCGACGCCATCTTTACCCGCAAGGCGTTGTTGGCGGCCGGGGGACGATGAATCGTCCCACACTGGTCCTGTTCGGGGGTTCTGGAGCCTGAGGGCGAGGAGTTGTCTGGCAACCGCATGCGTTTACTTGTCATCTTCATATACATTCTGTGCGCTGCGCCGGCCCTGGCCCAGGGCTGGGTCTCCACCCTGTCCTCCCACGCCTATGGGCCGCCCCGGATCGTGGCCGTGGACAAGACCTCCCAGACTCTGGTCATGCTGGAGCGTTTCAGCCCGCTTCGAGAGCTGCTTCGCCTCCCATGCACCACGGGACAGGCCGACGGCGACAAGCTGGTGGAGGGCGACCTGCGCACCCCCGAGGGCGTGTACTTCATCGGCCAGCGCATCAACAGGAAGCTCGACTGGGATCTCTATGGCGACCTCGCCTACGCCCTCAATTATCCAAACCCCGTGGACCGCATCAAGGGCAAGACGGGCAGCGGCATCTGGATTCACGGCCGGGGCAAGGAATTTCTGCCTCGCGACACCCAGGGGTGCGTGGCCCTCAAGGTGCCTGACATGCACAACGTGGCCCGCGAGATCGCCTACGGCACCCCGGTGATCATCGCCAACGACATAACCTGGACTCAGGAACCGGGCGGAGAGGACGCGGTGGCCGAGGTTCTGGTCGGGCAGCTCAGGCAGTGGGCCAGGGACTGGGAGAGCAAGGGCGACGCCTTTTTCGAGCACTACGATCCGGTGGGCATGTCCATGTCCGAGCGCAACGGCTTCAACTCCTTCAGGGCGCACAAGAAGTCGGTCTTCGCCACCAAGCCGTGGATCGAGGTCATGGTGGACAACATCCAGGCCGTTCCCGGTCCGGACTATTGGGTGACAGGGTTCGATCAGTACTACCGTACTACCGGGCTGGCCACCAGCACGGGCAAGCGATTCTACTGGCAGCGCGACGACCAGGGGCGCTGGCGCATCGTGGGCCGCGAATACACCCGCCCCAGCGAGGATCTGACCCCCAAGTACATAGCCGCCAAGACCGAACAGTCGCGGGAGTTCGTGGAGGCGTGGCGCGCCGCATGGCTCGCCATGGACGCCGACGCCTTCCGCGATTTCTACGCCCAGGGCGCGGTCCAGGGCACTCGCAGGGGCGCAGCTGCCATCACGGAGTTCAAAAAGACGTTGTGGGCGAGAACCTCGCCTGTTAGGCTGGAAATTGACGAACTCACGGTCAGCCAGCATCCGCTTGGGCTCCAGGTAGCCTTTCTGCAGACGTTCGCGGATGATTCTGGATATTCCGATGTCGGTCGAAAGACCTTTGTCCTCGTCCCGGACGGCGGCGCGTTGAAGATCGAAAGCGAGGAGTGGAGACAGGGACGATGAGCAATTCGAAATACAGCGTTCTCTTCATGCGCGACGACCGAGACGTGACCCGGTATCGCATCAGCCCCTTCTGGCTCAAGATGTTCATCTTCGTCCAGGTTTTCCTGCTGCTGTGTGCGGCGGGCGGCATCTTCATGGGGGTGCGCGGGGTCAAGCGCAACCTTGACCTGCGCACGGAAAACAAGAGCCTTGAGCAACGGCTGGTCGATGCCGAGGTCAGGCTTGAGCGGCTGGGCAACATGGAGAAGATTCTCCAGTCCTACGATCCCGCCGAATTGCAGTCCCTGCTCGCCGCCGCCACCTCGGAGCTTGAGAGCGAGAAGGAAGGGGACGCCGTGGACCTCAACCGCATATTCACCCGGGTGGACACTCAGCTGGTCAGCGTGGAGAACCTCCAGGCCAGGGTGGCCAGCCGCAAGATGACTGTCAGCTTCGACCTGAACAACCTCCAGTCGGCCAGGGCCGCAGCGGGACAGGCGACCATCGCCCTGGTCAAGAAGGACGGCGGCACGCAGATGGCCAAGACCAATGCCAGCGACCTCGCCTTCCAGATCCAGCGCTTCAAGCGCATGCAGACCACCTTCTCCCTGCCCGATGGGGTGGAGCAGAAGGATGTGTTCGGACTCAGGCTGGAGATCAAGGGGAGCGATGGAGAGGTCGTCTTCGCCGAGACCTACCCCTTGTATCACATCCTGGCCTAGCCTCCCTCCCGCGCTCCCGATGTCCGGGAAAGATGGCGGGCAGGCCATCCCCATTCCGTGTCATTTCCTCCTGGTGGAAGGCGCGCCCTGCCGCACTGCGGCCCGGGGCATTGCTCGCCGCCGCCTCGTCTTTTCCTTCCCCTTCCCTTCCCCTTTCCTGTCCCTGCGGACGCGTCCCTGTCCTTGTCGTTGATGCGGATGATTTCCAGGTGCGAACGCCGACACGTCGTTGTTTGCCTCCGGCTTCCCATGACGTGGCCGGAGTGGTATGGTTGGGCTTGCGCCCCCCTGGCTTTCCTCGCGGGGCACGCCGCTCCACGGCACCAAGCACAAGGAGGCCGTAATGACTGTGGAAAGGATTATTCGTTCCCTGGCCGGGTTTCTCATACTTCTGAGCCTGGTCCTGGCGATTGACTATTCGCGGCTGTGGCTGCTCCTGGCGGCAGTCGTGGGAGTCAACCTGTTCCAGTCGGGGTTCACCAACTGGTGCCCGGCCATGGTCCTGCTGCGCAAGCTGGGTTTTCGCGATTGTCAGCAGTAGGGGGATTGCTTCGAGTGTATCCCGGCAACCTCGGCGGGAGGCAGCGGGATCAGGCCATCATTTTGCCGATGACACAGAAGGCGATGCCGATGACGGCCAGGAGTAGGCCCACGGGATAGGCCCCGGCCATGAAGGCGGCCACGCCCAGGAAGGCGAGCAGGGCCCCGCAGGCCAGGGCGATGCGGCCATTGGCCGTCATCCTGCGCGTGACCTTTTCGCAGGGCTTGGCGATGCGCGCCCCGCAGTGCCTGCAGGCGGTGGCCGCCGCCGTGATTATCTTGCCGCAGCGTGGACACTTCATGCCGTTGCTGTATCAAAAATAAACATGGCGGAACAGTCCCCTGAAGGGGAGAAATGTCCCACGCCAGCGATTATTCCTCAATAATGCGCGAGGCCTTTGACGCATGCGCGTCAAAGGCCTCACATTCCACTATCCTCAAGCCCCACTCCTCAATGGGGCCTGGGGAAATTCCGTCAAATCAGTTGCACAGGCAGTCGCTGAAGACCACGCGGTCCGTGTATTCTTCCTGCTTGCCCTTGTTCCAGCGCGACACCGGGCGGTAGTAGCCCACGATGCGCGTGTACACCTCGGCCTCCTGGCCGCAGGTGGGGCAGTCGAAGTGCTCGCCAAGGATGTAGCCGTGCTCCTTGCAGATGGAGAAGGTCGGCGTGATGGAGACGTAGGGAATCTTGGTCTTGGTGAACGCCTTGAGGATGAAGTTCTTGAGGGACTTGGGGTCTGGGACCGCCTCGCCCAGGAAGGTGTGGAAGACCGTGCCGCCGGTATAGAGCGGCTGGAGCCGGTTCTGGTGCTCCAGGGCGTAGAGGACATCGTTGGAGATGCCCACGGGCAGGGCGGTGGAGTTGGTGTAGTAGGGGGTGCCGTTGCCCTGGGTCTTGATGTCCGCGTAGAGAGCCTTGTCGATCTTGGCCAGGCGGTAGCTGGTGCCTTCAGCGGGCGTGGCTTCGAGGTTGTAGAGGTTGCCCGTCTCCTCCTGGAAAGTGGCGGTCACGCTGCGCAGGTGGTGGAGCACCCGTTGCATGAGGCGCACCCCGCCCTCGGTCTCGATGCCCTTGCCGATGAGGTTCAGGCAGGCTTCGTGCCCGCCCAGCAGGCCGATGGTGGAGAAGTGGCCCTTGTAGCCGTTCTTGAGGTAGCGGCGCGACCAGGGGAACATGCCCGCATCAAGGTTGTTGTTGATGACCTTGCGCTTGTATTCCAGCGATTCCTTGGCCAGCTCGGCGTATTCGCTGATCAGTTCAAGGAAGTCGTCCTCGCTCTGGGAGAGGTAGGCGAGCTTGGGCAGGTTCAGGGTGACCACGCCGATGGAGCCAGTCAGGTCGCCCGCGCCAAAGAGGCCGCCCGTCTTTTTGCGCAGCTCGCGCAGGTCCATCTGCAGGCGGCAGCACATGGAGCGCACGTCCTCGGGCTTGAGGTCCGAGCTGATGAAGTTCTGGAAGTAGGGCACACCATATTTGGCGGTCAACTGCATGAGCAACTCGCCGATCTCCGAATCCCAGGGGAAGTCCTCGGTCACGTTGTAGGTGGGGATGGGGAAGGAGAAGATGCGCGCGTGGTGGTCGCCTTCGAGCATGACCTCGATATAGGCCTTGTTGATCAGGGCCATTTCGGGCTCGAAGTCGCCATAGTTCAGGGTGTCGTCGAACTTGCCGCCGATGATCACCGGCTCGTTGGCGATGTGCTTGGGGGCCACGAGGTCAAAGGAGAGGTTGGTGAACGGCGACTGGCCGCCCCAGCGCGAGGTGGTGTTCAGGTTGAACACGAATTTCTGCATGCACTGGCGCACCTGCTTGTAGGAAAGGCCGTCGTGGCGCACGAAGGGCGCGAGGTAGGTGTCCACGTTGTTGAAGGCCTGGGCTCCGGCCCATTCGTTCTGAAGCGTGCCAAGGAAGTTGTTCATCTGCCCCAGCGCGGTGTCGAAATGCTTGGCAGGGCCGGCCGAGGCGCGGCCTTCGAGGTTGAAGCCCTCGATGAGCAGGTCGCGCAGGGACCACCCGGCGCAATAGCCAGCCAGACCGAAGGAAAGGTCGTGAATGTGGAAGTATCCGTGCTCGTGGGCCTGCCGGATCTCCTCGGGGTACTTCTCAAGGGCGTAGCGCGCCTGGACCGTTCCCGACAGGTGGAGCATGAGTCCCTGGAAGGAGTGGGTCATGTTGGCGTTTTCGTTCACGCGCCAGTCGGCCTGATCAAGGTAGGTGTCGATGACATCCTTGATGTCGAGGTACGCCTCCTTCTGGGAGCGCAGCTGGCGGCGTTTCTCGCGGTAGAGAATGTATTTCTTGGCGATCTCGTACTGGCGCGACTCCATCAGGATCTGTTCGACCGTGTTCTGGACGTGCTCCTGCTCGGGAATTTCCATGCCGTCGAGCATTTTCTCGACTTTTTTTGCGAGTCGTTTGGCAAGGATGGGATCCTTGATCCCGCTGGCGGCGAGCGCCGTGAAAATGGCCTGGGCAATGCGGTCAGTTGACCACGTTTCCAACCGGCCGTCTCTCTTCATGATCTGGCTGGGCATGCTCCGACGTCCTCCTTGAAGGCAGATGGGTCTGGGGGGGTACATAGTTCTGTATGGTCAGCGTGAAGTTCGGGGGCAGGTAGCCTCGCGCGGTGGCGATGTCGCCATCCGTGAGGCCGGGCACCCGGGTGATGCGGAAGTAGAAGGCCTCGGGCCGGGCGGCGGCCATGGCGAAGATGCGCTCCAGGTTGGCCCGGGCTGCGATTTCGGAGACCGCACGGCCGGTCAGGGCCGGGTACGCGGCGTACGGTCCCTTGACGTCCACGGCAAAGACATCCACAAGGCCAACCTCCAGCAGCTCGCGGACCACATCGGGCCGCATGCCGTTGGTGTCGAGCTTGACGGGCAGGCCGCTCTTGCGGACTTCAAAGAGCAGCTCGGCCAGATACGGGGTCACGGTGGGCTCGCCACCGGTGATGGCGACGCCGTCCAGCCAGCCCGCTCTATCGCGCAGGTATGCCTTGATGCGCACCGGGTCCACGGCGGGCAGGGTGTGCATGTCCCAGGCGAGCGCGGCGTTGTGGCAGGTGGGGCAGCGCAGGTTGCAGCCGCCCAGAAAGAGGATGCAGCAGTGGCGGCCGGGCCAGTCGCACAGGCTCAAGTTCTCGAAACCCCGCACGTATTTCCAGACCCTTGCGGGCTCACTCGTCCTCATCGTTCTCCTCGGTTCAAAAAAATCACCCGGGTCGGGAACGCCGGGATGCGATCTGGCGAACGGCCGTTGCTCCCCCCGCAGCTGCCGTTCGCGTTTCCGTCCGCTTCATGGATGGATGAAGAAGCTGTCGGAACGTGTCAGTTTAATTATCCCAGGCGGCTCTTTTTGTACAGGGGGATTTTGAGAAAAATTAGGGCGCTCGCGTCGTAGTGGGCGATTATGGGCGGTTTGAGTCGATTATGAAGGATCGTCATATTTTATCAACAGGTGTTGGCAATGACTGTTGCTCCATATCCTTAACTTTTTTCTAGAACAAGTTTAGAAAAAAAAATCGACCATTCCGAGGTGATCGGTTTTCGACAGTGGGCGATTGTGGCGGGGTGGGAAAAGATTGTGGCGATTGGGTGAAAACCTCTTACCACAAGGGGTAGGGGTTGGGAACATGTTTGTGGCCGGATTCCACAGGTAAAGGAACACCGAAATCGTGATATTTTCCCGGGTTCCCGGCAGTGCCCGGCCCTCAAGGGATCAGGGCCGACACGGACGTGTAAGGCCGTGATCGGGCCCATGGGCGGCATGGCTCTTGCTGATCGCCAGGCTGTCAGTCCGTGGTCCGGGCGTCCACCAGGGCGTCGCGCTGGTAGGCGCGCAGGCCGAAGTGGGGCAGGGCCGCCAGCAGGTGGTCGAAGATGTCTGATTGGATGCCCTCGTAGGCGCTCCAGGCCGTGTCATTGGTGAAGCAGTATATCTCAAGGGGCAGGCCGCCCTCTGCCGCAGGCTGAAGCTGGCGCACAAGCAGGGTCATGTCCTCTCGCGTGCTCGGGTGGTTGGTCACGTAGTCCAGGGCGTAGAGCCGGAAGAGCCCGACATTGGTCATGCGCCGCCCGTTGAGGGGCGAGCTGGCGTCGGCCCCTATGCGCGCGTTGTGCTCGTCGATCTCCGCCCTGCGCCGGGTGATGTGCGGGGCCAGGGACTGGACGGCGGAGAGCCTCTCAAGCAGCTCTTTGTCTGCGAAACGGATGGACGAGAGGTCGATGAGCAGGGAGCGCTTGATGCGCCGCCCGCCCGCAAGGGTCATGCCGCGCCAGTTCTTGAAGGGCGTGTCCAGGAACTTGTGGGTGGGGATGGCGGTGATGGTCTTGTCCCAGTTCTGGACCTTGACCGTGTGCAGGGCCACGTCGATGACGTCTCCGTCAGCGGCCATGGCTGGCATCTCGATCCAGTCGCCTTTCCTGAGCAGGTCGTTGGCCCCGATCTGCACCCCGGCCACCAGGGAGAGGATGGTGTCGCGGAAGATGAGCATGAGCACTGCGGTCATGGCGCCGATGCCCGAGAGCAGGCCCCATGGCGACTGCCCCAGCAGCAGGGCGATGACCGACACCGTGCCGAGGATGGAGATGAAGAGCTTGACGAGCTGGGCGTATCCCTTGATGGGTCGGCGCCGGGAGACTTCGTAGGTTTCGTAGAGCCGGACTAGGGCGTTGATCGTTGGCAGGAGGATGAGAACCACGGTCACGGACAGGTAGACGGCCACGGCCTCGCGCAGCAGGGTGGCCGAGGCCGGAAACAGTTCCGCGCCCATGGACAGCACCGGTGCGGGCGCGAGCAGCGCGGCCCGGGGGAACACGCCCTCTTCCATGAGCATGATGGCGAAGACGCTATGAGAGCGTGGAACGAGCGTGCGGGCCAGCCGTACAGCAGCGAACCGGGCGATCAGATAGGCGGCCATCGCCATCGCCAGCACGGCGGCCGCCCGGATGGCCGCGTCCAGAGCCGGGGCGGCCTGGCCGAGCGCGGCAATTGGTTCTGCAATCATTGTCACTCCTTGCTGACCCGAACATAGCACAAAGCCTCCCGGCTGAGAACCGTTCAGGGGTGCAGACTTGTGCAACGCATTGACAAGCTGGCCGCCACGACCCATTTCATATAAATAATCACTTCCATTCAACCTGAGAGAACATTCATGGCCATGTGGTCCTATATCGTCCTGACCGTTGCTACGCTGCTGACCCTGTACCTGGGCTGGCGGATGATCATGCCCCTGCCCGTGAGTCTGGGCCGCAGAATCGCGGCCTGGCTGGCCGTGGGTGCGCTGCTCTACGGCCAGCGCGTGGTGCGTACCCTGCGCGAAGACGGCGCGGACACCATGCTCTACGATGGGCTCAGCTGGGTGGTCTTCGTCTTCCTCGGGCTGGTCTCCATGGTGGTGATGTTCATGCTCCTGCGCGATCTTCCCCTCCTTGCCGGGCGGGTGTTCGCCCTGTTCCGGTGCGTGGTCGGAGAGCGGCAGGCCAGCCGTGGCCGATCGTGCCGGGGCGCGGCCCAGCCGGATCTGCGGCGGCGGCGCTTCATGCTCAACGCCTCCAACGCGGCCATCATGGTCGTGGCCATGCCACTGACCGGCTACTCCATCTTCGAGGCCCGGCGCACGCCCGAGGTGGTTCGCAATGATCTGTTCGTGCCCGGACTGCCGCCCGGCCTCGACGGCTTCACCATCGCCCAATTCACCGATACCCACATCGGCCCCACACTGCGGGGCGGCTGGATGCGCATGGTGGTGGACGAGATCAACACCCTGGGCGCGGACATGGTGGTACATACCGGCGACATGGTGGACGGCTCGGTGGCCTCGCTGCGCAACCATGTGGCCCCCCTGGCCGACCTCAAGGCTCCTCACGGGGTCTGGATGTGCCTTGGCAACCATGAGTATTACGCCGGGGTCGAGGAGTGGATGGCCGAGGTCCAGCGCCTGGGCATGCGCCCCCTGGTGGACGAGCATGTGCTCATCGACACGGGCCGGGGTAGCGTCCTGCTGGCTGGCGTGGCCGATCCTCGCGGCCGCAGCATCCATCCCGCCCATCTGTCCTCGCCGCTGGCGGCCATGCATGGCGCGCCCGGCCACGATGTATCCATCCTGCTGGCCCACCAGCCGGTGTCGATTTACGAGGCCAGCCAGGCCGGGTTCGACATCCAGCTTTCGGGCCACACTCACGGCGGACAGTTCTTCCCCTGGACCTTGGCCATCCATCTCTTCCATCCCTATGTGCGCGGCCTGCACCTGCACGACACCACCCTGCTCTATATCAACACCGGCACCGGCTACTGGGGCCCGCCCATGCGTCTTGGCACGGCCCCGGAGATCACCCTGCACACCCTCAGGGCTGGCGCTGGAGTCACCGCCTAGCCGAACTTCTTCCGCACGGCCCTGGTCCGCTTTTTCGTGTTTCCCGCCATGTCCGGGGGTGCGCTTGTGCGTGGCGTGGTTTCACGGCAGAGGGCGTTCCCAGGCGCGAAGCCGCAGTGCGTATCAGCCTGTTGACGGCCCGTTGAAATTGGTCTAACAGGGTCAGTGGTCCAACCAATATGAGTAGGGTTTGCAGCGGCTCTTCGGGGCTGGGGGAAGGGCGCGGCTCCTTGGAATGGGGAGGCGGGGCCATTGCGATGATTGGCAGCCGGACTCTCGTGAGTTGCCGGGCAACAGGCGGAGCCATCGCACGAGGTGGGCGAGCCGACAAAGGTCGATCACCGGGTGTTGCGGTGGCAGAGACCGGTACGTTAAAGAAGTGGAGCGGGCAATGGACGTCAGGCCGGTGAGCCGCAAGGGCATGTACGGAGACATCGTGCTCCAGATTCGGGCCATGATTGACCGGGGCGAGCTGCGGCCCGGTGATCGGCTGCCGCCCGAGCGCATGCTGGCCGAAATGTTCGAGGTCTCGCGCAACACCGTGCGCGAGGCGATCAAGGCCCTGGCCGAGCAGGATATGGTGGAGAGCCGCCAGGGCGCGGGCACCTTTGTTCGGAGTGTGGACGAAGCGGGCTTCGCCGCCACCCTGGCCGGGGTGGTCATGCGCGCCAAGCCCGGTCTGCGTGATATTTTCGAGGCGCGAAAGCTCATCGAGCCGGAGATAGCCGCCCTGGCCGCGCGCAATGCCTCGCCGCGCGACATCACCCGCATCGAGGCCGCCCTGGCCGATCAGGAGCGGGCCGTGCGTCGTGGGGAGCCAGCCGCGGAACATGACCAACTGCTGCACGGGCTGCTGGCCGAGGCGTCGGGCAATGTGGTGCTCTGCGAGGTGGTCAAGGCACTGCACGAGGATTTCACCCGGAGCCGGGTCGAGGCGCTTCAGTCGCAGGAGCGGCAAGAGGCCTCGCTGGCCGCGCACCGGGCCATTGTCGAGGCCGTCAGGGGCGGCCATGTCATGCAGGCCGAGCGGGCCATGCGCGACCATCTTGAGGAAATAGAAACCATCGTCTTTGCCCGGGATTCCGGGTCCGGGGCGCAAACCATGGAGGAATCATGAAAGAAACGCGCGACAAGGCAAGAGAACTGATGAAGGGATACTGCCGCGTGTGCAAGGTGTGCGACGGCAAGGCGTGCGCGGGCGAGGTGCCTGGCATGGGCGGCCTGGGCACCGCAGCCTCGTTCAAGAACAACGTCACGGCCCTGGCCGGGATGCGGCTCAACATGCGCCTGCTGCACGGTGTTACCGCGCCGGACACGGCCGTGTCGCTCCTCGGGTTCGACCTGTCCATGCCTGTGCTGGCCGCGCCCATCGGCGGCGTGTCCTTCAACATGGGCGGCGGCGTGAGCGAGGAGGACTACATTGAGGCCGTGGTCTCGGGCTGTCGCAATGCCGGGGTGATCGGCTGTACCGGCGACGGCGTGCCCCCGGTCATCCACGAGTCCGGCTTTGCGGCCATCGCCGCCAGCGAGGGGCACGGTATCCCCTTCATCAAGCCCTGGGAGGGCGGCGAGTTGGACGAGAAACTCGAAAAGGCACGGGCCACGGGCTGCACCGTCTTCGGCATGGACGTTGACGCGGCCGGGCTGATCACCCTGCGCCAAATGGGCCGCCCGGTGTCGCCCAAGACCCCTGCCGAGCTTGAGGCGATCATCGCCCGGGTCCACGGCTGGGGCGGAAAATTCATCCTCAAGGGGGTCATGACCCCGGACGAGGCCATGCTGGCCGTCCGGGTGGGGGCTGACGCCATTGTGGTCTCCAACCACGGCGGGCGCGTGCTCGACCACACTCCGGGCACGGCCGAGGTGCTGCCCGAGGTGGCGGCGGCAGTGCGCGGACGGCTGACCGTGCTGGTGGACGGCGGCGTGCGCGACGGCGCGGACGTGCTCAAGATGCTCGCCCTGGGCGCGGACGCGGTCATGATCGGCCGTCCGATCTCCGTGGCTGCGGTGGGCGGATTGCAGGAGGGTGTGGAGCAGTCTCTGGCCACGATCAAGGCGCAGCTGGTCCAGGCCATGATCCTGACCGGGACACCGGACATGGCGTCGTTAAGTTCCCGCGTCCTCTACAACGGCTAGTCCTCGACACCACAGGATTCGCCCGCCACGAGGCGGACCGGAGACACAATGCTGACCACGTACATCCTCTACATGATCCTTGGCGCGGTGGCCGGAATCCTGGCCGGGCTGCTCGGCATCGGCGGCGGGCTGGTCATCGTGCCCATGCTCAACATCGCCTTTGAGTGGCAGAACTTCCCCCAGGCGCACATCCAGCACATCGCGCTGGGCACCTCCATGGCGACCATCATCTTCACCTCCATCTCCAGCATGCGCGCCCACCACCGGCGCGGGGCCATCAACTACCCCGCCTTCTGGCGGCTGGCCCCGGGCATCGTGCTGGGCACCTACCTGGGGGCCATGCTCGCCTCGACCCTGCCCACCGGGTTTCTCAAGGCGTTCTTCGGCTTCTTCCTCTACTATGTGGCCGTGCAGATGCTGCTGAACATCAAGCCCAAGCCCAACCGCGAGCTGCCCGGCGTGGTCGGCACCTCGGCCGCGGGCACGGGCATCGGCATCTTCTCGGCCCTGGTGGGCATCGGCGGCGGCACGCTGACCGTGCCCTTTCTTTCCTGGTGCAACCAGACCATGCACGTGTCCATCGCCACAGCCGCGGCCGTGGGCCTGCCCATCGCCCTGTCCGGCACGGCGGGCTATGTGGTCGGCGGCTGGAGCGTGCCGGGCATCCCCGGCCCGCGCATCGGCTATGTCTACATCCCGGCCTTCCTCGGCATCATCGCCATGAGCATGCTCACCGCCCCCCTGGGCGCCAAGCTGGCACACAGCCTGCCCGTGGACAAACTCAAGCGCGTCTTCGCCGTCCTGCTCATTTTGGTTGGCACGCGGATGCTCTGGACCGTGTTTGTGTAGTGGGTTGTTGCGTCGTGTGATATTAAAAGGCCGCTCCCGGAAGAGGGCAAGGCGTTTTCCATAAATGTTGACGAAAGCGCTTAAAATCAATCGTAACCCCCTGTTTTTCATAGCGAACAGGGGGTTCTTCTTGTGGGTAAAATATTTTCCCAGGTTGTCTAATCAACAAATCTTACCTGTACAAGATGGTAGTCTTCCTACTGCTGAACTGTTTGTCTTGCATTTTAAGTATTATCAGCTATCGTCTTTCAAGACACAGGGAGGTTGTAATGGATCATATCTTACCCCTTCTCTATCTTGCTGGTAATATTGGAACATGGTTTTTCCTTATGATTGAAGATTGGCCTCATATTAACGGAATCTTTTCTTTTCTTTGGATATCTGGATGCAATGAAGGAATCGCTCTTGTCTGGCCTGTATATTGGGCGATCCTTCGCTGGGTTGTTTAACGGATGAAGCATGTCTATTCCTAAACTGCTTTTGAGTAGGTTTGCCCTTTTGCGTTGCCAGTTGTATTGACTCCATATGGAATTCAAATTTGTGATCAACCTTGCTATCGACAATTGGATTACAAACACCATTGCTGTTATCGGTTCTGTTGCGGCTGTCTTAGGTGCCATTTATGCTGTTCGCCTTTTCTTCATAAGCAAACCTTATTGCTGGGTTGAGCGGGAAAAAGCTTATGGAGATATCACACGAATATATGTCTGCATTCGCCACGGGTTGCCCAACGTGATTACCGTAAATGGGATTGCTGTTAATGGGGACGAAGCTACAGATAGGCATCATCTTCAGCCTGGGGATACCCTTACTGTCCGAGTTGACGTTCCAACTCAAAAGAAAGATTCGGTCCGTTTTAAAGTTAAACATAAACGCGGCCTTGAATATCAGTTTCGCGCTGGTTGGTAATTCTATTTTGTTTTTTCTAAACTGCCTATCAAAAGTACGACATCTCGGTGAAGAACAACGAAAAGGCCCCCTGAAACAGGGGGCCTTTTTTTCAACATTGTCCCGTCCTGAAATAGGTTGACACCCAGAGGACCTATTTATGGAAGACAAATCCAAACAGCGAGTTAGACGCACCCGACGCGATTACACGATGGCCTTTAAATTGTCGGTTGTGGCACAGGTGGAAAAGGGCGAGATG
>JBDRSO010000072.1:0-25497 GCA_043824835.1 Pseudomonadota bacterium | reverse complement strand
AGCTTGTCGTGGTTCAACCGCTTCAGGAAGCTCTTGGTACGATTTGAAAAGCTTCTTTCATCACACATGGCTCTAACTCACTTGGCTGCTGCGATCATCGCCTTGAGAAAAATAGGGATTATTTACGGATAAATTCTAAGTATGGAGTATCCCCGCTTAGTAGAGCGATTGATAAACACTCTGCACGTTCAGGCAGTGTTTATAGTCCTGTATCAGGCAGTCCTGCTGCAAAGGATTCCGCAGCTCAAGAACTTGCTAAGAGCATAATGGATAATCCAAAGTCAATTGTGATAGAGAAGACAAGTGAAAGGTTTGGGAAACATATTGATATTATAGCACCAGACGGCAAAGGGTTACGTTTCGGATATGATGGTAAATTTATCGGAATATTGGAGCCATAAGCTATGTTTAGTAGAATTATTGCTGATGATCCAAGCAGGAAGAATGTTTATGTCGAAATATATTGCAAAAATGTCATGATAGCAGAAATTATTCACGAAAATGAAATTAATGAAATTGTCATCCACAACAATCCAGACGGCAAGTGGGATCAGATACCATTAATCGATTTCATCGAGGTGCTTAGCAAAGCGAGTGCTGACATGGTTTTTCCCTGATCTACAGAGTGGACATAGACAGTATGTACAGTGATAGTATCCACCTGACGCCCGCCTTCTCTATCCCCATACTTCCACAAGGCCCGGCCCCAGCCGGGCCTTGCCTTTCGCTCTTTGACATAGCCTGACCATCCACACCCGCCCCGAGATCGAGGCTGGCGGCAAGGTCACCCTTGACGCCAAGCAGGATGTCATCCTCCAGGCCGCGCGCATCACCTCTGGCGACGAGACCGGGATCACGGCCCAGGACGGCCAGGTCGCCATGCTCGTGGTCAAGGACAGCGAGTACAAGCGCGAGGTGAAGTCGAGCACCGGGTTCTTCTCCTGGTCCTCCAAGGACCAGGGATCCCTCGACGAAACGGTCCAGCATACCGAGATATTCGCGGAAAAGGGGCTGACCCTCACCACCGCCGAGGGCGTGGTGGTCGAGTACAAGGAAACCGGCAACCTCCAGCAGGATATCGCGCAGCTGGCCCAGGCTCCGGGCCTGGAATGGATGGCCGAGGTCGCAGCCCGCGACGACGTCAACTGGCAGGCCGTGCAGGAAGTGCACGACCAGTGGAGCAAGTCCGACAGCGGCATCGGCGGGCCGGGCATGCAGCTCGTGTCTCTGGCCATGGCTGTGGCGTTGTCGTTCACACCCGGCGGCCAGGGGTTTGCAACGGGCGTCCTGCACATGGCTGCGGATACCGCCATGACCGCTGCCGTGGCCGCTGGCTTCAATGCTCTCGTTATCCAGGCGGGCATGCAGATCGTCGGCAACGGGGGCGACATCGGCGCGGCCCTCACGGCCCTGGCGAATGTTACCGTTTCTGCGCGGAATGGAAGATGTTGAGAATTTCGACGGCATCGCCCTTAATTCGGTAGGGAATGATGTAGGGAGCGATGACAACTTCGCGGGTCAGGGGCACACGACCGTGACGCCCGCTTTCTGGGAACTGTTTGAGGCGTTGGCAACCATCCCAGATGCGCTGAGCTTCGGCGAGCATAATTTCGACACCCGCCTTCGCTGCAAGGTAGGACCGGACCCGATCAAGGTCTTGGAGCGCGTTTGGGGTCCAACGAACCCTAGTCGGTGGCAACGTTCAGCCCCCACTTGGCGAAGGCTTCCTTGACCTCGGCATCGCTTGCGAAACTTCCGGCATCAGCCTGGGCAATGCTTTCATTGATCCGGGCCACCTGCCATGCCTGCTCTTCAAGGAATTGATCCAAGGCGTTGGCAACGATAAAAGACTTGCTGCGATTGGTAGCCTTGGCAAGGGCGTTCAACTTCTTGGCAGTCTCTTCCGGGATGCGGGCGGTCACTGTACTCATGATCAACTCCTTTCATACAAAGTATACATTGTGTACATTGTGGTCAACGTCTTCCTGATTCGTCAGTTTTCAGGCTGACCACAAGTCGATCAAAACCGAAAAGAACTCGCCATACCACAACCCTATCCCCACAATGCGCTGACTGGCACCGCGAACAGGTCTTTCCCGAACGGAACAACCTCGGTCCCGCCATACAAAACCACGCCCGATTGGAACTTGTCCCCGACCTCTTCCTTCAACGCCTTCAGGCCGCGAAAGTGTTTGGGCGCGACTTGAGCGGAGTGCTTGATTTCAACGCATGCGACCTCACCGGACGGCTTTTCCAGAACAAGGTCTACCTCAAGGCCAGCGTGAGTGCGGAAGTGGTAGGGGGTGGCCGAGATGCTGCTCCATGTCAGGTGCTTGAGCACTTCGTTGACCACGAAAGTCTCGACGAGTTGACCGGCAAGCTCCGGCGTATTCGTCAACCGATCCGCGTCAGCACCCATGAGGTGGGCCGCAAGTCCGCAGTCCACCATGAAGAGCTTGGGCGATTTGACAAGACGCTTGCCGAGGTTGGGAGCCCAGGCCGGGAGAAAGTGGATCAGGAAAACCTTTTCCAGCAGGTCCATGTACCGACCGAGCGTCGCATTCGGGACCTGCATGGTCCGGGACAGTTCTGATTGGTTGAGCTGGTTTGCCGTCCGCGTGGCGAGGAGGCGCACCAACTTGATCATGGTCGCCCTCTCCTGGATGCGGGCGATGTCGCGGATGTCTCGTTCGACAATGGACGTCAGATAGGATTCGAACCACGCGCTTCTTCGCTTCTGGGCGTTGCGTCGGACAGCCTCAGGGTACCCTCCTGTCGTCAGCACGTCTGGCAGGTCGTACTCGACACCCTTGCCTTGCCCGAAATCCTTGTTGAACAGGGCCTGCACGAAATCCGTTTCGCGTCCGTGCAATTCGGCTTGGGAGAGCGGCCACAAGGTCTGTATCTCCATGCGCCCGGCAAGGGAATCGCTCACAAGTGGCAGCGTCAGGAGGTTGGCCGAGCCGGTCAGCAGGAATTGCCCTGGCTTTCTGTCGGCATCCACGGCTTCTTTGATAGCCAACAGCAATTCCGGCACTCGCTGGACCTCGTCGATGATCAGCGGCCTCGGCTGTCCTGCGATGAAGGCGGTCGGGTCGCCGCTCGCCAAGGCCAGGACCGTGGCGTTGTCCAAGGTGACATACTTGGCCTCAAACGCATCCGTGGGCAGGTCTTGAACCAGCGTGCTCTTTCCCACCTGCCTCGCGCCTCGCAGAAAAAGAACGGGCGAGTCTGCCAGTGCCTCAAGGACTTCATGGATGATATTTCGTGAATACATGGTAAATTATTTACCACCAAATGGTAAAATTTCAACATAAATCGTGATGCCAGTCTTTACGCCGATCATACCGGGTACAGCACCGCTTGTACACTCGATGGCGGCACAAAATTTCTGATCCTATCACGCCGAGATAAATAGATATCATGGACAAGGTATGCCGCTAAACGAATGCGAAAACGGAGCAAGAAATGTCAAAATACCGCAACCACCCCGTCGTCCGAAAGATCGTCGACAGGCTGACCGACCTGAATCTGCCCCAAGTGTCATGGTCGAAGGACGTTCTCGTGGCGTCGTTGACCGGGGAGTGCCAGGCCAGCACCGAGCCGGGCAACGTCTGCATCGCGCTGCATTTCAACTTCGACCTTGAGGACGAGGAGTACGGGGAGCACGTTCAGATCGTCACGGTCGAGTCGTGCATCAAGGGCGGCGGGACCGGGCTGGTGTCCGTAGTCATGGACTGCCTGCCCGAGGACATGAAGGTGTGCGTCTACGACTCCACCGAGGGCGAAGCCAAATCGTTCTGGCCGAAGATGGCGGCGAAGTATCCGAACATCGTGCGCTATTGATCTTCAGCCAGGAGCCTCGCCAACACCTCGGCCTGGGCGTCTGTCTCGCGCTCCCCGGCGTAGCTTCCGGCAGCGGCATCGGCCACCTGCTCAAGGCAAAGCTGCTTCCTGGCGTCCAGGGCGACCCTTTTCGCGATCTCGTATGCCTTTGGACTCAGCGGGTAGACCTTGTGAAAGCTCCCCTCGTGGAGATAGTGCAGGGCGTGGCAGATGGCGAAGGTGTCGTGGTCCTCGAAGTCGTAGCAGGCGGCTGCGAGCGTGGTCCTGCCGATCGCCAATTGCTCGTACAGGTCCGGCCTGGCGCAGGCGTCCCTGAAGAAGCCCTGCGCGACGTCTTTCGCCAAGCGTTGCGCCTCTTCGTAGGTCCGTGCGGCCATCACCGCCTCGATCACCCTGCGCGCGCCCTTGTGCACGACCTCGTGCGCGATGTCATTTGCCGCTGACGCCAAGGCTTCCAGGAGGAAACCCTCCATCTCCTTGACCGTGATCTTCATGCCTTCGGACTCGATGAGCGTGAGCAACTCATCGGCGATGGTGTAGGCGACCTGCCACACCTCGGCCTCTACGGCAGCCAGAACGTGCTTGGACGTGGCTCCGAACGCTCCGCCGTACGATATCGGGCTGCCTTGCCTCCAGGCGCACGGCAGGGCCATCTCACGGCTGCCCTTGCCGCTATATGCGCAGATCCTGGCCATGGCTCCATGCTGCGTTCTGGCGGCTTCAGCCGCCTTGTGCAGCGCGGGGATCAGGTTGTGCGAGTCTGTCAGCAGGGCGCAGTCCCGCGCGTCGCGAGTCGAAAAAGCCGAGTCAGCAACATTGTCGCCCAGTATCGGCTGGGCCGTTTCCCAGAGCCGATCCTGAAGCTCCTCATGCTCGACCTCGCCGTGGGCATGCCGGAGTCCGGCGGAGGGATGAAGGCCTTGCAAAAACTGCTTGGCCACTCCGAGTTCAGGGTGACCGCCGACACTTACGCGGATGTCACGGATGACGCCCTGCAGCTCGCCGTCAATCTCGTGCGCCTGGGCCCACTCGACCTGACCACCGACAAGAAGTGATTTTCGAGGGACCCGTTAGGGACCCAAAAATAGGACCGAGGGACCCGCACAAGGGTCCCTCGGTCGTCAATTTTCGTCAATTTTCGACAGTATGAAAAAGGGCTGACTTGGGTAGAAACCCTTGTCAGCCCTTGATTTCCTTGGAGCCAGAACGGGGAATTGAACCCCGGACCTACTGATTACGAATCTTGATGTTCTAATTTGACCAACTTGTATTAAGCCATATGTCGCCTATTTTTATGGGGAATTATAAAAGCTGTGTAATATTGAGGTTGACTAAATATGACCTAATCTGCTTACTATGTGCTTACTAGAATGAATTAGTAAGCAAGTCAAAAGTGAGGACGGTATGAGGCTAACGAATGCTAACATAATGGCTCTGAGGACGCGTGAGAGCGATTCTTTTGAATGGGATGACTCATTGTCCGGTTTTGGGGTCAAAGTCACCCCTAAAGGCCGTAAGAGCTTTGTTTATCAGTATCGTAATGCTGAGGGTCGAACCCGCCGAATGACCATAGGTCTGTTTGACAAGCTATCTGCTGATAAGGCTCGCAAGTTGGCTCAGTCCCTGGCGCATAAGGTCGCAGAGGGAATTGACCCTGCCGAGGACCGTCAAAAGCGGCGCAAGGCTCCCACGTTTGGACAACTTCTCGATGATTTCATGGTTGAACATGTCGAAGCCAAGCGCAAGGCCAGCACGGTGGGGCATTACCGCAGCGCATTAAGGAAAGTGCCGCAGAGGTTGAAGGTTCGGAGAATTGAAGGGATTACTCATAGTGATATAGCGCAGTTGCATACGAGCATGAAGGCTACGCCATACCATGCCAATAGGGTTATTGCGATCTTGTCCAGTATGTTCAAGTGGTGCGAAAAGTGTGGGTATCGGCTCAAGAATTCTAATCCCTGTGATGGGGTGGAGCGATTCAAAGAAAAATCACGAAAGGCGTATTTGAATGAAGCTCAGTTCCACGCATTAGATACTGCCATTGATAAGCTGTTGGCTGAAAGTGATATATCCATATTCCAATCCTCATTGATACGGCTGCTCATGTTTACGGGTGCAAGGTCTGCCGAAATACGGACTTTAACATGGGATAGGGTGGACCTCGACAATGGCATAATACACTTGGGAGACTCCAAAACGGGCGAACGTGATATTTTATTGAATGAGCAAGCTGCTGAGGTTTTGAGAGGAATTCCTTTTATAGACGGTAATCCTCATGTAATTGTCGGCAGAAAGCCGGGAACCTGTCTTGTGAACATTCGCAAGGCATGGGTGCGGATATGCGAGGAAGCCGGGATTGATGGAGTCCGTATTCACGACCTACGGCATAGCTTCGCAAGTATGGCGGTATCCGCTGGGTTTGATCTCCCGACAATCGGAGGCTTGCTAGGCCATACACAAGCGCAGACAACCAAACGTTATGCCCATTTGGTTGATGTTGCTGCACGAAAAGCAACGGGTGCGGTTGGCAATATGATTGGCAAGGCGGCAAGCGGGAAAGGTAAACTGGTTGATATAAGTGCAGCGAGGAAAGCGGAATGAAGTTGCCTGATAGATCGTTTGTAGGGCCTAATCGCCTTTGGGAACGTGACTATACTGAAGATGAAGAAAAGCGCATTAACAAGGCGAAAGCATTAATATTGAATAAGCTTTCTAGTTATAACTATACAGATGAATTTTATGCACTGTATAAAGACATTATTGAAATAGAACTTTGGTGTTATTGTTTGCGTAAAAGACATGATTTTGAGAAATTGGGTAAAATACGAAAAGCTTCAGAAAAGGCAATCGATAGAACAGGAAGTTGTATTGATGCATTGAAGATTTATGAGGATTTTCAAACAGTAAATGTTCTCTTAGCATGGGTTGTAGCGAATTCAGATAATCCCTTATTCCAAAAAAATAACAAATGGTATTTGTCACATTTGACAAATATTAACTTTGACCATTTATTATGTTTACATGAGTGCCTTTGTGAAGTGCACGAGCTATTGGAGTCAGAGAGGGAATTTCAAAAAAAAGGTCGAGCGGACTTAGAATTGATCTGTCGTCTTTGTTATTTTTTTGTAAAATTGAATGAAGTTTCTTCGGCGACAATGGACACCGTGAAAAGCGGTGAGTGGAGGTATACGGGGCCGCTTTATGACTTGCTCATAGAGGTTATGGAAATAATGGGCGGGGATAGCTCCCGCAAGGTCATTGGAAATGCCATAAGAAATAATGTGGACTGGACAATACTAGAACTTGAGCAAAAGTTGCTAGATGATAAGTTTTAGGAATAATTGAATTTATATTTTAGCCTCCTTTGAAGAATCAAAGGAGGCTTTATTTTGAAGTACATTCGTACTGACACCGCTGCCGAATATCTCGGCGTATCAAAAGCGACATTGGAAAAGGACCGAGTGACGGGCTTGATAGGGATTCCTTATATCAAGCTGGGGAGAGCTGTTCTCTATGACCCGGACGATCTCGACACGTTTATGGGGCGCAACAAAGTGGGCGGGTGCGCGTATGAATAAAAAAATCCCCCCCACTACGAAGAATGAGAGGGGTGCCTTTGCAACTGGCATGAAAATCTTAGCAAAACTTAGCATTTTAATCAAGGTTTTTGCTCCTCTCTGTGCCTGTAGCTCGGCTGATATAAATGAAAAATGCAGGAGGAGTTTTTAATGAATGTTTGTTTTGATGCTATTAATTGTTCGATTATGCCTATGGCCCGTACTTTGGTCGAAAACTGGCTTTCTGGTGGTAGGTATCAAGGGAAAGAATTCTTCGCTCTTAACCCTACTAGAGAAGACAAAACTATAGGCTCATTCAGTGTCAATGTTGATACAGGGGCTTGGCTTGATCGTGCTACGGGGGATTCTGGCGGCGACCTTATAAGCTTGTATGCCTATCTAAATGGCCTGTCACAATATGAAGCTGCAAAGGAACTCCAAGAGCGATTTGGGCCAGAGCCTAAGCGGGTGTCACCGACTAAAAAGAATGGCAAAAATGACGTGGTTTGGACTCCTATAATGCCTGTGCCTGCTGACGCTCCTGAACCTGACACAAATCATTTTCAACTTGGTTCCCCAGTGGCAACATATCCGTATTATGATGCAAACAATCAATTGATGGGTAGTGTTTGTCGCTATGACCTTCCCTTGCAGGAAGGACAGGACAAGCCGTCAAAGGAGTTTCGTCCTTTGACCTACTGCAAAAGTAACGATGGACGGCGCGAATGGCGTTGGTTGCGTTGGTCCAATCCTTTGCCGCTGTATGGGTTGAATAAGCTTGCAGCTGCTCCTGATTCGGCTGTTTTAATTGTGGAAGGAGAAAAGGCAGCGGAAGCCGCTCAACGGTTTGTTGGTAATATCGTGGTCATGTCTTGGCCAGGAGGCTCCGAGGCTGTTCCTCATGTTGATTTGTCGCCGCTGGCTAGGAGAATTGTTTACCTCTGGCCCGATAATGACAAAGGTGGGTTCAAGGCTATGGCTTACCTTGCTGACCATGCCTCTGAATATGGCTATAAAGTGGTCGGTATCGCCTTGCCGGATGAACAATGGAGCAAAGGGACTGACCTCGCTGATTTTCCAGAGTGGGATACCATTGTTTTTAATAACGAGTCGGATGCCCGTAAGGTGGACCTCGACACATTCAAAGCCGAAATGGGAAAACGTTTTGGCAATGGTGAATCAGTTGAAGAAAGCAAAGAAACGGAACGCTTAAAAATGAGGGCCGTGTTGCCTCCTTTGCCAAAATTCCCAATTGAGATTTTCCCGGTAAAAATTAGAGGGGCGATCGAAAAGGCTGCCGAGGCATTTACCGTACCTTTGACGGTTCCTGCTACGGCTTTTTTGTCAGCAATCGGGGCGTGTGTCGGGCGAACCCGGTTAATAGTTGCAAAACAAGGCTGGGTTGAATCTGCAAACCTCTATTGGGGCTTGGTTGCTGATTCAGGCATGGGTAAAAGTCCATGCTCAAAAGCTATTCTCGCTCCTCTTTATAGACGGGAAACACTCGCTCACGAAAAGTATTGTCAGGAAATGGCTGCTTATGAGGTCGCCTTAAAGGAGCGGCATAAAGACAACGGGGCAACGGGCAATCCAAAGCCTGATATGCCCACCAAAACCGAATACTATGTAGAAGACTCAACTTCACAAGCCGTTGGGGATGTGCTTCAAAATAACCCCCGTGGGGTGTTGTGGTATCGTGATGAAATGTCGGGCTTCCTCTCCGATCTGGGAAGATATGATAGTAAGGGTGACAATGGTGGTGATAAAGCCCGACTAATGTCTGCCTATGACTGCGCCCAATGGAAGGTTAGCCGTAAAACTCAGCCCGGTTGTTTTATCCCTCATGCTTGCATTTCCATCTTCGGCACAATTCAACCAGGAATATTGCCCAGCCTGTTGAAAAATGTTGACTCCGAGTCAGGGTTTCTTCCTCGGTTTACGTTTATTCACTGCGAGAAGGACGGGCCTGCTTTGTGGTCGGATGTAGAGTTCTCAGAGGAGGCGGCACGTCCTTTGTATGCCTTTTTGGATTACTGCCTTGATCTTGATTTTGATGAAAGCGGCAATCCTGTCGCGGTCGCTATTTCCAAGGATGCAATGGAACTATTCAAAGGATGGTTCAATGATCTGGAAATGGAACAGTTCAATTCGCCTGAATTGGCCCGCTTCGCGGCATTAACGCCAAAGTTGAAGGGCCGAGCCTTACGTCTTTGCCTTGGGTTGCATTTGTTGGATTGCTGGAATGAAGAACTGTCCGACACTGATAAGGTAAGCCTCGACACAATGGAACGGGCAGTCATGCTGACTGACTGGGTGAAGGCCCACCAAAGACAGGTATGGGATTTGATACTACAGCCCGAACTCGTGACGGTTGCCAGTCCTTTGGAGAAGCGGGTTGCGTTGGCAATTGTGCAGCTTGCGGATAAAATCGTGGGCAACAAACTTCCGACTGCTACCCTTGCTGACTATTTGAATCAGGACATTGAAGAGAAGCACCAGGTATCCCCTGTTGCTGTTGGACACACATACAAGAAAATTGGCTTAGAGGCGGGTAAGATTAGTGGCGGTGCGCGATGCGTGACGGTAACCCCTGAATCTCTTGAAAGGCTTACGAGAGAATATATTCAGGTTAATCCGTCACAAATGCCATAAACGCCCACGCCAAGTAATGACGGGCCATTTGCGGCATATCGGGATTCTTGATTACTGCCCGAATTGCCCGTTCTGTTGGTCTATATTGGGCAGTTGGGGCAGAAATGAAATGTCTGCTTAGTGCATAATCATGTTGTGGCTCAACGGTTTGGGCGTAAAAGACAGTCGGGGCGATCTCATATGAGGTCGCCCCATTTTTTTTAAACATGAGTTTTCCAGACTAACCTTTTATGATTGAACCGGGTTTATGATCTTCCTTCAATATAAGCTTACAAGTTTTGATAATGATTATCAATTAGTGTGAGCTTGCGAACTTCAAGTCGTTTAGTATCGTTTAGTATCCCACAGCCTCACAATTGAGGCTCTTTTTGTTTTTGGGCTGTAGGCTAGGCTAGGTATATAAATATCGTCGGGGGGCGAAAAATCAGCCCCTGGCATATCCCCCCCCTAGATGAATATTGATGGCTTGCGTGAGTTTATCGCTCCTCGCGGTGTTCTAGGTCGTCAAGTCTATCCTCGATGTTTTGAATCCTTTTTCCAATGTGTTCGAGAAGTAGGCAAAGAATAAAAATGCCAACAACCCACCCCCAAGAAAAATCAGACCAATCTGGCACCAGTGAAATCCAGTCGATACCAGACAAGTACTTTTTAACAGTTGGAAGAATTATGGCGAAGATCAACCACCCCAAAAACACAATCACAGCAACTTTGAGTGAAAGAGATATGAAGTTGCGTAAAAGCTCTTTTACGAAAGCAAAGACATTCTTGTCGTGAAGCTTCATTACGGCACCACAGTTATTGTTTATTCCAGATTGAATTTAGGCGGCACATTCCCGTCGAGGTCCGGCAGTCCTGCGCTCCATAGTCCCATATTGATAGCAAAACCCAAGGCAAACTCGCCTACGTCCTCAGAGGTGATTGGTTTCGATATCCGTTTCACTTCTTTGGGGTCTTCCTTGCCATACATCTGGGCGCATTCCTCAGTGCGACATTGAGGGATCACCGCATTAGAAACGCTGTTCATCGTGGTGCAACCTGCGAGCACTGCAATCGCTATAGACGTAAGGATTAGTCTTTTCATTTTATCCCTCTTTAGTGGTTAATAAAATGTTGCAGATTTGATTATTCTTGAAAAATCGTTCTCATATGTGTGGTTATGTTTTTGGGGCTGGTCTGTGAAGTATAAAATCCCGTCAATAAGAGAAAACACAATTTCATATTTGTCATAAAATATATGAGCATTGCAAAGGTATGTTTCATTTGTGACATCTTTATATCTTGGTATCCCAGCGTATTGCATTTTGGCTTGTTCTGAAGGCGACAGGCCGTTGTACATGTAGTGCTTGCTATGCAATGCATAATTAGCATTCCATAAAAAGATATTTCTGTCGGTGTCATATTCAAGTTTGCTTAGGTTGTATTTTGATATGCCTCTCGAAAACAGTACGGAATCGACATTGTTTTTTACAGCAACTTGATCTCTTATCGTTTCCTTAGACAATATTGATTTAAGCTTTGTTAATCTAACTACAATTACTGGCAACTTGAGGTCTTCACCATCTTCTCGGACAAAGAAGTAGTTGGCATCACCTGATATTCTTTTGAAATAGTCAGTTTTGAAGCCTTTTACTTGTTTCCATCCACTTGGCAGTTCAATTCCTAGAGCTTTGTCGAATAACCAGCAGTAAGTGTTTCCTCTGCTTTGGGCTTCAAGCTCTTGTGGGGTATATTGTTTTTCAACGCACGCCACCAGCAGTAGACAAATTGTGATGAGGGTCGTTTGTCTCGCTATTCCAGTGAGGTACCGTGTTTTCATGCTCGACTCCCATGTCGGATTTGTGTGCGATGCTTATCGCTATAGCATGTTGCTTGTTTATGTGCCATAAAAGTAGTGAATCAGTAGGTGGAGGCTGCCTTTTATGAAAATTTTGTTTTTGTTCATTTATTTTCTTTGTTTGTTGTGGGTGGGGCCTTTGTTCGCGGGCGACTTTCTGGGAAATCTCAATAGTAATCCCTACGGTCCTAATTCGGTAGCAAATCCATACGGTGCAGGGAGTCCTTATAAAGCTAATGGATTGAACAATCCATATGGGGAGTATTCGAATCCATACAGTAACAAATCCTACAATAATCCATACGCCACTGATGCTCCCAAGCTTTATGATAGCCAGGGGAATTATCGAGGGAAATTGAGCAACAACCCTTATGATCCTGACTCAATATCTAATCCGTATGGCAAGTATGGAAATCAGTATTCTCCGGATAGTATCAACAATCCTTATGGAGCTGGGAATCCTTATAGTATTGATAGTCCAGCCAATCCATATGGACAGGGGTTGCAAATATACGGGGAATAGTCTGTTTCCTTTTTGAGAGATAATAAGGCGAGAGGAAATCTTCTCGCCTTTTTTTGGGTTGCGTTCACAGTGCTTACTATGTGCTTATTAAATAAAAGAGGCTTACAGCATTTATTGCTATAAGCCTTTGTTTTTAATGGAGCCAGAACGGGGAGTTGAACCCCGGACCTACTGATTACGAATCAGTTGCTCTACCATCTGAGCTATTCTGGCGAAAGGGGAGACGATTTTTAAACCAGGGGTGGGCGTGGGGTCAAGGGAAAACATGGCGGGGCGCGGCTTGGTCCATTCTTTGTATTAGAGATTGTGGAGACGAGGACTGAGATGGGGGGGTGAATGCAAGATGCTGAAATGAAGGAATAATTGGCGATTGCGGCATGCCGTGGAAGACGGCGCTGTTTGACATTATTGTCGATGTCGGCAGCGGCGGGATGCGCAAAACGTCAATCCGGTGAGGCCGGAGAGGAGTGGATGTGGCGCAGGCAAGTGGGCGCAGGCAGGGCCGCAGGCACCTCGTTTTTGTGTATGGAACCCTGAAGCAGGGCTTTCCCAATCATTTCCTCCTCAGGCGGGCATCCTGTGTGGGGGCTGGCAGGACGGCGGAACGCTACGCCCTGTATGTGGACGAGTATCCCGGCGTGTTTCCGGGGGATCGGGTGAGCCCGGTGCAGGGCGAAGTGTACGAGGTGGACGACGCCATGCTGGCCCGGCTCGACATCCTGGAGGATCACCCCGTTCTCTATCGGCGCGAGCAGATCGACGTGGTTCTGGACAACGGCCGCATCGTGCGCGCCTGGATCTACTTTTATCCCCACAGGGGAGGGCGGCTCGTCGAGGACGGCGAGTTTCGGTCCTGAAGGTTTCTTGGGCATGCCTGTCGCCCTGAGTGCACGCGCCAGATTCCTTGCGCCGGGGCAGTGGCGGGGCTATGCTTGGGCCGGAGCGGACCATGCACATCACCATCACCTATATTCATCATAACAGCTTCGTGCTCGATGCTCCGGGCCGGGCCTACCTCTTCGATTATCCGGGCGAGGCCCACCTACCGCCCGGGGCAGCGGATATGGTGCGGCGGGCTGTGGCCGGGCGCGATCTGGTTGTCTTTGTTTCCCACGGCCATGCGGATCACCTGAACGAAGACCTCGATGCGGTCACCGCCGGGGCAGCCTCGGTGCGGACCGTGCTGTCTGACGATGTGACAGAGCTGCAGCCCGAGGCCGTGCCCACCCGGGGCGAGGTGCTCGTGGTCGAGCCCGACGAACGGTATTCCTTCGAGGGCATGGATGTGCACACCTTGGCCAGCAATGACCTGGGCGTGGCCTATCTGGTGGAGGACAAGGGGCTGCGATTCTACTACGGAGGCGATCTGGCCGAGTGGATCTGGCCCGGGGCCCAGGCCCGCGAGGCGGATTTCACACGCGCGTTCTTCCAGGCGGCCATGGAGCGTGTGCGCGCCTTCCGGCCCCATTTGGCCTTTTCCAACACCGACCCGAGGCTGCCCAACGGGGCGGGCGGGGAGACTGCCTGCCGCATGGCGGGCGCGCGGGTCTTCGTGCCCATGCACACCTTTGGCGACACAGCGTTCCTGGCCGGTTTCGCGCCCGGGCCGGGCGGATCGAGTGTCTTCCGCTACGAGCGGCCCGGAGACAGGGTGGAATTCGAGATCTGAGCCTTGACCATCCGTGGGGGGGCGCCCGGGGTGGACCGTTTGGGGGGGGGTGTTGGTCGCGATGGCCCGGCGGGGCTGCTGGGAGCTTGTTCAGGGCCGTGTTTCGGGTTAGGTTGCCCTTGCATCGCGCAACCTCAATCGCTTCAGGAGCCTCCGTTGATCGCCAAGGAAACCCTGCACGCCTTCTTTCATCCCGAGACCGTGGCCGTGATCGGCGCGTCCGCCTCGCCCGGCAAGATCGGGCACACCGTCATGGTCAACATGCTCGGTGCCGGGTTCCGGGGCAAGCTCTACCCGGTCAATCCCAAGGGGGGCGTCATCGAGGGCATCACCGCGGTGCGCAACATCGCGGACCTGCCGCGCGGGCTCGATCTGGCGGTCATCGCCGTGCCACGCGACCATGTGGTCCCATCCATCGAGGCCCTGGCCGAGATCGGGGCCAAGTCGGTCATTGTCATCACCGCCGGGTTCAAGGAGGTGGGCAAGGAGGGCTACCACCTGGAGCAGGAGCTCAAGGCTCTGTGCGAGGCACACTCCATCGCCATGCTCGGTCCCAACTGCCTGGGCATGATGAACCCCGCCCACGGGGTCAACGCCTCCTTTGCGGCTGGCCATCCCCGGGCCGGTTCCATCGCCTTCTTTTCGCAGTCGGGCGCGCTGTGCGTGGCCATCCTCGACTGGGCGCTGGGTGAGAACATCGGGTTTTCCAAGTTCATCAGCCTGGGCAACAAGGCGGTGATGGACGAGGCGGACATGCTCGGCTACCTCGACGGCGACAGGGAGACCCGGGTCGTCCTCGGCTATATCGAGAACGTGGAGCACGGCGAGGCCTTTCTGCGGCAGGCCCGGGCCGTGTGCCGCAACAAGCCGGTGATCATCATCAAATCCGGGACCACCACGGCGGGCGCCAAGGCCGCGTCGTCGCACACCGGGGCCATCGCCGGGTCGGACCAGGCCTACACGGCCGCCTTTCGCCAGTCCGGGGTGATCCGGGTGGCGGACGTGGCCTCGCTCTTCAATCTGGCCCAGGCCTTTTCCACCCAGCCGCTGCCCCGGGGGCCGAACCTCGCGGTGGTCACCAACTCCGGCGGGCCGGGCATCCTCACGGCCGACATCGCAGACCGCTCGCGGCTCACCGTGGCCGAACTGTCGCAACGCACCATCGAGCGGCTCCAGGAGTTCCTGCCCAGCTACGCCGCCTTCTACAACCCGGTGGACATCGTGGGCGACGCCGATGCCAAGCGATACCGCAAGGCCCTGGACGTGGTGGCCGATGATCCGTTGGTCCATTCCCTCCTCGTCCTGCTCACGCCCACGGCCTCGGTGCAGATCGAGAAGACCGCCGAGGCGGTCATCCACACGGCGCGCAAGTGCGGCAAGCCCGTGTTCGCCTGCTTCATGGGCAAGACGCGCGTGGCCCGCGCCAGGGCCATGCTCATGGAGGCCGGGATTCCGTGCTACGCCTTTCCCGAGGCTGCGGTCCGCTCCATCGAGAGCATGTACGAGTATTATTTGTGGAAGCACCGGCCCGAGCCGATCTACGCGGAGTTTTCCTGTGACCGCGAGCTGGCCCTCAAGGTGATCCGCGAGCACGAGGAGCGGCGCGAACCCGAGATCGTGGAGTTCCAGGCCCAGGAGGTGCTGCGCGCCTATGGGCTGCCCACGCCCGAGACCGTGCTGGCCCGCTCCAGCGACGAGGCCGTGGCTGCGGCCGAGGAGATGGGCTACCCCGTGGTCCTCAAGATCGCCTCGCCGCACATCTCGCACAAGTCCGACGTGGGTGGGGTGGTGCTCAACCTGCGCGACGCGGGCGAGGTCATGCGGGGCTTCCGGGAGATCACGGCCAGGGCGCAGCGCATGCGCCCCGATGCCTACATCGCGGGCTGTCTGGTCCAGGAGATGGCCCCGCCCGGGGTCAAGGAGGCGATCATCGGCTTCAAGCGCGACGAGCAGTTCGGGCCGATGCTCATGTTCGGCCTGGGCGGCATCTTCGTGGAGATCATGAAGGACATTTCATTCAGGCTCGCTCCACTGTCGCGCCAGGACGCCTTCGAGATCGTGCGGGAAATCAAGTCATACATGCTGCTCAAGGGGCTGCACGGCGATCCGCCGGTCAACACCGCCGCCTTGGAGGAGATTATATTGATTATGGCCCAGCTCGCCCGGGACCTGCCCCAGGTGTGGGAGGCGGAGTTCAATCCCGTGCTCATCAACCACGAGCGCGCCCTGGTGGCCGATGTGCGCCTGACCCTGCACCTCAAGGAGAGCCGGGACTAGCCGGGATAAGCCGGGACTGATCAGGACCGGGGCGGCGCGTCGGGCCGGCCGGGTCACTTTTTCCGCAACTCGGTCACGGATTCGCCGCCGATACCCCAGTTGTCTGTCTCCACCTCGTCGATGATGACAAAGGTGGTGGCCGGGTTCTTGCCCAGCACTTCGGCGAGCAGGTCGGTCACGCCCCTGATCAGCCGCCGCTTCTGCTCGGCGGTCGCGCCTTCCCTGGTGATGCGTATGTTGACGTGAGGCATTGGTCCTCCATGAATTGCCCGGTTCTGACCGGGCGTTCTGTTGTATTTGGCCTGCGCGATACCGTATCCCACTTTCGGTCCGGCGGCCACCGGGAGGGGCGGGGAGGGCCGGGTAAAGGGGCCGCTGAGCCGACCTTACGGGGTATTTCATACTTTTTTGTAGGTGAATTATGGGCTCCTGGATGGAGCCGGGAGGCAAAAACAGGGCGAATTTGCAACATGCCGTTTACATTCCTGTATTTTGCTGGGCTTTGATTTAATCTCGTCAAATAGCTTGACGCGATTTTGCTGGTTATATACCAACACCTGAAACAATCTATACTGACTCAGTATGGATGCGGACTTGGGGCAAGAGTGAATCGCGAGATCCGCTCTTAAGTCCGGGCGCAGAAAACCGGCTTAGGTGGTCGTCCGCAGGGGTGCGGGCGGTAAACCGGGGCAGGAATGCGCACATGACCTGTGCAGGGGGTATTTCATACCTGCAGGGGGCATGAATTCGGAAAAGGGGTGCTTTCCGCAGGGCGAACACGTCCGGCGCGCCGCAGGCGGGCCGGAGGCGTGTGCGCCGTTCGGGGGCAACCAGGGATTTGAGGGGCTCGTTGCACTAACGCCTCCCGCGTAATGCTGCAACCCATGAGATGTTCCCGGATCGGGGCGGCGCATTGGCGTCGGGCCGGTTCAAGACTGTATTCGCGCCGCTGTCCGGCGCGAGGTCGGCCAGGGCGCGTCCGGTTGGAGACGGTGCACAGTATTCCAAAAACTTATCAAGGAATGCGTTATGGAGAAAGGAAGAAGACTGCTGTTTTGGGCTGGAATCCTCTTCGTGTTCGCCGCGACGTCGATAGTCTTTCTTGAGGCCCGAGGGCTGGATGCGCAGGCGGATGCCGGCGCGACGGCCCGGGTCGATGGAGTGATCATCGACACGCTGGCGAGCTACGGAAAGCTCGAACTGCCCGTGGTGACCTTCTATCATGACCAGCACACAGACGCCCTGACCAAACAGGGCAAGGACTGTGCCAGCTGTCACAAGAAGGACGCCGATGGAAAACTGTCCACCATGTTCATGCGTCTTGAGGACGGGGATGCCGCCGAACTCAAGCTGATCTATCACAATCAATGTATCGGCTGCCATCAGGAGATGGCTGGTGCCGGGCAGAAGACCGGTCCTCTGGACGGCCAGTGTCGTTCCTGCCATGTGGACAGGAGCGCCGACACCGCGTGGCAGCCCATTGCCATGGATCTCTCCCTGCACGCCCGCCACGTTGTCGCCACCGGCGGCGACGAGAAGTGCGGCACCTGCCACCACCGCTATGACGAGGTGCAGAAGAAGACCGTGGAGGTCAAGGGCAAGGAAGAGAGCTGCCGCAACTGCCATCAGGAAGAGCCCTTCCGCGACGAGACGGGCCTGCTGATCTCCTCCTTCGCCCAGTCCGCGCACTCCGCCTGCGTTGCCTGCCATCAGGACTTTGCGGCGCAGAAGAAGGACACCGGTCCCATCTCCTGCGCGGGCTGCCACTCCACCGAGGCGCAAGCCAAGTACAAGGTGCTCAGCGAGATTCCCCGGCTCAAGCGCGGCCAGCCCAACGCTGCCCTGCTGGTGACCATGGACGGCGAAAAGCCCAAGGTCAGCATGGGCCCGGTGGCCTTCAACCACGAGAAGCACGAGAGCACGGTGGGTGACTGCCGCTCCTGCCACGTGGGTGAGGGTACCATGGACGGCAAGTTCTTCGAGCTGGCCGGCGACATGCACCTGCGCTCCAACATGCAGGGTTGCATCGGCTGCCACGACGCCATGCAGCAGGAAAAGCCCGTCTGCGCGGGCTGCCATGACATGATGCCCGTGAACAAGGCTCCGTCGCAGACCTCCTGCGCCAAATGCCATGACGACTCCCTCAAGGATCTCTATGTCGATGGCCCGATTCCGGCCAAGGAAATCGCCGCCGCACGGGCCGCCGAGGCTGTTGCCGCGCGCGACCTGACCGTGGCCACCATCGCCGACGAGGAGATCCCCGAGATCGTGATCATCGGTTCGATGTCCAACACCTATGAGCCCAGCAAGTTGCCGCATCGCAAGATCGTCAAGCGGCTCATCAAGGACATGCAGGGCGACACACTGGCGGGCAACTTCCATGGGCAGGACGTGCTCATGTGCCAGGGCTGCCATCACAACAGCCCGGCCTCCAAGACCCCGCCCAAGTGCGCCAGCTGCCACAGCGCGCCCTTTGACCCGGCCACCCCGGGCAAACCGGGCCTCATGGCCGCCTATCATGGGCAGTGCATGAGCTGCCACACCGCCATGCAGCTTGAGAAGCCCTCCAATACGGGCTGCGGCGATGCAGACGGCTGTCACAAGGTGAAATAATCCGAACCCGGTGAAAATACACTAGGAGTCATCCATGAAACGAAGAAACTTCCTCGGCCTGATGGGAGCGGCGGGCGTTTCCGCCGCATTCGCCACCAAGGCTCAAGCCGCTGGAAACGTACACTTTGAAGGATATCCGGGGAGCAAGGGCGTGCTCTTCGACGCGGTCCGCTGCATCGGCTGCCGCAAGTGCGAAGAGGGCTGCAACACGGTCAACAACCTGCCCGCTCCGGAAAAACCCTTTGACGACCTGACGGTGCTCGACACTCGCCGGCGTACGCAGAACGAGGCGTTCACCGTAGTTAACAAATACCAGCCCGATGGCGGCGCGCCCGTGTTCAGCAAGGTCCAGTGCATGCATTGCCTGGAGCCTTCCTGCGCCTCGGCCTGCTTTGTGTCCGCCTTCAAGAAAATGCCCTCGGGCGCCGTGACCTACGACGAGTCGGTCTGTGTCGGCTGTCGCTACTGCATGGTGGCCTGTCCCTTCGAGATACCCACCTTTACCTACGACGACCCCATCACGCCCAAGGTGATCAAGTGCGACTTGTGCGAGGCCAATATCCAGGCGGGCAGGATAACCATCCCCGGATGCGTGTCCAAGTGCCCCAAGGAAGCCCTGGTCTACGGCGAGCGCAAGGAGCTGATCAAGATCGCCCACAACCGTATCGCGGCCGCTCCCGACAAGTACGTGGACCACATCTACGGCGAGCACGAAATGGGCGGCACCAGCTGGCTCAACCTCTCTGGCGTGTCCTTCTCGCAGATCGGCATGCGCGAAGACCTGGGCGTCAAGTCCGGGCCGGAGCTGACCAGCGGAGCCTTGTCGGTGGTGGCCATGGTCCCCGCGCTGTGGCCCCTGCTCCTGGCGGGCCTCTACGGCGTGACCAAGCGTACCGACAAGATCAACAAGAAGGAAAAGGCCGATGCCGTGGCCGAGGCCGTCTCAGCCACGCAGCAAAAAGCCCAGGCCGACCTCAAGGCCGCCATGGAGCGCGCTCAGGCGGACAAGGAAGCCACGGTCAAGCGTGAAGTCGCTAAAGCGCTTGAGGAGGCCGCCAAGGCCGCCGAGCAGGGCGAAAAGGAAGAGGAGGGCGCGTAAATGACCACCGAAGCCGTCTCCAAGAAGACACTGTTCACTCCGTTCAACGTCATCACCGGCATGATCCTGGTCCTGGGCGCCTTCCTGACCATCTGGCGCTTTGGCTGGGGCCTTGGCCCGGTGACCAACCTTGACCATAACAACCCCTGGGGCATCTGGATCGGGTTCGACCTGCTCTGCGGTGTCGCCCTGGCCGCCGGTGGCTACGTCACCTCCTCCGCGGTCTACCTCTTCGGCATGAAGAAACACCACGCCGCCGTGCGTCCGGCCATTCTGACCGCGTTCCTCGGCTACCTCTTCGTGGTCATCGCGCTCCAGTACGACCTGGGCCGGCCCTGGCGTCTGGCTTATCCCTTCGTGGTCCAGTCCGGCACCACCTCCATGCTCTTCGAGGTGGGTTTGTGCGTGGCCCTGTACCTGACGGTCCTGTTCCTCGAATACTCGCCCGCCGCTCTGGAGTGGCTGGGCTACAAGCGGTTGCGTAACACGATCCACCGGTGCACCATCGCGCTGACCATCTTCGGCGTGATTCTCTCCACCCTGCACCAGTCTTCGCTGGGCGCGCTGTACCTTATCGCACCAAGCAAACTGCATCCGTTGTGGTATTCGACCTATCTGCCGACGTTCTTCTTCGTCTCGTCGGCCGCAGCGGGCATGTCCATGGTCCTGTTCGAGGGCTGGGTCTCCCACAAGGCGTTCCACAACAAGATGAGCAAGGACTACCTGAGCCAGCATGACGACCTGTACTATGCCTTTGCCAAGGGCGCGTCTTGGGTCCTGCTCGGGTATGTCTTCATCAAGGTCATCGGTGTGGCCGTTGACGACAACTGGCACCTGCTCGCCACGGGCTGGGGCCAGTGGTTCCTCTTCGAGCTGCTCGGCTTCGCGCTCCTGCCCTCGCTGCTCTACGCCATCGGCGTGCGCGAGAGGAACCTCAAGCTGATTCGCTGGACCGCGCTGCTGACCGTGCTGGGCATTGTCCTCAACCGGCTCAACGTCTCGCTCATCGCCTTCAACTACCACCTGCCTTCCGAGATGCGCTACTTCCCGAGCTGGCAGGAATTCGGTGTCACCCTGTTCGTGTGCACCATGCTCGTCGTAACCTTCAAGTTCATCGTTACCCGGATGCCCATTTTCCACGAGCATCCCGAGTACAAGGATGAACACTAGACCCGGGAGGACGGAAATGGAACATTCATTCTACACCCTTCAGGATTTCCTGCTCTACACCAAGGGGTGGGCATACATCCTCATGGGAGCGTCCCTTGTGGTTTTCCTGGCCTACTGGAAGTTCCTCTTCAGCAGGGACAAAGATTAACAGGTCATAAGAGACGAGGAGTATACAATGTACGAGATGTTAACGGGCCCCGCCTTGTGGCTGGCGTTTGCCATCGCCGTCATCGGGCTTGCCGTCCGCACCGTATTCTATATCCAGGGGTTGAACTGGAGGCTGGACCGCGTGGCCTACACCGCGCATCCCGCCGCCGCGGCCAAGGGAGCCATTCGCTCGATCCTGGCCTTCCTGATCCCCTTTGCCAACCACAGCTGGAGGGCGAAGCCGGGCTTCACGGTCATGTTCTTCACCTTCCACATCGGGCTTCTTGGTGTGCCCCTCTTCCTTGAGGGTCACGCCGTCATCATCATGGAGCGCTTCGGCATCGCCTGGCCCTCCATGTCCATGGCCGCCGCGGACTTCCTGACCATTGCCACGCTGGTTGCCGCGCTGGGCATCGCCGTGCGCCGCATGCTGCTGCCCGAGGTGCGCATCGTCACCGATGCCAGGGACTGGTTCGTTCTGGCGGTTTCCATTGCCCCCTTCGTGACCGGCCTGATGGTCGTGCAGGGCGTGGGCGACTACGACTTCTGGCTGCTGGCGCACATCATCAGCGGTCTGGCCTGGATCGCGCTTTTGCCCTTCACCAAGCTGTTCCATGTTGTCGGCTTCTTCTGGTCTCGTGCCCAGCTGGGCATGGACTTCGGCATCAAGCGTGGCGGCATGAAGTACAAGAGCTTCGACTGGTAAGTCGCAGGCCAAACAAGGAGAAGCAACAATGCCCGAAGGAAAGCTGTGTAACAGAAAGCCGATCAACACCGAGGAGTACCTCCAGCAGGTGCTCGGCGACACTGGCGGCAAGCAATACTACAAGGAAATGAAAGAACTCGACGTGGATGTCGAGAAACTCCAGGCATCGCTCAAGGCCACCCTCAAGTCCCGGTTCAAGACCTGGCTTGAGATGTGTGCCCACTGTGGCCTGTGCGCCGACGCCTGCTTCCTCTACGAGGTCAATGACCGCGATCCCAAGCAGGTTCCGGCCTACAAGATCCAGTCCACCCTGGGCGAGATCGTCAAGAAGAACGGCAACGTCACCAACGAGTTCTTGCGTCACTGCATGGACGTGGCATGGTCCCAGTGCACCTGCTGCAACCGTTGCGGCCACTACTGCCCGCACGGCATCGACATGGGTGTCATGTTCGGCTACCTGCGCGGTCTGCTCTACTCGCAGGGCTTCGTGCCCTGGGAGCTGAAGATCGGCGCGGGCATGCACCGTGTCTACCGCGCCCAGATGAACGTCACCACCGAAGACTGGGTGGAGACCTGCGAGTGGATGGCCGAGGAAACCGAGGAGGAATGGCCGGGTCTGACCATTCCCATCGATGTCGAGGATGCGGACATCATGTACACCCTCAACGCCCGCGAGGCCAAGCACTACCCCGAGGACATCGCCGAGGCGGCCATTCTCTTCCACCTCACCGGTGAGAACTGGACCATGCCCAGCGAAGGCTGGGAGCAGACCTCGCTTGCCATGTTCGCCGGAGACTGGGAAGCCTGCACCATGCAGGTCAAGACCGTGTACGACGCCATCGAGCGGCTGCGGCCCAAGCGGGTGGTGGGCACCGAGTGCGGCCACGCGCATCGCGCATCGGTCATCGAAGGCCCTTACTGGGTCGGCCGTCCCGATGGCCTGCCGCCCCGGCCCTACATCCACTATGTGGAGTGGGTGGCCGAGGTGCTGCGCACCGGCCGCCTGAAGATCGACCCGGCCAAGAAGCTCAAGAAGCCCGTCACCTTGCAGGATTCCTGCAACTACGTGCGCAACCACGGACTGGCCAGCATCACCCGTGAGATCATGTCCTACATCGTGGAGCCCGAATACTTCCACGAGATGAGCCCCAACCGCGAGCACAACTACTGCTGCGGCGGCGGCGGCGGATTCAACGGCATAGGCAAGTACCGCAAGCAGCGCAACGTGGCCCTGGAGAAGAAGCGCGATCAGATTCTGGCCACCGGCGCAGAACTGGTCATCGCCCCCTGTCACAACTGCTGGGATGCCATCCGCGACCTCGAAGAGGAATTCGAGATCGGCATCAAGTGGTCCTTCCTCAAGCCGCTGCTGATCGAAATGGCCATCGTGCCCGATCATCTCAAGCCCCAAGAAGAAGACGACGACGAGTAACCGCAAACAAGGCGGCCCGGGAACCACTCCCGGGCCGCCTTTTTCATCTGGCCCGCAATAATCTGGTCCGTAATCCTTTGGCCCAGCGCCTCCAATCCCCCATTTCCTTCGTGCCACCCCTTGCCAAAACGGACCGAATCGGTATCCTCGGCCAGCATGCGACGCTGGAAACTCGGCCCGGGCCATCTTGTCATCCGTCAGGGAGACCTCACCACCCTTGAGGTGGACTGCATCGTCAATGCGGCCAATTCCCGGCTGGCCGGGGGTGGCGGCGTGGACGGGGCCATCCATCGCGCGGCCGGGGTCGACAAGCTCCAGCGGGCCTGCCAGGCCATCATCGCCGGGATAGGGCGGCTTGGTGCCGGGCAGGCGGTGATCACCCCAGGCTTTGACCTCCCAGCCCCCTTCATCATCCACACCGTCGGCCCGGTCTGGCGCGGCGGGGACCAGGGCGAGCCGGAACTTTTGCGCCAGTGTCATTGCAACAGCCTCGCCCTTGCCCGAGAGCATGGCCTTGGCCGCGTCGCCTTCCCGGCCATTTCCTGCGGGGCCTATGGCTATCCCGTTGAACTGGCCGCGCCAGTGGCCCTGGACGCCATCAGGCACGGACTGTTCACCGGCCTCGCCGCAGAGGTCCACATGGTGCTGCACGACCAGACCGCCTTTGCCGCCTGGGCCGCGCACGCCGACCGCATCCTGTAACCACCAAGGAGACCCCATGGAAATCAGAGGCACCACCATCATCGCGGTCAAGGACGAGCACGGCACGGCCGTGGCCGGAGACGGGCAGGTCACGATGGGCCAGTCCATCGCCATGAAGCACACCGCGCGCAAGGTGCGCCGCATCTACAAGGACAAGGTCATCATCGGCTTTGCCGGGGCCACGGCCGATGCCTTCACCCTGTCCGAACGCTTCGAGGGCAAGCTCGAGAGCTTCTCGGGCAACCTGCTGCGAGCTGCCGTGGAATTGGCCAAGGACTGGCGCACCGACAAGTACCTGCGCCGCCTCGAAGCCATGCTCCTGGCAGCCGACGGCGAACACATCCTCATCATCTCCGGCACTGGCGATGTCATCGAGCCCGACGACGGTCTGGCCGCCATCGGCTCCGGCGGAGCTTACGCCCTGGCCGCTGGCCGCGCCCTGAGGCAGAACACGACCCTCACAGCCGCAGAGATCGCCCGCAAATCCATGGAGATCGCGTCCGAAATCTGCGTCTTTACCAACGACAAGATCGTTCTGGAAACCCAGGAGAAGCCCGTTGGTTGAGTTGGGGCGGAAGCGACAGTTCTTTGTCGCTCTTACACCCTCTACCGGCCACTTGGGCATTGCTGGGAAGAGTTTCGTCCCTTCGGGCCGAGGTACTTTTTGGCTGGCGCCCCAAAAAGTACCCAAAAAGTGCGCGTTTACGCTGTGATCGGGTCTCCCGCGCCGCGCGCCCGTAACGTCGGGCCGCAGGCGAAACCGTTGTCGGCGTCGAAGACTCCGCCTCCGCCGGGTTTCGCCCTGGCCGCGGCCCGACGAACTGGCGCTGCGACGCTCCGCCCATTGCGGGTCTGCCGAAAGTTAAGCCAAAAATGATGTGACCAGCGTGGGTAGGAAGAAGGGCAGCGGATAACCCAAGCCCATCCGTCCCGCTGCGACCTTGATTCTTCCGGCCTCCGAGTGCGCCAGCCCTCAAGCCTCCTAAGGCCTAGAAGCTGACAAATCGCAGGCTGCGGCTTTTCGAATCACGGAGCCGCTTCGGCGACTTGATTCGGGAGCAGCGCGATTTGATCAGATTCTTGGCCGTGGAGTGCAGGCGGGCAAGCTAGTAAGGCCCTTTTCTTATGCGTGTCCCGTCCTGAAATAGGTTGACACCCAGAGGACCTATTTATGGAAGACAAATCCAAACAGCGAGTTAGACGCACCCGACGCGATTACACGATGGCCTTTAAATTGTCGGTTGTGGCACAGGTGGAAAAGGGCGAGATG
>JBDRSO010000071.1:0-8748 GCA_043824835.1 Pseudomonadota bacterium | reverse complement strand
GAATAGGTACTTGGTGCCTCAAAGCACGAATAAGAAAAGGAATACTTGATAATTACGCCATCGGGTGAGGGACGAGTGCGCCCTATGAAATGGTAAAAGCAAGAAGAAGGGGAGTCCTTGACATGGGGCCGCATAAGAAAGGGCCTTTCTATCTTGGCCGCCTGCACTCCACGGCCAAGAATCTGATCCAATCGGGGCTGCTCCCGAATCAAGTCGCCGAAGCGGCTCCGTGATTCGAAGAGCCGCAGCCCTTGCTTGGTCAGCTTCTAGGCCTTAGGAGGCTTGAGGGCTGGGGCACTCGGAGGCCAAAAAAATTCCGGTCGCAGCGGGGCGGATGGACTTGGGTTATCCGCTGCCCTTCTTCCTATCCACGCTGGTCACATCCTTTTCGATTTAACTTCCGGCAGACCCGCAATGGGCGAAGCGTCGCAGCGCCAGTTCGTCGGCCCGAAGGGACGGAACTCTTCCCACAACAACGCTTGCGGCGGCCGGGCCGGGGCGTGATTACGGTGGCCAAAGATTCTATTAGGCCCCTCCTGGACGTTGACGGCCCGCCACCCCTCAAGGGATGGCGGGCCGGTGTGTTTTTCAGGCCGTAGCGCTGGTGAATCAGCCGCGCAGGTCGCGGTTGCCTTCCACCAGGTCGGTGACCACGCCCGGATCGGCCAGGGTGGAGGTGTCGCCAAAGTCGCTGGAGCCCTCGACGATCTTGCGCAGCACGCGGCGCATGATCTTGCCCGAGCGGGTCTTGGGCAGACCATCGGCGAACTGGATGAACTCGGGCGTGGCGATGGGGCCGATCTCCTTGCGCACCCACACCTTGAGGTCCTTCATGATTTCGTCGGACGGCTCGATGCCTGATTTGAGGGTGACATAGGCGTAGATGGTCTCGCCCTTGATCTCGTGGGGCATGCCCACCACGGCGGCCTCGGTCACGTCCGGGTGGGCCACCAGGGCCGACTCGATCTCGGCGGTGCCCATGCGGTGGCCAGAGACGTTGATGACGTCGTCCAGGCGGCCCATGATCCAGAAGTAGCCGTCGGTGTCCACGCGCGCGCCGTCGCCCGCCTCGTAGGCACCGGGGAATCCGGCGAAATAGGTGGTCTTGTAGCGACCGGGGTCACCGTAGACGCTGCGCAGCATGCCGGGCCAGGGCTTGTCGATGATCAGGTGGCCGCCCTCGTTGGGCTCGGCCGGAGTGCCGTCGCGGCGCACGATCTTGGCCGAGATGCCGGGCAGGGGCAGGGTGGCCGAGCCGGGCTTGAGCGGGGTGGCAAAGGGCATGGCCGAGATCATGATGCCGCCGGTCTCGGTCTGCCACCACGTATCGACAATGGGCAGCTTGCTGCCGCCGATGGCCGAGTGATACCACAGCCACGCCTCGGGGTTGATGGGCTCGCCCACGCTGCCGAGCAGGCGCAGGGAGGAGAGGTCGTAGTGTTTGGTCCACTCGTCGCCCTCGCGCATCAGGGAGCGGATGACCGTGGGCGCGGTGTAGAAAATGTTGACCTTGAACTTGTCCACGATGCGCCAGAACCGGTCGGGCTTGGGATAGCTCGGCACGCCCTCGAACATGACCGAGGTGGCGCCCAGGGCGAGCGGGCCGTAGACAATGTATGAGTGGCCGGTGATCCAGCCGACATCGGCGGTGCACCAGTAGATATCGTCGTCCTTGACGTCGAAGACGTACTGGGTGGTGTGGGCCGTATAGGTCAGGTAGCCGCCGGTGGTGTGCAGCACGCCCTTGGGCTTGCCCGTGGAGCCGGAGGTGTAGAGGATGAACAATGGATCTTCGGCCTCCATCTCCTCATAGGGGCAGTCGGCGGTGATGTCGTCCGCGCCGACCTCGTCGTGCCACCAGGAGTCGCGGCCTTCGATCATGGCGATGTCGTTGCCGCCGCGCCGGACCACGATGCACTGCTCCACACTCGGGCAGCCCTTGAGGGCCTCGTCCGCATTGGGCTTGAGGGGGATGGTCTTGCCTGCGCGCAGCACGGCATCGGCCGTGATCAGCACCTTGGCCTGGCTGTCCTCGATGCGCGAGCGCAAGGCCACGGCCGAGAATCCGGCGAAAACGATGGAGTGGACCGCGCCCAGCCGGGTGCAGGCGAGCATGGCGATGGCCAGCTCCGGGATCATGGGCATGTACAGGGCCACGCGGTCGCCGCGCTTGACGCCCTTTTTCTTGAGCACGTTGGCGAAGCGGCAGACCTCGGTGTGCAGCATCTGATAAGTGTAGACCTTGACGTCCGCCTCGGGCTCGCCCTGCCAGATGATGGCGGCCTTGTTGCGGCGGCCGTCGGTCAGGTGGCGGTCCAGGCAGTTGTACGAGACATTGGTCCGGCCGCCGGAGAACCATTTGAACTCCGGGGTGTCGTAGTCGGTCTCAAGCACTGTGTCGAAATCGGAAAACCAGGTGATCAGCTCTTTCGCCCGCTCGCCCCAGTATCCCTCGGGGTCGTTCAGGGCGCGCTCGTTGGCGGCCCGATAGTCGTCCATGTTCTTGATCCAGGCCTGGGACTGCATGGCCAGGTCGGGGTGGAAAATCTGTCCTTCCTTCTGCAAACTCTCGATTTTCTTCTCATCGCTCATGTGCTTCTCCTGACTGTCCGTTGAACTCCGGCGAAAGATGACGGCCGGGGCGGTCCGCTGGCCGTGGTGTCACGTCTGTGAGCTACCATGTATCGGACCCGGCGGGCAACCGTGACCGATTTTAGGTGAACGGTCCCAATCCGCCCGGTGAACGGCAGGGGCAAGGCGGGCGGTCCAGTCGATTCGGGTCGGTTCTGGCCGGAAAAGCGCCGACAGAGCGCCGGGAGAGGGCAGGGAGCCCGGCCGACAGGCGCAAAAAAGCGGCAGACATCCGCCCGCCGCTTTCACTGCCCTGTTGTCCAGGGAAAATCGTCAGCGCTAGCTGACCGTTAGAAAAGTCAAAACATGGAGGCTGTTCAAAAATGGTGAGATGCTAGGCGCGAAAAGAGTTCAAGGCCGAAGCCCTTGAGCCGTTGGCGAGTCTTCGAGCCTTACGGATCATGAGAGCAGAGATGTACTTCTTGTACGCAAGGGGTTTGATTCGCCCCGTCCTGGGGCTCACCCCTTGCGGGGCGTCGGCAGGAGCCAACGTCCAAATCCGCTGTCCTGCGGATTTGTGAACTTTTTGAATAAGTTCCCTGTACGGCTCGAAGACTCGCCTACAGTCACTTAACGGCCGCAGATCGCCGTTTTTCAACAGCCTCCTAGAAATCGGCCACGCTGTTGCCAAAGCCCTGGGCGCGGGTGCCGCCGCCCTCGGCTTGGCCCGAGAGCTTGAGCTCTTCCTGCTGCGCCTTGAGCAGCTGGTCGTTGAGCTGCATGAGCTGGGCCTGCTTGGCCTGAATCTGCTGCTGTTTCTGCTTTTCGGGCAGGTCCGATTTTTCCAGCTCGTCGAGCTCCTTCTCAAGCTGCTTGATCTGCTTTTCGAGGGTGCTGATGAGTTGCTCCTGCGGGGAGGATTCGTCGCCTTCGCTTCCGGCGAGGCCGGATTCGTCGTTCTTGGTCGCTGCGGCCAGGGCGCGCGCCTCCTGGGAGAGGGTCAGGGTGTCGCCCTGCTGCTCCGGTGTCTTGGCTGCCCTGGATTCCTCTTCCGCAGTTTTTTCCAGGGCGGGGGCCGTGCGGATGTCCATGGCCTCGGCCAATTGCGCCGGGTTTTGCATCATGCCGAGTTCGATTCCCATGGCTGTCTCCTTTGCGTGAAAGCTGGTTCTTCAATGGGTCTTATCGGCGGCCTTGCGGCGTTTCTTTAGCTGGCCGTTGAAAAAGTCAAACCATGCAGACTGTTCAAAAATGGTGAGGTGCTAGGCGCGAAAAAAGTTCAAGGACGAAGAGTACTTCCTGTGCGCGAGGATTTGAACTTTTTGAAGCAACGACGCAGATTGCCATTTTTCAACAGTCTGTTAGGGCGGCACAAGGCGGTTGCGCCGCAGGGACAAAACAAGGTAGCGTGCCCCATACCCAGCGCATTGCATCCACCCGAGGAGCCACATGAGCGTCATCAACCTGGAATATCTCTTCAAGCCGAGGTCCGTGGCGGTCATCGGCGCCACCAATGATCCGCGCAACGCGGGCAACATCGTCATGCGCAACCTCATGGCGGGCGGGTTCCTGGGGCCGGTCATGCCCGTGTCGGACACGGCCGAGGCCATCGCGGGCGTGCTCACCTATGCTTCGGTCAAGGCCCTGCCCAAGGTGCCCGACCTGGCCGTGGTCTGCTCGCCGCTGGACGAGGTGCCCGAGATCATCCACTCCCTCAAGCAGGGCGGCACCCGGGGCGCGGTGCTCATGGGCTCGGGCTTCTCGGGCATGAGCAGTGAAGAGCGCCAGGACATCAAGGCCACCATCCTCCAGATTGCCAGCCCGCCGGACATCCGCATCCTCGGGCCGAAGTCGCTCGGCTTCATGGTCCCCTCTCTCAATCTCAACGCCTCACTGGCCCATATGAGGGCTGCGCCGGGCAAGGTGGCCTTTGTCTCCCAGTCCGACTCGCTCTTTGCCACGGTCCTGGACTGGGCCCAGGCCAAGGGCGTGGGTTTTTCCCACATGGTCGCCCTGGGCAACCGCATCGATGTCTCTTTTGCCGACATCCTCGACTATCTCGCCTCGGACCCGCAGACCCGCTCCATCATGCTCTACATGGAGTCCCTCAAGGACGCGCGCGAGTTTATGTCTGCGGCCCGGGCCGCCTCGCGCAACAAGCCGGTGCTGGTGGTGCGGCCGGGGCAGGCGCTGGATATCGTCTACGACGAGCACCGGCACCAGGAGGACGGCGGGCACCGGCTCTGCGACGCGGTCTACGATGTGGCCTTCCGGCGCGCGGGCATGCTGCGCGTGGAGAACATCGACGGCCTGTTCGACGCGGCCCAGACCCTGGGCACCCTGCGGCACGTCTACGGCCGCAAGCTGGCCATCCTGACCAACGGCACCAGCGCGGGCATCCTGGCCGCCGACAGGCTGCTGGCGGGCGGGGGCGAGCTGGCCCCGCTGGCCGACGAGACCGTGACCGCCCTCGACGCCCTGCTGGGCGAGGAGAACTGGTCGCGCTCCAACCCCGTGGGCATCCCCTACAACGCCGACGGCAAGGCCTACGCCGAGGTGGTCAAGCTGCTGCTCAAGGACAAGGGGTCCAACGGCATCCTGGTCATGCACGTGCCCTGGACGGCTGTGCCGGACCTGGATGTGGCCTCTGCCCTGTGCGATGCGCTCAAGCGGGCGCACCGCATGGTGCTCACTGCCTGGCTCGGCTCGGGCACGGCAGTCCAGTCGCGCGAGATTTTCAGCCGGGCGGGCATCCCTACCTATGAGACACCCACCCACGCCGTGCGCGCCTTCCTCTACATGGCCGAGTACCAGCGCAACCAGGAAATGCTCATCGAAACGCCTGATTCCCTGCCCTCGGACTTCTTCCCGGACACCACCCGGGCCAGGGAGATCGTGCGCAAGGCGCTCGACGCCGGGCGCGCCAGCCTGACCGAGCCCGAGGCCAAGGACATCCTGGCCGCCTACGGCATCCCGGTGGTGGAGACGCGCATCGCGCGCTCGGCCAAGGAGGCGGTCATCGCGGCCGATGAGCTGGGCTATCCCGTGGCCCTCAAGCTGAGAAGCCCACAGATTCCCCAGCCCTTTGACATGGGCGGCGTGCTGCTCGACCTGGAGACCCCGGAGCGGGTCTGGGAAGGGGCGGCGTCCATCCTGGCCCGGGTCACCCGTGAGCGGCCTGACGCCTACATCGAAGGCTTCACGGTCCAGAAGATGGGGCGCAGGCCCGGTGCTCACGAGCTGGCCATGTCGGCCGAGGTGGACCCGGTCTTCGGCCCGGTGCTGCATTTTGGTCACGGCGGCATGGCCCGGGAGATGATTCAGGATTCTGCCCTGACCCTGCCTCCGCTGTCCATGAGCCTGGCCCGGGAGTTGATCGGGCGCACCCGCATCGCGACCCTGCTCAAGGGGACGCCCTCGCACCCGCCCGCCGACATCGACGACATCTCCCTGACCCTGATCCAGATATCGCAGCTCATCGTGGACGTGCCCCAGATCGCGTCCATCGACATCAACCCCCTGTACGCCGACAACGAGGGCGTCCTCGCCCTGGGCGGCAAGATCACCATCGCTCCCTTTGAGGGCGAGGGCGAGCGGCGGCTGGCCATCCGGCCCTATCCCCGCGAGCTTGAGGAGTGCGTCACCCTCAAGGGCGGCCGCCACGTGACCATCCGGCCCATCCGGCCCGAGGACGAAGGCACCCATCGCGCCTTCCTGGCCAACCTCTCGGACGAAGACCTGCGGCTGCGCTTCTTCGGCGTGGTCCAGCGCGACTTCGGCCACAAGGACATCGCCCGCTTCACCCAGATCGACTATGACCGCGAGATGGCCTTCATCGCCACGGCCCAAGACGAGCGCGGCGAGCCCGAGACCTTGGGCGTCATGCGTACCAACACCAAGCCCGACAACAGCGAGGCCGAGTTCGCCATCGTGGTCCGCTCGGACCAGAAGGGCGAGGGTCTTGGCAGCCTGCTCTTCCACAAGGGAATCCGCTACACCCGCGATCGGGGCACCCGCCGCCTCACAGGCCAGACCATGATCGAGAACAAGGCCATGCAGGGGTTGTCCCGCAAGTTCGGCTTTGTCGTCACCCCAGACCCGCACGACGGGGATCTGGTGGACATGGTCCTGGACCTGGAGACAGTCAAGGAGTAGCGCGTGGGCCGTCCGATAGAATCCCCGGCCGAATCCCCGCCCGAATCCCCGATGATCCCGCCCCTGGTCCATCACACGGGTCTTGAATGGACCGGCGGTGCCACACGCGTGGCCCGGCTCCTGGCCGAGGGCATGGCCGCGTCGGGCCTGCCCGTGCGGCTGACCTGCGAGGTGGCCGAGTCCGGGGTCCACCTGGGGGAGTCGCCCCATGCCCATGCCTCCTCGGTGGTCACACCGGGCGGTTTCGGCCCGGCACTGGCCCTGACAGAGGCGGCCCACATCCACTGCTCCGGGGACTGGTCCGGCCTGCTCGGGGCCATCCCGCAAGGAACCCGGGTGGTCATGACCCTGCACGACTGCGAACTCTTCACCGGCGGCTGCCCCTATCCCCTCGACTGCCAGGGCCTGGAGGCGCAATGCGCCGCCCCCTGTCCCCGCGCCTTTGCCGACAGCGACCGGGTGCGCCATGGCAAGTACCAGTCGCTGCACCGGCTGGACCCGGTCCTCATCGCCCCGTCGCGCTGGCTGGCCCGGCTGGCCAAATCCCACCTGCACCGGCCCGTGACCGTCATCCCCAACGGCATCCCCTGGCCCGACCACCCCATGTCCCGCCACGAGGCGCGCGCCCGGCTGGGTCTCCTGCCGGCGGCCCGGGTGGCCGTGTTTGCGGCCCACGGCGGCCTGGGCGCGGCCTACAAGTCCGGGGGAGACTGGCGCGGCCTTTGGAAGGCCATCAAGGCCCGGGTGCCCGGTGCCCTCTGCTTTGCCGTGGGCGGCGACACCGAAGGCCGCGAGGGCGATCTGGTCATCTGGCCCTATGTGGAGCGCGAGCGCCTCGCCCTGCTCATGGCTGCGGCCGATGCGCTCCTTTACCCCACCCTGGCCGACAACCACTCCCTGGTCATCCTCGAAGCCATGGCCCAGGGATTGCCCGTGGTGGGTTACGCCGTGGGCGGGGTGCCGGAGCAGGTCTCCCACGACGAGACCGGCCTGCTGGTCGCGCCGCGCAACAGGGCGGCCTTCATCGAAGCAGCTGCCGCGCTCCTGGTCGACCCGGCCCGCTGCCGCCGGCTGGGGACCAACGCCTTTGTCTCGGGCAGCAGGCGGTTCGCTGCACAGCGCATGGTAGCCGACCACCTCAAGGTCTATCATCAGCTTGGGGAGCCGCGCCCAAGACAGGGGGAATCATGAGCCGCGCCACCATCCTCGTCCTCGCCTACCTGCCGTACTATCTCAATGATTTCGTCAACATAGCCGTCACAGACTACACGGCCTGGGTGCTCATCGACTATGCCATGCGGTTTGGCATCATTGTCTTTCTTCTGTGCATGCTCAGGCGCGGCGCGCTGGATCGCGTCTCCCTCGGCCTGACTTGGCCGCCGGTCACGGACCTGATCCTGTGGACCGTGGCCACCTCGGCAGCGGCCATGGCCTATCTCTGGCTCTCGGAGTTCGTGCTCGCCCCGCATTTCCCCACCTGGGCGCTGGGCGGGGTGCCGCTTGACACAGCCTCGCCCCTGTTCCGCTTCGACGCCACGGCCGGGCTGGTGCTCGTGGCCGTGAGCGAGGAGCTGGTCTGTCGGGGGCTGGCCCTGTCCGTGCTGCGGCCGCGTCTGTCCGTCCCGGCCCTGTATGTGGTCTCGGCCCTGCTCTTCTCGCTCATGCACTGGTCCCTTTCGGCCCACACCCTGACCGATGCCTTCATCTACGGTCTCATCCTGACTCCGGCTGTCCTGGCCACCGGCTCCATCTGGCCGTCCACCGTCGTCCATTTCCTGATCAACTTCGTCCTCTATCATATGTAGGGGCAACGCCTCTTCCGGTTCAGCCGAGCCAAAGGAAAAGGCCCGGGGCGGAACGCTCCGGGCCTTTCAATGGCGAGTGTCCCGTCCTGAAATAGGTTGACACCCAGAGGACCTATTTATGGAAGACAAATCCAAACAGCGAGTTAGACGCACCCGACGCGATTACACGATGGCCTTTAAATTGTCGGTTGTGGCACAGGTGGAAAAGGGCGAGATG
>JBDRSO010000070.1:0-18481 GCA_043824835.1 Pseudomonadota bacterium | reverse complement strand
GGCTGTTGATGTTGACGTCCTTTTAGTGGACGTCCTTGCCGTCAAAGAGGAATGTTCCCTTCTGGTATTCCTCCAGCCGCTTGATACATCGGATGTATGTGGATTTGCCCGAGCCGGACGGCCCGCAGATAACCAGAACCTCCCCCTTGTTCACCGATTCGGTGATGCCCTGGAGGACGTGAAAATCGCCAAACCATTTATGCAGCTTCTGCACTTCAATCATTGCCATGTAGGATACTCCGAGCGTAAATTGGGCAAAAAAATGGACCCGAAAAGACTGCAAGCCCCCTTTGGCCAGGCTTTCCGGGCATCGTTTTCGCCTGTATCTTGTTATCCGAATCCGCTTGAAAGTCAAGACCCTGATCAGTTTTCCGCAGACTGGGCCCCATCCCTCGCTCTTTGCCATTGCACTGAATCCTGCCACAGCGTATGAAATGGCACCGCTTTTTTTCGACAACCACCTCGGACCGGAGCAAACATGACCAATACACCTCTCCCTCGTCATCCCGGATCACTGCCAATAAAAAACACGACCCGTTGCATCGTGTCCGCTCTGGGCCTGCTCTGCCTGCTGTTTGCACTGGCCGGATGCGGCGAGGGAAAAGACGCCGCGCACCGTCCGCCCGCCCCGGTGACAACCGTCAAGGCCAAGGCTGTGGACACCCCGGTAACCATCAAGGCCGTGGGCAACGTCAAGGCGTCCAACTCGGTGACCGTGAAATCCCGCGTGGACGGGCACATCATGCGCATCCACTTCCTTGATGGCGACATGGTCACCGCCGGGCAGCTCCTCTACACCATAGACCCAGAAACCTACATCTACACCCAGCGTGGCGCCCAGGCCAGCGTGGCCAGCGACAGGGCCAGCGCCGAGTACGCCCGCAAGGAATACCTGCGCTACAAAGACCTTTACGACCAGAACGTGATCTCCCGCGACGAATACGAGGTCAAGCTCACCTCCTACGAGACCGCGCGCAAGGCCATGGAGGCGGACTCCGCCCAGGTGGACATCGCCAGCCGCAACGTCAAGTTCACCCAGATCACCTCGCCCATCGACGGCATGGCGGGCAGCACCCTCCTCGACGAGGGCAACCTTGTTGGCGCGGACAAGGACGAACTGGTGGTCATCAAGACCCTCTCCCCGGCCGACGTGCAGTTCTCCGTGCCTGGCTACGAACTGCCCCGCATCCGGGCCGAATATGTGGACAACCAGCTGACCGCCCTGGCCACCCCCTCCCTCTCCGGGGCCGAGCCCGCTCAGGGCGCACTCACCTTCATGGACAACTGGGTCAACCCGGACACCGGCATGATCAATCTCAAGGCACGCTTTCCCAATGCGGACACCGCCCTGTGGCCCGGCCAGTTCGTGACCATCGACCTCATCCTCTCGGTCAAGAAAAATGCAATACGCGTCCCGGCCCAGGCCGTGCAGCGCGGTCCTGACGGCAGGTATGTTTTCGTGATCGAGGATGGCAAGGCCAAGGTCAGGCCCGTGGTTCCGGGCCTGCGCGTGGACGAGGAGGTGGTCATCGACTCGGGCCTCGCCGCCGGGGATACCGTGGTCATCGAGGGCATGCTCCGGCTCTACCCGGATGCGCCGGTGACCGTCAAAAACGCCCCCACCGCAGCGCCCGGCGCTGACGCCAACGCCACCAAAGGGCAGGAGAACTCCTGATGCAGATCACGGAACTCTTCATCCGCAGGCCGGTCATGACGGCCCTGACCATGCTGGGCCTGCTCTTCTTCGGCATCGTCTCCTATCTGCACATGCCGGTGAGCTACCTGCCGGCCGTGGAATTCCCCACCATCCAGGTCTCGGCATCCATGTCCGGGGCCAACCCCAAGACCATGGCCTCCAGCGTGGCCTCCCCCCTTGAGCGCGAGTTTTCCTCCATCGCCGGGTTGCAATCCATGAGCTCGGTCAACTCACTGGGCTCCACCACCATCACCCTGCAATTCGACCTCGACCGCAACATCGACGGCGCGGCTCTGGACGTGCAATCAGCCATCGCCCGCGCCTCCAGCAACCTGCCCCAGGAAATAACCGACCCGCCGAGCTTCCAGAAGGTCAACCCGGCGGACACGCCCATTCTCTATCTCTCGGTGCGTTCGGAAACCCTGCCCATGTCCACGGTCAACGACTACTCAAAGACCTTCCTCACCCAGACCATCTCCATGATTCCCGGCGTGGCCCAGGTGCTCATCTACGGCGAAAAGCAATACGCCGTGCGCATCCGGCTCGACCCGCGCGAACTGGCCTCGCGCAGCCTGGGCATCGACGAGGTCAGGGACGCGGTGGCAAAGGCCAACGTCAACCTGCCCCTTGGCACCCTGGAAGGGGCTGAGCAGTCGCTCATGCTCGAAGACAACGGCCAGCTCCTCACCGCCGACGAATACCGCGACGTGGTGGTGGCCTACCGCAGCGGCCAGCCCGTGCGCCTGAGCGACCTCGGTCTGGTGGAAGACGGCGTCAAGGACGAGCGCTTCAGCTCCTGGCTCAACGACAAGCACAGCCTGACCATCGCCGTCAAACGCCAACCCGGCACCAACACCATCGAGATCGTGGACTCCATCAGGCAAAAGCTGCCCTGGATCACCTCCCAGATGCCTGCGGGCATCATCCTCGACATCGTTCACGACAACAGCCAGTTCATCGAGGAGTCGGTCAACGATGTCAAATTCACCCTGGGTCTGGCCGTGGCCCTGGTCATCCTCGTGGTCTTCATCTTCCTGCGAAACATAGCCTCCACCTTCATCGCCTCGGTAGCCATCCCCTTTTCCATCGTCGCCACATTCGCGGTCATGCACCTCATGGACTTCACCCTCGACACCTTCTCGCTCATGGCACTCACTCTGTGCGTGGGCTTTGTCGTGGACGACGCCATCGTCATGATCGAAAACATCATCCGCCATCTGGAAATGGGTAAGACGCCCATGCAGGCGGCCAGGGACGGCGCAAGCGAAATCGGCTTTACCATCATCTCCATGACCCTCTCGCTGGCCATCGTCTTCGTGCCTATCATGTTCATGGCGGGCATTGTCGGCCGCGTGCTGCACGAGTTCGCCACCACCATCACCGTGGCCATCCTCGTCTCCGGCGTGGTCTCGCTCTCGCTCACCCCCATGCTCGGCAGCCGACTGCTCAAGAGCAAGACCCGCATCGCCGAGTCCGACCCCGTGTTCGACCAACTCATGAGTTGGTACAAGGCCAGCCTGCATTTCTGCCTGCGCCATCGCGGCTCCACCATGATCGCCTCGGGCCTGCTCCTGGCGGTCACGGCCTGGGCCTTTATCATCATTCCCAAAGGATTCCTGCCCAGCGACGATCAAGGCCTGATCATGGGCTTCACCCAGGCCCGCCAGGGCATCGCCTACGAGTCGCTGGAGCGTCAGCAGATGGAGACCGTGCCCATCATCGGGTCAAACCCGGGCATCAGGGACCAGATCCAGATCATCGGCTCCCCACTCTCCAACCAGGGCATGATCGTGGCCCTGCTCAAACCGGCGGGCGAGCGAAAGAGCCTGGACGAAATCCTTCGCGAACTCTGGGGGCCGGCCAACTCACTGCCGGGGCTGGAAGTCTTCCTGGTCAACCCGCCCATGATCCCCATCGGCGGCAAGCAGGCCAAGGGCGACTACCTCTTCACCCTGCTCTCGCCCGACTCGGCCACCCTCTACGCCAGCGCCGAGCAATTTGAAGTGGACCTGCGCAAGCATCCGCTGCTCACCGGCGTCAACAGCGACCTGCAAATCAGCACCCCCCAGGTCGAAATCGAAATCAATCGCGACCTGGCCAGCAGCCTCGGCGTCACGGCAGACGACATCGAAAACGCCCTGTTCACCGCCTACGGCGAACGCCAGATATCGACAATCTACACCGTGGTGGACGAATACAAGGTCATCATGCAGCTCAAGCCCGAGTTCCAGCGCAACTCGGACGCCCTCTCCATGCTCTACATCCGCTCCGACTCAGGGAATCTCATTCGCCTCGACGCCCTGGCCAGAATCAAGGAATCCACCGGCCCGGTCACGGTCAACCACACCGGCCAGCTCGAATCCGTCACCTACGCCTTCAGCGGCAAGCCCGGAACCTCCATGGGGCAGATCACCGAGGCCGTGGAAACCCTCGCCATCGAGAAACTCCCCCAAACCGTCAGCACCATCTTCGAGGGCACGGCAGGCGCCTTTGCCGAATCCATGAACTCCCTCTACTTCCTGCTTTTCATTGCCATCGTGGCCATCTACATTCTGCTCGGCAGCCTCTACGAATCCTTCATCCACCCCCTGACCATCCTCTCGGGCCTGCCCTCCGCAGCCTTTGGCGGACTGCTCACCCTCATGCTCTTCGGCTACGACCTCGACCTCTACGGCATGGTCGGCATCATCATGCTCATCGGCATCGTCAAAAAGAACTCCATCATGGTCGTGGACTTCGCCATCGCAGCCGAAAAAACAGGCCTCTCCCCGCAAGAGGCGGCCTTCCAGGGCGCGACCATCCGGTTCCGGCCCATCATCATGACCACCCTGGCCGCCATCATGGGTGCCATGCCCATCGCCCTCGGCTTTGGCGCGGGCGCGGAAATCCGCCGCCCCCTTGGCCTCGCCGTGGTCGGCGGCCTCGCCTTCTCCCAGATCGTCACCCTCTACCTCACGCCCATCTTCTACACCTACATGGACGAATTCCAACCCTGGCTCGACGCCCGCACCGCACAACCAGAAGACGCTCCAGGGGAAGCCTCCTGACCCTATGATTGATGCCTCCGGCGGCCGGGCTCTGCCCGGACCCGCCAGGGGCCTAAGGCCCCTGGACCCCAGGCGTGCCTCCGGCGGTCATGAAGGCGCGTGAAATGGGAACGGCCCAACCACCCCGGAAGGTGGTCGGGCCGTTCCCATTTCACGCAGCGGAAGGGGCTGCAAGAATCTTTGGTTGCCACAGTCACAGCTGGTCCAACCGCGTCTGTAATCCTATTCCCCGTTCTCCCACCGGTGACCAATGGGAATCCGGCGTCGCACAAAGTGCGAAGCGGCTCAAGCAGAGGAAGGTTCTTCAAACCTGGATGAGCGCCAGCGACGGCTCACAGCCTTCTCTCTTCCCTTCATCAACAAGCCATTCTCGGACAACGCTCCCAGGCGCTTCACGAATCATCGTGCCACGAAAACAAAAAGGCCCGCTCTTTCGAGCGGGCCTTGGAGTGACGGGGGTATCAGACCTACTTGCTCTGATAGTTCAGCTTGGTCTCCAGGGGGAAGACCGGCAGATAGCGGTAGCTGAGGCTCAGGACCAGGAAGCCGTAGGCAACGATCATGAGGGACGTGGCGTACTCGACCCAGTTGGCATAGTACACCTGCCAGCCGTCAAAGGGCATGGCTGGATGCGCCAGAGACTGGACCGTGAACACATAGCGGTTGATGCACACGCCGATACAACCGAGGATGGCGGCTGTGTAAAGCATCGCAGGCCGGTTTCTGATGGTCGGTACCACCAGCATGATGGCCGGGACGACACCGCACAGCACAAGCTCGGTCCAGAGCAGCCACTTGCCGTAGGCAATGCCATAGAACATCTCGTCGAAGGTCAGTCCCACAGAGGGCAGATAACCGACGGCCCAGGCCCAGGTGTCCAGAATCTTGAAGAACATGTAGACACAGAGCATGGAGCCGGCGATCTTGCCCATCAGGGCCTTGGTCTTGAAGTCCACCAGCTTCTTGCCCGTGAGCTTTTCCATGAAGGTGGCGACCAGGACGGTAAAGACCGGGCCGGTACCCACGGCGGAAAGCACGAACAGGAAGAAGGTCCAGGGCCAGATGAAGAAGCCCTCGCGGAAGGCATAGGGGCGACCGATGAGGACGCCGTACATGCCGCCGAGGGAACCCTGGTGGAAGGTGGACAGGAAGGCGCCAAGGCCTGCGAACAGAGCCATGTTGACATGCATGTTGTGCGCCAGCGCATGGATGAAAGGAATCTTGTTCAGCTGCTTCTGCTCCAGGATCAGCGGGACGAACTCGATGATCAGGACGGTGCAGTAGCAGGTGATGCAGAAGATGACTTCCGTCAGCATGGAGTGGACGTTCGGGTGCCAGTAGCCGAACCAAGCGCGGCCCGGCTGACCGATATCGAGCGTCAGCACCAGCATAGCGCCGGAGTAGCAGATGAAGCCGACGATGACCGTCAGGTTGATGATCTTTTCAAGTTGCTTTATTTTCAGGATGTACTTGAGGAAACCCGTGAAGAACGCGCCAGCACCCAAGGCGATGACGGCGAGGTCAAAGGTGATCCACGCACCGAACCCGAAGTAGTTGTCCAGTCCGGTGGTGCCGATACCGTTGTAGAGCACCAGCACAGCACCATACAGACCCCAGACGAAGATACCGAGGATCGGCACCAACCAGAGGGCGAACTGGCCGAACGAGCACCGCTGGACCCCTTCCGGGAAGAGTTTGCTATCCATTGCTCACCTCCTAGCCGTGATTGTTGGACGCAGCGCCGTTATCGCCGTCGCCATTGTAGTTGTCGCCCTGCATGCGCACCCACTCGCGCTCGGTCGTGTAGTAGACCTGGGGGTCCAGACCGAGTTTCTCAAGCAGGCGGAAGGAGTTTTTGCCCTTGGCAAGCTCATACACCTTGTGCTCGGGATTGTTCAGATCGCCGAAGGTGATGGCCTTGGTGGGGCAGATTTCCGCGCAGGCCGTGTTGTACGCGCCGTCAGCGAGGTCCATGGGATCGGAACCTTCGGCCCGGGCCTTGTTCTTGGCATCCAGGTAGCGGCTATGGCAGAAGCTGCACTTCTCGACCACGCCACGCGGGCGTACCGAGGCGCTGGGGCTCAAGCCCTTGTCCATTCCCTCGGGCCAGAGGGGATCCCACCAGTTGAAGTATCGGGCATGGTAGGGGCACGCAGCCATGCAGTACCGGCATCCGATGCAACGGGGGTAGATCTGGGAGACGATGCCGCCTTCCTCGTTCTTGTCGGTGGCCACAACCGGGCACACGGGCACACAGGCGGGATTACCACACTGCATGCAGGGCCTGGGCAGGTACGCAACCTCGTGGTCAGGGAAAACCTTTCCATTGGAGAGTTCGTACACGTACAACCAGGTCAGGGTCCGCAGCTTGTTGGAAGCGTCGTCGCGGTCCCAGGTCAGAGCCTGAACATAGTTATATGGGTCTTTCTTGGTCATGGGAGCGATATTGTTCTCCACCTGGCAGCCGACCATGCAGGCTCCGCAACCGGTGCACTTGTCAATATCAATGACCATGCCCCACTTGATTTTGAATTCTTTTATTTCCATGTCGGTTCCCCCTAGATTTTGGCGATGTTCACAGTGGAACCGGCCCATGTGGAGGTGCCAGTGGCAGCCTCCGAGCTCACCGTGAGAATCTTGTAGACATTATCGCCCTTGCCCTTCGAGAACTCGTCACCCACGGTATGGCCCATGCCCAGAGGAGCGGCCACGACGCCGGGCAGAACGCCCTCGTATATCTGGACCAGCGCCACGCACTCCCCGTTTCCACCAGAGAGCTTGACCTTGGTTCCGACATCCACGCCAAGCTTTTTGGCAGTGGCGGAAGCCATCATGACGACCATGTGGTCGCCGATGAGCTGGTTGTTGCTGATGGTGCAGGGGGCGTTGGGCGTGGTGGCCTGATTGGCCGTGCCCACGTTGAGCATCATGTAGGGGGCCAGGGCCACGGCTCCGGTGCCCTTGACGGGCACGGCGGCCTTGCCCAGCACGCTGGAGGCCAGGGTGACTCCGTCAACAGAGGCCGAGCCCTCCGCCACATGGGCGGTGCCGGACATCAGCCTGCGCTTGTTGGCACCGATGGCGGCCACCTTGGCGTCGAGCACTTCCTCGAAGTTCTCGAAGCCGAGATCGACCAGCCCAAGCACAAAGTCGCCAGCGTTCATGACATCAAGAGTCGGCTTGGATACCGGGGCTCCGATGGTGTAGGTGGCCACGGGCATGCCGTAGGGGCTGACCATGTCGTCGAACCGCTCGTAGGAGTGCGGTGTGGGCAGCACCAGATCGGCGACCGCCGTAGTCTCGGTCTCCACGCTGTCGAAGGCCACTGTGAATCCGGCCTTGACCTGCTCGGGCAGGGCGTAGACCGGGTTGGCTTCGTAGACCAGCAGCAGATCAGCGCTGACGCCCTGAAGGATGTCCTTCTTGAACATCTCGCTACGGGACATGGCGGTGTTGATGGCCATGTCGAACTCCGGCAGCACCATCATGGCACCGCCCAGGAGCAGGTTCAGCGCAAAGGCGGCCGCATCGGCGGCAACGGAGCCAGCCGGGACGACCACGGGGTTGCGGGCGGTGAGCAGAGTCCTGGCGATGTCGGCCATGGTGTCGGCGGGTACGCCGGTGGTGGCCTCGACCTTGGCCGGGGTGTAGTTGCTCACGACCATGGACTTGAACTGCTCGAAGTCGACAGTGCCAACAGACCGACCGGCCTGCATGACATAGTAGCAGATGCCCAGCGTGAAGGCGGCCATGCCCTCGGCCGGGACCGGCACCCACTTGCTGGTGACGGCCGCGGTGCGGGTCTGCATCGGACCGGCAAAGATGAACTTGCCGGAATCGTTGGCGGCAAATGCCTTCATGTTGGCAACGGTGGGCCCCCAGGACTCCAGGGCGTCGGCACCGGCCAGCAGGACCACATCGGCCTTTTCGAGATCGTATCCGACCTGACCGGAGCCGCCCATGAGGCCGGTCCACGCCTTGTCGGCCGTCTGCATTTCGCACGGCATGGCATAGAAATCGTCGCTGCCCTGACTGGCCAGCAACGCCGAGAAGACCTCGTTGATGGTGCCGCTCTGGTCGCCGCTGATCACGGCAACCCGGCTGCCCGCCGCGGCGAGCTTTTCGGCCACTATCGTGCGGGCCTCGTCCCAGGATATCTCGGTCCCGTTGAGACGGGGGGCCTTGATCCGGGTCGGGCTGTACATGACCTGGACGCCGTTGGCGCACAGCGGACAGATGCCTCCGCCCGAAAGCGGATTGTCCACGTTGCCTTCGGTTCCGAAGGCCTGGCCCGCAACGGTGCGGACCTTCACGGCACAGCCGGATTCACACATTTTGGACACAGTGGGCTGACCTTTGACTTCCCCGTATTTCAGCGTGGGAATCCAGGGCCAATTCTGCGTCCAGATGGACACGTCGTCCAGGGCAGTCCAGACCGTCGGAGTAAAAAGGATACCGACGGACGCGCCCACACTCATCTGTATAAAAGCTCTGCGTGCTACGCTCATCTTCAGTTCCCCTTTACTTGTGGCAAGTGTAGCAAGCGTTGGACTGGCCCATGAGGGCGTGGCACCGTTCGCACTTCCACATCTTCATGGTCATCTTGCTGTAGCCGGACAGAATGTTCCGCTCAAGGGGCGGAAGGTCATTGCTCGTGTGAACATCCTTGAGATGGCACAGGTTGCAGTTCTGTTCCGCGGGCTCGTCAAACACCGACTTGTCCACAACCCGGGCCAGTTCGTTCTTCATCGAGGCCAGTTCGGCGATGTCGAGTCCGGCGTGGGCCTGATGGGAGAAGTAGACGTTGTCGGGCTGGTACTGGTAGTTCAGCCACGGCACTTCCTTGCCCTGGATGAGGTACTTGACGAGGTACTCACGCTCGGCCTGGATGTCCTCCTCGGACGTGGAGAGGATGCTGTCCTCAATGACGTCGAGCTTGGCCTGCATGATGGCTTCGGAATCGTTGGGATCAATGCCCGCCTCGGCGATGGCCTCCATCGCCTCCTCGGGGTCAATCGCGTGACAGTCCTCACACGCTTCGTTGGTGGGGAATCCGGAAAAGGAACCGTCATCCCGGAAAGAGTGGCAGCTGTCACAGTCCAGCCCTTGGTCCTCCACATGGATGGCATGGCTAAACCGCAACGGCTGCTCAACCTTTGTGAAGAACAAGCCCGGGATGACAGCCCACCCCAAGATACATGTGGCCAGGAAGCCGATGATGAAAGGGAGAACCCCTCCACACCGTTTCGATGATTTTCTTTCCTCCATAACCTCGCCCCATCACTCTAAAGTTTAAGTGAAAATCACACATATTGAACAACGCACCCATACGGCACAGATTGATTTTATGTCAAGAGAATATGAAAATTTTCACGATCTACCAGACACGGAAAACACCAATCATATCCCTGTGCTTCATGGGAAAAACCCGGTTTTAAATTATTTCTTAACCCGCCCGTAGACGTCCTCGAAGCGCACAATGTCGTCCTCTTCAAGGTACGGGCCGCTCTGGATCTCGATGATATTGAGGGGGACCTTGCCGGGGTTGGCCAGCCGATGCTGCGAGGCCTTGGCGATGTCCACCGACTGGTTTTCGACCATGATCCTGACCTCGCCGTCCACCTCCACCTCGGCGGTGCCGTCCACCACGACCCAGTGCTCGCTGCGGTGATGGTGCATCTGCGAACTCAAGCGCGCACCGGGATTCACCTGGATGCGCTTGATCTTGTAGTGCGGTCCCTCCTCAAGGACGCAGTAGCTGCCCCAGGGGCGGACCACGGTCGGGTGGCTCTCCACCAATCGGCTTCCCTCAGCCTTGAGGGCGTCCACAACGCTGCGCACGGACTGCACATGCTTCATGGGGCAGCTCAAGGTGGCATCGCGGGTCTGGACCATTATCATATTCTCAAGTCCCACGGCCGCGAGCTTGCCGCCCTGGCTGATGAGCAGCGAATTGCGGCAGTCCATGGCCAGCACGTCGCCCATGATCACGTTGCTGTTCCCGTCCTTGTCGCCCAGGCGGTACAGTGCCTCCCAGCTGCCCAGGTCGTCCCACTCGAACCCGGCGCGGACCACGTCGATGTTGTCGATCTTCTCGACCACGCCATAATCGACAGAGATATTGGGTATATCCCGGTATCCCTGAACAAGAGGACGTTCGCCCCTGGCCATCCACCAGTCCCATAGGTCGGGCTGGCACCGGGCCACCTGTTTCAGAAAATCCCTGGCCCGGAACAGGAACATGCCGCTGTTCCAGAAGTGAGTGCCGTCGCGCAGAAAACCCTCCGCCGTCGGCAGATCGGGCTTTTCCACAAATCCGTTCACTGCGAACACGCCCTCCTCCAGCGACTCGCCGAGCGTGATGTAGCCGTAGCCCGTCTCCGGCTTGGATGGCTCCACGCCAAAGGTGACGAACCGGCCCCGGGCCGCAAGCCGCGACGCCTTGACCAAATCGCCGATCCAGGCCTCACCATTACCTATCATGTGATCCGACGGAAACACGGCGGCCAGCACCTTTTCGTTGTCGCCGACGACTTGGTCGAGACCGAGCATGATGGCCGGGAGGGTGTTGCGGCTCAAGGGCTCTGCCAGCACCTGTCCGGCCAGCCCTGCGTCGATGGCCGCGACCTGTTTGCGCACCTCAAAGAGGTGCTCCTCGTTGGTCACTATCCAGACGCGGCCGGGCGCAAAGGTGGTCAATACGCGCCGCACGGTCTGCTGGAGCAGGGTCAGCTCGCCGCCGAGCACCAGCAGTTGCTTGGGCAGCAGATTTCGGCTCAGGGGCCAGAGCCGGGTGCCGGACCCGCCAGCCAAAACGATGGCGTGGCACTCCTCGGCAAATCCGGCCCCGGGATTGGACTCGGGCATGTCAGTGTTCCTCGTGAATGAAAGGGGTATCAAAATCGGCAAGCGAGCCGAGCCTGCGGTCCTTTTCGGACAAAATAGGGGCACGCTCCCCGAGGGCAGGAGTCCAGTCAAAAGCAATGTCCGGGTCGTTCCAGGCGATGCCGAACTCATGATCGGGCCTGTAGGGAGCGTCCACCTTGTACTGGAACTCGGTGTCCGGCATGATGGTCACATAGGCGTGGCCGAACCCTTTGGGGATGTACATGCGCTTGAAGTTGGCGGCGCTGAGGATGACGTGCTGGCATCTGCCAAAGGATGGCGACCCCTTGCGGAGGTCCACCACCACGTCGAGCACCGCCCCACGGGACACCCAGACGAGCTTGGCCTGGGCAAAGAGCGGCAGTTGGAAATGAAAGCCGCGCATCACGCCCACATCACGAGAATAGGCGTGGTTGTCCTGAACAAACTCACAGTCGATGCCGACCCTCTGAAAGGCCTCCCGGCTGTAGCTTTCCAGAAAGAACCCCCGCTCGTCCTGGAAGACGCGCGGCTCAAGGATGTACAGGCCGGGGCATTCGGTCTTGTGGACCAGCATCCACTCCTCCCTTGGGTATTATCGTGTGGTTGGTGGTATCAATTAGCCGAGTTCCGGGGCAGACACAAGCCCGCACCGGCAAATCACGGCGTCACCCAGAAAAAAAGCGTTCCGGCCAGTTCACATTTCCCCGGCAGTTTGCTAGTGGCATCAGCAGAGAGAGCACCGATACAACCGGCAAGGTGGAACGTATGAATTTTCTGGATTTTCTCCTCATCGGCATAGCCGCCATCTTTCTCGTCCGCGGTCTCGTCAGAGGGCTGGTGAGAGAAGTGCTCTCGCTGTCGGCCATCATCCTGGGCGTGTTTCTCGCGTCCCGGTATCAGCATCTGCTCGTGCCCCATCTGGAACTGTATATCGAGAACGAAATGACCGTGGACGGTCTGGCCTACGTCTGCGTGTTTCTTGGCACAGTGATCGTTTTCTGGGCACTGGCCAAGCTCCTCCGCTCGGTGCTGGACATCTCCCTGCTCGGCTGGGTGGACAGGGCCGCGGGGGGCGTCTTTGGCCTCATCGAGGGCGTCCTGGTGGGCCTGATCTTCTTGATCTTCATCCAGGCGTTCGCCCCTGAATGGTCCGGGCTCAGGGAATCGACCATCGCCCCGCGCTCACAGCACATGGTCGGCCTGATGGTGGACCTGGTGCCCGAATCCATGCGCGACACCTTCCAGGGCAAGGGGTTCGAGCTGCCCCCGGCCCGCGACGCCATCGACGCCGCCCGGGAGGCCATGGGTCTGACCGACGAAGACGAGCCGCAATAACCACACCGGACAGCCCAAGCGGCCCAGTCCCCCACAAGGAACATACGCCATGAGCGAACACGACGACGCCTCCTCGGCGGCCCTCAAGGAATTGCGCGATGTCATCGACGCCCTGCTCGGCCCCGGGGGCTGCCCCTGGGACCAGGAGCAGACTCCGCAGAGCCTGTGCGACTACCTCGTCGAGGAATCCTTCGAACTCATCGACGGCATCCGCCGGGGCGACAGCGGCGAGGCCATGGAGGAACTCGGGGACGTTTTCTTCATCCTGCTCTTCATCGCCGCCCTGTACGAACGCGCCGGGGGCTTCACCCTGGCCGATTCCCTCAGGCACAGCGCGGCCAAGATGATCCGCCGCCATCCCCACGTCTTTGCCGACAAGACCTTCGGCTCGATCAAGGAACTGTGGGACAACTGGGAGCGCACCAAGCGCCGGGAGAACGAGGGCACCGACCGCAGGCGCGTCTTCGACTCCCTGCCCGCCGGGCTCCCGCCCCTGCTCAAGGCCTACCGGATCAACTCCAAGGCAGCCCGCAACAACTTCACATGGAAGACGGACGAGGATGTGGAGACCCAACTGCGGGCCGAGTGGGACGAATGGCGGCAGGCCATGAAGGAGATGGACGAGGAGGCTTCGGAGCGCGAATTTGGCGACTACCTCTTCACCCTGGTGGAACTGGGCAGACGCAAGGGAATCAAGGCCAATGCGGCCCTTGACTTCGCCAACCAGAAGTTCCTGCGCCGTTTCGCGGCCATGGAGGAAATGGCCGAGTCACGCGGCCTGGACTTTTCAGGACTGGACCTGGAGGCCATGAACTCCCTCTGGGACGAGGTCAAGACCGACGAATGACCGCCCGCCCCCCCCTTTGCGCCGGACAGGACGCGGCTGTCAGCGCAAGAGCCCAAGCATGAAGTACACGGCGAAACCTCCGCCGAGCGCGATATAGATGAAAATTCACGGCGCGCATCGTTCCCTGAGCTTCCAGGCCGCCAGCCCGGACAGCCCCAGGCCGACAATGGCCGAAATCACGATGGATCCGATCTCTTCCATGAAAGCAGCATACACCCGCCGCGCCGGTCTGTCACGCGGGGTCCGGACTGGCGGCCGCTATTTGGCGAAAAAGGCCTCGTCAAGCATGGGGCCGGGCTCCCGGGCCTCGATCACACCCCAGGACGGCAGCGGCGTGGAATCCACAAGCCAGCGCACCAGATCAACCCACATGGTGGAAATCTCGACCTGTGAAGGCATGCGCCCGGCCGAATCCAGCTCGATGGTGATCACCGGCACTCCGAACTCCGAGGCATAGTTGCCCAGCGTGCCGGGATAGTTGCCCAGCTTGCGATAGCTGAGGCTGCCCAGGCTGCGCGGCGGTGTGCCGGGGCCATCGTAGTCCACAAGGCCGAGGGGGGCGTGTACCGATATGATGGCGTGAGGCCTGAACCGCTGGATGAGATCCACGAGAAACTGCGTCTCGGGCTCGCTCATGGCCCGGGGGCCGGGATAATAGCGCGGGTTGCGCCTGACTGACTCGACCCAGCGCTGGTAGCCGACCTCAAGCCAGAGGGGCGAGGGGAAATTCCGGTTGATGTCCACGCCGCGATGATTGGTGCGGGTGGAGTTATCCCGAAGCAATCCATCCGGGTTGAGCAGCGGTACGAAGACCCAGTGGAACAGGCCGGAATGATGAACATCGAGAATCTGCATCCACTTGAACACGATGCTGATGGACGAATACTCGTCGCCATGGGTGCCACCGAGCACCAGAACGCGCGACTGCGGCTGCCGGTGAGCCAGCGGCGGATACTCCTTGACCATAAGGGGAAACCCCTCGGAGGAAAATGCGTGGGTGCAAAGCATCCCGCTGTCTCTGCACTCAGCGAAGTCGACGCTGGCCAGCTTGGCGGAAATGGCGCTACAGGCCTGCTCAAGGCTGACCGGGGCCGGAAGCTCCGTCTCCGCCCGCACCCACCCGGCATGCAGCACGAGGCTCACGGCCAGGACGCATGACACCGCCCAAACTCTGTACTTCTTCATTTGCCCGCCGCCCGTGATCCTGTGTGCCGCCAACGCGCCGACCGCATCGCGCACACACGGTTTGCCCGTTTTACCAACCGGTCCGCCACAATCAACAGGGAACACCCCTACCCGTCCGGGCCGTCATGAACGCGCCTGCCATGCCGACCGCTCAGCGCCGAGCGGAGTCCAAACCCGATCTACCCCTGTACACGCGATTGGCGACTATGCAGGAGAATTGTTTTGGCAAGCAAGTCCAAAATGGCGCTCAAAACCATAACAGAACTCCCCTGGCGAGACAATACGTCAATCCGGCCGCCCCTCGCGCCGCAGCGCGAGTGCATCAGGACCGAAGCAGCCACCCGCCTCTGGTTCACGCCCGCTGCACGGCCGTCCCGCCCGTCGCCCCGGAAAGCGGCAAGCACCTCTCTACGGACACTGGGGCGGGGCTGCGAGTTTTTCGTAGGCACCATCTAAAGACATGCAGATTTCGGTCGATAAGGCTGATGGAGGATTATTTCGTCCGCAGCCCCGGAAAGAGGCTGGCCGGGACGGACATCCCGCCACGGCGAAAAAATTTCCATTCGCGGCGAATTGAGAGGCGTTGTTTCCGGCCAGAAGGCGGGAGGGTAGACTATGACCATGGCAATCGGCGGTTTCGGGGGCTTCTCGCCCTTCGACCAGCAGACGTTTGGCGCTGCCGTGGTATCGAAGACCATGGACTACATGAACAATCAGGGCGGCGGCTCGGGCTTCGCCCCGGTGGACAAGGCGTCCACCGGCGGCGCCCTCGTCAGCAAGACCCTGGATTACATGAACTCCGGGCCTTCGTTCGGCGACAGCACGGGCATGGCCCAAAGTTACGACTTCCAGACCAGCGTCCTCGGCGCACACGCCAAGGGCTCCATCATCAACACCATGATCTGACGGCCCGGAAACGACGCCAACAAAGAACCCCGCCCCCTGATAACGGGAGGCGGGGTTCCGAGTGTTCAGGTCATACCCGTCTCACGACACACTTAAAACCACTTTCTTTCCGACGGGGAAATAGGCCGCGTCCCGCTGCAAACTGCGTTTTCTACTTGGTCTTTTTCAGGCGTATCTTGTTGTCGATGATCAGCATTCCCTTCTCAAGCTGCCACTTCATGGAAGTGGGCGGAGCGCCGACAGGGGTCCAGATCATGGTGTCGCCGTTGAACGTGTACGTTCCCTTCTGCGCGGCGATTGTCTCGTTCATGGTGCCCTTGGGGAATTGTTTCATGATCTCCGGCGTCAATTTCGAATTGAAATCAAAGGTGCCGTTCTTGTTCAACACAATCGTGTACACAGCCTGCGGCATTCCGTCCTGAAAGCCTTTCCATGTGCCGAGCAGCGCGTCGACGATGACGCTCTTGCGGACAATGGGAGCCTCCGGCTTGACGCCTTGTGATTCGAGCAGTGACACGCTGCCCGCGTTGCCCGCCCGGTTGGCGTAGCTCATGACCGTTTCGCCTGCGCCGTTTGTCTTCTGGGCGTCTGCGCCCTTCTCCATGAGGAGTTTTACGAGTTTTTGATTGCCTGCTCCGGCCGCAAACATCAGTGCGGTTTCGCCCTTGTCATTCACCATGTCAAGATTCGCGCCCTTGCTGATCAGCAGGGCAGCCCGATCGTATCCCTGCCCGGTGTTGGACTGCTGGGCCGCGGCCATGAGCGCGGTCCAGCCGTTTGCGGCCTGGAAGTCGACGTTGCCCTGACCGGACAAGAGGTGTTTGATGATTGTGAGGCTGTCCTTGTTCTTGAATGGATCAGGATTCGTGGCCGCTACCACCAGCGGGGTAACGAGAACGTTCACTGGCGACTTTACATTTATCTCCGCCCCGGCATCAACCAGTGTCTTCACCATGTCGGCGTGGGCTTGATATACGGCAAGCATGAGCGCAGTGGAGCCCGATTTGTCGAAAATATCGAGCCTTGCCCCGCGCTTGATCAGGTATTTTGCCGTGGCGATCTGGTTTGCCCCAGCCGCGTAATGCAGCGGCGTTCCGCCCGTGGCCAGACCCTCAAGGTCGATGGCGGCACCATTGTCCAGCAAGAGCCTGGCGGCATCGACAAAGCCGAACTGTGAGGCCAGGTGCAGGGCGGCAACGCCTCCGCCGTTCTGCCCGATCTTCTGCAAATCGAGTTGTGGCTTGAAGGTGATGAATTTTTCCATAAATTTGAAAATTGTCTTTGAATCATCGCCGCCGAGGCTGCTGACGGCCGTCATCAGCGTCGTGCTTCCGCCATTGTCCACATGGTTGATGTCCGCTCCATTGGCCACGAGGTAGTCGAGCACTTCGCGTTTCTTGTGCAGGAATACCGTCGTCAATACGGACTTGCCGGAGTTGTCAGCAGTATTGATGGTCGCGCCGTGCGTGTGCAGGAGCTTCAGCGTCTCTAAGTCTTCGTATTCAGAGATGAACCAGAGTGACGACTCACCGTCCTTGGTCCGTGCGTTGATGTCGATGCCCTTTCCCTGGGTGACGAGTACCTGGATCACGTCCGCATGGTCCCGCTGTGCGGCCTTGATGAGCGCCGTATTGCCCCTTGATTCCGGGGTGCTGTCTGTCTGATCCTTCGCGTTTACCTTGGCACCCATCCGCAACAGGATGGCAACGATGTCCGCCTGCCCTGTGTGCGAGGCGAGGATGAGCGGCGTGCGCTCCCAATCGCCCCAGGCATCATAACTCACGCTGCGTTTGTTCACGTCCACTCCGGGAGATTGCAGAATCAGCCTGGTGATGTCCGGGTTTTGGCTTCGCAGCGCCCAGCACAGCATGGAGTCGCGGTCGTATATGGCGTTGATATCGGCGCCGCGCCCTATGGCGTCTCTGGCCTTGGCCAAATCATTCCTGTAGATGGCTTCATACAGCGGTGGCCAGGGGGCATTCTCCGAGTATGCGAGAGCCGGAACTGACGTACTCAACACCCAACAAGCCACCACGGCGATCTGGAACACTGCCTTGACTCTCACTGGATACTCCTCAAGATTTCCCTTGGTGCTGGATCGCTCTCGCTCTCCCGTCTGCCTGCCGTGGCTTTGATTTCCACGTTGGGCATCTGAAGTGAGAGTGTGCCGAGGACGGCTGAAACATGATGGACAGACGGAGCATACCAGTTGGAAAAACTGAAGTAAGCGTTTCATGGCGTGCCCGCGGCGATTGCCGTCAAAGTCGCCTTGCTGCCTGCAACGCCCGTTTGGGAGATTTTCACGCTCGCGACTTGAGCGCAAGCACAATAACCAGTTCGAAGAGAGAAGTGATCTCGGTCCGTCGGACCACCTCTGAAATCAAATTGATTTTACATCTGTCAACGGCATGAATTTTCTCCTGCGAGTGGCATAACGAAACGCGACAAATTTCGATCTACACCACATTTTGTACCTCCATGCCAGCCACGCCAGGGCATGGAATGACACATCAAGACGTGCCTAAAGCAACAAAAAAGCCCTCATTTTGAGGGCTTATGACACTTTGTCGTGTAAAGTGATTTCAGACTATGGCGGAG
>JBDRSO010000069.1:0-12061 GCA_043824835.1 Pseudomonadota bacterium | reverse complement strand
ACTGAGCTATGTCGCCTAACCGGACAGCAATGACAACGGGCTGATCTGCAAACAAATCGCAAGTGGAAGTGAGGTCAAAAATGCGATTCTTCAACCAATGGGGCAAATTCATGTTGGCGGGAGCAGGTGCTCTCGCCCAGTGGGAAATCGACAACGCCCGGCATATCATGGGCAGCAAGAAGCTCAGGATAGTCCTGGGACTCATGCTCATTCCGATCATCATCGGCGGCATCGCCTTTGCAAATGACCTGGGTCCGGCCCTGCCGGAAATCCTGGGAGGCAAAAAGGCCTACAGCCCGGCCTTCTACAGCCTGACCATCTTCATGGTGTCCATCGGCATCGGCATGGGCGCAGGACTCATCACCGGCTGCATCGGCGCGGGCGGCGGCTTCATCATCGCCCCGGCGCTCATGAGCGCAGGCATCAAGGGCATCCTGGCGGTCGGCACCGACCTGTTCCACATCTTCGCCAAGGCGATCATGGGCAGCGTCATTCACCGCAAGCTGGGCAACGTCTCGGTGCCACTGGCCGTGGTCTTCCTCATCGGCGCCATCCTCGGCGCGTCGGCAGGCGGCATTATCAACCGTGTACTCTATGACATCAACCCCATCCTGAGCGACGCCTTCATCACGTCGGTGTACTCGCTGATGCTCGGCTTCCTCGGCTTTTACTCCCTGATCGACTTCCTGCGCTGCCGCAAGGCTGGCGACGCGGGCGGCGCCCACGGCGGAAAGAGCGAAGGCGCGGAGATGGGCTCCATGGCCAAGAGTCTCCAGGCCGTCAAGTTCCCCCCCATGGTCACCTTTGATCAGGACCTGACCCCCGGCGGCAGGCAGATATCCTGGGTGTTCCTGGTTCTGTCCGGCGCCCTGGTCGGCTTGGCCGCAGGCATCATGGGTGTTGGCGGCGGCTTCCTGACCTTCCCCATCTTCGTCTACGTGCTGGGCGTGTCGTCCATGACCACCGTCGGTACCGACATCTTCCAGATCGTCTTCACCGCCGGCTTCGCGTCCATCACTCAGTACGCCATCTACGGCTTCATCTTCTACACTCTGGCCATGGGCATGCTGCTCGGCTCGCTGCTGGGCATCCAGATTGGCGCGCTGGTCACCAAGGTTGTGCCCGGCATCACCATCCGCGGCTTCTACGCCATGGCGGTACTCGCCGGCTTCGTCAACCGCATCTTCGCCCTGCCGGCCAAGCTCGGTGAGATGGATATCCTGCCCATATCGCCAGCCCTGGGCTCCGTGCTCAACGACATCGGCATCTGGGCGTTCTTCGTCGTCATCGGTGGCTTCTCGGTCTGGGTCATCGGAACCTTCCTGAAAAACATACCGAATCTGAAGGCCAAGGAGGTACACTAAAATGGTCCACAACAAGAAAGAATTCACCGGAGGCCTGGTCGCCCTGGGACTGTTCTTCGCGGTACTGTTCTACATGTTCCAGCCGATGTTCAACGGCCTGAACTCCATGGCGTATCTCGACGCCCTGTACAACTCCATCTCCAAGGGCTCTGTCTACTACATCCCCATGGCGGGCGAGGCGGCACAGAAGGTCGAGGGCAAGGATGTCAACCTCGTGCTGCACTACGTTGACGAGAACATCGCCACCCAGTCGGCCGCCCAGATGACGGCCGCAGGCGTGACCGCCACCGTCAAGGGTACCGATGTCGAGGTCGCGGGTTCGCTCAAGGCCATCCTTGATGCGAGCATCGCCGACGCGGACTTCATGTACCACAACGACGGCGACTCCGTGACCGCCAAGTACGGGCTCCAGCCCAAGCGCGCGTCCTACAACTGGTGGGTGACCCTTGCCCAGATCGACAGGGCTCTCTCCCACCAGGAAGAGTTCGCCGCTGCCAAGGTAGTGAACACGGTGCAGACCCGCGCCGTGGAAACCGCTTACAACTACTTCACCATCGAGCCGCTGCACATCACCGACAAGATCGGTACTGTCATCTTCTCGCTGGCCTTCTATGTGTTCTACACCCTGTGGTACGGGTTCGCCATCCTCTGGGTCTTCGAGGGATGGGGACTGCGCCTGAGCCACTAGCCGCTGGACACCACGACATCCATCGCGCGGCCCGGCTTCATCATGACGCCGGGCCGCGCCCTCTTTGGCGGGCTGGCCTTTCGCAATCGGCCATATCGCGACTCTATCGAGACCACATCGCGGCCATATTGCGCGAAGGTGTTTACTCCGACACCGATGCGCAGTATCTCCACGAGGAGCGGGGACGGACACCATGAATCTGCACAACTACTACGACACCGTCATGCAGCTCAGCCACGGCATCGTGGTGACCTTCGACCTCGGCGGCCGCATCATCCACGGCAACGCCGAGCTTGAAAAGCTGACCGGCTATTCCATCAAGGAGCTGGCGGGCAAGGACTGGTTCAAGACCTTCGTCCCCGAGGAGCTGCACGAAAAGGCCATCCGCACCGTGGCCGACTCCATCCGCAGCCAGACCATCTCCACCACCTCGGGCACCATCCGCACCAGAAGCGGCGACACCGTGTACATCGACTGGCACATCAAGTCCCTGGTCGATTCGGCCGGGGAGCCCATCAGCGTCCTGTGTGTGGGCCAGGACGTGACCGACCACATGCTCCGCCAAAAGGGGCTGATCTACGAGCGCTCGACCCTCATGGAGCGCAACAAGGAGCTGAGCTGCCTCTATCACATCAGCCTGCTCATGGTCGAAAGGAATGAGGAACTCCCGGTCATCCTGTCCAGGATAGTCAACCTGCTCCCATCGGGCTTCCAGCGGCCGAGCAAGACACATATTTCCCTGACCGTGGACGACATCCACCTGCAAAGCCCCGGCTACCGCGACACGGACAACCGCCTGACAGAATCGATCACGGTCAACAAGGAACGGCGCGGCATGCTCGTGGTCTCCCTCGAAGGCCACGGCAGGCGGGCCAGGAGCGCGGAATTCATCGAGGACGAAAACGACCTCCTGGCCACCGTGGCCCAGCAGATAGCCCTCATCGTGGCCAAGAAGGAAGAACGGCGGGCCAGACAGCAGCTCGAACAGCAGCTCAGGCAGGCAGACAGGCTGGCCAAGATCGGCCAATTCTCCGCCGGGCTGGCCCACGAGATCAACGAGCCTCTGGCCAACATCCTCGGCTTCGCCCAACTGGCGCTCCAGACCCCGAGCCTGCCCGAGCAAGTGGAAACCGACCTGCGCAACATCGTGGACTCGTCCCTGCACGCGCGCGAGGTCATCCGCAAGGTCATGCTCTTCGGCCGCCAGATGCCGCCCCAGCTCGTCATGACCGACCTCAACGCCACCATCACCCAGGCCCTGCGCATCACCGAGGCGGGTGCCAAGCGCAACAGGGTCGAGGTGGCCTGCGAACTGGACCCGACCCTGCCCCCGGTCATGGCCGACCCGCAGCACATCACCCAGGTGGTGGTCAACCTCGCGGCCAACGCCATCCAGGCCATGGAGAACGGCGGCGCGCTCACGGTCAGGACCATCAACCATGGCGGCGACGCCTACATCGTCATCGAAGACACCGGCCCGGGCATGCACCCCGAGGAACTCAGGCAGATTTTCACCCCCTTCTACACCACCAAAGACGTGGACAAAGGGACCGGCCTCGGCCTCTCGGTGGTGCATGGCATCGTCAAGGCGCACCGGGGGTTCATCCAGGTGGACAGCACACCCGGCCACGGCACGCGCTTCGAGGTGGCCTTTCCATGCAGTCAAACCAATGGAGCCAAATAGACCATGAGCGCCCCCATCCGCATCCTCGCCGTGGACGACAGCCCGAGCACCCTTGAAGTGATCAAGCGCAACCTTGAACCCCACGGCTATGAGGTCTACACCCGCCTGCGCGTGGACGAGGCCGTGTCCCTGCTCGGCGAGCTGGCCATAGACCTGGTCATCACCGACTACCGCATGCCCCAGGCCACCGGGCTGGATCTCATCCGCCACGTGCGCGACAACCACCCGGAGACCGAGATCATGATGATCACCGGCTATCCGTCCATCTCCGGGGCCGTGGAGGCCATCCGCGACGGCGCGGGCGAATATCTGCCAAAGCCCTTCACCACCGAGGAGCTGCTGTCGGCCGTGGGGCGCATCGCCGACAAGCTCCAGCGGCGCAAGGCCTTGAGCACGGCCCGGCACCAGGACGAGAACTACGGCATCATCGGCGACTCGCCCGAGATGGCCTCTGTCTTCCGGCGCATCGGCAAGGCGGCGGGCACCAACGCCAACGTGCTCATCACCGGCGAATCGGGCACGGGCAAGGAGCTGGTGGCCCGAGCCATCCACTACAACAGTGACCGCAGGGCCGCGCCATTCGTGCCGGTCAACTGCACTGCCATCCCTGACAGCCTGCTTGAAAGCGAGTTGTTCGGCCACGTCAAGGGTGCTTTCACCGGGGCCAAGGAGGGCCGCGCAGGCTTCTTCGAGATCGCCAACGGGGGGTCCATCTTCCTGGACGAGATTGGCGACGCCAGCCCCAACATGCAGGCCAAGCTGCTCCGGGTGATCCAGTCCAAGGAGTTCTGCAAGGTGGGCTCAAGCCGGGGCAACACCGTGGACACCCGCGTCCTCGCCGCCACCCACAAAGACCTCAAGCGGCTGGTGGCCGAAGGCTCCTTCCGCGAGGATCTCTTCTACCGGATCAACGTGGTGGACATCCATGTGCCCACCCTCTCCGATCGCGGCGACGACATCCTCGTGCTCATCAACACCTTCCTGGCCAAGTTCGCGGCGGCCATGCAGCGCCCGGCCCCGTCCATCAGCGACGAGGCGGTCCAGGCCCTGCGCCGTCACTCCTGGCCCGGCAACGTGCGCGAGCTGGAAAATCTCATCCAGCGGCTGCTGGTCATCGTGGACCACGACCCCATTGAGGTGACCGACCTGCCAGAGACCATGCGCTTTTGCCTGTCCATGACCGGCCGGGTGGACCGGCCGCTGGCCGAGGTGGAACACGAGCACATCATGAACGTGCTGACCATGGTCGGCAACAACAAGTCCCACGCCGCCGACATCCTGGGAATCAACCGCAAGACGCTGCGGGAAAAGCTCAAGAAGATGGGGAAGGAATGATCTGGCATCCGGCGCGCCCCTCCCCGCTGACCGCGGGCAAAAAGAGCGACACCGTGGTCCCCAGGCCCAGCTTGCTGGCAATCTCCACCCTGCCGCCGAACTCGTCGATCTTCTTCCTGACCATGGCCAGCCCCAGGCCGCTGCTCCCCTGCTTGGTGGAATAGAAGGGGTTGAAGACACGCTCCAGGTCCACCGCGTCCATGCCCACCCCCGTGTCCTTGACTCTGACCACCACGCAGTCGCCCTCCAGAGACAGGCGCATGGCCACGGTGCCACCCCCTGGCATGGCCTCGATGCCGTTCTTGAGAATGTTGACCACGCACTGCTTCAGGGTGTCCTCGTCGCCAAGGGCGGCGGGCAGCGCCCCGGCCGGGTGCACCTCAATGGCGTAGCCCAGCCCGCCGTACCCGATGGTCATGAGTTCGGCGGCGTCACGGCACACGTCCGTCATGTCCACCTCGCCGATCCGCGTCTCCGAGGCCCGGGCGAAATTGAGCATGCTGGTGAGCATGTGCTCGAGCCGCCCGCTCTCCTCCAGCATTATCTCCACCTTCTCCCTGTCCGCCCCCGTCAGGTCGGACGATTTGAGCAGCGAATTGGCAAAGCCGCCGATGACGAAAAGCGGGTTGCGTATCTCATGGGCGAGGTAGGTGGACATCTCGCCCACGATGGCCAGCTTGTCGCGCTGGGTCTGGTGCCGCTCCTGCAGGGTGCGCTTGGTGATGTCGCGGTGCATGACCATGACATGGCTCATCTCGCCCCGGACTCCGAAGATGGGATAGGCATAGAGGCGGTAGTATTGAAGCAGGCCGTCGCGGCTCACGCGGGTGACGAGCGCCTCCTCGGCCCGGCCGGTCTCCAGGGTCTTGTGATACGGACAGGTCGGGTCCATGAGGCTGCAAAATGACGAACCGTCGCGCAGCCGGGCCGCCTGCCAGCAGGGCTTGCCCAGCAGGTCCTTGCGCTGCGCTCCCGCCCGCTCCCAGACGATGCGGTTGAGGTCCACCACGGTACCCGAGCGATCAAGGAGCAGGATATCCTCGCGGATGCCGTCGAGGATGGACTGGAGCAGGCTGCGCTGGTGGGCCAGACTGTCCATGCAGTGTTTCTTGACCAGGGTCATGTCGTGCAGGCCGCAGAAAAAGGCGACCTCCCGATGATCGAGGATGGAAATGGACTCGCCCACCCGCCCCCGCAGGCTCTCAAGCATACCAGGGCTGCCGGTCATCTCCACCACCAGGTTGATCTCCGGATGCCTGTCGAGCATGACCTCAAAGCGCTCGTACACGGGCACGTTGATCTCGTCGAAGGTGGCCAAGTCCGACTCCCGGGTGACGTGGCTGGCCGCCGCCAACTGGATATCCGGCAGAAATTCCCGGAAATCCTCCTCGAAGACGATGTCGAGCAGGGCCTTCACCCCCGGCCCGGAACCAATGATCCCCACCACGAAGGGTTCCATGCTCCCGTTCCAGTAGCATATTCCCAGGGAGTCGTAGTCGAACTCGCCCATGGCCGCATCCTCCGATTTTGGTCACGATACGGGATGGTCAGCCCCCTGACAAGACGATGGGCGAATCCGGCCAGCAGAGTTTCTGGCCGCAGGCACAGTATCATTGCGACACGGAGTACTGGCCAAGGACTAAGCATCGCCGCGGCAGGCATCGTCGAGAAGCATGGCGTCATCATCGCCTTCGAGGCCGAGACGGGCCGGGGAACCACCTTCATCATCCGTCTGCCCGCAGGCCACGATGGATGATGAACCGGGCCGGGCGCGACACCTTGACAAGGGAGGACGCCCATCAAATTATTCTTGGAGAGGAAGGCATATTGTGCATATAATACGGTGATGATGACCAGTACCTTCATTGGACTTGCCCAGAACGTGTCGCTGCTGCTGGCCGCGGCCATCCTTTTTGACGTCTTCGCCGTGCGCTGGCGTCTACGCAGCCACACGCCCGCGCATTTGGTGGTCGGGTTCCTGCTGGGGCTCATCGGCGTGGTCAGCATGGCCACCCCGTGGACCCTGATGCCGGGCGTGATCTTCGACGCCCGCTCCGTGCTGCTCGGCATCTCCGGCCTGTTCTTCGGCGGCGTCGCCACAGTCGTGGCTATGCTCATGACCGCCGCCTACCGGCTCCATCTCGGCGGCGCAGGCGCATGGACAGGCGTGGCCGTCATCCTGGCCTCAGGCATCATCGGCATCGCCTGGCGCCACGCCAGGAAGGGGCCGCTGGCCTCGGCTTCCTGGCGCGAGTTGCTCCTCTTTGGCCTGACCATCCACCTGGTCATGCTCGCCCTCATGTTCACCATGCCCCGGGCCACGGCGCTTCTCGTTCTGTCCAGAATATCCTGGCCGGTGCTGTTCATCTTTCCGGTCGCCACCTGCCTGATGGGCCTTCTGCTGGTCAACAGGATCAGGCTCGGGCAGACCCAACAGTCCCTGGACAGGCAGCGCGCCGAACTGGAGGAAAGCCAGGCCAAGCTTCGGCTGGCCATGAACATGGCCGACATCGCACCCTGGGAAATGGACATCGCCAGCGGGACGTTCCTCTTCGACGACCAGTTCTATTCCCTCTACGGCACCACCGCCGAACGCGAGGGCGGATACCGCATGTCCGCCGAAACCTACCAGCGCGAATTCGTGCATCCCGTGGACATGGGTATCGTCAACGACGAGATGACCCGCCTCGCCATCACCGACGACCCCAATTTCACCCGACGGGTCGAGCACCGCATCATCCGGCGCGACGGCGAGGTGCGGCACATCGCTGTCACCTACCTGCTCCTGCGCGACGCCCTGGGCAGGCCGGTCAAGACCATCGGGGCCAACCAGGACGTGACTGAACGTAAGCGCTTCGAGGAAGAACTTTTCGAGAGCCGCGAGCGCTACCACGCCCTGCTCTCGAGCATGCCGGACATCGTCATGCGCTTTGATCGGCAGGGCCACCATCTCTTCGTCTCGGACAGCGTCAGGGATTTCGTCCACCTCGCGCCCGGGGAATTCCTCGGCAAGACCCATGAAGAGCTGGGCTTTCCCGAGTCCAATTGCCGCCTCTGGCGCGACGCCATCGAAACGGTCTTCGAGACCCGGAAGCCGCTGGAGAGGGAATTCACCTTTGAGAGCCGCCGTGGGCCGGTGATCTTCAACTGGCGGCTCATCCCGGAGTTCGACGCCGGAGGCGACATCCGTTCCGTGCTCTCCATCAGCCGCGACATCACCGAGCATCGGCGCGTGGAGCAGGACTACGAGAGCCTGTTCATGAAGATGCTCGACGGCTTCGCCGTGCACGAGATCATCTGCAACGAGACGGGCGAGCCGATGGATTACCGCTTCCTCGGGGTCAATCCGTCCTTTGAGGCCATGACTGACATGAAGGCCGAAACGGTCGTCGGCAGGACCGTGCTCGAAATCCTTCCCGGCACCGAGCAATTCTGGATCGAGCGCTACGGCCGCGTGGCCCTTACCGGCGAACCAGTGAATTTCACCAGCTATTCAAAGGAGCTGGACAAGCACTTCGAGGTGACGGCCTTCCGCCCGGCCCCCAACCGGTTCGCCTGCATCTTTGCCGATGTCACCGAGCGGATACGGGCCCAGGAGGATCTGCGCCGCATCTTCGATCTGTCCAAAGACATGATCAGCATCTCCGACATCCGGACATCCCGATTTCTCCGCGTCAACCCCGCCTTCACCGACACCCTGGGCTATTCCAAGGAGGAACTGCTGGCCCGTTCATTCCTCTCCCTGATCCATCCAGACGATGTGCAGCCCACCATCGACATGGTCGAAAAGAAGCTCAAGCAGGGCCAAGAAGTGATCGATTTCGAGAACCGCTACCGGCGAAAATCCGGCGACTACATCTGGCTCAACTGGGTGGCGCGCCCGCTGCCCGACAAGGGGCTCAACTACGCCATCGCCAGAGACGTCACAGAGCGCAAGCAGTACGAGGCCGAGCTGATCCAGGCCAAAGAGGCCGCCGAGGCCGCCACCAGGGCCAAATCCCAATTCCTGGCCAACATGAGCCACGAGGTGCGCACCCCCCTCAACGGCATTCTCGGCATGCTCCAACTGATGCGGACCACCCACCTCGACGAGGAACAGGACGACTACGTCGCCAATGCCATCCAGGCGTCGCGACGGCTGACCCGCCTGCTCTCGGACATCCTCGACATCTCGCGCATCGAGGCCGAGAAGCTGACCATCATGATCGAACCCTTCGACCTCAGGGAAACCCTGCTCACCGTACGCGACCTTTTCATGCCCAGCGCCAGTCAGACGGGCATCAATTTCAATTTCCGCATCTCCCCGGACATCAGCGACCCGCTCCTGGGCGACTCGGTGCGTGTGCAGCAGGTGGTGAGCAACGTGGTGGGCAACGCCCTGAAATTCACCCAGTCCGGTTCCGTCACCGTGGAAGTGACCGACCTGACACCGCTGGCCCCGGGCCAATGCCGGGTGCTCTTCTCAATGGCGGACACCGGCCCAGGCATACCGGACGACCGTCTGGACAGCCTGTTCCAGCCCTTCACCCAGATGGACGCAGGGTGGAACCGGCCCTACCAGGGCGCGGGCCTCGGACTCTCCATCACCAAGCGCCTGATAGAACTCATGGGCGGCACCATGTGCGTGGAGAGCCGAATGGGCGTCGGCACCACGGTTTACCTCAGCCTCTCCTTCGACGTGGCTGCTCAACGGGCTAAGACACACCCCGACACGGCCCAAAAGGATGTTCCTCCACTGAGAGCCCTCCGGGTACTCCTGGCCGAGGACGACCGGGTCAGCGGCATCGCCGCCCGCCGCCATCTCGAAAAGGCGGGCTGCACCGTCACCTTGTGCACGGACGGCCAGCAAACCTTGGACGCCCTTCGCTCCGATGAATTCGACGTGGTGCTCATGGACGTGCACATGCCGGTGCTCGACGGCGTGAACACCACCCGGGCCATCCGGCGCGGCGAGGTAGGCGAGGCCAACACGCATGTGCCCATCATCGCCCTGACCGCCTACGCCATGTCCGGCGACCGCGCCCGGCTCCTGGCCGAGGGCATGGACGGCTACGTGGCCAAACCCGTGGAAGCGCAAGCCCTGCACGACGAACTGGTCCGCGTGACCGGCGCGGCCCGGAACCGCTAACCCCCGACGCGAGATACCGGCCGACAATCCCGGCACCCACGCCCCCCGCCTGGACAGTCGCCCGCTTCCCGGATAGGTTTGCCGACGTTTGCGCGTCGGCCCTTCCGGCGCATCGCCCTCTTCCGGGCCGACAACAGCACCGCCGACCATGGCCGCCACGTGTCCGCCCCTTCCGCCTGGAGATTTCATGGTCAGCTTCCGGCTTCTAGGTAAATGGACCTCGCTGGTCCTGGTTTCCGCACTCCTGGCCGCCCTGCTGCGCTGGGCCGAGCTTCCCGCAGCCGAGATGCTCGGCCCCATGGTGGCGGCCACGTTCTTCGCCCTGCGCGGCGCTGCGCCCGACATGCCCCGATGGGCCTTTGGCGGAGCCCAGGCCGTGATCGGCTGCATGCTGGCCATGGCGATCACCCCCTCCACCCTGGTCTCGCTGGCCAAGGATTGGCCGATAATGCTCACTGTGGTCGCCATGACCATCGGTGCGGGGGGGCTGACCGGATTCCTGCTCACGCGGTTCGGCTCGCTGCCGGGCGACACGGCAGCCTGGGGCTCGTCCCCGGGCGGCGCAGCAGCCATGACAGCCATGGCCGAAGCCCATGGCGCGGACCTGCGCATGGTCGCCTTCATGCAGTATCTGCGGTTGTTCGTGGTGGTGCTGACCGCCTCGGTGGTCACACGCCTCGCCCTGGGCCATGCGCTGGACACACCGGCGCTCCACGCCTGGAATCCGGGCCTAGACACGCCCCTGGTCCCCCTGATCCAAACCCTGGCCCTGGCCGCCTGCGGCGTGGCGGCGGGCGGCAGGCTGCGCATCCCGGCCGGGGCCCTGCTGCTGCCCATGCTGATCGGAGCAACCCTGAACGCCACGGGCCTCGTCACCCTGATCGTCCCTCCCTGGCTCCTCTGGCTCGCCTATGCCAGCCTCGGCTGGTACATCGGCCTGCGCTTCACGCGCCAAACCGTGCTCCACGCCATGCAGGCCATTCCCCAGATGCTCCTGGGCACCGCCCTGCTCATCGCCCTGTGCGGCGTCTCGGCCTGGGTGCTGACCGCGTGGCTCGACATGGACGGCCTGAGCGCCTTCCTGGCCACCAGTCCCGGCGGCCTCGACTCCATCGCCATCATCGCCATGGGCAGCGGCGGCGATCTGCCCTTCATCCTGGCCCTGCAGACCCTGCGCCTCTTCGCCGTGGTCCTGACCGGCCCCCTGGTGGCCCGGTTGATCTGCCGCTTTGGCCGTGCAAGGGCCACACCTGACGCCCGACACTGACGCAGAGCCCAAAGTCAATGACCACCTGAGACCGTTCTCAGCTTGGGCGGCTCATTATTTCAAGGTCGATGGCAATTTGCGCCGGGCCAGCTCGTCGAAAGCGGCGGACATAGAGAGGACATTTTTTCGAAATCCGCCATCCTTCAAAAAAATGACCTCGAATAATCATCCGAAGTCATTGACTTTCTCATGATGGAGCGGGAGGGAATCGAACTCATGACCTCCTGAATCCCCTTTCCGGGGATGGCCTTCAAAAGCACCCAGTTACACCCTCAACAAAGCAGGATGTATTCGCCACCAAGTCTTTTCGGAACACCGTGAAGCATGATGTGCGGAAGGCGCGGAATGTCGTCATATCCTCAGTATTCGACCAGTGGCTTTGGAGGCAAGTGAAGCAGCATGTCTCAACCGCATGAGCGGGTGGGCGTTTATGCTTTTACGCTTCGCCAGCTTCGACTAAGAACTTATCCGCAAATAAATAGACTTTTTCTAGAGAATTTGGCATGTTCTCTCCATGAGGAGGAGCCATGTCTAGCAAAGTCAAATCCTGGGAAGTTTCTGATGAATTCTGGGCAATTGTTGAACCTCTCGTCCC
>JBDRSO010000068.1:0-10227 GCA_043824835.1 Pseudomonadota bacterium | reverse complement strand
AAAAGGGTTGCGGCCTGTTAGCCGCAACCCTTGATCATTCTGGTGCCGAAGAGAAGACTCGAACTTCCACGGTGTTTCCACCACATGGACCTGAACCATGCGCGTCTACCAATTCCACCACTTCGGCACGTTCAGAGGAAGGTAGGAATAGCCGCACCCGGGGCGCATGTCAACAGGCGAGTGCACTCATTTGTGCCGAAGGGGGGTGATTGGTTCGAATCGTTTAATATGATCTTGAATTGTCTGGTATTTTCTTGTGGCTGGTGACGGGTCGTGGGCGTGAGGCCCCGGGGTTGCGCAAGAAAAAAGGAACCCCGGAGCGTGTCCGGGGTTCCTGTGCTTTTGTGGTGCGCCCGAGAGGATTCGAACCTCTGACCTACGGATTCGTAGTCCGGCACTCTATCCAGCTGAGCTACGGGCGCACAAAGGAAGACCTGTTTATGCTCAAGCCCGGCGGGAGGTCAAGTGATTTTTTGGGAATTGTCGAATTTGGTTTCGTATTTGTCCTCGAAACCCTGGAGGAGGGTGGCGCTACGAGCCTGGATGCGGATGAGCTCGGTGTCCGGGTGCAAGGCGAATTCCTGGATGTATGGGTATTTCATGATGAATCGCTTGACGATGGCATCAATGGTCTGCCCCTTGCGCAGCGGGATGTGGACACCGTGGATGGTCAGGGCCAGGGCCGTGTCGGGCGAGTGGGGCAGGTGGGTGGCCCGGTTGTCGATGAGCAGGCTCACATGGGCGCATTTGCGCAGGTTGCGGCTCTTGTGCGATGTCTTGCGCGTCAGGAAGAAGAACTTCATGGACGCATGGTCCAGGAGGTAGGTCATGAGGGAGGCGTGGGGCTCCATACCATCGGAAGTGGCCAGCACGCAGAGTTCTTGACCGAGGATCAGATCGTCGATGATTTGCATTTTGTCCTTGCTCATGGAAAACGTGTAGGGCACTCCACACCGGACCGCCATTATAAAACCATGGGTCGGGAACATTTTCCCGGCCAGGGAGACGCCATGCCCGTGCTTGACCATGCCATCCGCGCCGCCGAGAGCCTGCTGACCGGCCTGCTTGACGAGGCGGACCCGGCCCGCGTCCGCGTGGCCTGGACCGGTGGCAAGGACTCGACCGCAGTCCTGTTCCTGTGGCGGGCCGTCCTTGACCATCATGGCCTCGGCCCGGTCCGGGCCATCACTGTGGATACCGGCCACAAGTTTCCGGAGATCATCGCTTTTCGCGACAGGCTGGCCCTGGAGTGGGGGGTGGATCTCCATGTGGCCCGGCCAACCGGCGAGGCGGCGGACCTTTCGGTGGCCAGTGACGTGGTCGCCTGCTGTCGCGCCCTCAAGATCGAGCCCTTGGGTCGCGCCCTGCGCGAGACCGACACCAGCCATCTGATCAGCGGCATCCGGCGCGACGAGCACCCGGACAGGAGCGGTCGCGCCCCGCTGGAAGTGCGCCATGCCCCGCCCCATGTCATGGTCAACCCGCTGCTCGACTGGACCGAGATCGACATCTGGGCCTTGCATGCCCAGTTCGACCTGCCGCACTGCTCGCTGTACGACCTGGGATACCGCTCGCTGGGCTGTCGCCCCTGCACGGCCGCGCCGGGCACCGGCCAGGGCGAGCGGGGCGGTCGCGATCAGGCCAAGGAGCGGGTCATGCGGACGCTTACCGGGCTTGGATATTTTTGAACGGGCCGTCGGACTCGATTCCCTGGCCATGGCCGGGAAAAAGTCCCGGTTCCGGCCGGGATTTTTTTCCTCTGAATCCTCGCGCCTTTCGGGCACCGCTCAGTTGACACGATTGTAATCGTCAGATTTTACAAAAAAGAAAGGGCGGTTAGAGAAACGCTTTGGAGGGCGATTTTTCGTCGAAGGGATCTTGACCAAACACTTCACTTCACCTAATACCCCTTGGTTACTAGGCTAAGGGTTTGGTGCATTCGTAGCCGAAAACGGTTGGAGGTGAACTGTTTTCCGGCGACCGGTGTACTCGTGTCACTCTTCTGAAACGAGGTCATCATGTCGAATCTGCTCTTTCTTCTGATTCTCCTTCCCGCAGTGGCAGCTGCGGTCTGCTACTTCGTACGGTCAAGTGCCGTGCGGACGCTGACCGTACTGGCCACCGGCGCGATCCTCACGGCCGCGTCGCTGGTGCTGCTCGGGCAGGAGACCTCTGTGCCGCTGACCGTGGGGTCGGTTCTCGGCATCTCAAGCGATTTCCTGATCGCGGTTCTGGATTTCGCGCTCCTTGGCGTCATCTTCATGTATGGTGTGAAGCACAAGAGTCTGCTGATCCAGGGCTTTACTCTGGCCCAGGCCGTGCTCCTCGCCTGGTTCGAACTGGTCATGGTCAAACCCGATGCGGTCCCGGCGTTTGTCTTCGATCAGATCTCCCTGATCATGGTGCTGGTGGTGTCCATCATCGGCTCCCTGATCTGCATCTTCGCAATCCCCTACATGAAGGAACATGAGGAGCATCTGCACCTGAAGAAATCGCGCCAGCCGCAGTTCTTCTTCTTCATGCTGCTCTTCCTGGGCGCCATGAACGGATTGGTGCTTTCCAACAACATCCTGTGGCTCTACTTCTTCTTCGAGGTGACCACGCTGTGTTCCTTCATGCTCATCGGTCACGACCGTACCGAGATCGCCATCAAGAACTCGGTCCGCGCCCTGTGGATGAACTCCCTGGGCGGTCTGGCCTTTGTCATCGGCATGATGCTCGTTTACTCCAAGGTGGGCACACTCGACATCTCCGCCATCCTGACGGGCGGTCCCCAGGGCGCGCTGATGGTCACCGGCATCGGCTTCCTGTGCCTTGCCGGGTTCACCAAGGCGGCCCAGGTGCCGTTCCAGAGCTGGCTGCTGGGTGCCATGGTCGCGCCCACCCCGGTTTCGGCCCTGCTGCACTCCTCCACCATGGTCAAGGCGGGTGTGTATGTCGTGCTGCGGTTTGCCCCGGCCTATCAGGGTACGCTGCTCTCCGACGGCGTTGCTGTGTGCGGTGCCTTCACCTTCCTGGCCTGCGCCGCCCTGTGCATCGGTCAATCCAACGGCAAGAAGATCCTGGCCTACTCCACGGTCTCCAACCTCGGCCTGATCATCTGCTGCGCGGGTCTCAACACCCCGCTGGCCATCACTGCGGCCGTGCTGCTCATCCTCTTCCACGCCATCTCCAAGTCGCTGCTGTTCCTGTGCGTGGGTGCCATTGAGCAGGCCATCGGCTCGCGCGACATCGAGGACATGCGCGGGCTGTATGCCAAGTTCCCGCGTACTGCGACCATCACCATCATCGGCATCCTGACCATGCTCCTGCCGCCCTTTGGCGTGCTCATGAGCAAGTGGATGGCCCTGGAGGCCGCAGCCTCCAACATCTATGTCATCATCATGCTGGCCATGGGCTCGGCCCTGACCATGGTCTACTGGGCGCGCTGGGGCGGCCTGCTCATGTCCTCCCGCGAGGCGGGCGCGGCTCCCGAGAAGCAGGCCTGGCTCATCCGCCTGCCTCTGGCGACCCTGTGCCTGGGCGCGGTGGTCCTGTCCCTGGCCTCGCCGTGGATCTACAACTCCATGCTGGCTCCCATGTTCAACGCTCCGCCCTTTGCCGTGAGCTTCGGCTCCCTGGACGCGGCCACCGGCTCCTTTGCCGTGGTGCCGCTGTTCCTGGCCCTTGGTCTTGGCGCGCTCTACGCGGTCAAGGCGGCGAGCGGGTTCCGCAAGGTGAAGATCGTGGCTCCCTATCTCTCCGGCTCCAATGCAGGCGAGGAAGGGACCTACATCGGACCCATGAACGGCCCTGTTCCGTTTGCGGCTGGTAACATGTACTTGGGCGAGCTGTTCGCCGAAGGCAAGCTCACGCCCATCTTCAACGCGCTGGCGGTCGCCTTGATCGTACTCATGCTGGGAGGGGCCCTCTAATGGATACGCTTATTCTCGTCATCATCGGCCTTGTGGCCGGTCCGGTCATCGGCGGTCTGGTCGCCGGTCTGGATCGCCGGGTCACCGCCTGGTTCCAGTCCCGCCAGGGCCCGCCGATCATGCAGTCCTTCTATGATGTGGCCAAGCTGCTCGGCAAAGAGAAGATGGTTGTCAACCAGTGGCAGATTCTTTGCGCCTGGGTCTACCTCATCGCGGCCGCCGTGTCGGTGGGCCTGTTCTTCGCCCAGGGCGACCTGCTGGTGATCTTCTTTGTCCAGGCTGTGGGCGCGGTCTTCCTGGTCATGGGCGCCATGTCCGCCAAGTCGCCGTACTCCCAGGTGGGCGCACAGCGCGAGCTGATGCAGATTCTGGCCTACGAGCCGGTGCTCATCCTCGTGTTCGTGGGCATCTACCTGGTTACGGGCAGCTTCTCCATCAGCGCCGTGTGGGAGCTTGAACAGCCCCTGCTGGCCAAGATGCCGCTGCTGTACCTGGCGCTGGGCTTTGCCTTGACCATCAAGCTGCGCAAGTCGCCGTTCGACTTCTCCACCTCCCATCACGGGCACCAGGAGCTGGTCAAGGGCGTGCTCACCGAGTACTCCGGCCCGTATCTGGCCCTGGTCGAGATCGCCCACTGGTACGAGACCGTGCTGATACTCGGCCTGTGCGCCCTGTTCTGGTCCACCAACGTGTTCTGGATGGCGGCGCTGCTGCTCTGCACCTACGCCCTGGAAATCCTTGTGGACAACACCATGGCCCGCATGACCTGGCGCTGGATGCTCAAGCGTGTCTGGCTGCTTGGCATGGGCATGTCCGTTGTTAACCTCATCTGGCTGTACGCGGGGTAAGTCATGTTCGGTTCATTCATCAAGAAATCTCGCGCCAAGTCCCCGTGGATCATTCATTTTGACTGCGGTAGCTGCAACGGCTGCGATATCGAGGTTCTGGCCTGCCTGACCCCCCTCTACGATGTGGAGCGGTTCGGCATCATCAACGTGGGCAACCCCAAGCACGCCGACGTGCTGCTGGTGACCGGCACGGTCAACCACCGCAACAAGAAAGTGCTCAAGAACATCTACGACCAGATGCCCGAGCCCAAGGCCGTCATCGCCATTGGCGCCTGCGGCAATACCGGCGGCGTGTTCCGCGATGCTTACAACGTGGTCGGCGGCATCGATAAGGTCATCCCCGTGGATGTCTATGTTCCCGGCTGCCCGGCCAAGCCCGAGGCCATCATCGACGGCGTTGTCGTCGGCCTGGGCAAGTTCGCTCAAAAAGTGGAAGAAGCCGAATAGGCTGTCCGCAAGAGGTGATATATCGTGAAAGGTAAAGTGATCGACGTGACGATCGACACCGTTGTCGGCGAAGTCATGAAAATGAAGAACGACGGCCACAGGCTGGTCACGTTTTCCACCTATCAGGTGGACGAAGACGGGCTTGGCATCCTGTATCATTTCGACAAGAACCTTGAAACCACCCACCTGCGGCTGACGGTCAAGCGCAGCGCGCCCATTCCGAGCGTCTCCGGCGTCTACTTCGCCGCGCTGCTGGTGGAGAACGAGATCCGCGACCAGTGGGACGTCAAGTTTGACGGGCTGGTCCTTGACTTCAACCGCACGCTCTATCTCGACCCGGAGGTGACCCAGGTTCCGCTGGTCTCCAACGTCAAGATCGAGCCCAAGAAATAAGGGAGGCTGACATGGCTACCACCGTTATTCCTTTCGGCCCGCAGCATCCCGTCCTGCCCGAACCCGTCCACTTGACCCTCAAGGTCGAGGACGAGATCGTCAAGGAGGCCATTCCGGCCCTGGGCTATGTGCATCGCGGTCTGGAAAAGCTGGCTGAAATCCGCGACTACCACCAGATGATCCAGGTGTGCGAGCGCGTCTGCGGCATCTGCTCCATGATCCACGCGGTCTGTTACTCGCAGGCCATCGAGGAGCTGATGGAGGTCGAGGTGCCCAAGCGCGCCGAGATGCTGCGCGTCATCTGGTCCGAGCTGCACCGCACCCACTCCCATCTGCTGTGGCTCGGCCTCTTTGCCGACGCCTTCGGCTTCGAGTCCCTGTTCATGCAGTTCTGGAAGGTCCGCGAGCGGATCATGGACATCAACGAGGCCACCACCGGCAGCCGCGTCATCGTGTCCGTGAACGTCATCGGCGGCGTGCGCGCTGACCTCTCCCCGGACCAGATCCGCTGGATTCTCGGCGAGATTGACATTGTGGAGAAGGAAGTCCGCGCCCTGCAGGACACCATCATGAACGATTACACGGTCAAGGCCCGTACCGTGGGCGTGGGCGTGCTCTCCAAGGAAAACGCCTACATTCTGGGCGCTGCCGGCCCCACCCTGCGTGGCTCGGGCGTGGCTCAGGACATGCGCATGCTCGGATACGGCGCCTATTCGGAGCTCGACTTCGAGCCCGTGGTCGAGACCTCTGGCGACTGCTGGGCGCGTTCCACGGTCCGCTTCCGGGAGACCCTGCAATCCATCGACCTCGTGCGCCAGGCCATCGCCAAGCTGCCCGAGGGCGAGCTGGCCGCCAAGGTCAAAGGCAACCCGCCCGAGGGCGAGGTCTACATGCGGGTGGAGCAGCCGCGCGGCGAGTGCGTCTACTACATCAAGGGCAATGGCACCAAGCATCTTGACCGGCTGCGTATCCGTACGCCCACGTTCGCCAATATCCCGCCGCTGCTGGCCATGCTGCCCGGCTGCGAGCTGGCCGACGTGCCGGTCATCGTCCTTGCCATTGACCCGTGCATCAGCTGCACCGAACGTTAAGGAGGGACCGATATGCTGTTCACACCCACGGTCATCAAGAACCTGCTGAAGAAGCCGGCCACGCGCCTGTATCCCTTCACCGTGCGCGAGCCGTTCCCCAACTACCGGGGCGAGCTGTACATAGACATTGACAGCTGCATCTTCTGCGGCACCTGCGCCCGCAAGTGCCCCAGCCAGTGCATCGAGGTGGACAAGGAGCAGGGTCTGTGGTCCTGCGATCCCCACGCCTGCGTCTATTGCGGCATCTGCCGCGACACCTGCCCGACCAAGTGCCTGCACATGAAGGACGTGCACCGCAAGCCCATGACCGAGCGGATCATGATGGTCGAGAAGGGCGAGCCGCCCAAGCCCAAAAAGAAGGCCGCCGAGGCCGCTCCCAAGGCCGAGGCCGAGCCGAAGGCGGACGACGCCGACAAGACCGAGGCCAAGAAAGCCGAGTCCAAGAAGAAATAGCCGAAATCCCTGGCAATATAAAACGCCCCGGTCTCGTCAGAGGCCGGGGCGTTCCAGCGTGATCGCCATGCCAAGCCCGCCCGGCCGCAACGGCATTCAAGCCAAAAGGGCATCGGGCGTCCCTCTTGGCTTGCGTCGGGAAATCGCGTACCTTCCCCTTCCTTATGGAGAGAATGCGCACCAGGGCCGTGGACATCGGCGGCGTGGGCATCGGGGGCGACAACCCGGTCCGCGTCCAGTCAATGTGCAATACAGACACCCGCGACGTGCTGAGCACGGTTGCCCAGATCACCCGCCTGGCCGAGGCCGGGTGCGAGATCGTGCGCCTAGCCGTGCCCGACGACAAGGCCGCCGCAGCCCTTGCGGCCATCCGCGCAAGCTCCCCGGTGCCGCTCATCGCGGACATCCACTTCGACCACCGGCTGGCCCTGGCCGCCATTGAGGCGGGCATGGACGGCCTGCGCATCAACCCCGGCAACATCGGCAACGAGTCCAAGGTGGACAGTGTGGTCCGCGCCGCCCTGGAGCACAGGGTGCCCATCCGCATCGGCGTCAACGGCGGCTCGCTGGAGAAAGACCTGCTGCATCGACACGGCGGCCCCACGCCCCAGGCCATGGTCGAATCCGGCCTGCGCCATGTGGCCATGCTGGAGCAGCGCGGCTTCACGGATATCAAGATTTCGCTCAAGACCTCGTCGGTGCTCAACACCATCGCCGCCTACCGGCTCATGGCAGAGCGGGTGGATTACCCCCTGCACATCGGCATCACCGAGGCCGGAACCCTGGTGCGCGGGGCGGTCAAGTCCGCCGTGGGCCTGGGCATCCTGCTGTGGGAGGGCATCGGCGATACCCTGCGCGTCTCCCTGACCCACGATCCCGTGGCCGAGATCGGCGTGGCCTATGAGATTTTGCGCGCCCTGGGCCTGCGTCAGCGCGGCCCGGAGATCATCTCTTGCCCCACCTGCGGGCGCACCGAGATCAACCTCATCACCCTGGCCGAGCAGGTGGAGGAAGCCCTGCGCGGGGTGGAGGAGGTCTTTACCGTGGCCGTCATGGGCTGCGTGGTCAACGGGCCGGGCGAGGCCCGCGAGGCGGACATCGGCATCGCGGGCGGGCGCGGTCTGGGCATCATATTCAGAAAGGGCGAGGTGGTGCGCAAGGTCCGGGGCGATGCCAACCTGCTGCCAGAATTCATGAAGGAAATCGAAGCGTTCTTACGCGAAAGGAGATCGTGATATATGCGTCTTTCCCGCTACTACATTCCGACCCTCAAGGAAGACCCGGCAGATGCCGAGGTCGTGTCCCACAAGCTGCTGATGCGCGCGGGCATGGTCCGCAAGCTGACCAGCGGTATCTACAACTACCTGCCGCTGGGGTTGCGCGCCATCAACAAGGTGGCCCGCATCGTGCGCGAGGAGATGGACCGGGCCGGGGCCATGGAAGTGTCCATGCCCATGGTCCAGCCCGCCGACCTGTGGCAGGAGACCGGCCGCTGGGACTACTACGGCAAGGAGCTGCTGCGCCTCAAGGACCGCCACGGCCGTGACTACTGTCTCGGACCCACCCACGAGGAGGTCATCACCGACCTCGTGCGCGGCGAGATCAAGTCCTACAAGCAGCTGCCCATCAATCTCTATCAGGTCCAGACCAAGTTCCGTGACGAGATTCGCCCCCGCTTCGGCCTCATGCGCGGGCGCGAATTCATCATGAAGGATGCCTATTCCTTTGATCGCGACGAGGCCGGGGCCGAGGCCTCCTACTGGGCCATGTTCGAGACGTACAAGGCCGCGTTCTCGCGCATCGGGCTGCGCTTCAAGCCGGTCCAGGCCGATTCCGGGGCCATTGGCGGCGATTTCTCCCACGAGTTCATGGTCCTGGCCGATACCGGCGAGGACACCATCGCCTCCTGCAAATCCTGCCAGTTCGGGGCCAACCTCGAAAAGGCCAAGGTGGCCGCGCCCGCCGGGGATTGCCTCTGCGACGCCCCGTGCCCGCCCATCGAGCAGGTGGACACGCCCGGCCAGCACACCGTGGACGAGGTCTGCGCCTTCCTCGGCATTACGCCGGACAAGCTCGTCAAGACCCTGCTCTTGGTGGTAGACGGCAACCCCGTGGCCGCCCTGGTGCGCGGCGACCGCGAACTCAACGACGTCAAGCTGCGCAACATCGTGGGCGGCAACGAGATCGAGATGGCCGACGAAGCCCTGGTGCGCAAGCTCACCGGCGCGCCCGTGGGATTTGCCGGGCCTGTCGGGCTGGCCGAGGGCGTGCCTGTCTACGCCGACGCCGAGTTGTGCCTCGCCACCGACTGGGTGGCCGGAGCCAACGCCGCCGACACCCACATCCGCCACCTCTCCCTTGGCCGCGACTGCACAATCGAGAAGTTCGCCGACCTGCGTGTCATCGAGCCCACTGACCCCTGCCCCGAGTGCGGCAGAGAAATCGAGTTCACCAAGGGCATCGAAGTGGGCCACGTCTTCAAGCTCGGCACCAAGTATTCCAAGAAGATGGAAGCCACCTTCCTCGACGAGAACGGCAAGACCCAGTACATGGTCATGGGCTGCTACGGCATCGGCGTCTCGCGCATCGTGGCCTCGGCCATCGAGCAGAATCACGACGACGCGGGCTGCTGCTTCCCGCCCTCCATCGCCCCTTTCGAGGCCGTGCTCATCTCCCTGGGCGGCAAGGACGAGGCCGTGGACGCCAAGGGCGACGAACTCTACCAACAGCTGATCGCCCTCGGTGTGGACGCCTGCTATGATGACCGCAAGGAGCGCCCCGGCGTCAAGTTTGCCGAGGCCGACCTCATCGGCTACCCCATGCAGCTCGTCCTGGGCGGCAAGGGGCTGGCAAACGGCATCGTCGAGGCCAAGGACCGCAAGACCGGCGAAAAGATAGAACTGCCCATCAACGGCTTCGCCGAGGCCTTCACCGCCTGGCGCAAGGAAATCTGGACCCGCTGGGGGCTTGAGTCGTAAAATTGAGAGAATGCCTCTGGCGGCCAAGGCGCTGCCCTGGACCCCAGGCGAGCCTACGGCGCTGAGTATGTCGGCCAGCCTGCCCTTCGGGACAGGCTGGCCG
>JBDRSO010000067.1:0-4362 GCA_043824835.1 Pseudomonadota bacterium | reverse complement strand
GACGCCTTCCATGACAACATCAACAACGATTACAGGATACTGAGCTATGTCGCTTAACCGGACAACACTGCAAACAAACCTAGCCGCAATGGATACCACAAAGGCCCAGATGAAGTCTGCAATGGAAGCCATGAAGGCAGAATCAGACGCCATGAAGACAGAAATGGCATCCAAACTCATTGGCATGGATTCCATGAAGTCCCAAATGGAGGCGAAAAAGACCGAAATAGAAGCCATGAAGGCCGAGATCGAAGCCACAAAGGTCAAGATGGACGCCCAAAAGACCGACATGGAAGCCATGAAGGCTGAGATGGAAGCCATCGTGGAAAAGATAAAGGCAACAGGCGCAAGTTGTGATGCCATGCACGCTGACATAAAAAAGACGTATGACAACATTGACATAATGGCCGCCCAAAAGAACCCGGAAAAACCCCGCACCGAGGAAGAACGCGCCGACATCGACACCGTAGCCGACGACCCAAATGCACCTCTTGTGACTAGGCTCAAGGCCAAGGCAATGAAAGCCCAGGACGCCAAGGACTGGCCAGCCGCCATGGACTACTGGCAGGCTGTTGTCCGCGAAACCCCGTCAGATGCTTTCGCCCATTTCCAACTCGCCTACTCCGCCCAAAGTCTCGCGGACGCAGAACCCGAACAGTCCCGCTCCCTCCATGAAACAGCCTGCCGACACTACGAACAAGCCACAGACATCGACCCCAACGAGGCCATCGCCCACTCCAACTGGGGCAATGCGCTCGCTGACTTGGCCGAGATCGAAACCAACCCCGAGGATAAAACCCGCCTGTTCAACGAAGCCTGCGCCAAGTACGAGCAGGCCACAGCCATCGACCCCAACTATGCCAACGCCTACTCCAACTGGGGCAGCGTGCTCGTAAACTTGGCCGAGGTCGACGCCGACACCGAGAAAAAGGCCCGCCTGTTTAACGATGCCTGCGCCAAATACAAGCAGGCCACCGACATTGATCCCAATTATGCCCCCGCCTTCTACAACTGGGGCAATGCGCTCGCTGACTTGGCCAAGCTCGCCGACGACACCGAGGACAAGACCCGCCTGCTCAACGATGCCTGTCGCCACTACAAGCAGGCCACAGACATAGACCCCAATTATGCCATCGCCTACTACAATTGGAGCGTCGCGCTCCAAGCCTTGGCCAAGGTCGACGCCGACCCCAAGGAAAAGACCCGCCTGCTCAACGAAGCCTGCGCCAAATACAAGCAGGCCAGAAACCTCGACCCCAACGATGCCATCGCCTTCAACGGTTGGGGCGCTGCGCTCGCTGACTTGGCAGAGGTCGCCGCCGACCCCAAGGAAAAGACCCGCCTGCTCAACAAAGCCTTTTCCAAATTCGAACAGGCCACAGACATCGACCCCAACGATGCCGCCACCTTCAACAACTGGGGCAATGCGCTCGGCAACTTGGCCGAGGTCGACGCCAAGCCCGAGGAAAAAACCCGCCTGTTCAACGAGGCCTGCGCCAAATACGAGCAGGCCACAGGCATCGACCCCAACGATGCCGACACCTACTCCAACTGGGGCCTCACGCTCATGTACTTCGCCCGGATCACCGACACCCCCGAGAAAAAAACCGAGCTACTCAGCAAAGCGAAAGAACAATGCCTCAAGGCCGAGGCCATCCAAAAAGGCATGAGCGCCTACAACCTCGCCTGCATCGCCGCCCTGCAGGGCGACCCGGACCAATGCCACCACTGGCTTACCGTCTGCCTCGACGCTGGCACCATGGTCTCCTGCGACCACCTCAAGACCGACGAAGACCTCGACTCCGTCCGCAACAAGCCATGGTTCCAGGAACTGCTGAAAAAGGTCTGCGCCCAATGACCCTTGCGCATCGCAGTGACAGCGCGCCCAGGAGGACCCATGCCGCCACGCCCCTATGAGCTCAAGACCGTTGCCTTCTTCCCCGCCACCATCCCCGGCCCCACAGTGGATGGCCCCTTGGAGATGCCGCCGGAGACCATCCCCCACACCTCCACGGGCGGGAGCGCGGCCACCCGCCCCCTGACACCGGGCGGGCACAGATTCTTTCTCTACACCTGGGAGCAGGCCACGCCCCGGACTAGGGACGAGCTTGCGCAGTTCGTCGCCACCCACCAGGGCATGCCCATCCGGGGATGGACCCACCCCGGCACGGACCAGGAATACACCGTCGCCTTTTCCGATGTGCGCATACCGCGCCAGCAGAGCACAGGCGGCCAGACCACCTACACCCTGGAGCTTGCGGCCTTCATCCTCATGGAGGGTCCGGTGAGCAGCAAGTACAGCTAACAGCGAGGTTCCCCATGGGTTACGCCATATTCTTCCTCATCATGGCCATAGTCGTGGCCATGATCGCCAATTCCAAGGGCCGCTACGCCTTTGGCTGGTTCCTCTACGGCCTGCTGCTCTGGCCCATCGCCCTGGTCCACGCCCTGCTGCTCAAGCCCCAGGCCGCCCAGTCCGGCGACTTTGTCGAGAACCCCGACGGCCCTGCCCGATGCCCAACCTGCGGCAGGATCGTCCACGCTCAGCGCGACGACTGCCCCTACTGCGGCGCGCGCCTGGACGGCCAGACCACCGGCCAGCCCACCCCCCTGCCCACTCTTGCCCCGGACGAGCGCGAATGCCCGCACTGCGCCGAGCTGATCAAGGCCAGGGCCATCAAATGCAAACACTGCGGCAGCGCAGTGGAACCAGAGGTGACGGCATGAGCGAAGAACCGACATATGAACAACAGCGGCAAAGCTGGCAGGATGAGATGGAGCTGATTCGGGCCATTGACGACAAATACGTCCCGGCGTTCACGGCCCTGCACAGATCGGTAATTGACTACTCCCTGGCGGCCATCAGGGCCACGCTTCTGCTCAATGGCGGTGGGGCCGTGGCCCTGCTCAGCTTCATGGCGGCCAAGATCGATACCCCGCCAAGCGCTCTCCTGCTCAGCCTTGGCCATTTTGTCAGCGGTGCCTTGCTGGCCGCGATCACCGCCGGAACGAGCTATGTCGCGCAGACGCTTTTTGTCTTCGAGATCGACTGCCTATGGAAGCATGAACGGGAGCGGACAAACCAAACCCTCTACAGACAGTCCCGGAAACACAAATGGACAGGACACGGCTTCCAAATCCTAAGCTGCGCCCTGCTCACCGCCGCCCTTGCCGCCTTTGTTCGAGGCTTTTTCGCGGCGTTCCACGCCCTGGCGGCAACGGCCTGACCATGCCCTCAGAGACTTCATCGCCCAGACCCTGGCCATCCCGCCAAACGACGTCCGGCTCATCTACGCGGAGCGGACCAGCTACATGGAGGAATAACGCATGCCCGGTCGCCAGATCGTCAACCTCTGACGGCACATCGACATGCAAGACAAGTTGAGCCTCCCCATCACACACTGAGTGGCGGCACGTCAGACGACAGGCACACATTATCAGCGGATCGCAACCACAAAGGAACAAAGTAAATGACACAAGAGAAAACACCTGAACCCGAGATGCAACAACCTGAAAAACCGCGAGTTCTCTTCGAAAGAGCTGGTACGGACCAGATACTCAAGGATTTTCTCGTTAAACTTGACAGACCGGCAAACGATCCCACGGTGACCACTGCCAAGAAATATATCAACGATGTTGTTTCAGCCATGATATCTAACCCCAGCGGCTGGGATGAGAACTGCCAAGTCAATATCAAATGGATTGGCGATCAATTCATTGAGACCTTAAAATCCGGCAACTGGCAAGAAAAGCGCATATTTGATAACATTCTAACCATTTGCTTCCGCTTTTTAACCGAGTACAACACTGTAGGCAATGCTTACAGCGATCTTCACAATAGATATTCCTCATTTGTCAATAGCGTAATAGACACCATTGATTCGAGTGCTGCTCATGATATCCAATTTGCTGAACGCTACATGCCAACCGCAATACTCAAGGAAATGATCAATTCGACGAACTTTCTTACAATCAGCAAGCTTCACGAAGTCAGAGCAAAAACCGAAAAGCAGATTACAGAATTAGAAGAAAAGCTCCATACACGCAGATCAAAATGGGATGACGAACTCCAAGGCAGACAGATAAAAGCCGAAAGATTAAGAACTTATCCGCAAATAAATAGACTTTTTCTAGAGAATTTGGCATGTTCTCTCCATGAGGAGTAGCCATGTCTATCAAAGACAAATCCAGGGAAGTTTCTGATGAATTATGGGCAATTGATGAACCTCTCGTCCCTGCCCCCAAGCGTGACGAGACAAGGGCGTACACACGAAAATCCGGCGGCGGTCGGAAGCCTCTGGCCCCGCGCAAGGTCTTCGAAGCCATCGTATACGTTCTGCGTACTGGCATTCAGTGGAAGGC
>JBDRSO010000066.1:0-5055 GCA_043824835.1 Pseudomonadota bacterium | reverse complement strand
CGAAGCCCTTGAGCCGTTGGCGAGTCTTCGAGCCTTACGGATCATGAGAGCAGAGATGTACTTCCTGTACGCAAGGATTTGAACTTTTGGAAGCAACGACGCAGATCGCCGTTTTTCAACAGCCTGTTAGAGCATGGTCATGAAGTTCATGAACAGGGTGGCGTTCATGGCGTGCATGAGCCAGAGCAGGCAGGCGGCCACAAGGGTCAGCCCCTTGAAGCGCAGCGGCGTCTGGCTGCGGGCCGTGACCAGCCAGAGGATGGCGCATATGAGGCCCAGCCCGCAACCGGCCGCCCAGACCAGACCCAGCGGGGTGCCGGTGGTCATGGTCGCCAGCGGCTCGGGCAGCACGGCCAGGAGCCAGCCCTGGCAGGCGAGGAAGCCGAGCATGGCGGCCACGGCCCAGCGTGAGGCCAGGTTGAGTGAGAAGCGATAGTAGTCGCGGCCGAAGTCGTCGCGGTGGCGGCGCAGCACGAGGTAGACGCAGCTCAGGCCAGCGGCTGCGGCCACGCAGAGGATGACGTGCATGGCCGCCATGGGCCAGAGCATGGAGCCCGGGCCAAGACCGGCCTGGATCGTCTCCGGGGGCAGCCCGGACAGGAGCTTGGCCGGGACCGTCACGGCCACGCCAGTCACGGCCGCCAGGGCCGCGCCGATTCCCAGGAGCATGTGCGCTCCCTTTGATTCGCGCAGCTTCCTCCAGGTCAGGAAATAGGCCGGGCCGAGCAGGGCGAATATGCCCAGTGCCGTCAGCGAAACGATGAAGGGCGAGCCCGGGTCGAGGAGCCTGGAGGCAAGCTGCGGGAAGCGGACTGCGGCCAGCCCGAGGGATCCGGCCAGGATGATGAGAAAGAGCGGGAACAGCACGGCTCCCATGGCCGCGACTTGCTGGCCGTACTTGTCCATAAAGACGCGGCCCTTGATCTTGGCCGCAGCCTCGCTGGACACGGCCACGGCCGGGCAGCCCAGCGCGGCCATGCCGATCAGGCTGAAAAAGGCGGGTGCCAGCATGGTGGCGACGAGGATCAGGCTTTCTTGCATGCTCATGATGAGAACTCTCCGGCGGCTTGTCGGCCATGTGTCATGGCCGCGTGGCATAATTGCCTGAAAACCATCGACTCCGCAAGCCGCTGGACGCGCATCGACCCGTGGCTGTATAGGCACTGGTTGCAAAAACTGTTGTGATCGCCTATCTCTCATGGAACGATTTAACTTGCCAGACCGGAGAATTCCTCATGAAATACATCACGCTCGGCCTGCTCGCCGCTTTCAGCCTGCTGGCAGGCGGATGCACCGCTGCCCGGCAGACCACGGCCACCACCGAGGCGAGCACTGAATGGCGCATCAAGAGCCTTGAGGAAAGCTTCCTGAATTTTCGCGAGGAGCAGCGCAGACAGGCGGATGTGAACGACGAGACGGCCGAGACCATGGACCGGCGGCTGGCCGCCATCGAGGCGGATCTGTCGGTGCTCCGTGGCGGCGAAGTGGTTGTTCCCGCCCCTGGCGGCGCGGCGCGTGCAGGCTGGGGGGCGGATGAGCCTGCAGGGCAGCTTCCCGAGCCTGACGACCTCGTGCCCGAGGACGGGGGCTGGGTGGCTGCCGCGCCGTCGGCCGAGCCCGCTCCCATCGCGGAGAGCGGGGAGGAAAAACCCTGGGCCTCTGTGCCTGGGCCGCCTGCGGTCATTCCCGAGCCTACGGTCATCAAGCGGCCCGCTCCCGCTGCGGGTTCTGCCGCGAGTCAGCCTGCGAGCCCGGCCAAGACCCCGGCCAAACCGACTCCTGCCAGCGGTGCCCAAGCCATGTACGACGCGGCCTTGACCAAGTACAACAGTGGTGATTTCGTGGGCGCGCGAGGTTCCTTTGACGAATTTCTCGGAAAGTACCCGAGCGACGGGCTGGCCCCCAACGCCCTGTATTGGAAGGGCGAGACCTACTATTCCCAAAAGGACTACGCCCAGGCCATCCTGACCTTTCGGGAGGTCACCAGCCGGTTTCCCAAACACGCCAAGGCGGCCTCGGCCCTGCTCAAGACCGGCATGTCCTACGATCGGGTGGGGGACCGGGACAACGCCGTGTTCTACCTGCGGGCTCTGGTCGAGGACTTCCCCGCATCCGCGCCCGCCACGCTGGGCCGCAAGGAACTGACCCGCCTGGGAGGTTGAGCCGGGCTTTTTTTCGTCATTCGGCCGGAGCCACTCGCGCCCATGGACCAGCACAAGGAATTCTTCGCCTGCCTCGCCTTGCGGCACACCCCGCGCCTTGGTCCCAAGGTCTGGAAATCGCTGTTTTCGCATTATTCTTCCGCCTTTGAGGCGGTGCATGCGGCTGCGTCGTGGCCCGGATTGGAACTCGCCTCCAAGCCCCTGGCCCGGGCCTGCGCCGCCGAGGTCTGGCGCGCCGGGGCCGAGGAGGAATACCGCGCCGCCAAACGCGCGGGCATGCGGGCGATCACCTGGTTTGATCCCCTGTTTCCGGCCGCCCTCAGGGAGATAGACGACCCGCCGTGCCTGCTCTATGTCAGCGGTGATGTCTCGCTTCTCGCCAACCCGGGAGTGGCCGTGGTGGGCGCACGCGAATGCACGGCCATGGGCCTTGAGGCCACGCGGCGCATCAGCTCCCAACTCTCCCGTATCGGCATCACCATCATTTCCGGGCTGGCCCTTGGCATCGACCGGCAGGCGCACCTGGGCGGCCTGTCCGGCATCGGCGGCTCCATCGCGGTGCTCGGCTGCGGACTGGACGTAGACTATCCCTTTGATAACCTTGATGTCAGGCGCGCCCTTGACGAGAAGGGGCTGGTGGTCACCGAGTTTGGTCCGGGCGTCACTCCCCGGGCCGGGAATTTTCCCTTTCGCAACCGGATCATCAGCGCTCTGTCTCTTGGAGTGCTTGTGGCCGAGGCCGCCCACAACAGCGGCAGCCTGATCACCGCCCGGCTGGCCGGCGAGCAGGGGCGTGAAGTCTTTGCCCTGCCCGGGCCGCTGGGGCAGCCCACCTTCACCGGCTGTCATCGGCTCATCAAGCAGGGCGCGGCCCTGGTGGAAAACGCCGAGGACATCGTCCACATCCTGCGTTTTGATTTCGCCCGGGAGCTGGCCCACATCCCGGACCCCGAGCCCGAGGAATCCCGGGAAGGGGCCGATGTCGCGCCGAGCGTCAAACCCGGAGTGCAGGCCGGCATTGTCGGGCGCAAGGGTGGCGTCAAGCGCAAGGATGCCGTCAAGGGCAAGGATGCCGTCGGGCGCGGCGGCAAGCGCTCCCGCAAGACGGCGCAGGAGCCAGATGAGCAGGACACCTCTCGGGTCCGCAAACGGACCGGGCCGGACTGGCGGGTCGACGCTGCCCTGGGCGACGAGGAGCGCCAGCTCATGGAGGTGCTCGACGGCAGCGACAGGATGCACATCGACGCCCTGGGCAGGGCACTGGGATGGGAGTCGTCCCGGGTCAGCCGGGCGCTGCTCATGCTGGAGGTGTGCGGAGTGGTCCACCAGTTGCCCGGCATGTGGTATCTGGCCAGGGAAGGCGAGGCGGACCAGGAGTCTCGGGCGCGGGCCGGGGCGGGCGAAGAGACGTGACCCTTCTCTGGTCTTTCCCGCGATTCATTTCGGCACGGGCTTGAGGCCGTGCGCCAGGCCGTGTACACTGGGGCGTCCAGCAGGCTGGGAAACAACGCACAAGAGGCTGTGATCCATGCAGAAAATCCCAATAGACCTAGCCCGCCCCGGCATGAAACTGGCCCGTTCCGTGCTCAAGGACGGCGGCATGGTCATCATGGCCGAGGGCATGGAGCTGACCGACAGCCTCATTGCGCGGCTCGCGGCCATGAAGATCGACCGTATCACCGTGGAGGGTCATCCCGTGGACCTGGGCGGAGCGGGCGCGGGAACCCGGTACGCCGAGCGCGTGGAGCGGCTTGAGGTGTTGTTTCGTCGCAACGGGGAGGACAAGTGGATGGCCCGGGTCAAGGAGCGCATGGTGCGCTATTTTCGCATCAAGGCCGCCGCCCAGGAGGCCAGGATGAAGGCCGCGCAGGATGGTGCGGCAGGGCCTGACAATGACGCAGAGGGAGCCGGGGAATGACCATGGACGACGATCTCAAGACCAGCGTCAAGGGCAAGATTCTCCAGGTGGCCGACCTGCCGACACTGCCCGATGTTCTGGCCGAAGTGACCCGGCTCGTGGAGGACCCGGACGCCTCCACCGAGGCCATCGCCAAGGTCATCTCGCGCGACCAGGTCCTTTCGGCCAAGGTGCTCAAGATGGTCAACTCGCCAATCTACGGGTTCCCCGGTCGCATCAGCTCCATCCAGCATGCCCTTGTCCTGCTGGGCTTCAACGTCATCCGGGGCATCATCATCTCCACCTCGGTCTTCGACATGATGGTCTTGAACATGAAGGGGCTGTGGGAACACAGCCTGGGCTGCGCCACGGCCTGCAACATCATCGCCCGCCGCGCCGGGTTTGAGGACCCCGAGGAATACGCCGTGGCAGGGCTGCTGCACGACCTGGGCAAGGTGGTCACGGCTGTTCAGCTGCCGGATCTGCACACGGCCATCCTCAAGACCGTGCGCGACAAGGACATGACCTATTACCAGGCTGAGAAAGACGTTATGGGCTTTGGCCACGACCGCATCAATGCCTGGCTGGCCCGCCACTGGGGGCTGCCTCCCAATATCCGCGAGGCCATGGCCCGCCATCACGCGCCGCATCTGGCCGAGTTCTATAAGCCCATGGCCTGCGTGGTCCACCTGGGCGATTTTCTGGTCCGCCTCTTCGAGTTCGGCAACTCCGGCGACGACCAGACCGCCTATCTGCGGCCCGAGGCCCTGTTGGAGATGAATTTCAAGATGTCCGACCTTGATAGGGTCATGGACGAGATGGCCGAGCAGTTCATCGAGGTCTCGGACGTGACCTTCTAGATAGTGTAGTCACGAGATTCCAGCCCAAAGGGAAATGCACCGGATGTGAATAGCCGCAAGGAACGAGGCTGAATTCTTCGCATACCGAGTTGCTATGCCGCGCCAACGCTTCAGGTGGAGAAATGCATTTTCAACC
>JBDRSO010000065.1:0-30437 GCA_043824835.1 Pseudomonadota bacterium | reverse complement strand
CCCTCGGGGCCACCCCCCCGCGGCCCTGTTTGGACCCGACTTTGACCCCCCCGTCGTGGTGGGTGTTGGCGGGGGGGGTGGGCTGGGTGTAGCTCTCGCCCAGGCCCGCGTCGTCCGCCAGACAGAGCTTGGTGTTGGTGTTGCCCGCGTCCACGAGCAGAACGGTTCCCATGGCTGCCTCCTTGGCGCTTTGCCGGGCTGGCCCGGTCAGTGGCATTGTCTACCTGTTTCCCGTCAAATGGCAAGGCCCGCGCTCGGACCGCGATGGGCGGCGGGCGCGGGCCGATGTGGTCGGGAGCGGGGTTAGAACCGCTCGAAGTCGTCCGGATCGTCGCCCGTACCCCTGGTCGGAGCGGCCCCGGTCAGCTGCTTTGGCGCGGTCTTGATTCCTGCTGACGCCTGTCCGCCACGCTTCCCGCCGCCCTTTCCGGCTGGCAGCCCGGGAGCGGGTCTGGCCATGGCAGGTCTGGCCGGGGTCCGTGCCCCGGTGGCCGGGCCATGATCCAAATGGAAGTAGTCAATGGCCTCGCGCACCTGGGCGGCGTGACCAGCCAGTTCCTGGGACGCGGCGGCCACGTGCTCGGCCTCGGCCGTGTTCTGCTGCACCACGCGGTCGAGTTCGAGGATGGCGGTCTTGATCTGGCTGCCACCGGAATACTGCTCGGCGCTGGCCGTGGCAATCTCCTGCACCAGTTCGGCGGTGCGGGTAATGTCCGGGACCATCTTTTCCAGCATCCGGCCCGCCTGCTCGGCGATGGCCACGCTGTTGCCCGAGAGCTCGCTGATCTCGGCCGCGGCCACGCCGCTGCGCTCGGCCAGCTTGCGCACCTCGGCCGCCACCACGGCGAATCCCTTGCCGTGCTCCCCGGCCCGGGCCGCCTCGATGGCCGCGTTCAGCGCCAGCAGGTTGGTCTGGCGCGCGATCTCTTCGATGATGGCGATCTTGTCGGCAATCGAACGCATGGCCTCCACGGTTCGGCCCACGGACTCGCCGCCCTGGCGGGCGTCGGCGGCGGCCTGCCGGGCGATCTGCTCGGTCTGGCGCGCGTTCTCGGTGTTCTGCTCGATATTGGAGGTCATCTCCTCCATGGAGGCCGAGACCTCCTCCACGGCACTGGCCTGATTGGCCGCGCCCTCGGAAAGGGATTGCGAGGTTCCGGCCAGGGCCGCGCTGCCCTGGGCCACGTTCTCGGCCCCGTCCTGCACCGAATCGACCACCCGGCGCAGCACATCGCCCATGGAGTTGAGGGCCGCGGCCAATTCCTCCAGCTCGTCGCGCGGGCCGCGCTCATGCACGGGCAGCCGCTCAAGGGAAAGATCCCCGCTGTTGACGCTGTCCATGGCCGCCACCACCCGGCCGATGGTCGCGCTGATGGTCCTGGCGAAATACAGGGTCACGAGGATGGCCGCCGCCAGCATGAACAGGCCCACCCCGGCGGACCAGATCGTGGTCTCGTTGAGTGCGGCGTCCACGGCCCGTTTGCCCGCCATGAACTCCTCCACATAGCCGGTGCCGATGATGACCCAGTCCCACGGCGCGAAATAGGCTGCGGTGAGATAGATGTCGCGCGGGGCCGAGGCACCCGGTTCGGTCAGGGTAACGCCCCGGGACACGGGCGTGCCGCCCGCGCTCTTGGCCTCCTCGATCAGTTCGGCGTAGACGGTCTTGCCCGCCGTGTCGCGCAAGTCAAGCAGGCTGGTCCCCTCGAACCGGGCCTCGCGATGCATCTTGATCACGCCACGCCCGTCGCCCGACCCGCCAGCCACGGTCAGGGCGCCGCTTGTGCCGATGACCACGGACCGGAAGCCCTGGCGCAACTCCTCCACCCCCTCCTGGGGGATGCCCACGTAGAGACAGCCGATGACCTTGCCCGCGTCGTCCCTGATGGGCCGGTACTGGGTCAGATACCAAGCGTTGACCACAAAAGCCGTGCCCCGATAGGTCTCGCCCGACATGACCGCCCTGGCCACTGGGCTTGAGCCCGGGATGTAGGTTCCCACGGCCCGCCTGCCGTCGGTCTTGAGGATGTTGGTGGCCACGCGCAGCAGATCGCCCTGCTCGTTCATGGCCTGGAACACGGTGCAGGTGGTGCCGGTCAGGGCCATGATCTCGTCCACCATGGGCGTTGGCGTGTTCGGGTCGCTGTTTTGGCCGAACCAGCGGCCGCCAAGGGCCATGCCGGGCAGCGACACGGTGCGCCGCTCTCCCGAGACCTGATTGGCCGCCTCCCAGTCGACCCGCTCGTCGAGCAGGCCGATGGAGCCGCCACGGGACACGATGTCCTGAAGCACGCGCATATCGTTTTCCAACTGCCGCACCAAGGTGGCGTGCTGCGTGGCCAGCAGGTTGCGGGCGTCGGCCACGGCCACGCCCATCTCGCTTCTGGCCTGCTGGTTGAAGGAATCCGTCAGTGTCCCGGCCACCATGACGCTCTTCCAGAAGAGAATACCCAGTATCCCCGCCGTGGTCAGGCCGATCAGCGTCGCCCCGAGCAGTGTCATTCTCGTTCCTATCTTCATGGTCCCCCCATGTCGTCTTGTGATGCGCAATACTCTTTCAAAAAATCACCACACAAGGACACGCTACCCCGAACCACCTGTGTATACAACAGGTTTAGTTAAAAAAAGGAGTCGGGGCCAAAACAGACGCAAGACCGACTCCCTTGCCCTGCACTATCAAATCACATATGCTTCAAAATCAGACTCAAAGGAGCGACTCCCATGAATCCGGCCTCCCTCATCCCCCTGGCTGAGCCTATCCCCATTCACTGGGCGTGGTTCGACCTGCTGCTCGTCGTCACCTTCACCGCGCACATCCTGTTCATGAACGCCCTGGTGGGATCGGCGGCCATTGGTCTGGTCCACGCCGTGCGCGGCGACAGCGGGCTGGCTCGCGAGGTGGGCAAGAAAGCCCCGCCGCTCCTGGCCCTGACCATCAACCTGGGCGTGGCCCCGCTGCTCTTCCTCCAGGTCAACTACGGGCAGTTCGACTACGTCAGCACAGTGCTCATGGGCGGCTGGTGGCTGGCCGTGATCGCCGCATTGATGCTCGCCTACTACGGATTCTACGCCTACAAGTTCGGCCACGACTCCCTGAGCCCGGCCCGACGCACGGCGCTGCTGGCCATCTCCCTGGCCGGAACCGTCTACGTGGCCCTGATGCTGACCACCAACATGACCCTGATGCTGCGGCCCGAATACTGGCCGCAATATTTCGACAATGCCGGGGCCGCCATGCTCAACTTCGGCGACCCCACCCTCTATCCGCGCTTCCTGCACTTCATGGTGGGCGCGGCGGCCGTGGGCGGGCTCTTCGTGGCCCTGCTCGGCCGGTGGGGCAAGAACGACGCCTTCGTGGACGTGGGCATGCGCTGGCTGACCCGGGCTACCCTGGTCAACCTGGGCATCGGCCTGTGGTTCCTCATCTCCCTGCCGCAGGAAATCCTGCTCGCCTTCATGGGCGGAAGCATCCCGGCCACCGCCACCCTGGTGATCGGGCTGGGCTGCGCGGGCATGCTCCTGGCCGCCGGATTCCGCAAGCAGCCGGTGCAGGCCACGGTATGGGCCGTGCTCACGGTCTTCTTCATGAGCCTGACCCGCCACTGGCTGCGCACCCTGTTCCTCAGCCCGTGGTTCGACATCGCAGACACCCCGGTCACGGGCCAGTATTCCCCGGTGCTGCTCTTCGCCGTCTTCCTGGTGGCCGGACTGGCGGCCGTGGGCTACATGCTCAAACTCTACTTCAAATCGCGCGAGGGGAGGGCGTAATCCATGGAATATCCCATCTGGCAACTGACCACCCTTGGCGGCGGATTCTGGATAGCTCTCATTGCCACGCTGCATGTCTATGTGGCCCACTTCGCCATCGGCGGCGGCCTCTTCCTGGTGCTCACCGAGCAGGCGGCCTACCGCACGGGCAACCCGCACCTCCTAGAATATGCCAAGAAACACAGCCGCTTCTTCCTGCTGCTGACCATGGCCTTCGGCGCGGTGTCGGGCGTGGCCATCTGGTTCACCATCGCCCTGCTGGCACCCCAGGCCACCATCACCCTGATCCACAACTTCGTCTTCGCCTGGGCGGCCGAGTGGGTCTGTTTCACGGGCGAAATCGTCGCCCTGATCATCTACTACTACACCTGGGACACCATGAACCGCCGCGACCATCTCATGGTCGGCTATATCTACTTCATCTTCGGCTGGTTCTCCCTGTTCCTCATCAACGGCATCGTGGGCTTCATGCTTACCCCCGGGGACTGGCTCCAGACCAAGGATTTCTGGGACGGCATCTTCAATCCCACCTTCTGGTCGTCGCTGGTCTTCCGCTCCTTCTTCTCGGCCGCCTGCGCCGGGCTCTTCGGCTTTGTCACGGCCACGCGCATCAAGGACGAGGCGACCCGCATCAGCGTGCTGCGCACCTGCTCGACCTGGACCATCGCGGGCGTCGCGGCCGTTGTGGTCACCGGTTTCTGGTATGTGGCCTCGCTGCCCACCGCCCAGTACGAAATGATGTTGCTCAAGTCCCACCGGGTGGCCGGGTTCATGAACTGGTTCTGGCTCACCGCCGGGCTGACCCTCTTGGGCGGGCTGATCATGGCCCTGCGCATGCCCCGGCGCATGACCTTCCCCCTGGCCATGGTCGTGCTCATGGCCGGGCTCGGGCTGTTCGGCTCCTTCGAGTTCATCCGCGAGGCAGCCCGCAAGCCCTACTTGATCTGGGGCTACGCCTACTCCAACTCCATCATCAAATCCCACGCCGCAGTCATCAACCAGGACGGCGCCCTGGCCCGGGCCAGATGGACCCCGCCCAACCTGCGCGACGGCATCACCGCCGACAACCGCATGGCGGCCGGGGCCTTTCTCTACCAGCTCCAGTGCGCGTCCTGCCACTCCATCGGCGGCCCCATGAACGACATCCGCAAGCGCACCGCCATGTACGACACCGACGGCATGAACGCCTTCCTCTCCGGCATGGGCAAGCTCAACCCCTACATGCCCCCCTTCCTGGGCACGGCCCCTGAGCGCGCCGCCCTGGCCGCCCACATCGCCGAGGAACTCAACGGCAATCCGCCCCTGGCCCCCACGGTCGTTCCGGCCCCGGAGCCGACTGCGGCCGCGCCCTTCGACCCGGACGAGGACGGACACGTCCTGCTGGCCTGGACCGACCAGGGCATGACCTTCTACGCCCAGACCGATCTCTGGACCCTGCTGCCCCCGGCCATCACCCTGCGCGCCCAGCTCATCCTGCGCGACCCGCTGCCCGAAGTGGTCACCGAAGATGTGACGCTGACCTTTGCCGTGGACCCCGGCTTTGAGGGCGAAACCCTGACCGGCTCCCTGGCCCCGCACGACGACGGCGGCCGCTTCGAGGCGACCCTGAACGTGCGCCCCTACGCGGACGGCACCTTCAACCCGCTGCCCATGGCCACCATCGAGGCACGCGATGCTGACGGCCAGTTGCTGGCCGCCACCCGCGTGGCCCTGCCCGTGAGCGACCAGATGGGTTGCCGCAACTGCCACGGCGGCGACTGGGCGCGCGACGGCTCGGGCGTGTCCACGGCCACGGCCGAAAACATCCTGGCCGTGCACGACCGCATGAACAACACCGACCATGTGGCCCGCTCCAAGAAAGGCCCCATCCTCTGCGTCGAATGCCACGACGACCCGATCCAGAACGCCCGGGGCGCGGGCGACCGGCCCAACCTCTCGGCCGCCATCCACGGCTCCCACGCCGTCTACCTGGCCGGGCGCGAGGCCGACGATTCCTGCCTCAAGTGCCATCCGCAAAACACCCTGCGCGGCCTCCACGGCGATGCCGGGCTCGACTGCGCCAGCTGCCACGGCCAGATGGAGGACTTCGCCATCGCCCTGCTCCGGAGCGAACAGGCCGCAGGCAAACAGGGCGCAGACAAGCTTCTGGCCCTGCTCACCCCGCGCTCCGTCAACTCGCGCGAGGCCATCAATCCGCGCGTGCCCTGGCTGACCGAGCCCGACTGCCTGACCTGCCACGCGGACTTCGCCGCCCCGGATACCACAGACGCCTTCAACGCAAAGAGCACGGCCGGGCTCTACTCCACCCGACGCGACGACCTGGGCGCGGTCTATTGCGCAGCCTGCCACGGCGCGCCCCACGCCATCTACCCGGCCACCGGGCGCGACTCGACCCAGCCCGAGCAATACACCGGCACGGCCCAGACCATCGGCGCCAACGGCTCCTGCTCGGCCTGCCACCAGTTCGACATGGAGGACGCCGCCCACCACCCCGGCATGGGCGTGGAATAGAATGCCTCCGGCGGCCAGGGGGAAGGGGAGAGGGACACCCTTTGAAAAGGGTTGTCCCTCTCCCCTTCCCCCTGGACCCCCATCCCCTCACCCTTCCTAAACTTTTTGGCGCTCCGCTGCGCGGAGATGGCGTAGATGATCGCGAAGACGAACTGCTTCTTGGGAAATTCTCAAAGAGAGGCGCATGTTCGCGTGGCCGTGCGACCCCCTACGCCGCCATCAGACCCTTCCTTGCCCGCTAAGCCCTGCCAGGCGGCGTAGACCCAAACAGTTTTAAAAGGGGGGTCCGGGGGGAAAACTTTTTCCAAAAAGACCCACCGCGTATTCGAGAAGCGAGTCCCCGCCGTGTTATCCTAACATGGCGGGGACTTACTTCTGGTGATTCTCGGAGATTGCAGACGATTTCTGGTGATTTTGAAACGAAATCAACACATTTTTTCACACACGCCCAGAAAGAATAGTCTTTATATTTGAATTAGTTATAGCAAGAGAGCCAAGCCGCGTCAACATGAGTATGTCGCTGGCTTCCAGAATACTGCGCGTGTCTGCAAAATGCTAGAGCCCCAGTCCACAAACATTCTGCCAAAGAGAAGACTCGGAACGTCTTGCTTTTCGCAATCGCACCATTGCCTTGATATTATTTGTCTATTCTTTTTCCGCGTATCTTTTGTGCATGGGAGATGGCCTAGCACTTTGACCCCGCTTCAGCCAAGGGAGAGCTGTTGAACTCTGATGTTAACCCCAGAAGTTTCATGCTGCGTTGAGGGCGGCATTCTGAGCCCCTGTTCATAGCGTGAAGGGCATGCCTAACCCGGGAGGAGCTGCCCAAGTGACTATCGTTGCTTGCAAATGACACCAACGCCACGAAAGGAATGTTTGACAAGTATGGGCCACGGGGCCGGCCCTCCCGGTGACTATTGCCTGGATTTGTTGATCATGGCCGTCAGGTCGTGGCGCAGGCGCTGTTCGTAGGCAATCGCCATGTCGCGGTTTTTCATGACCATGTCCAGCTGCTTGGTGTGGATCATGACAAAGCCCAGTATCCTGAGCTTTTCTTCGAGTTCGACCCGGGGCAGGGCCTCGGCTCGCGCCAGGAGGGCGTCCTGGCGCAGTTCGGTGCGAAAGCCGTGTTCTTCGAGCAGATCGGCCACCAGCTCGGCCCGCAGGATGCGGCGGTCCAGGTCGGCCGCCCCGCCCTTGAAGCGGAAGCTGGCGTAGTTCTCGTCCGTGACATCGCCGATCAGGGCCTCAAGGGTGCAGAAGTGGAACCCGAAGCGCGACTGGAGCGAGAGGAACGTGTCGGTGATCATGAAGTAGTTCTTGACCTCGAAGCTGGAGGCCATGGCCGGTTCGATGTCCCTGTTGGAGGCCGCCTGATTGATGATGGAGGCGAACCCCCTGACGTCGAGCACCGGCGGGCCGCCCCATTCCTTGGCTGTCATGCCTTCCCAGAGCACGTGCAGGGGCCGCGAGGCGATGTTCTCGAAGTCTATGTAGCGGTCCTGCGGCGGATCGGTGAATCCGTTGCCAAGGTCGATGAGCCAGTATTTGAGGGGGCGGCCGTTGTAACGCAGCTGCTTGGCCAGCCGCTTGCGCACCGGGCCGCTGTCTGCGGCAAAGAGTTCGCCCACGGATTTTTCGTGGCAGAACCGGGTGATGTCGTGGAGGGTGCGGCAGAACTCGGGCCGGAACTCCGGGGACTCCGGGTCGAGCAGGGTCAGGGGCACAATGTGCCGCGCCACGCTGGTCAGGGTGTTCATGACCGGGCTGCCGAGCATGAAATCCGGCCCCTTTCCGGCCTGGCTGGCGAGAAGCTCCTCGGCGCAGCCGGAAAAGATGCGGCCGTGGGTGCCGTCCACGGTGATCATCTGGCTGCCGTCCAGGACCGAGATGGCGTTTTCGAGCCCGAACACGGCCGGCACGTCGAACTCGCGAGCCACGTTGGCCAGATGCCCGGCGGCGCTGCCCGTCTCGGCCACCACGGCAGAGGCCCGGGGCAGCAGCGGAGCCCAGCGGGGCAAGGCCTGAGCCGCCACCAGCACGGCTCCCTCGGGAAAGGAGAAGGCATCGGCGTTCTTGCGGACCACGAAGACCGGCCCGCAGGCCGCGCCTGGGGAGGCTGGCTCGCCGCCGTCGAGCAGCAGGGGGAGGTCCGGGTCGTCTTGCGGCTCGGGCACGACCGGAATATGGCCGGTCATGGGCCGTGCCTGCAGAAAAATCAGGGCTCCCTGGCGGTCCACGACCCACTCCACGTCCTGGGGCTGGCCAAAGTGATTCTCCACGGCCAGGGTCTTTTCGGCAAGGTCGAGAATGGCCTGGGGAGAGAGGGCCGGGGCATCGGCCTCGGATTCCTGCAGCGGGACGTGAATGACGCCTTCCATGGCGTCCAGCTGGGCCATGGTTTGCTTTTTGGGGACGTGGGATTCCTCGATGCGCATGGGTTCGTCGCGCGAGACGAGATAGCGGTCGGCCTGGACGTTGCCGTCTACCACGGCGGTGGGCAGGCCCGGCACGGCGTGGATGACCAGCCTGCGGTCGGACGGATGGACGGGATCGCGGGTGTAGACCACGCCTCCGGCCGAGGCGTCCACCATGGGCAGGCAGCCGACGCACACGGCCATGCCCTCGTCGGGAATGCCCCGGTTCCAGCGGTAGGTCATGGCAGCCACGCCGTACTTGCTGGCCACCACCTCCTTGTAGGAGCGGGCGACCTGATCGAGCCGGACGCCTAATTCGGTTCGGTACTGCCCGGCAAAGGAGGCATCGGGCAGATCCTCGCCCAGAGCTGATGAGCGCACGGCCAGCCGGACCTCGTCGCCGTAGGTTGTGGCAAGGGCCTGACACTGCGCCTCGATGGCCTGCACGAGGTCGTCGGGCAGTGGCGCGGCCACGATCAGCTCCTGAATGGTCGAGGACAGGGCGTAGCGGGCGTCGAGACGGTCCACCTGACGTTCGCGGATGATGCCTTCGATTTCGGCGCTCAGTCTCGCGTGCTCGAAGAACCGGCGAAATCCGCTGGCCGTGATCACGAATCCGCTCGGCACGTCGAGGCCGATGCGGCCAAGCTCGCCCAGGTTGGCCATCTTGGGGCCGACCTCGCCCGCGTCGGCCGCGCCGACCGCGTCAAGGCCGAGCACCAGCGGCCCGGGCACCGGGTCTCTGCCACCTTCCACATGGCGGCCTATCTCCTGCTGCACGGCGCGCAGGCGGTCGTACAGGGTGTTGTAGCGGCCGTCCGTCATGCCTTCCAGGCAGCGGATCATCTTGAAAACATTGGCAGTGGCTTGGGCGCACATGCCGCGAACCTGGGGCAGGCCGAAGGGTTTGCCGCCGCGCAGCATCTCCTCCATGTCGCTCATGGCCTCAAGGGCGCGGTTGTTGGAGTTCACCAACTGGCGAAACAGGGCGCACCGGCGGCGGAAGTCGAGCCGGAGTGCCTGCTCCAGGGCCTCGTCCTCTTCAGGCGAGCTGAGTCCGACCAGTCGTGTAAGCCTGTTCCAGAACGTTGCCATGAGCACTTCTTGCAGGTTTGCGTTGGGGAGTCATACGTCGTAGGCGGTGCTTTTCCTCGTGCCGCTGGCCATGGGGCCACGCGCCCCGGATGCCTCTTCGATCTTGAGCACCAGCTCGCCGATGGCCACGGGCTTGACCATGTAGTCGTACGCCCCGAGTTCCATGCCGCGCAGGGCAGCCTCTGTCGAGGCGTGGGCCGTGAGCAGGACCACTTCCAGGTGCGGAAAAAGACGGCGGATTTCCCCGAGGGTGGCCAGTCCGTCCATGCCGCCGGGCATGAGCATGTCCAGAATCACGACATCCGGCTTGCTGGCGCTGATGGCTGCCAGCGCAAGCCTGCCATTACTCGCAGTCTGTACCAAAAAGCCACGTCGCGCAAGACGTTTGGACAGGAAGTCCAGCAGGTCGACCTCGTCATCGACCAGTAAAACGGAAATGGGTTTCGCCATGTGTGTGCTATTCCTCGTCGGGCTCAGGATCAGTTCTGCGTCGGAACCACGGCTCCGGGCAGGGCTACGTAATAGTTGGCCTTGATGTTCGCGTCCAGGGGGAGCAGGCAGCCGCTGGCTTCCGGGCCCACGGTCTCCACCTTCATCTCCCCCACCTCGTGCATCGTGCGATCAAGGATGCGCAGGGTGTCGCCGGGGTTGACGCCGTGGGTGCTGCCCAGGCCCACCATCACGTCCCAGCCGGCCTTGCTCTTGGCCAGCTTGTAGACCGAGCCGATGCCATGCTTGAGGAGCATGGCCTCGTCCTTGCCGGACTGGCGGAACGAGAGATAGAGCAGGAACATGGTCAGCGGCATGGCCATGAAGAAAATCAGCACCGGCCTGATGTCAAGATAGCGTTCCGAGATGGAGGGCATGTCGGCGCGCAAGGCATCCTGGTCGGCGAAAACCCGCACAGTAAAGAGCGGCTCCACCTCCGGCTCCTTTGAGGCGGTGTTGAAGACCTGGAAGGTATACTCGCCCGGGACGGCGGAATCAAGCTGCAAATACCCGCGCCACAGGCGGCCGCGCAGTTCGATGAATTCGATGTGGAGCCCGGGGGTTACCCGGGTGTAATCGATGTGGCTGCGGATGGTCTCCAGGCTGGGCTCTTCGAGCCATCTGTTGGGTATGCCCGGCGTGTCGAGCAGGTCGCCGCTGACGAGGATGGTGTCGCCCGGAGTCATTCGGAACACATAGGGCGTGCCGAAGGCGGCGGTGCAGGAGTCGACCACCGAGAAGACCAGCAGGGCGATGCCGATCATGGCGAAGCGATTGAAGGTCCGTGTGGTCATGCTATGACTTGTCCTTTGACGATGCCCAGGATTGACGCTTGTTTCTGGAGCGGCGGGCCAGGGCCACGCCCACAGCCAGCCCCAGGCCCAGGGAGAGGATGAGAACCAGCAACTGGCTCATATCACGCCCCTTCCTGAAGAGCTGGCTCGGTTGCCGGGGTCAGACGCTTGATGGTGTACCACGAGGCCAAAAGAGTGAGGGCCGCGACAGGCACAAAGGTCTTCATGAAGGCAATCGTCATGGTTTCCGGAGTGGTGCTGCTCCAGTACATGCACAGGGACAGCTCCACGAGGAGGAGGATGTCCATGACGATGACAACGGCACGCTGGGAATTGGTCAGTGGCTGTCTGCTTCGCATATTCACTCCTGTCCCTCCGTGGCCCGCCCGCACCAATGGGGCGGAAACGGGCGGGCCGCGGAAGGGTGGTAGGGTCTTGTTACTTGCCCATCAGATCTTGCTTGGACACGTTCATGATCTTCAAGGCGACGTTCTTGTCGCCCACGGGATTGTAGGAGAGGCGTATCACATCGCCCACATCGATCCGCATGCCGATCTTGGCCGTGCTCGTGTCGAACTCGGTCAGCACGCCGGTGGGCTGTCCGAACCTGAACTCCTTGGAGAAGTTCAAGTCATATTCGTCGATGACGAGGATTTTGGTGTTTTCGTCATAGGATACACAGGCTCCCTGGGCCACGCTTGCCGCCCAGGCCGAGGCGCTGGCCAGAAGCACCAGCAGCGCCGCGGTCAGGAGAATGGTCTTGATGTTTCGCATAGCTTTTAATCCTTGCTGTTTGTGTCTAGGGGGCTACCCCTGGGCCTGCTTCTTGTCGCGAAGCTCCTGGGCCGCGCCAACGAACATGATCTTCATGATGTAGATGCAGATCAGCGAGATGGTACCCAGGATGACTACCGCGGACATCATCGCGAAGCCGTATTCCTTGAGGATGATGGAGACCATGCAGCAGAGCACGGCGATGCCGAAGGCGACCCGGATGCCGTAGCCCTTGGCGTACTTGGTGGCCACGGTGCCGATCTGGGCGCCGATGGCGGCACCGGTCAGCATGACGAACACGGCCACCAGTTCGATGCGACCCTTCAGGGTGTAGGTGAAGGCGCCGTACAGGCCGGAGATCATGACCTCGAAGAGGTCGGTGCCAACCGCGATGTGGGTCGGGCAGCCGATGAGGTAGATCAGGGCGGGCATGCGCAGCAGGCCGCCGCCGATGCCCAGGAAGCCGGCCAGGATGCCGGTCACGAAGCTGGCAATGATGGGCAGCCAGGCCGAGCAGGTGAAGCCGGATGCCTGGAAGTGCATCATGGGAGGAATGCGGATCTTGTGCAGGGTCTTGTACCAGGTGATGCCCTCGGTGCCGCGCTCGCCTTCACCCTCGCCGTGCTTCTTCTTGTTGACTGCCTTGTAGTAGTCGTAGAAGACCATGAAGGCGATCAGCGCCAGGAAGACGACGTAGACCCAGCGCACCACGGTTCCGACAGTGCCCATGCGCTCAAGATACATGATGAGCTGGGCACCGATTTCGATGCCGAACATGGTTCCTATGATCATGACTATGCCAAGTTTGTAGTCCACGTTGCCGAACTTGGAATGGCGCATGGTGGAAACCATGGATTTGCCCGCGATGTGGGCGATGTCGGTGCCGATGGCAAAGGCCATGGGGAAGCCGAGGATGTTGAGGCCGGGGGTAACCATCCAGGCACCGCCCATGCCGAAGAACCCGCCGATGACGCCCACCGAGAAGCCGATGAGCACCAGGCCGGGCCAGAAAATCGTCACGCCCGCAATGGGCATGTACATGTATAGCCAACTGGAATCGCCAAACATTTCCATAACTCAATACCTCCTAGTGTTCGACGATCTTGCGCTTTGAAAGGTCAAGGCCGGTCCTGGCCATGATGAAGTCCATCAAAAGACCCAGGAAGACGCCGTAGATCGCGGTCAGCACCACCGCCCACACCGCGAAAAGCAGGATGTTGGTGTTGTAGAGGTCGGCGAAGTACAGCATGATGCTGTTGTTAAGGACTCGCGTGTCGGCCACGACGATCAGTTCATCGGCCTTCTCGCCTGCGGCGTGGGCCAGTTGGGGAATCAGAGCCAGCAAGCCCGAAAGCAGCGCCCCGATCTTCAGCAGTTTACGCATTGGTTTCCTCCGTTGTGTGTTGTTACTTGACCACCAGAACCGAGCAGGGAGCATACGTCACCAGCGCGTTGGTCACGCTGCCGATGAGAAATCTTTCCAGATTGCTCTTGCCCCGATGTCCGACGACGATGAGATCAGCCTTGATATCCTTGGCCACGTCGAGGATGGTGTTGGCGGGAGAAATGCCGCTTTCCACCCTCGTCTTGATCTTCACGCCCTGTTTGTTTCCGGCGGTACCTGCCTCGTCCATCAGGCTCGCCGCCTCACGCTCAAGGCGGGCGATCATGGTGTCCTGCATTCCCTCGACCAAACCGGTGTGGGGGACTACACTGAGCGCCACCACTTCGGCCTTGACCGGAGCAGCAATTTTCAGCGCCTGTTCAAGCGCTGCCCTGGCGAAACCCGAGTCGTCCATAGCTACCAAAATGATCATGGTCTTTGCCCTCGCTGTTAGAAGTGACTCTGCTCCTTCAAAAACCCTTGGGACTTTTCTGGTTATCCTTTAGCAAAGCGTGTGCCACTCCTATCGCGCAAGTTTCAGCAAGTAAAACATTGTAATATTTTGATTTAATACCTGTTGACCATGCTTGCGAGATTGTGAGAGGGTTGAGCCAAGTCACGATCAATCGCGTGGAGGCGGGATATGCCACAGAAGCGACCAGCGTCCGGGTTCGGATTATTCAGATGGTTTCTCGCCCTGAGTCTGAGAAAAAAATTGCTCTTCTCGCTGTTGCCCACGCTGATGGGAATCCTGCTGACCACCGGCTACCTTAACTACAAGATATCAAACCGTTACACACAGATAGGGCTTGAGCGCACGGCCCGGCTTCAGGCCCTGGCCATGGCCCACGAGGTGGAAGGCCGCCTGGACGCATACCGCCAAGAGCTCCTGTTCATCTCGCACGGACCCCTAGACGCGCAGGGCTTGCGCGATCATCTCGCAAGGAAGCGTGTCTCTCGGGGCGTTCCGATCCGGGAGCTGGCCTTTTTCACGCCCGAGCTGACCGGCCATGTCTACATGGTGGTCTGCGGCGACGAGGTCTTCGAGGTGCCGGAGCAGATGATCGCGGCGGTCAAGCCCAATCCTTTCTTGCACTTCGAGGAGTTGACGCACCTTTCGCCCGGGGATGTCATGCTCTTTCCGGTGGAGGAGGCCGAGTACCCATTCCCCCTTGAGGCCAACGCCAATAACAGGATTCAGGCCCCGGTCATTCGCATGGCAACGGTGGTGCCCATGGGCGCGGATGGGCGTCGCGGCTTCCTGTTCCTCAGCTTCGAGGCCAGGGAGCTTCGCGACATCCTCTCCGTTTTCAACTCGTCCAAATCGCCGCTTTACGCCTTCTCCCGCAGCGACGAGCTCCGCTACTCCTACATGGTCGATACCGACGGGTGGATGCTTTTTCAGTCCGACCTGATCGAGCAGGCCGGATCGGAGATATCAACCATGCTGGCCCGCAGCGGCCACGATGGCACACTGGGCAAGCCCGGTCTGCCTTCGGCCTTTCGCCCATTCAACGGCGATGCCGACTACTGGAAGATGATCGCCGACATCCGGGCTGGCAGGGCCAACTGCCTGCTTCTGGAAGATCGCGACAAGAGCCTCAACCAAGTCAACTCGCACTTTCTCGCCTATGCTCCGGTCCGGTTCTGGGGCGGCAGGGACGGTGGCGAGAAAATAGTGGGCGGCATCGCCTTCGTGGACCGCAGCCTGCTGACCCTCATCGCAGGCTACCGCCATCTGGACGTCATGTTTCTCATTACCCTGACCACCATCGGGATAATGACCCTGCTGGTCTACCTGCTCTCCCGATACATCACGCAACCCATCTTCCTGCTGGCCAGGGCGGTCCGCGACATGGACCTGGCTCATCCCGAGGAGGTGAACCTGCCTTCGGCCGGATTCGAGACCAACCACCTCAAGGCAGCCGTCAACACCCTTGTTGCCCGATTGCGAGATCAGATGGAACAGGCCTGGCGCAAAGATCAGGAGCTGCTCCAGGTCAGCATGCAGGAGAGGGCCAGCCTGGACGAGGTTCCGCGTGAAGCAGGCACCATCTCGCCATTGCCGGAAATCATCGGCTCGGGCATGAAGATCGCGCAGATGAAGGGCGACATCCTCAAGGCGGCGCGGGTGGATGTGGACGTGCTGATCGTCGGCGAGACAGGCACGGGCAAGCAGCTGGCGGCCGAGGCCATCCACAATCACAGCTCCAGGGCCGGAAAGCCCTTCATCTCCATCAACTGCGGGGCACTGGACGAAAACCTGCTGCTGGACACCCTGTTCGGGCATACCAAGGGGGCCTACACCGAGGCCAAGGATGATCGCAAGGGTGCCTTTCTTCAAGCCAATGGCGGCACGCTCTTCCTGGACGAGATCCAGTCCACCTCGCTCATGGGGCAGCAGGCCCTGCTTCGGGCCATTGCCATGCGCAAGATCAAGCCCCTTGGCAGCGACAGGGAACTGGACGTGGATGTGCGCCTCATCGCCGCCACCAACGTGGACCTGACGACCATGATCGAGGACAGGACCTTCCGGGAGGACCTCTATTACCGACTCAGGGTGCTGACCATCAACGTGCCCCCTCTGCGCGAGCACAAGGAGTCCATCCCCAGTCTGGCGCTGTATTACCTCAGGCAGGCCGAGGCGCTGGTGGGCAAGGTGGGGCTGGCGCTGTCACGCGGGGCCATCGAAAAGATGAACGCCTACGACTGGCCGGGCAACATCCGCGAACTGGTCAACTGCATCACCCGGGCCGCGGTCATGGTGGAAAATGAAGTGATCCAGGCCAACGACATTCAGCTTGAGGACGAGCGACTCTCCGACTGGAACCCCCTGTCCCTCTCCCTGTCCCGAGCGGCTCCGCCCGCCGCAGATGGCGGAGGGCCGCCTGTCGAGGCAGAGACACCCCTCGCCGCAGGCCTGACCATGGCCCAGGAGGATGGCGGCGTTCCGCTTACCCGGTCATCCACCGGCCTGCGCCTCAATGACCGCCAGCGCAAGGTCTACCCGCTGCTCGTGGCCCGGGGGAGCATCACCCGGAGCGAATATCAGGACTTTGTCGGCGGCGGACTGGCCTCGCGGACGGCCATTTACGATCTCAACGATCTGGTCAAGAAGGGCTGCCTGGTCAAGGTCGGCAGCGGTCCGGCCACCCGGTACGAACTGCAACCGGCGCGCACATCCGCCACCAGTTGACGCGGAGGCATCATGTTCGAGTTTCTTGGACGGTTATTCTCCCGGCGTCGCGACACCAAAGTCGATGGTCTGTTCAAGGACCGCTACACCAACTTCAAGGCGATCCTCGACGCCAACTCCGAGCTGCTGCGCCTTCTCTCCTCCATGGACCGCATGCTTGAGGGCAGAACCCTTTTCGGCATGGCCTATGTTCGCTCCCAGGGGGCACGCGCGCTGTTCTACGCCGCCAGGATGGTCCGGTCCTACGAGCAGTTGTCCGGGCGCTTGCAGCCCAGGCTGCACGAAAGTCTGAATGCTCTGCGCGTCGAAATTGGCAGAATGCTTGGCGAGGTCGGCCATCGCCCGCCAGCGACCGATCTGGTGCTGCCCCATGTCAGCGTCGGCCGGGCCATGATCGACAGCGTGGGCGGCAAGAATGCCAATCTGGGTGAAATGGCCGGTGCGGTGGGCCTGCCGGTGCCACGCGGCTTTGCCCTGACCACGGCTGCCTATCAACTCTTTCTGGACCACAACCAGCTCGGGTCGGAGATAGACAAGGCCCAGCGCGCCGTGGACCCCGAGCGCCCCGAGACCCTCATGGAGGCCAGCCAGGTCATCCAGACCCTGTTCCTGCAGGGGAAGATGCCCCCTGCCCTTGAACAATCCATGAGTGAGTGTCTGGTCGAGGTATTCGGCCAGGACGACACCCTGAGACTGGCCCTGCGCTCAAGCGCCATCGGCGAGGACGGGGAGCTTTCCTTTGCCGGGCAGTACAAATCCATCCTCGGACTGGTCCCCTCCCGGATGGTGGAAAGCTACAAGCTTATCCTGGCCAGCCTCTTTTCGCCCAGGGCCATAGCTTACAGGCTGTCCAACGGCATTCTTTCGGAGGAGACGGCCATGGGCGTGGCCTGCCTTGAGATGGTGGACCCCCTGGCCAGCGGCGTGGCCTATTCGCGCGACCCGCTGGCCCCGGGACGGCCCGAGATGGTCATCAACGCGGTCTGGGGCCTGGGCACCTACGCCGTGGACGGCCGGGTCGATCCGGACAGGTATCGCGTTTCGCGGGCTGACCCGCCGGAAATTCTCGCAACCGAGGCGGTGCCCAAGGAGGTCATGCTCACCATGCGGCCCGGTGGCGGCGTGGAAGAGCGCCCGGTCCCGGCAGAAGACCGTGCCAATCCCTGCCTGAGCCATGAGCAGATCGGGCATCTGGCCCGGTGCATGATCCGGCTTGAGGAGCATTTCGGCTCGCCCCAGGACGTGGAGTGGGCTCTTGACCATTCTGGCCGGTTGCTCTTCCTGCAATGCCGCCCTCTGCAGATGTCAGGAGCAGCCTTTGTGCCGCCAGACCTTCCGCAGGTCGATGCCCCGGTGCTGCTTGAGGGGGCGGAGGTGGCCTGTCCGGGCGTGGGAAGCGGCCCCGTGCACCTCGTGCGCAAGGAAGAAGATCTGGCCGGGTTCCCCCGTGGCGCGGTGCTGGTGGCCGAGCATTCCTCGCCCATCTATTCGCTGGTCATGAGCCGGGCGGCTGCGGTGGTCACGGAGCATGGCAGCGTCACCGGGCACATGGCGTCCCTGGCCCGGGAATACCGCCTGCCTGCCCTGCTGGGTGCCAGGGGTGCCATGACCGCCCTGGAAGAAGGCCGGGAGGTGACCGTGGACGCCTGGCTCGGACGGGTGCTGGAAGGCCGTGTGGAGCCGCTTCTGGCCCTGCGGACCGACGATGCCGGGAGGCTCATGGTGGGAACGCCGGTGTACGAGGCCCTGCGCGCCCTTGGGGCGCTGGTGCTTCCCCTGAACCTGACCGATCCCAAGTCCCCGGATTTCCAGCCCGGAAGCTGCCGCACGGTGCACGATGTCATGCGCTATGTTCACGAGCGTTGCTACGAGGCCATGTTCGCCATCAGCGATTTGGCCAGCTCCCAGGGGGAGGTGGCCCGCAAGCTCAACGCCCGGCTGCCGCTTGACCTTCACGTCATCGACCTGGGCGGGGGTCTGGATGTGGATGACACGTTGCGCGTTGCTGCGGTGCATCAGGTGGTGTCCTCGCCCTTTGCCGCGCTGCTGCGGGGCATGCTCGACGAGCGGCTCAGGCCCAGCGAACCCCGGCCGGTGGACATGAGCGGCTTCATGTCGGTCATGAGCAGGCAAATGTTCTCCACCGAGCGGGAGCGGTTCGGGGAGAAGAGCTACGCCATCATCACGGACAAATACCTCAATTTCAGCTCGCGTGTGGGCTACCACTACGGCGTCCTCGACGCCTATTGCGGCCAGACCGTGAACAGCAACTACATCAACTTCCAGTTCAAGGGCGGGGCCGCAGACGATGTCCGGCGCAACCGGAGAGTGCGGGCCATCGGACTCATCCTCGAAGGCATCGGCTTCCGGGTCGAGGTGGAGGCGGACATGATCAAGGCGCGGTTCGCCAAGTACCCGTGCGACGAGATCGCAACCCGGCTTGAGGATGTGGGCCGGCTGCTGATCTACACCCGGCAGATGGACATGTTGATGAAGGACGAGGGAAGCGTGGAGCGGCTGGCCCGCGGTTTTCTGGAAGGCGACTTCAGCCACGACTGGATGCCGTCAGTCGGCGGCCGATGGACCGCCGACTGACGGAAGAGGGGTCAGGATCCAGCCTACTTCTGCAAATCCCTGGCCTCCTTGGCCAGCCGGATCATCTCCAGGACCCGATGGGTCTTGGAAGGCTTGAGCAGGTAGTCCACAGCACCCAGGTCGAGCAGGGTCACGGCGTCATCCACCGAGGCGTGGCCCGTGAGCACCACCACCTTGCTGTCCACGCCCATCAGGTTCATCTTTTCAAGGGTGCCGATGCCCGAGAGACCGGGCATCTTCACATCCAGCAGGATCACGTCGAAATCCTCCCGCTGAAGCAGGTCCAGGGCTTCCTCTCCTGAGTACACGGCCTTGGCGATCAGGTCGTGCCCCTGCAGCAGCGTGACCATGTTGCTCGCAAAGCGCTCCTCGTCATCCACGACCAGAACAGTTGTCTTTTCACTCATGGCGATCTCCTTGGTAACCACTCGGGGGGGTGTCAGGTGTATCCGCGGATTCGGGTCCGGCCACAGGCAGCAGCAGGGTGAACACGGCCCCCTGCCCCGGGCTGCTCCTGACCCGGATATGTCCGCCGAGCCGATGCATGATCTTCATGCAGATGGACAGACCGAGCCCAGTGCCCTGGCCCGGCGGTTTGGTGGTATAAAATGGGTCGAATATCCGTTGCAGGTTCTCGGGCGGGATTCCGCAGCCAGTGTCGGCCACCTCGATCTCCGCCTGTCGGTCGGACAATCTCGTGCCGACCGTGACCATGCCGTCGCGCTCCACGGCCTGTACCGCGTTCTGAAGCAGATTGAGCACCACTTGGCGGACCAGTGACGGGTCCGTGGAAATCGTCTGCTTGCCGTCCCGGTAGCGGCGCATGATGGTGATGTTCTGATAGCCGGCCTCGCGCTCCACGAGGCGGGTCATGTCCTCCACCAGTTCGCCGAGGTTGACGGTTTGCAGCACGGCCCTGGTCTTGCGGGCGAAATCGAGCAGCTGGTGGGTTATCTCGCCGCAGCGCTCCACCTGGGTCGAGATCTGGTCGATGCGCTCCAGCAGCTCGGAGCGGGCCTCAAGGGACGAAAACTCTGAACGGGTGGCAACAAGCTGCAACAATTCTGTTTCCTGGCCGATGATGCCCAGCGGGGTGTTGATCTCGTGGGCAATGCCAGAGGACAGCTCCCCCAGCACGGACATCTTCTGGGAATGAATCAGGATGTCGTCCATGTCCCGGGCATGACACCCTGTCCCGGCATCGGCCCGGGGGAATACGACGACAAAGACCGTTGCAACGGTGCCCAGGGCCGAGGCCAGGGCAAGGGGTCCGTCCAGTCCGGCTGCTGCCAGGGCCAGGCCCGAGGCCAAGGCCGCCATGCCCAGACGGGGCAGGCTGGCCTTGGGCAGATGGGCATGGGCCAGGGCGCGCAGGGGGTTCATGCGTCATCCCCCGTGTAGCCCTGGTTCAGGCGGCGGCGCTCGTGGGCGCGCCTGATGCGGCCCAGCAGATCCTCGATCTGGAATGGCTTCATGACATAATCATAGGCCCCGTGCCGCATGCCCTTGAGCCCCATGTCGGCCGAGCTGTGCCCGGTGAGCATGATGACCTCAAGCTGGGGGTGGCGCTTCTTGATTTCCTTGAGGGTTTCGATGCCATCCATGCCCGGCATGAGCACATCGAGTACCACCACATCGACATGCTTCTCGGCCAGGGTTTCCAAGGCGGAACGGCCACTGGGAGCGGTCAGGACTTCAAGCCCGCGCAGCCGGAAGCGATTGGCGAACAATTCGAGGAAATATGGTTCATCGTCAACGGCCAGAACCGTGATCTTGTTGTCCATTGATCCCTCCCCGGGGTCACACCTGCTGTCTGGGCAGGCGAATTGTGAATGTCGATCCCTCGCCCGGCGCGCTCTGGACCTCGATGCGTCCGCCGAGCTTCTCGATAATGCTGAAGCAGATGGAGAGCCCGAGTCCCGTGCCTTCACCAACGGACTTGGTGGTGTAGAAGGGCTCGAAGATGTGATTCAGAGTCTCGGCCGGCATACCCGGACCATCGTCGCGAATGGTCAGCAGCACGTCGCCGCAATCGTCGGTGGCCGTGCTGACCCATATATGGCCGTCCTGGCACACGGCGTCCAGGGCGTTGTCCAGAATGTTCAGGATCACCTGCTGCAACTGGTTGCCGTCAGTTGTGACCCTGGGCAGATCCGGTGCCATGTCCGTTTCGATGCGGATGGTGCGGTGCATGGCCTCCTGGCGCAGGAACCGGATGGTCTGCTCGGCCAGGACGTTGAGGTCTACGTTTTCCTGAAGGGGTTCCATGCGTCGGCCAAAACCGAGCATGCGGTGGGTCACCTCGCGAGCCCTGTCAACATGCAACTCGATCATGTCCAGACTGCGAGCAAACTCCTCGAAATTTTTCATTGTTTCAGGGCTTTCGTCGTCGAGCATGTCCTTGAGCCAGCCCGCGCCCTCGCGGATGAGGGTCAGGGGGTTGTTCACCTCATGGGCCACACCGGCCGCGAGCTTGCCCAGGGCGGCCATCTTGCTAGACTGCATGAGGGAGGCGTCCAAAATCGCCTTCTCACGATCCGCGAGCATCACCTTGCGCACGATGGATTGGGCCATGATCACTGCGCCCAGCGTAATGACGAGAATCCCCACCAGACACGCCCCGGCCAGGAGCCAGGTTGTCCGCCAGAGGGCCGAAAGCTCCTCGGATGGATCCTCAAGAATGACCAGTCGCCAGCGCAGACTGTCGAGCCATGTGGTGCCGAGAAACATCTTGCGCCCGGCAATATCGGTCTGCTCGACCCGCACTCCCTTGAATGACCGATGGTTCGGCAGCGAAACTGGTTCGAGGATCGGCCCCTGGAAACGGGAATGCGTCTGCATGATGTTGTTGTGATTGACCAGGAAGGCATCGCCGCGTCGCCCCACCTGAACGGCCTGGACCAGACTGTCGAACACGTCGGAATCAACGGTGGCCCGCAGCACCCAGGTCTTCCCGTTGACGTTGCGGGATACGGCGATGATGAAGTGGGGAAACCTGCGAAATCCCATGAACGCATCGCTGATGAAGTGCCCCTTGAGGAGGGTTTTCTGGAACCAGTCCGTCTCCTTGTAGTTGACTTCACCCAGAGCGAAGGGGCCGACATAGGCAACATGCGCACCGGACTGATTGATGAACCCCATATCCACAAATGACTGGGCGCTGGTCTGTGTGGCGTTGAAAAGGTTCTGCAGGTAGGTCTTGTCGGCGAGGTTTTCCGGCGCGTGGGAGTAGAGTATGGTCCGCAGCTGGGCCGTGCGTTCGTTGAGGAACATGTCCAGCGCCTGCTGCTTGTCCCCCACCATGGTGGAGAGATTTTTCGTTATCTTGGTATAATAGGCGGTCTGGAAATCGTTGTAAACGAACAGCCCGATGGCGAAAAGCGGAATGAGGGAAAATGCCATGGTTCCGCCGATGATCTTCCAGCGGAGCACAGAATACTTCTTGTCGACCATGGCAGCCACCTCCGGGGATTCGGTACAGTCGCGCTCATTTGCGATCCTGCCAGATTCTGAATACTAGCAACAACTATTCCAGTGGCGACATTGTGCAAGGCCAAAAAGCTCCTTGTAATAATGTATGAAAATCACGCAATGTGGTGCGCGATTACCGCGAGCGCCTTGGAAATCGCGCAACACCCTCGCAATCGCCGGCCTTGGGTCAGCGCGTGAAGTCGCTGTTAGGAATGAGGTGTCAGCTGCTACTCGAGGAATCCTTGAGGCCAACCTTGAACTTCAATAAAGCCGAAATCAGCGAACTTCATCAAGCTGCGCAATGCAGATACATCCCTTGAGCCGGAGCTGCCTCCGCCATCCCTCTCGCCGTCGCCTGCGGTAAAGACGACGCAAGCAAAGCCGAGATGGCAAGGCCGACCGGCCAAAGCCGGTCGCCCGAAGGGCCTGGCCTTGCTTTAGCCGTTGGCGAGTCTTCGAGCCTTACGGATGAAGACAGCAGCGATGCCATCTCGGCTGCTTGCGTCACGCTCGCGGAAAAAAGGCGGGAGGTGAAGAAATCCCTTCGCCGGAGCTTGCGCGTTGATCTGGGGGCGTCGTATGGTAGGTCATATCCGTTGGATAATTTCGTAATCAAAAGGAGGTATGACGCAACCAGGGCGCGTTCATAAGTTTCAACGAAGTCTAAACTGATGAACGCTTAAAGTAACACTAACCTGCCGTAAGACCCAAGATTTCGCTGCCGTTTATTTCCAAACGGCACAGTTTCAAAAGTTTTCTCCCGGAATCTTCCACCCACCCCACACCACCACACCCCCGCCACACCCAAACCCCAGCCCATCCCCGCAGCGCCGTCTTGCGCGCGGGCGAAAATGCGGGTAGGTGGTGGGAGTGGGCCGAACTTGGCCCGAAGACTGCGTATTTTCATCGGGGACGCTTCGGGGAGAACGCTGCTGAATGCCCAAGCTCAAGACATTGCTCATCCATCCTGATCCAGAGGTCCGCACCGCGCTGCGCGATGTGTTGGAGGATGTGCGTTTCATTCAGGTGCTTGGCGAGGCGGTGACCGCCTTTGAGGCCATGGAGCTTTTGGAGGCGATTCCGTACGGCGTGTTTTTCGTGGCTGTTGATCTGCCGGGCGGAACGTCGGGCATTGAGATGGCCCAGATGCTGGCCGGACGCAAGCACAAGCCCGCGCTGGTCTTCATCTCCGACACCGAGGCCCATGCCTACGCGGCCTTTGAGTTGGGGGCGACGGATTATCTGCTGTGGCCGCCCCCGGCGGGGCGCATGGCCCGGACCGTGGACCGGCTGCAGAATTTCAAGACGCGGTTTCGCGAGGTGCCTACCCCGGCGAGCTATGCCGCCGATCCCGACGACCCGGAGGACGAGCGCGAGCACACGGTGCAGCTGCCCCTGCCCGAAGAGGAGCAGGACTCGTTCCTGGCCGCGCTGAAATCCGCCTGGGACCAGACCGGCGGGCGCAGGCTGGAGATAGAGAAGCTGGCGGTATCCCAGGACGGCCGCACCATCCTCATCCCCTATGACCAGATCATCTTTGTCGAGGCATTTGAGGATTATTCCTACGTGCACACGGCCAACCAGAAATTTTTGTCGTCGCACCGGCTCAAGAACCTGGAGGACAGGCTGGAGCCGCACCGGTTCTTCCGGGTGCATCGCAAGTATCTCGTCAACCTGGACATGGTCACGGAGATCGCCAGCATGCCCGGCTCCAACTTCATGCTGCGCACCGCGGGCCGCACCCGCATCGAGCTGCCCATCAGCCGCCGCCGCATCGCGGAGCTGAAAAAGGTCATCGGGCTGTGACCGTTCGCCCCGCCGCAGGAACCGCTGGCCGAATATAGCGGGCATTGCGACGGCACCGTGCTATGAAAGAGACTCGCTGACAGGTTTTTTGGGCGGCGAGGAGGAAACAATGGATCAGTCAGGCGCACTTGACAGCTTGCTTACCGAGGAGCGGGTACTTCGCCCGTTGCCCCAGTTGGTCATCGAGGCCAACATCAACCCCCAGGAGCTGGAGGCGGCGCGCAAGTTCGCGGCCATGGACCCCTTGGGCTACTGGGAGGAAGCGGCCGACGAGCTGGACTGGTTCAAGAAATGGGACCAGGTGCTCGACGACAAGGACGCCCCGTTTTACCGCTGGTTCGCCGGGGCGCGCTGCAACATCGTCTACAACGCGCTCGACCGCCACATAGAGACCGCCAACAAGAACAAGCTGGCCCTGATCTGGGAGGGCGAGCCCGGCGACTCGCGCAAGTACACCTATTTCGAACTGTACCGGGAAGTAAACCGGTTCGCCAACGCCCTGCGCTCCCTTGGCGTGCGCAAGGGCGACCGGGTGGTGCTCTACATGCCGCCCCTGCCCGAGACCGTCATTGCCATGCTGGCCACGGCCAAGATCGGGGCCATCCACTCGCTGGTCTTCGCGGGCTTCTCGGCCAAGGCGCTACGCCAGCGCATCAACGACTGCCAGGCCAAGCTGCTGATCACCGCCGACGGCTTCTACCGCAACGGACACATCATCAACCTCAAGGAGACTGCGGACGCGGCTCTGGTCGGCTCGTGCGCCGACTGCGTGGAGTCCATGGTCGTGGTACGCCGCTGCAACATCGGCGTGGAGATGACCGACGGACGCGACTTCCGCTACGACGATCTCATCCGCCAGGAGCGCAACGAGGCCCCCACCGAGGTCATGGACGCGGCCGACCCGCTCTTCCTGCTCCACACCTCGGGCACCACGGGCAAGCCCAAGGGCATCGTCCACTCCCACGCGGGCTACATGGTGGGCGTGCACCGCACCCTGACCTCGGTCTTTGACATCAAGCCCACGGACATTTTCTGGAGCACGGCCGACCCCGGCTGGGTCACGGGCCACACCGCGGGCATTTACGGGCCGCTCCTGGCGGGCACCACCTCGGTCATGTACGAGGGGCATCCCAACTATCCCCAGGCCGACCGGCTCTGGTCCATCGTGGCCCGCTACGGGGTGACCATCTTCTACACCGTGCCGACCATGATCCGCATGCTCATGCGTTTCGGCGCGCAATATCCCAAGCAGCACGATCTCTCCAGCCTGCGCCTGCTCGGCTCGGTGGGAGAACCCATCTCGCCCGAGACCTGGATATGGCTCTACAAGAACATCGGCCGCAGCGAGTGCCCGGTGCTCGACACTTGGTGGCAGACCGAGACCGGCATGTTCATGATCGCGCCGCTGCCCATCTCGCTGCTCAAGCCCGGCTCGGTGACCAAGCCCCTGCCCGGCGTGGAGGTCGATGTGGTGGACCGCGAGGGCAACTCCATGCCGCCCGGCAAGGGCGGACTGCTGGTGGTCACCAAGCCCTGGCCCGCCATGATGACCGGGCTGTGGAACGACGACGACCGCTACAAGGAATACTGGACCAAAATCCCGGGCGTGTACTACGCGGGCGATGTGGCCAGACGGGATGAAGACGGCTACATCTGGATGCAGGGCCGCGCCGACGATGTCATCAACATCGCCGGGCACCGCATCGGCTCGGCCGAGGTGGAGGCCGCCTTTGCCGCCCATCCGGGCGTGTGCGAGGTGGCGGTCATCGGCATGCCCGACCGCATCAAGGGCGAGGCGGCCAAGGCCTTTGTGGTCCTCAACGACGGCTTTGACCCCGACGACGCCATGGTCAAAGAGCTCAAACGCACCGTGCGCAACGAGCTTGGCCCGGTGGCCGTGATCAAGTCCGTCGAGTTCCGAAGCGAACTGCCCAAAACCCGCTCGGGCAAGATCCTGCGCCGTGTGCTCAAGGCCGAGGACATGGGCCACGAGATCGGCGACCTCACGGGCGTTGACGAAGACTGATTCCCGCACGCGCCCTCGCCTGAAACGCCCGAAGCCGCCGGTTCCCTGATTCGGGAGTCGGCGGCTTCGGGCGTTTGGACGCAGGGGCTACGCGGTCATGGACACGAGCTGCGGCATGGCGTCTGCCGGGACGGCACCATAGGCCGAGAGGGCGGCCCTGAGAGTGCCCGGCGAGGGCGCGATGGTGTCGAGATTGCTGGTGATGTCCTGAAGCTGGGCGGCCTCGTCCATGTCCTGCCTGAGGGATTCGAGAAGCGCTTCGGTCAGGTTCGGGACATTCTCGGCCGAAGCCGGGGCCTGGACCGAGCGCAGAAAGGTCCGGGCAACGCCTTCGGTGTCGGCCGCGCCAGCCTCAACGGCCAGGAACTGTTCGCTCAGTCCGTTGTCGAAAAAGGTGTTGAGCTGGCCGTTGACGCCCGAGTTGAAGCGGGCGATGGCCTCGTCCCCGGCCGCAAAGCCCTGGGTTCGGTCGATGAAGCGGAGCGTGTCGAGCAGCCCCTGGCCCAGGGTCTCCTCGGACACGGTGTCGGCCGTTGCAGCCATGAGCATGCCCGAGGCCGCGGCCCCGGTCTCGTTGCCAAAGCGCTCGCGTACCCAGTCCAGGCTGGCCGCCAGGGAGTTGCGCAGGGGTGTGGCGTCCCGCTCCTGGCCGGACTCGTCGAGCCCGGCTTCCATGCGCCGGAGGATCTCGTCGGCCGTGGTCTGGCCCAGGGTTTGGCCCAGAGTCTGGGACGCCGTTTCGGGCAGGGAGCCGGGACGCACCGCGTAGGCCGTGGCCGCAGTGGGGCCGCCGCCGGAGCGCAGTCCCAGCACGCCCCAAGGGGTCATATGGCTCGCCTGGATGATCATGTCCGTCTTATCGGCCGCTGCCCCGCATTCTTTACGGCACTGCGGCGAAAAAACCAGACCCGGCCCGGGCGGGCCGCGCGAGATCAGCCGACCACTTCAAAGCCGATGCGGGTGATGGCCTCGGCCATGGCTGTTTTTTCGATGGGTCCGTTGTCCCGAGGCTCGTCATAGGTCACGTTGCCCGAGAGCAGGTCCACGCGCACGTTGGTCGCGCCCAGCGCTTCAAGGGCCTGGGTCACGGATTTGGCGCAATGCTGGCAGCTCATTCCCTTCACTTTGATCACAGGCATGGGGCCTCCTTCGCTGCTGACCGGACGGACTGGCCGTCCGATTTAACTGTGTGTTGGAAAAGTTGTTATCTCAGGCTGTTCAAAAATGTTCGAGTGCAAGGCGCGAAAAAAGTCAAGGCCGAAGCCCTTGAGCCGTTGGCGAGTCTTCGAGCCTTACGGATCATGAGAGCAGAGATGTACTTCCTGTACGCGAGGATTTGACTTTTTGAAGCAACGCAGCAATCGGACGTTTTTCAACAGCCTGTTATCCGTTGAAAAAGCGCAGGCGCAGAGCGTTGCCCACCACGGTGACCGAGCTCATGGCCATGGCCGTGCCCGCGATCATGGGGTTGAGGGTCGGGCCGCCGAAGATGTGGAGCACCCCGGCAGCCACGGGCAGGCCGATGACGTTGAAGGCAAAGGCCCAGAACAGGTTCTGCTTGATGTTGGTCATGGTGGCGCGCGACAGGTTCAGGGCCGTGAGCAGGGCGCGCAGGTCGCTCTTGATGAGCACCACGTCGCCGGACTCGACAGCCACGTCGATGCCCGAGCCCATGGCCACGCCGATGTCGGCCAGGGCCAGGGCCGGGGCGTCGTTGATACCGTCGCCGACCATGGCCACCTTGCGCCCTTCGGCCTGGAGCCGCTCGATCTCGGCGGCCTTGCGGTCGGGCAGCACTCCGGCGATGACCGTGTCGATGCCTGCCCGCTCGGCCACCACACGGGCCGTGACCTCGTTGTCGCCGGTGAGCATGATGGGCGTCAGCCCGGCGCGCTTGAGGGTTGCCACGACCTCGGGTGTCTCGTCGCGCATGGCGTCGGCAATGGCGAAGATGGCGTTGAACTTGTTCTCGCTGGCAAAGTAGACCACGGTGGCACCCTGCTCCGCATAGTGGCTGATGGCGTCCACGGCGAACTGGTCGTCGTCCAGGGTGATGCCGTTGTCCTCCATGTAGGCGCGGTTGCCGATGAACACGGTGCGGTAGCCGATGGTGGCCCGGATGCCCTTGCCCGGCACGGCCTCGAAGGCATCGGGCGCGGGCGGTTCAAGCGCAAGCTTGCGGGCGTGGCGCATGATGGCCTGGGCCAGGGGATGCTCGCTGCTGCTCTCGGCGGCGGCGGCCAGATACACGGCCTCGGTCTGGGCCATGGTGCCCCGGACCATGGTCACGGCGGCCAGCTCCGGGCGGCCATGGGTCAGGGTGCCGGTCTTGTCGAAGACCACGGTGTCGAGGCCGCCCGCCTCCTGAAGCGCCCGGCCCGACTTGATGAGCACGCCAAGCTGCGCGCCCCGGCCAGTGCCGACCATGATGGACACAGGCGTGGCCAGCCCCATGGCGCAGGGGCAGGCGATGACCAGCACGGCCACGAAGATGCGCAGCGAAAAGGGAAAGCCCGCCCCGCCCACGAAATACCACGCCAGCCCCGAGGCCACGGCCAGGAGTATCACCGCCGGAACAAAATAGAAGCTGATGCGGTCGGCCAGGTTGGCGATGGGGGCCTTGGACCCCTGGGCCTCCTGGACCATGCGGATGATGCGCGCCAGCATGGTGTCGCGACCCACGCGCCGGGCCGTGATGGTCAGGGCGCCAAAGGTGTTCAGAGTGCCGCCCGCCACGGTATCGCCAGCCGCCTTGCCCACGGGCATGGGCTCGCCGGTGAGCATGGACTCGTCCACGCTGGAGCGGCCGTCGGCCACCTCGCCGTCCACGGGAATGCGCTCGCCCGGCTTGACCAGCAGTGTATCGCCCGGCTCCACCTCGTCCACGGGCACGGTCACCTGCTGACCGTCGCGGATCAGGGTGGCCGTGTCCGGGGCCAGCTGCATCAGGGCGCGGATGGCGTCCGAGGTCTTGAGCCGCGAGTGGGCCTCGAAATACTTGCCCAGCGAGATCATGGCGATGAGCACGGCCGCGGACTCATAGTAGAGATCCATGGCCAGATGCACGGCACCATCCGGGTCTGCCACGAGCATGGCCGCCGTGTTCCAGAGCGAGTAGGCAAAGGCCGCGCCCGTACCGATGGCCACCAGGGAGTCCATGTTCGGCCCCCCGCGCAGCAGGGCCGGGATGCCCTGGAGGTAGAAATTGCGGCCGGACCAGACCACGGGCAGGGTCAGCCCCAGCTGGACCAGGGCAAAGGTGACGGGGGCGTGCATGGGGTCGAGCCAGCCGGGCAGGGGCATGCCCCACATGTGGCCCATGGAAAGGATGAGCAGCGGCAGGGCGAAGAGAAAGGCCGGGACCAGTTCGCGTTTTTGCGCGTCCAACCGCGCTTGCGCCTCCCTGCGCCGGGTCTCGAACAGGGCGCTCGCCTCGCTGCGGGGCTGGGTGGTGAACCCGGCGTCGGCGATGGCCTGGCGTATGTCGCGGCGCGAGATGCTGGCCGGGTCAAAGACAAAGGTGCCGGAGTTGGTGGCCAGGTTGACCGAGGCCGAGGCAACGCCCGGCAGCGCCCCGGTCACGCGCTCGATGCGGCCCGAGCAGGCCGCGCAGTGCATGCCCCCGATATCGAGACTCAATTCCTCATGCCCCGAGCCTTCGGCACTCCCGGCCGAAAACTGCGCCTCGAACCCGAGCTCGACAACGCGCCCGGCCACGGCTTCCAGGGTCGTCACTTCGGGGTCAAAGGTCAGGTCCATGGTTTCCGAGGCGAGGTTGACCGAGACCGCGTCCACGCCGTCCATGCCCCCCACCACGCGCTCGATGCGGCTCGAGCAGGCCGCGCAATGCATGCCCTTGATCTGTGCCTGTACTGATTTCATCTGCTGGTTCCTCGTATGCGTAGCGGGGTCCATAGTGCGCGGGAAGGCGCGCCTTGGCAAGCGGGGAGGGGAAAAAGGAAGGTCGCGGCCTGAATTGCCATAGTAAAAACGGACACTCTTCGGGAGGTCATGCCGCCAGTTTTTGGTTTGTCTGGTGAAACTGGCGCTCGAATGCTTCCGGGCTTTGGTAGCCGAGAAAGGCATGTCGCCTTTTTCGGTTATAAAATAC
>JBDRSO010000064.1:0-31310 GCA_043824835.1 Pseudomonadota bacterium | reverse complement strand
TGCCGATGAACTTGACGAACTTGCTGTGGCCAGTAAAGCCGCGCGCCAGCCGCAGGGCGGACATGGTGGCCTCGGTGCCGGACGAGACCATGCGCATCATCTCCATGGACGGGATGAGCTGCGAAATCTTCTCGGCCAGGGTAACCTCGCCCAGGCAGGGCGCGCCGTAGCTTGAGCCCTTGTCCACGGCCCGGTGGGCGGCCTCGGACACGGCCGGGTCCTGATGGCCGAGGATCATCGGCCCCCAGCTCAAGACGTAGTCGATGTATTCGCGCCCCTCCACATCCCACATGCGCGCGCCCTTGGCACGGTCGATGAAGACAGGCTCGGCGTTGACATAGCGGCAGGCGCGCAGCGGCGAGTTGACCCCGCCGGGCATGAGGGTCTTGGCCTTGGCGTAAAGCGACTTGGAATCCATGGGCGGCTCCTATTTGAAATAGACCATCGAGGTCTTCTTGAGTTCTTTCAGCGACTTGAGCGTGCAATGGTCGTCGATGCCGGTGATCTCGGCCAGCTCGGCCACCACCTCGTCGGTCTGGCCGGGGCGCTCGCCGTGGATCATGGTGTAGACGTTGTAGGTCCACTCCGGGGAGGTCCGGCGGATGTAGCAGTGGCTGATCTCGGGCCGGGCGGCGAATATCTCGCCCACGGCCTCGGTGCGCTCCCCGGGCACGCGCCAGGCGACCATGGCGTTGTGACCATAGCCCGCCTTCTGGTGGCGCAGGGTTGCCCCGAAGCGACGGATGATCTTGCGCTCCTTGAGGTCGGTCAACAGGTCGATGACGGTCTGCTCGTCCACGCCCGCCTGCTCGGCGATGCTCAGGAACGGCCGCTCGGTGTCCGGCAGGTCGGTGCCCGCCAGGGCCAGAATACGCTCTTCTGTCTGGGTGAATCGTATTGCCATGGCTGTGGTCTATACCCGCCCGCGCCCGATGATGCAACCGGGGCGACCCCCGTTTGGCCTGGGGGCTTGCCACCGGGCGCGGCCGCACGTATGCTCATGGGCCATCATGCACAAAAGGAGTTTCTCCATGAAGATAGCCGTTCTCGGTGCCGGAGCCTGGGGCACCACCCTGGCCGACATGCTGGCCAAAAACGGGGTGCGCACCACCCTGTGGGCACGCGAGCCCGAGGTGGTGGCCGCCATCCGCGGCAGCCGCGAAAACTCCACCTTCCTGCCCGGGGTGCGCCTCTGCGACGCCCTGGTCGTGGAATCCGACCCCGCCATCGCCTTTGCCGGGGCCGACTATTACCTGCTGGTCATCCCCAGCCAGTTCATCCGCCCGGCCCTGGAGGGCTTTCGCGACATCCTGCCCGACAACCCGGTCATGGTCTGCGCCTCCAAGGGCATAGAACTTTCGACCCTGGCCCCCATGAGCCGGGTGGTGGCCCAGGCGCTGGACGGCAAGCATCCCCGCTACGCCTCCCTCTCCGGCCCGTCCTTTGCCGCCGAGGTCAGCGCGGGCATGCCCACCACCGTGTCGCTCGGCTGCGAGGACCACGAGCTGGGCCACGAGTTGCAGGCCGCCTTTTCCACCCCGGCCTTCCGCGTCTATTTCACGCCCGACTATCGCGGCGTGGAGCTGGGCGGCGCGGTCAAGAACGTCATCGCCATCGCCGCAGGCATCTCAGACGGTCTGGGCTTCGGCCACGACGCCAGGGCCGCCCTCATCACCCGCGGGCTGGCCGAGATGAGCCGCCTGGGACAGGCCATGGGCGGGCAGATCCGCACCTTCATGGGCCTCTCGGGCATGGGCGATCTGGTCCTGACCTGCACCGGCGACCTCTCGCGCAACCGGCAGGTGGGCCTCAAACTGGGCCAGGGCATGAAGCTCGACGCCATTGTCGGCCAGATGAAGGCCGTGGCCGAAGGCGTCAAGACCACCAAGGCCCTGCACGATCTGGCCCGCAAGCTCGGCGTAGAACTGCCCATCACCGAACAGGTCCACGCCATTTTGTATGAAGACAAAGACCCGGCCTGCGCTGTCAAGGACCTCATGAGCCGCGAACTCAAGGACGAATAACCGCCAAAGGAACCCCCATGCCCCGCATTTCCCGCTCCCTGTGCCTGATGACCGCCCTGCTCTTGGTCCTGCTTGCCGCCTCGCTCCTGGCGGGCTGCTCCAAGCAGTGGGAGAACCCAGACATCAAGGACTCCCACGAGGCCAGTGTCCGGTTCGACCTGGATTCCCGCGCCTGCGACGTGAGCGCGGGCGAGCAGTTCCCCCTGGACAAGAACCAGCAGTACAAGGCGTACAGCCAGTGCATGAACGACCGGGGCTGGATCATCCGCGACGGCGAGTTCAGGTTCAACACCCGCACCCCCAAGGAATAGCCCCAGCCACCGGAGGCATATCATGGACACCCGCCCGGTTCTCGTGCTCGGCTCCACCGGCTATGTGGGCGGCAGGCTCGTACCCCTGCTGCTCGAACGCGGCTTCACGGTCCGCGCCGCAGGGCGCAGCGTGGAGAAGATCCACGCCCGCCAGTGGGCCGACAATCCCAATGTCGAGATCGTGCGCGCCGACATGCACGATGCCTGGAGCCTGCGCAACGCCTGCCGGGGATGCCGGGCCGCCTTCTATCTCGTCCACTCCATGACCCATCCCGGGCGCGATTTTGCCGAGCAGGAGCGCGACGCGGCCTACAACATGGTGGCCGCGGCCCAGGCCACTGACCTTGAGCGCATCATCTACCTCGGCGGCCTGGGCGAGGACCACGACGACCACCCCCTCTCCAAGCACCTGCGCTCACGCGCCGAGGTGGGGCGCATCCTCTCCCTGGCTCCGTCGCGGGTGACCATCCTGCGCGCCGCCCAAATTCTCGGCTCTGGCTCGTCCTCCTTCGAGCTGGTGCGCTATTTGGCCGACAGGCTGCCGATCATGCTCGCCCCCACCTGGGTCAAGACCCGCACCCAGCCCATCTCCATCCGCAACGTGCTGGGCTATCTGGCCGGATGTCTGGAGAACGAGGCCACCTCCGGGCTGACCCTGGACATCGGCGGACCGGACATCCTCTCCTACGCCGAGTTGTTCGAGCTCTATGCCGAGGTGGCAGGCATCTCCAGGCGGCGCATCCTGGCCACACCCTTTCTCTCGCCCCGGCTCTCGTCATTCTGGGTCAGCCTGATCACCCCGGTGCCCATGTCCCTGGCCCGCTCGCTCATCGAGGGGCTGCGCAACGAGGTGGTCTGCCGCGACCAGACCATCCGCGAACTGGTGCCCCAGGAGCTGATCTCCTGCCGCGAGGCCATCCGCCGCGCCCTGGACAAGACCGAGCAGCAGAAGGTGGAGACCTGCCTCTTCGACGTGGGCAGCGCCTGCCTGCCCGAATGGGCGTCCGAGGACGACCCGGCCTACGCGGGCGGCGCGCGCTACGAAATGGGCTACAAGGCCCGGCTCCAGGGCGACCCGGCCCGGGTCTGGAAGCTGGTGGAGCGTATCGGCGGCGAGCAGGGATGGTACTCTGGCGATCCGCTGTGGCGGCTGCGCGGCTTCATCGACCGGCTGCTGGCCGGGCCAGGCATGTCCAGGGGGCGTCCGCGCCGTGACGAAGCGGTGCGCGTGGGCGACGCGCTGGATTTCTGGCGCGTGCTGGCCAGCGACCCGGGCCGCAGGCTGCTCCTGCTGGCCGAGATGCGGCTACCGGGCGAGGCCCTGCTTGAGTTCCGGCTCGACACCCACTGGGAAAACGCGGTGGACATCACCATGACCGCCCGCTTCCTGCCCAAGGGGTTGGCGGGCCTCCTCTACTGGTTCGCCATGTATCCCTTCCATGTCCTGCTTTTTCGCAACATGATCCAGAACATCTCGGCCCAGGCAGGCACCCACATCTATTCCGGGCCGGATCGCATCGGCAAATCGAGATGACCGGCCGCCTGCGCACGGGCCGCACCACCGGCACTTGCGCCACGGCGGCGGCCATGGCCGCAGTGGCCTTCCTGCTCACCGGAGAGCGCCCGGCCACAATCATGGTTCCCCTGCCGCCGGGCGGCCATCTCAAGGTGCCCATTGCCCGCTACGAGCCGCAAGGGGAAGCGATTCGCGTCACCGTGATCAAGGATGGCGGGGACGACCCTGACGCCACCCACGGGTCCGACATTCAGGCTTTGGTCGAACTTGTTCAAGACGGCACTCTTTCAATGGCCGTTGATGTCGAAGGCGGCACCGGAGTCGGTGTCGCCACCCTGCCGGGCCTGCCTGTGGCCGTGGGCAGACCAGCCATCAACCCGGAGCCGCTGCGCCAGATCGAGGCCGGGGTACGCGCCGTGGCCGGGCCGGATTTCGCGGGTCGCGTCCGTGTCGTCATCGAGGTGCCGGACGGCGAACGGCTGGCGGCCAAGACCATGAACCCCCGCCTCGGCATCGTCGGCGGCATCTCCATCCTCGGCACCCAGGGCATTGTCAAGCCATACTCCCACGACTCCTGGAAGGCGACAGTGGCCGAGGGCCTCGACGTGGCCCGCGCCCTGGGCCTCACCCACGCCGTCTTTACCACGGGCCGCCGCTCAGAGCGGCTCTACCTCGACGCCCACCCCGACACCCCGCCACCGGCCCTGATACAGGCTGCTGATTTTTTTGAATTCTCAATGGATGCTGCGGCGCAGCGCGGCTTTGCCCGGGTGACGTGGACTTTGTTCTTCGGCAAGCTGGTCAAGCAGGCTCAGGGTCTGGCCTCCACCCACGCCAAGAGCCATCCCGTGGACTTCGCCCGGCTGGCTGACCGCTGCGCCGAGGCGGGCTGCGCCCCCGGCCTCCTGCCCACCGTGCGCACGGCCAACACCGCCCGGCAGGTGCTCGACCTGCTGCGGCCTGACCCGGCCCTGCCCACCCTGCTCGCGCGGCTCAAGGCCGAAGCGGCCGGGGCGGCCCGCGCCTTTTCCGGCAGCCGCTGCGAGGTTGACCACGCGGTCTTTGATTTTGACGGGGAAAGGCTGGCTTGAGCGGATTGCCCACTCAGATTGGCTGAAAAGGGAATCTGGATACCAGTATCTGGCTATTTTACTTGGCGTTTTCCCTGGCTTTTTTCTTGTACCATTCCGTGTAGGCTATTCCGAAGACCACCGAGGCGATGGAAAGCACGGTGCTGGCCCAGTCCGCAACAACATGAAAATATTTGGCAAAAGCCAGAGCCGTGGAAACGAGGAACAGGCAACCCCAGACGATGGTCAAACAACGGCAGCTCGCAATGAACTGCGGGTGATTCCAGCGGTCCACCGGGGCGTTCTCACGAGCAAACTGCGCCACAAACGGCTTGCCTATCGCAAGCGAGAACCATGCGATGGCGGCCATGCCCGATGGGGCCAGCAACCCCATGTGGGTCATGGTCCAGACATTTTTCATGAGAATCACCAATACGGCGATAGCCGCAAAGAACAGCAGCGTGCCCCATGTAAGGATGAAGCCTTTTTTCAGCTGCCCGAAGCCGACAATGACTGTGAGAGCCAAACTGACAAGGATGGCGATTTCCAGACGCAGCAGGGAAGGGCCCGCGAGGACGCCAAAGGAAATCCAGGGCAGGAACCCAACGATGAATCTGAGGAAATCTTTCATGCAGTCCTTTTTGAGCAGGCCTGCCCGGCTCAGAATCCCGCCTCAAGGGGGGGCCAGACCAAGGCATTGGTCGGCGGTTCGACATCGGCGGCCCGGGGTTGTTCGGCCCTGGGGCGGCCCGAGACCCGAAGCTCGACATGGCGGTCGCGGATGGTCAGCCGGTCCTCGGCGATCCACTGGATGGCCTGGGGATAGATGCGGTGTTCGAGCTTGAGGATGCGCGGGCCGAGCTCCTCGCCGTCCTCGCCCTGCTGGCAGGGCACGGCGGCCTGGATGATGATCGGACCATGGTCCATCTTCTCGTCCACGAAATGCACGGTGCAGCCGGAAATCCTGACCCCGTGGGCAGCGGCGTCGGCCTGGCCGTGGACGCCGGGAAAGGCGGGCAGCAGAGCCGGATGGATATTGACCACCCGGTGCGGAAAGGCGCAGAGAAAGACCGGGGTGACAATGCGCATGAACCCGGCCATGACCACCAGTCCGTGCCGGTCCACGCCCGCGGCCACGATAACCTCGGCCATGGCCGCGTCGAACGCCTCACGCGAGGCGTAGTCGGTATGCGTCAGCACCCTTGTGGGGATGCCGTGCTTCCTGGCCCGCTCCAGCCCGAAGACCCCGGGCTTGTTGGAGACCACGAGCCGGACCTCGGCATCAAGCACGCCCTCCTCGATACGGTCGATGATGGACTGCAGGTTGGACCCGCTTCCTGAAACGAGGACGGCGATGGGCAACGACATGGGCACTCCTGAAAAACGCTTGGCGGCACAGGCCGCATGACCGGTTTTTATTGCACGAGGGGGCCGCGCCCCGATCAGCCCTTGTCCGCTGTCACGGTGCCCACCAGGGCAGCCACCAACCCGGGGATGGTGTAGTCCTCGGGCTCGATGGACGGGGTAAAGCCGAAGCGGGCCAGGGTCTTGCTCGTGACCGGCCCGATGGAGGCGAGCGTCACGTCCGGGTACTGGCGCAGGGTGTCAGCCGGGATCAGCTCGAAAAAGTTCTCCACCGTGCTCGACGAGGTGAAGGTCACGTATTGGATGGCCCCCTTGTCCAGGGCGGCAACTATTTCGTCGCCAGTCTGCTGGACCAGCCGGGTCTCGTACACGGGCAGGACCGTGACATTGCACCCCGCCTTTTTCAGCTCCTCGGGCAACACCTCGCGGGCCACCTTGGCGCGCGGAATGAGCACGTCCTGGCCCTGGATGCCCAGCGCAAGCAGCCCCTCCACCACATGCTCGGCCACGTACTTGTCGGGCACGAAGTCGGGGATGATGCCGCGCGCCTTGAGCTCATCGGCCGTGGCCGGGCCGATGGCCGCGATCTGCATGCCGCAGAAGATGCGCGAATCAAGCCCGATGGCACTGAGCTGCTCCCAGAAGAATTTGACGCCGTTGACCGAGGTGAACACCACCCACTGGTAGCGGGCCAGTTGCAGGATGGCCGTCTCCACCTCGGCGTAGTCGTCGAGATGCTCCACGGCGATGGTGGGGAACTCATGCACGCAGGCCCCGTGGCCGCGCAGGATGTCCACCAACCCGCTGGCCTGCTCGCGCGCGCGGGTGACCACCACGCCCTTGCCCAGCAGGGGCTTCTTCTCGAACCAGCCAAGCTTGTCGTGCAGGGAGCACACCCCGCCCACGATGATGATGGACGGAGCCTTGAACTTGCGCTCGGCCGCGTCGGCGGCCACGTTCTCCAGGGTGGAGACGAATGACTGCTGGTTGCAGCGCGTGCCCCAACGCACCAGGGCCACCGGGGTGTCTGCGGCCCGGCCGTTCTTCATCAGATTCTCGGCGATCATGGGCAGATTGCCGACCCCCATGTAGAAGACCAGCGTGGAATTGGACTGGCCGTACACGGCCCAGTTGTTGCCGGATTCGCCCTTGGTGGGGTCCTCGTGGCCGGTGATGAAGCAGACGCTGGTGGTGTGGTCGCGGTGCGTCACCGGAATGCCAGCATAGGCCGGGGCGGCCACGCCCGCAGTGATGCCCGGCACCACCTCGAAGTCGATGCCCGCCTCCACCAGCTCCTCGGCCTCCTCGCCGCCACGCCCGAACACGTACGGGTCGCCGCCCTTGAGCCGACAGATGGTCTTGCCGCTGCGGGCCTTGTCCACGATCAGCTCGTTGATCTGGTCCTGGGGCAGGGTGTGATCCCCGCCCTTCTTGCCCACGTAGAGGATCTCGCAGTCGGGCTTGCACCACTTCAGAAAATCCGCATTGGCCAGATAATCGTAGATCATCACATCGCAGGTCTCGATGATCTCCTTGGCCCGCAGGGTGAGCAGCCCGGGATCGCCCGGACCGGCTCCGACGAGGAAGACGTTTGCCATGGTATGCTCTCCTGTCATGCGCGGTTAACCGATTTCCGCGATTATTTCTTTATACGGCGCTGTCCCGGACTGGTGGATGGCTTCAAACCCGTCCACTCCTCTGGTGACAATGAATAACTCATAGTTGAGCCAAGCGATATATTGCAAAATCTGGTTGTGCAAAACCGCAAGGCGCGGGTTGTTCCAGATGGGTTCGTGATGGAACACCCTGTTGCGCAATTTGCGGATGGCATCAAGCTCTCCCACAACCAGCGACCTCTTCAAAGGATGCGCCTTGCGGGGAAAGGCTGTCTTCATGATCTTGGGCACCAGTGAATCGTGGTACCTTTTGTGGAAAAGGGAAATCCAAAATCCGAACCCCAACTCAGCAATGTATTTCCCAGAAATCTTCCTTTTCCCTGGCGGGATAAGCCGTTCAACACGGTTTATCTGCTCGCGTTCGCCAACTTTCAGCAAGCCTTCTTTCAAAAACCAGAACCTTGTTTCGTATGCCTCGGAAAGGGTGTTGTGAATTGTGTTTCTCAGCGCGACTTCGAGGTTCTGAAGTCCCGGATACAACGATTCGCACAGCTTGATATTCCATATGTACCGAAGAAGCCAGTCGTATTCGCCCTCGTCCGGCCTGGCATCCCTGGGCAATTTGTATGGCTGAAGGCGTTCGACAGACAACCCCCTGACCAACTCTTCGAGACGCTCCTGCGTCGGTAGCTGATCAGACATTGCCTGGGTGCTTGCATTTCATGCGCATCGTTGTTATATCTTCTTCGCTGTCCTTGAGAGAAACCCCTCCCGGCTCCGAGCCGGTGATGTCCTCAAGGTTCAATGCGAAGCCCCTCCAACGAGGGGCTTCGTTTTTTCTACCCCATCGCGCTCTCAAGACGCGCCTTGAGTTGGGCGAGCTTGGTTTGTTCCTCTTCCATCTCGGCCAGTTTGCGCTTTTCGCCCTCCACCACTTCGGGCGGGGCGTTGTTGACAAAGCCGGGGTTGGCGAGCTTGCCGGACACGCCCTTCATGGTCTTGTCGAGCTTGGCCAGATTCTTGTCCAGCCGCGCCAGCTCGGCCTCGAAATCAACCACGCCCGCCAGGGGCACGAATATCTCGTTGCCCTGGACCACGGCCGCGCCGGACGCCCGGGGGCCTTTCACCTCGGGGCCGATGGTCACGTTCCCGACGCGGGCCAGGAAGCGGATCAGGTCCAGCGTGGATTCCAGCACGGCCTTGTCCGCGTCGTTTGCCGTGCGCACCAGCAGGTCGAGCTTCTTGGCGGGCTCGATGAGCAGTTCGGTGCGGATGTTGCGGATGCCGGAGACCACGCCCATGAACAGCTCCATGCAGGCCACGGCCTCCGGGTTCAGGCACTCGGGCCGCTGGGCCGGGAACGGCAGGGTGGCGATGTCGCCCGAGCGATCATCCCCTGCCGGGCGGGGCAGCACGGACCAGATCTCCTGGGAGATGAACGGGGCCACCGGATGGAGCAGGACCATGGTCTCGGAGAGCACTGTCCACAGCGCCTTCTGGGTGGCCGCCTTGGCTGCCTCGTCCTCACCGTAGAGGGCGGGCTTGATCATCTCCAGATACCAGTCGCAGAACTCGGACCAGATGAACCTGTAGAGCGTCTGGGCCACCTCGTTGAAGCGGTAGGCCGCGGTGGCCTCGGCCACGGTGGCCTTGACCTCCTCCAGCCGGTGCAGGATCCAGGTGTCGGCAAGGCTTGAGGTCTGGTCGAGGGGGACCGCCGGAATCTCGTCGGGCAGGTTCATCATGGCGAACCGGGCCGCGTTCCAGATCTTGTTCATGAAGTGCTTGTAGCCCTCGATGCGCTGCTCCGAGAGCTTGATGTCACGGCCCATGGCCGCGAAGCTGGTCAGGGTGAAGCGCAGGGCGTCGGCCCCGTATTTCTCGATCATGTCCAGGGGGTCGATGACGTTGCCCGTGGACTTGGACATCTTCTTGCCCTTTTCGTCGCGCACCAGGGCGTGGATGTAGACATGGTCAAAGGGCACCCGCTCCATGAACTGGAGCCCCATCATCATCATGCGCGCCACCCAGAAGAAGAGAATGTCAAAGCCTGTGACCAGACAGGAGGTGGGGTAATACTTGGCCAGTTCCGGGGTCTTGTCGGGCCAGCCCAGGGTGGAGAAGGGCCACAGCGCGGACGAGAACCAGGTGTCGAGCACGTCCTCGTCCTGGATGATGTTGCGGCTGCCGCAGGATTCGCACGCGCTGGGGTCGTTGATGGACACGGTCAGCCCGCCGCATTTCTCGCAGGTCCAGGCCGGAATGCGGTGGCCCCACCATATCTGGCGCGAGATGCACCAGTCGCGGATGTTGTCGAGCCACTCGTAATAGGTCTTGGTCCAGTGCTCCGGGTGAATCCGGGTCTGCGCGGGCACGGCAGCGCGCGCCTTCTCGGCCAGGGGCTTCATGGACACGAACCACTGGGTGGAGACGTGCGGCTCGATGACCGACTTGCAGCGGTAGCACGCGCCCACCGAGTGGTCGTGGTCGTCCACGCCCACGAACAACCCTTCGTTCTTGAGGTCCGTGATGATGATGGTGCGCGCCTCTTCCTTGTGCAGGCCGCGATAGCGCTCGGGCGCGTTTTCGTTGACGTTGCCGTCCTCGTCGAGGATGGACAGCACTTCGAGACCGTGCTTGCGGCCCAGCTCCCAGTCGTTCATGTCGTGGGCGGGCGTGACCTTGAGACAGCCGGTGCCAAAGGCCACGTCCACGTAGGTATCACCGATGATGGGCAGCTTGCGGCCCACCAGGGGCAGCACGGCCTCCTTGCCGATGAGGTGGTTGAAGCGCTCGTCCTCCGGGTTCACGGCAATGGCCGTGTCGCCGAGCATGGTCTCGGGCCGGGTGGTGGCCACCACCAGATGGCCCGAGCCGTCGGCCAGGGGGTATTTGATGTGGTAGAGGTGGCCGGGCTTGGGCTCGTGCTCCACCTCGTCGTCGGCCAGGGCGGTGTGGCAGCGGTTGCACCAGTTGATGATGTAGTCGCCCTTGTAGATGAGCCCCTGCCGGTACAGCTCGACGAACACCTCGCGCACGGCCCGGGCGCGCTGATCGTCAAAGGTGAAGCATTCGCGGGTCCAGTCGACCGATGCACCCAGGCGTCGAATCTGGCCGAGGATGCGGTCGCCCTTTTCCTTCTTCCACTCCCAGACGCGCTCGATGAACTTTTCGCGGCCGAGGTCGTGGCGGCTCTTGCCCTCTTCCTTGAGCTGGCGCTCCACCACATTCTGGGTGGCGATGCCTGCGTGGTCCGTGCCCGGCACCCAGAGCACGTTGCGCCCCTGCTGGCGGTGGAAGCGGCACAGGATATCCTGCAGCGTCAGGTTCAGGGCGTGCCCCATGTGCAGTACGCCCGTGACATTGGGCGGCGGGATGACGATGGAATACGCCTCGCCCGGCCCGCCTGGGTCCGGGGTGAAGGTCTTGTCCGCTTCCCAGCGGCTCTCCCATTTTTCCTCGACATCCCAAGGCTCGTACGCCTTGGCCAGTTCCCTGCGGGCCATGATTTGCCTCCGGCGGCCAGGGAACCTTTTGAAAAAGGTTCCCTGGACCCTCCAAAACTTTTTGTGCCACGCCGCCTGTCGGGCTGGCCGTCATCGAAGAGACGGGCGGCGGCGTGGAGGGGGTTCGGTATCGGTGCTGCCACGGTGGTGCGAAGTGTCTGACTGGAAAAGACGGAATTGGATGCAAGGAGGAAACTTTTTCACAAGTTTCCCCCGGATATCCGAAATTCGCTCTTCTCCCCTTGCGGTCGAGCCAGCCGGTTGGTAGCGTGCGGACTACCCTTGTCGAGGGAGCCGATTATGTCAAGCATACACATATATTGGGACGAGTCCCACTTCTGGGGCCTGCTGGCCGCCCGCGCCCTTGAGGCGTGGGGCATTCCCCATCGCCTTGTGCGCGGCTCCGAGATAGCCGATGGCGTGCTGGCTGGCAAGTCCGGCGAGGCGCCGCGCCTGCTCATCGTGCCCGGCGGCCGGGCCAAGGGCAAGGCGGACCGACTGGGCGTGCGCGGCATGGACGCCATCTGCGATTTCGTGCACGGCGGCGGCACATATCTTGGCTTTTGCGGCGGGGCCGGGCTGGCCCTGACCGGCCCCTATGGCCTCGGCCTTTCCCCCTGGACCCGCAAGGGGTACACCAACCGCCTCCACCACTTCCTGTCCGGCCATGTGCATGTTTCCCTGAACCGGACCGATCCCCTGGTGCCGCAGGACATGCTCGGGCCGGACATGATGGCGAAAGACGCGGACCACGGCCCCCTGCTCCCGGTCTGGTGGCCGGGCCGGTTCGATCCGGTGGACGATTCGGTCACGGTGCTGGCCCGCTACGGCAAGCCGGGGCCGGACTTCTGGGTAGCGGACCTCAACCTGTCCACCCTGCCCCGGGGAACCATGAGCGACTGGGAGAATCTCTACGGCATCCATCTGGACCCTGGATTCATGGAAGGCACGCCCTGCGTCACGGCCAATGATTTCGGCGCGGGCCGTGTCATCCTGAGCTACGCCCACCTGGAAACGCCCGCCTCGCCCCAGGCCAACCACTGGCTGGCCCACATTCTCGGCCGGATGCTCGACGACAGAGTGAGCGGCGAATCACGCGGGCCGGTCCCGGCCTGGGACGTGGCCGCGCTGCCCGTGGTCTGGGACGACCCGGTGCTCATGGCCGCGCGCCGATCCATGGAGCGGGTCATCGCCACCGGCACCAGCCACTTCCTGCTCTTCTGGCGCACCCCCTGGCTGCTGGGCTGGCGGCGCGGGCTGCCCGGCGCGGGCATCAACGCCCTGTATTCGCTCATCTGCGAGGCCATGGCCCGGCAACCGGAAGATGACGCTCTGGTCTTCTGGCGCGAACACGCGCAGGGATTCGCAGTCCTGATGGACCTGCTGGCCCGAGGGCTGTCCGGCTACCTGCTGGCCGAGCGGCTGTCCATGACCATGTTCCACTCCGCACCCGACGCCGTGTCCGTGCAAGGCCTGCGCGAGCAGCGGCGCGCCTTGTTCGGCCTGGCACCCGAACCCGGAGGCATATACGCCGATCTGGCGGCCATCCTGGAGGAACTGTACTGGCGACTCTCGCGCCCCGGCTCGACCACTGGGTGACCCAAGGCGAAGTTGCCATGCGCTTGCACCGTATGTTACGGAAGTTACACACACGTCATCGAATTATTTTGCAGCAGCCAGGGGCACACGTGATCGCAACAACCCGCACCCCATCCCCAAAGCCGGACCAGCCCCCCGGCCCTGATGCCGTGACTGGCCGCGTCGTTTCCCGGTGCGGCGAGGGGGAGTGATGGCCGAACAACGTGACGCCAAGTTTCGCTTCTCCATGTCCGAAGACGGCATGAAACTCGGCGTGAGCCGGTATTCTCCACCCCAGGGCGGGGGCGAAGGCCCGTCCGTGAAGCTGCTCAAGCGTCAGGTGTCCCAGGCCGGGGTGCGTCTGCCGATTGACGAGGAGGCGGCCAAGCGCGTGGTGGACTCCATCCAGCGCGACGAAGAAGTCCGCCGCATCGTGCTGGTGCGCGGCATCGAGGCGCAGGAACCGCGCAACGCCTCGCTGGTGGCCCTGGGCAACCTCGATTTTCCCGTCTTTCCCGGCGACCGCTTCGCCCGCAAGCATCCGCCGCTCAACGCCTGCGATGGCGAAACCATCGATGGCCGCGTCCTCCGCCCCAAGGAACACTTCGAGCCCAAAGACATCAAGGTGACCATGGGCGAGAACGTGGAGCTCGACTCTCTGACCAACGCCTACGTCTCCACCGTGTGGGGCATGGCCCGGCTGAGCGAGGGAACCCTTGGCGTGGAGCCGCTCACGCACATCACCGAGGACGCTACGGCCGTCAAGGCCACGCTGCACCACATGGATTTCCGGGGCCAGCCCATCACCGCCGAACGGGTGGAAAAGGAACTGCGCGAACTGGGGGTGGTCATCGACATCGACCTGGGCCGCCTCAATACCCTGCTCAGCAAGGCCAGAGAGCAGGGCCAGCCCGTGCCCGACCAGGTGGTGGTGGCGGGCAGGCTCCCTTCGCCAGGGCGCGACGGCTGGCTTGAACTGCTGGTCTCCACCCGCGAACTGGCCGGGACCGAGGACGAGGCGGGCCGCCTGGATTTCCGTGACCGGGGAACCCACCCCATGGTGGAGGCCGAGCAGGTCGTGGCTAGACTGCACCCGCCCAGCGCTGGCGATGGCGGCATCGACATCTACGGCAAGACCATCCCGTCCAGCCGGGGCAAAGCCATGGTGGTCAGACGGGGCGAGAACATCGACGTCCTCGACGACGAGATCACCTTCATCTCCAGGGCCAAGGGAGTCCTGTCCCTTGAAGACAACGTCCTCTCGGTCACGGAGTGTCTCCTGATCAATGACAACGTGGACCTTGGCACCGGCAACATCACCCTGGAATACGGCTCGGTCAAGATTCTCGGCTCCATCCACGCCGGTTTCTCGGTCTCCGCGCCCAAACACATCATCGTGGCCGGATCCATCGAGAGCGCCACTGTCTCCGCGGGCGGCAACGTCGAGGTCTCCGGCGGCATCCTCATGCCTGACGGCGGCACCGTGCGGGCCGGGGGCTCGGTGTCCTGCGCCTACGCCACCAACGCCCGCATCCGTGCGGGCGGCGACGTGATCATCATTAACGACATCACCAACTCGGACATCCGCGCCGAGGGACGCCTGCTGGGCACCCGGGGCAAGGGCCACGTCCAGGGCGGCAAGATAATCACCGGCAAGGGCATGGAGCTCAAGGAGCTGGGCTCGGAACTGGGCGTGACCACCGTGGTGGGCATCCAGATACACCACGATGATGATCATGCCCTGCGCGCCGAACGCAAGCGGCTCAAGGAGGCCATCCGCAAGATCGACGACGCCCTGGGCAACGACCCGCCCAAGACCATCCTGACCCGGACCCGACCCGAAAAGCGCGCGGCCGTGGCCGAGGTCATCAAGCACAGAGTGACGCTGGTCAGGCGGCGCAAGGCCGTGGCCGAGGAGATCAACCAGCGCATGCTGGCCCGCCAGGAGGAGCTGGCCGGGGTCAGAATCAGGGTCCAACGGCTCATTCACCCCGGCGTGGTGGTGATCATCGGCTCCAAAAAACTCGCCATCTCCAAGCGCACCGAATCGGCCACCATATCCTGGGACGCCCGGACAGGCGACATCATCACGGGGTAGCCCCGCACCGTTTGCCGCGACAGCTTCTTTGGCGTAGGCTCGTGTTCTCTGCCAACCCCAAGCACAGGAGGTTCCATGGCGAACCCGACCGACCCGACCATCCAGACCACGTCCGGACGCGGCGACATCCTCAAGCGGCTCCTGGCCACCGTGGCCTGCCTCATCTTTCTTGAGGTGACCGGCCTGCTCATTCAGCTCGCCACCCTTTTTCAATACGCTTACCTGCTGGTGGCCAAGCGACACAGCGAACCCCTGCGCCGCTTCTGCAACGTCCTCTCGGGCTACGGCTACCGGCTCATGCGCTACGTCACCCTCAACGACAACGACCGTCCCTTCCCCTTTTCCCGATTCCCGGACGACGACACGTGGGAGAAACCGGCGCAGCGGGTGACCTTCAAGTGACCGAGCCAAACAGTCACCGCTTCTTCTGCAACCCGGAGTGCAGGTACTTCCCCTGCCACGAGACCGACAAGCCCGACGAGTTCAACTGCCTCTTCTGCTTCTGCCCGCTGTATTTCCTGAACGACTGCGGCGGCAAAGGCAGGCTGCTCGAATCAGGGATCAAGGATTGCACCGGCTGCATGGTGCCCCACGCACCGGGCGGCTACGACCACGTCATGGCACGACTGCGCGAAAAGTTCGACGCCATCAAGAGCGAGACCCTCAAGCGCAAGACGATGGAAAAAGGAAGCGAAGGCTGTGATTGACACCGAAGCAGTGCTGTCGGGACAGACAGGCCGAAGGCATGCACACGCCCCCTTTGGCGCGGCTACTTCTTCCGCGATGTGGCGTGGGTCAAAAAACACTCGATCTCGCTCACCAGCCGGCCCCGCTCCCGGCTTTGCAACCGCTCCCGCGCCTCGGGGTCAAGGTCCCTGTTCTGAAACCGTGACAGGGCGATGAAGCATTGCTTGGTCCGGGCCAGTTCCTCGTGCTGCTTCTCCTTCCAGAAGTGATAGACCAGAATCTTGGCCGCGCTCTTGACCGTGGTCTTGTCGCAGGGGAGACAGGTCTCATCCAGGGGATGCTCTGCTCCATCTTCCACCAGGGGCAGTACCCGCATCATGACGTCCTTGGAGCGTTTGAGGGAGCCTGGACTGATGCGGTAGACCGTGACCTTGCGACGGCCAATGAACCATTTGAGCAGGAACAGCGTGCCGGTTCCGGCCCCCAGGAGAATCCAGGTGTCGGCATCCATCATGCGCCCGGCCCCGCTGCGGCCAACTGTTCGGCTCCGTGTTTTCGATCCATGGGATTCATCCTTTGCGGGTCAGGTAGGGTCTGAGATTCAGACGATAGGACGCCGGGTCGGCACATTCGAGGATTTCGAGGTTCCTGTTGCCCAGGGCCTGGGCTGCGGCCAGGTCCACCAACTCGGACGGGATGGGGCGCAGATCCTCGTCGAGGATGATCTTGATCTTGGGCATCAGCGGCAGGGAAGGATTGGACTCGTAGACCACGCCGTAGAAACCGGTATTGAGCCTGACCAGACTGCCTGAGGGGAAAATGCCCAGGCACTTGATGAACATCTGGACCTCCACCGGGTCGAAATCCTGCCCGCGCATGCCGTACATGATGGCCAGGGCCTTGTTGGGCAGGATGGCGTCCTTGTAGGAGCGGTCGCTGGTCAGGGCGTCATAGACATCGGCCAGACTGATGATGCGGGCAAAGGGCGCAATGTCCCTGCTAATCAGCCGCTCCGGGTAGCCCGAGCCGTTGAACTTCTCATGGTGGTCGCGCACGGCTTCGAGCACGTCGTCGGTCACCTCGCGCTGGCGGGCCAGGATGTCGCAGCCATATTCCGGATGGCGCTTGATCTCGTTGAACTCGACATCAGTGAGCCGGGCGCGCTTGTTGATGATGCGCGAAGGGACGGCGGTCTTGCCCAGATCGTGCAGCATTCCGGCCAGGCCCAGCCTGACCAGTTCCTCGTGCCCCAGGCCCAGGTATTCGCCGAAGACCACGGCGATGGCGGCCACGTTGATGCAGTGGGCGTAGGTATAGTCGTCGTAGTCCGAGAGCTTGGAGAGGCACAGCAAGGTGTCGGGGTTGCGGATGGCGGAGTTGACGATGGCGTCCACTGTCTCCACCGAGGCCTCATAGTCCACCTTGCGGCCGAGCTTGACGTCATGGATGATGCGTTTGGCGTGGTGCATGGCCTTGTCGTAGGTGACTCGGGCCACTTCCATCGCCTGCTCGAAAGGCACCCGGGGCTTGGGCGTGGGCACGGAATCCGGCCCGGCCAGCAACCTGTCGAGCCGCCGGTCCATGACCTCGCCCCCCTCGCCCACCTGGATGAAGGCGTGCAGATAGCCCTCGGCGCGGATGTGCTCGATCTGGCTCTGGGACTCAATCACCCCTGGCCGGGTATAGAGAAATGGCAGATGCTCCCACATCTCACTTGAGAGCCTGACCACCTGCATGCCCGGTCGCAGCTCATCCACGGAAACCTTCCGGATCATGCGCATCGCCTCCGGAACGGGTCGCGCGGCGGGTCAGCCGCCATGATTTCGTCAAGCGCCAAGTCCATCGCGGCCTCTCTTCTCCCGCCGTCCAAAACTCTGTCGCAACGCGTCGGTTCCCAGCCCTCTGTCGCGGCCTTCCCGGCTCCCCTTCCAAGGATGGCATGGTCAATATACCGCGCCCAACGTCCCGTTGTCGATAGGAAAATCGGCCTCGACCCGCGCCGGGGTTCAGAAAATAACGGCCTCGAACCAAAGGATGGTGGTAGCGGGCTCGCGCCATGCATCGCGCGGCAGCCCAGCCTTGACGCACGTCTGGGCCAGAAAGGTCTCCCGGTCCCAACCCCACTCCACCGGAACCTGGGGCAGCAGCAGCCCCGAATGGCCGTCACGCGACATGATCAGCCCGTGGCGACCCACCTCCACCAGCTTTGGGTCAGGGCAGGATTCGATGGGGCCGAGCACCGAAATCTCGTACTCCACGACCTCGAACTCGCCGGGCGTGAGCGGCGGAAAACGCGGGTCCTCAAAGGCCGCGGACCGGGCCATGTCCCACACGGTACGATACAGTTCGCCGGAGCCGCGCACATTGCCGATGCACCCCCGCAACGTGCCGCCGAGCTTCAAGGTGACAAACGCCCCCAGCCGCTCGCGCAGGGTCGGGCTGGGCGGCTCGGGCGGCTCGCCGGGCTCACCTGCCGGATTCAGGCGCGAGACGATGGACAGCCGCACCAAGTCGCGCAGGAAGGCCTGCTCCTCGTCCGTGAGGGCAAATCGAAATTCCTTCGCCATCATTCCTCCTTTGGTGAAGGGGCTGGGGCCACAAACATCATGCCCGCGAGGCCGAGCACGAACAGCACGATGACCGAGGCCATGCCCACGCGCTGGCTGCCCGAGGCCAGGGTCAGCCAGCCCACCAGAAACGGCCCAACAAACGAAGTCAGCTTGCCCGACAGGGCGAACAGGCCGAACATTTCCCCGCGCACCGCCTCGGGCGCCAGCCGGGCCAGATAGGTGCGGCTCGATGCCTGGACTGGTCCCACGAAGAGGCCCAAGGTCAGGCCGAAAACCCAGAACCACGTCTGACTCTCCACCAGCAGCAGGCAGGTGCTGGGCACGATCAGCCCGATGAGGGAGACTATGATGGTCGGGCGCGACCCGGCCCGGTCGTCGAGCCAGGCAAAGGCCACCGCCCCGAGTCCGGCGGTGATATTCAGTCCGATGCCGAAGACGATGACCTGGCTCGGAGTCATGCCAAAGGTGCCCGCCGCATAGATGCCGCCAAAGGCGAACATGGTGATCAGCCCGTCGTTGTAGAACATGCGGGCCAGCAGGAACACGGCGATGTCGCGGTACTCGCGCACCCGGCGCAACGAATCGCGCAGCTGGGTCAGCCCCTCGGACACGGCCCGGCCCAGGCCGACACCCTTGGACGGCGCGTCCGGGCAGAGCAGGAACAGGGGCAGGCAGAAGACAAGATACCACAGGGCGGTCAGGGGCATCACAGCCCGGACGTGCTCTGCCTCGCCGCGCGGCAGGCCAAACCAGGCATCTGGCTCCACGAACCCGTACAGGGCGATGATGAGCAGCACCAGCCCGCCCCCGTATCCCAGGCCCCAGCCCCAGCCCGACCAGCGGCCTATGGCATCGTGCCGGGCCAGCCCGGGCAGCATGGCGTTGTAGAAAAGCATGGCGTATTCCGAGCCGATGGTGCCCAGCCCGACCAGCAGCAGCGCGAGCCAGACATAGGAAGGATCGGGCCGGACGAACCAGAGGCAGGCCGTAGCCCCGATGCACAGGGCGGTGAAGACCGCCAGCCAGGGCTTGCGCCTCCCGCTGCGGTCGGCTACCGCGCCGAGCAGCGGGCCGCCAAGGCCGATGATCAGCCCGGCCGTGCCCATCATGTTGCCCCACAGCGCCGTGCCAACGGTCTCGTTCTCAGCCACGGCCCGGGCAAAGAAGGCGGCGAAGACAAAGGTCTGGACCAGGGCGGCGAAGCCGGAATTTGCCCAATCGTAGAAGGCCCAGGCCCACAGGCTTCGCACTGGCGCGGAGCCGGACTGGGCGTCGTCTCGGGGATGCTGGGCAGTCTGCATGGCGCGTGGTGCGGCCTGGGCGGCCCGTTAGCCGGTCCAGCCTGGTTCCCGGCCAAAGAAACCGGAGCCGGAATCCGCGTTATCCCCGGGCGATCCCCCGGTCACGCCTCCGCAGGCCCGGACAAAGGCCTCGGCCATGGACGGGCAACTGCCGAAATGAAGATGGATGTAGGAACCCAGCGTGTTGCCCGCGACAAACCCCTCAGGGCCTTCGATGATCCCCTTGCGGCCGCGCATGGCATACACCGGGGTCAGCGTGGGGTCGTCCAGCCCCTCGCGAATGAAGGAATAGTGGAACTCGTGGCCTCTGGCCGTCACCCCGGCCGGGCCGAGCAGCGTGGCCGCGCGGGTGGCGATCTCGCGGTAGCCCAGGGCACGGTGTTTCTCGTCCATCTCGGCGCGCAGGGGAAAGACCCCGGACATGGCGTAGCGCCCCCGGCCGGTGGCCAGATCGTTCATCAGGTACATGAATCCGCCGCACTCGGCATAGACCGGATGCCCGGCCTCGCAAAACTCCCTGATCTCCCGGCGCAGCCGGGTGTTCTGCCCCAGTTCGAAGGAATACAGCTCGGGATAGCCGCCGCCAAGATACAGCCCCTGAATACCCGCAGGCAGATGCTCGTCCTCGATGGGCGAAAACTCGACCAGCCGGGCACCGGCCTCGCGCAGGAGGCGCAGGTTTTCCTCGTAATAAAAGCAGAAGGCCGCGTCGCGGGCCACGCCGATGGTCACGGTGCCAAGCTCGGGTATGGGCTCAAAGGGGGGCACGGCCTCCACCGCTGGCAGCCCGGCGAGCAGCGCGTCCATGTCCATGCCCGAGTCCACCCAGTCGGCCAGTCGCTGATAGCGGTCCAGCCCCGCCTGGTCGTCCCCGGCGGTGACCAGCCCCAGGTGGCGCGAGGGCGCGGCAAGGGACTTGTCCCGGGGCAGGCAGCCGAGGACCGGGACATCGGGCAGCAGGGTCATGGCCTCCCTAAGCAACTCGGCGTGGGACTCGCCGCCCACCCGGTTGAATATCACTCCGGCGATGGGCACGGCCGGGTCGAACCGGGCATAGCCCGAGACCAACGCCGCAGCGGACCGGGCCATGGAGCGCGCGTCCACCACCAGGATAACCGGCAGCCCGAGGATCTTGGCCAGTTGGGCCGTGGACCCTTCCTCGCCAGTACCGGAAATGCCGTCGAACAGACCCATCACCCCTTCGGCCACGGCCACGTCGCACCCGGCGGCGTAGCGGTTGAAGATGTCGCTATTGGTCTCGCTGGAGAGCATCCAGCCGTCGAGATTGTGGCTGGCCACGGGCTTTCCGTTACAGGCACAGGCCAGGGAATGGTGGCCCGGATCAATGAAGTCCGGGCCGCACTTGAAGGGCTGCACATGCAGGCCGCGCCGCGCCAGCGACGCCATGATGCCGAGCGAAACCGAGGTCTTGCCGCAGCCGCTGTGCGTCCCGGCGATGAGAAATGCCTTGATGGCCGCCACGTTCTCTCCACGGACCGAGCCGGAGCGACCCCCTAGCCCAGGTCCTTTCTTGTCATGTAATCGAGCATCTTCCGGCCCTCGGCATGATCCGGGGCCAGTTCGAGACATCGCGTCACCCCTTCGAGCGCCTTGGTGAAGTCGCCCCGCTCGAACTGGGCGCGGGCCATATTGTACCACAGGTTCTCATCGGTGCCGTAAAGCTCGATGGCGCGCCGATAGTAGTCCACGGCCTGACCAAAGAGCTTCTTCTTGCGCAGTTCGATGCCGTATTCATTGAAGAGGTGCTTGTGTTCGTCGGCAAAGGCGGAGTCGATGCCCAGGATGCGGTCAAATACCTGCTTGGCTTTGTCCGTTTCGTCACGGGCCAGCAGGCACAGCCCGATGCCGAAGTTGGCGCGCACGTTGCGCTCATCCAGATTCAGGGCGTTGGCGTACTCGTATTCGGCGGTGAAATTCTCGCCGCGCTTGCGGAACTTGTCGCCCCGGGCCACGGCCTTCTGCACCTGGCGCAGGTTGCCCATCACCTCCTTGAATAGCTGAGGCATGGGCAGATAGTCTGCCAGCAGTTGGTCTTTGGTGATGCTCTCCACCGGGCCATAGGGCACGTTCTTGTGGTTGAGGCCCTGCATCTCCACCGTGGCCTCGTCCACCTGCCGGGCAAAGTACAGGGCCGCCTGCCGGACCCGCTTGGCCGTGGCCCCGGTGCCGATCCGGGCCATGCGTTCGATGGAGAAAACACCCTCGATGAATCCTTGGGGACTTGTCGTGGTCATGGCTTGTCGCTCGTCTTGTTATTGTGGTCAGGCCCAGCCCGGCCTATGGCAAGCATACACGGAATCCCACGCGATGAGAAGAACTTCGAGTTGCGCGACCCCTCCGGGAGCCCCGGCGGTTTGGTCAGGAGCCGATGGAGCCGCCCGCCAGCAGTTCATCCACCGCGGCCGCGGACATGGGCCGGTAGAAGAGGAACCCCTGGACGAAGCGGCAGCCCTCGTTTTCCAGGAAGGCGAGCTGGGCCGGAGTCTCCACGCCCTCGGCCACCACCTTGAGCCCCAGTGACTTGCCCAGAGAGATGACCGTGCGCACGATGACCTGGCTGTCCTGCTTGCTCTCCACCCCGTCGATGAAGGAGCGGTCCACCTTGACCACGTCGATGGGGAAGCGCTGCAGATAGGAGAGCGACGAATACCCGGTGCCGAAATCGTCGATGCAGACCCTGGCCCCAAGGGCCTTGAGTTGCTTGAGCACCTCCTCGGCCATGGACGGGTCGTCCATGAGGGCGCTCTCGGTGATCTCGATGTTCAGGGCGCTGGGATGCAGTCCCGAGTCGCCCAGGGCGCGCGTCACCTGGCTCAGCAGCATGGGCTGGCCAAAGTGCTTGCCAGAGATGTTGATGTTCAGCGTCAGCAGTTCGCCCAGCTGGGGGCCAAAAGTGATCTGCCACTGCTTGACCTGCCCGCAGGCCTCGGCCAGCACGAAGTTGTCGATGGCGTAGATGAGCCCGGTGTCCTCGGCCAGGGCGATGAAGTCGCCGGGCATGATGATGCCGTGCTCGGCATGCCGCCAGCGGACCAATGCCTCGAACCCGCATATCTGCCGGGTGTCGAGACAGACGATGGGCTGGTAGGCCACCTCGAACTCGCCCAGATCCACGGCCCGGCGCAGGTCTGTCTCCAGCGCCATGAGCCGCAAGGCCTGGTCGTGCATCTTCTGGTTGAAGACCTTGAAGCCCGACTTGCCGCGCTCCTTGGCCCGGTACATGGCCGTGTCCGCGTCGCGCAGCAGGGCCTCGGGCCGATCATAGCCGTCGGTCTTGAGCACCACGCCCAGCGAGGCCGAGGTGAAAACCTCGTTGCCATTGATGATGAAGGGCTGGCGCACGCCATCGAGAATGCGCCGGGCGATGGCGATGGCGTCCCTGGGCGCGGAAATTTCCTCGATGAGGATGGCGAACTCGTCACCGCCGAAACGGGCCACGGTATCCACCGAGCGGCCACACTTCTCAAGCACCCTGGCCACGCTGCGCAGCAGTTCGTCGCCGGTCTCGTGGCCGAGAGAGTCGTTGATGACCTTGAAGCGGTCCAGGTCCATGTAGATGATCGCGAACAGGTGCTTGCGCCGTCTGCCGCGCTCCATGGCCATGCGCAGATGGTCAAGGAACAGGGCGCGGTTGGGCAGGCCGGTGAGCGGATCGTGAAACGCCTGCCGCTTGAGTTGGTCCTCGGCCTTCTTGCGCAGGGTGATGTCCTCCACCGAGCCCTCGTAGCAGATCACCACGCCGTCGCCGTCGGTGATGCACCGGGCGTTCTCGGATATCCAGATGATGCGTCCGTCGCGCCGTCGCACCTTGGAGACGAAGTTCTTGACCTCGCCGGTCTCCTCGATCAGGCGCAAAAACTCCTTGCGGCGGCCCGGCTCCATGTACATCTGGGTGCCGATGTCATAGACCGAGCCCATCATCTCCTCGGGGGACGAAAAGCCCAGGATGCGCGCCAGGGAGGGGTTGGCGCTCAGGAAGCGCCCACTCGGCGAGGTCTGATAGATGCCCTCCAGCGCGTTCTCGAAGATGGTGCGGTATTTCTTCTCGGCCTTGCGAAGGGCATCGCCGATAACCTTGCGCTCGGCGATCTCGATCTTGAGCTGGGTGTTGGCGCGCAGCAGTTCGCTCGTGCGCTCTTCCACCTTCTGGCGCAGGGCGTCGCGTGCCTCCTTAAGCTCCCGGGTCTTGCCGCGCACCCGCTCCTCAAGGCTGTTCACCTGCTCAGCGATGTGTCCGGCCATGGAGCGCATGGCCCGGGCCAGCTGGCCCACCTCGTCGCGGGAGTCGATCTCGGGCACGCTGTCGAAATCCTTGGCCGCCACCCGGCCCGCATACTCGGCCAGCAGCTTGAGAGGCTTTGAGATGTTCAGGATGAAGAGGAAGGCGATGATCAGGCTGGCCCCGAACAGGACCAGGGTCACCACCTGCTGCTCCAGCACGGCCTCACGGATGTGGGCGGCAATGGTCTCGGAATCCATGCCGATATGCACGGCCCCGGCCAGACCCGAGAGAATGGGCTGGGTGACGTGCAGGACGCGGTTGCCCTCGTAGACGATGTCGCGCAGTGCATACTCGTCGCCGGGCAGCCCGGCCGAGCCCGCCACCATCTCGCGCACCACGCGGGGCACCTCGGGTATGAAGGTGTGGGCCATGACCTCGCCGCGCTCGTCGGCCACCAGCACATAGGACACCCCGGCGATACGCCGATACCTGTCGATGCGCGCCTGCACGCTGCCCGCATCCTGGCTGAGGATGGCGGCTATATCCGACTCGGCCACGCTGCCCGCCAGGGCCAGGGCCTTGGACTCGTACTCGCGCGTCATCTCGCGCTTGAGCCGCTGGGCCGAAGTGGTCGAGGTGACCACCGAGATCAGCCCGAAGATCACCACCATGAACAGCAGCGGCCGCAAGAAAAGCTTGGGAGCCTTCATGGCCGCCACTCCGTCCAATCGCGAATCGGCTGGAAATGCCCGTCCACCACGGTGGTGAAATAGACCGCGTCAAGGCCCTGTTGCCGCCAAGGCCCGAAATTCACGTTGACCCCGATGCCGATGTCCAGGTCGAGGATGGACTCCATCACCTCGGGAATTCGCGCGCGCCTCGGGTCGTCAGCCATACGCTGCACGATCTCGGCCAGCATGACGCCGTTCAAGAATCCCTCGAAGCTGACATAGCTGAAGCGCCGGGGGCTGTAGCCCTGTCCGGCCGCCAGGGGCGCACCCCGGTAGTCGTCCATCAGCTCGCGGTAGAAGCGCACGGCGGGCAGGCTCGTGTCCTCGTAGCAGGGCACCACCTGGGAACAGATGAGGTTGTCCGTGTATCTGCGCCCTGACCGGCGCTCTTCGAGCATCAACAGCTCAAGCATCTTGTCGCTGTCCGAGAAGGAGACCCCGGCCACCGGGATGTCGTGGCCCTTGTCGCGCATGGCGCGGATGAAGGCGCCCTGCGAGGCGTAAGTGCCGATACAGATGACTGCGTCGGGCCGGGCCGCCATGATCAGGTCCACCTCGGCGGAAAAATCGTGGGCAAAGGAGTCGCCCCGGGTGTAGGCCGCCTCGGACGCGATGCCCTCGCCGTGCCGATCGAGAGCGCGGCGCACGCCGTCCCATCCGGTGCGGCCGTAGGCGTCGTTCTGGTAGAAGACCGCGATGCGCCTGCGCCCGACCGCCATCAGGTTGTCCACCAGCCCGGCCGTCTCCTGGAAATACGAGGCGCGCAGATTGTAGACATGGCGGCCGAAGGGGGCAGTGCGCATGGGCTGCGCCCCGGTCAGGGGAAAGAGCAGATAGGTGTGGCGCTGGCTGAATTTCTGGAGCAGGGGCAGGATGTGCGTGACCGTGGGCGTGCCCACATAGGAGAACAGGGCGAAAACATCGTCACGGGTGATGAACTCCGCCGTGTTGGTGAAACACGGCTGGGGGTTGTAGCCGTCATTGGCGGGCAGCACCCTGATGGTCCAGCCCGAAGCCCCGCCGCCCCGGTTGAAATGATCGATGTAAGCCATGAGCCCGCGATAGAACTCGATGCCCATTTCGCCGTTGACCCCGGTAAAGGGGGCGGACATGCCGAAAACCAACTCGCCCGGTTCCCGCGCGAGACCCGGCCGGGCCAAGAGCAGGCAGCAGGCCAATACGCCAAAAACTCCCGCAACGAAGATACTTTTCAATTTTTTCAGCACAGCAAAGCCATGCCATTACCGAAACAAAAGTGCAACCGTGCTCTTGGGCCGGGTTGCCTGAGGGGCGTCATGGGAGGCCGCGACGCGGCAATGCTTTGCCCTCATGGTTCCCGGCGATGACGCGCTCAAGGGTGGCGACATCGTCATGGGAGACGATGGGCCTGAAGGCGGCGTGAGGGAAATGGGGTGGCGAAAACGGTCTGCGGGAACAAGAAGGCGGAATCGGGCTGCGGCCTCAGAAGGCGTCGATGAACTGGCAGTCCATGGTCCCGTCTGCGGCGACGGTGATCTGGGCCAGTGAGCCGGACTCGCCCAGTGAGCCGGGGTTGACCACCCGGATGCCGTCCACAACGGACCAGTCGCGGCGGTGGGTGTGTCCATAACAGATCAGGTCGTGGCCGGAGCCGAAGGCGTGGACCACTGTGGCGGCCACCTGGGCGCGCGGCCCCCAGCCATGAGCCACCCCCACGGTCAGCGAGCCGACTGCGGCCGAGATCATGGGCTGAAGATCCTGGGCCAGCAGGGCGTCCCAGTCGCAATTGCCGCGCACGCACAGGAACCTGTCGTGGCGGGTGAGGTACGACCAGACCTTGTAGGAGGTGATGTCGCCGCAGTGGACGAGCACATCGGCCGGGCCGAGCCACTGCTCGTAAACCCGATCAAGCCACGCAGGCGGGTCGCCCAGGTGGGTGTCGGAAATGACCGCTATCTTCATGGGGGTTCGGACTATTCCCTGACCTTCTTGGCCCGGAAGCGGATGTAGGCATCGCGCACCGCAGCATACTTGTCGATGGCCCCGTCGGTCAGGGTCTCGTACTCGTTGCCCGTGAGTTCAAGGGAGAGCTGGTTGACATTCTTGTACGCGCGGATGCCGACGTACTCGATGAGACTCAGGTCAGCGTAGGTCAGCGGGTCAAGGAGGGAATCGCCCACCCAGCCAACGGACTCGCGGATGGAACTGGGGCCAAGGAAGGGCCAGACCAGATACACGCCATGGCCTAAGCCCGCCTTGCCCAGGGTCTGGCCAAAGCCATCGGCCGTGGGTCGTTCGGGCGACCAGTTGCGCTTCATGCCCGAGGTGACGTCGGCAAAGCCGAGCAGACCCCAACTGGTGTTGGCGATGAACTTGGAGGTTTCCATATAGGCCGCGTCGAACTTGCCCTGGAATATATTGTTCACAAAGCGAACAGGGAAGAGCATGTTGGTGAAGAAGTTGCGCACCCACTGGCGCGGCTTGGCGGGAATGGCCCAGGCATAGCCGGTGGCCACGGGCTTGAACACCCCGTGGTACATGGCGTCGTTGAAGTGGAACCAGACCATGTTCCACCCCTTGAAGGGGTCGGCCACCAGCCCTTCGGCATCGCTGTACTCGTCGAAGTCGTCGGAGCCGTCGTAGTCGCCGGACGACTCGACCGCCTTGGCGTCAGACGCGGCACCGGCGCCCCGCATGTCCGTGAGCTGGGCCACGCTGAGCGACTCGTCACGGCCGGCATCCGACGCGAAAACGGCCCCACCTCCCATCAGGAGAAGGGCCATCACCATGAGGCAGACTGCAATCCGTGCGGTCATATCGTATCTATCCCTGCTGCGGCCCGGTCAGATCCTGGCTCCCGTCATCCTGGCCGCTGTCCAGTTTCTCTATCCGTTCGCGTATCTGTTTCAAAAGGTCTTCGGGGGTTCCGCTGTTCAGCACCTGCGAGAACTGGCTCCGATAGTTCGCCACGAGGCTCACACCCTCGGCGACGACATCATATATCATCCATTGTTCTTGAACGATTCTCAACCGAAATTCAACCATTATTTTCTTGTCTTTGTCCACAAGCTCGGTGAACACCTTGGCCCGGTTCCCTTCCACCTGCTCGCCCGTGTAGTTCACGTCCTGCCCACCGTAGGACGGAATCTTCCTCAAATAGGAGCGCTCAAGCAGCTGGATGAACGCCTCGGTCAGGTCGTCCCGCATCTGAGGCGTCATGGTTGTCCAGGGCCTGCCCACGGCGTACATGGTCACCAGCTTGAAATCGATGAACTTTTCCGCCTCAGTGCGCAGCTTCTGGACTGTTTCGTCATGGTGGGCCGGGTCTTTGGCCTTGGGGTCGCTCAAAACCGAGATGAGCAGTTCCACGCCCGCCTTGACCCGGTCGGTGGGCGTCTGTGAATCGCCCGCGTGGGCCGGGGCCGAGAGAAGACAGACCAGGAGCAAGGGAAGAACAAGTCTTTTGAACAACATATTTCCATCCTGCTGCGTCATGCCGGTTTACACCTTGCCAAAGGCGAACTTGCTGATGAGGTCTTCGAGGTCGAGGGCCGAGTTGGTGTCAAAGATGGAGCCCCCGTCCTCAATGGGATCGCCCAGACCGCCCGGCGCGACCTTGAGAAACTTGTCGCCGATGAGGCCGCTGGTCTTGACCCCGACGATGGCGTCGTCGGTCAGCTTCACCTTTTTGTCGATCATCATGGTCACGCGGGCCATGCCCTTTTCCTGGTCCAGGGCGATGGCCTTCACATAGCCGATGTCCACGCCGAACATCTGTACGGGCGCGTTGATCTTGAGGCCGGATATGTCCGAGAAATCGGCATGCACGGTATAATACCTATCTGTGAAGAGCTGGACGTTGCCCAGCTTGACGCTCATGTAGGTGATGGCGATCAGCCCGACGAGCACGAAGAGTCCGACGGCGGTTTCCTTTTTCAGTTTGAACATCGTCCATCCTTTCGGCCTGTGGCTTTTGCGCCCAGAAGGTCGGCGCAGTCGAGTTTCATCTTGTCCTGGCTGATGGGCGGCAAGGTCAGCCGGGAGGTGGTCCGATCTCCGGCCGAGCGGTCCAGGAACCGGCGCAGGTACGGGTCTTCGGTGGCGTCCAGTTCTGCGAGGGTGCCCTGGAACAGGCACCGCTCGTCGCCCAGCACCACCACGAAATCCGCCAGGGCGTGCATGCTCCGCAGGTCGTGGGTGACCACGATCATGGTCATGTCGAACTGGCACATCATCTCAAGCATCAACTGGTCCTGTTCGGCCGACATGACCGGGTCGAGTCCTGAGGTGGGCTCGTCGCAAAAGAGCATTTGCGGGTCCATGACCAGCGCCCGGGCCAGCCCGGCCCGCTTGCGCATGCCGCCGGAAAGTTCGTTGGGAAACAGGTTCGCAGCGTGGTCGAGGCCGACCATGGCCAGCCTGTCGTGCACGATGCGCATGATCTCGTCCTCGGTGAGCCGGGTGTGCTCGCGCAGCGGCAGGGCGATGTTGTCCCCGAGGCGCAGCGAGCCGAGCAGCGCGCCGTCCTGGAAGAGCACGCCCGTGCGCTGGCGGATGCACCGCTGCTCCCGGGCAGTCAGGGCGCTCATGTCGTTGCCGCCGATGAACACCTTGCCCCCCTTGTTCGGCTGGAGCTTGAGGATGTGCTTGAGCAGCGTGGACTTGCCCGAGCCGGAGCCGCCCACGACCATGGACAGCTTGCCTCCCGGGAACTCGATGTCCAGGTTCTTGGCCACGATGGTGCTGCCGTATCCTATGGTCAGCCCCTCAAGGCGGATGCTCGGTGCGTTGCCCATGAATCCCCTACCAAAGCAGCGACGTGAGCATGTAGTCCGCCGCGAGAATGACGACGCAGGACTTGACCACCGCGCTGGTGGTGGACTGGCTCACGCCCTCGGGGCCTGCGTGGCCCGAGCGGGTGTGTGTGTTGTAGCCCTCGAAGCAGCAGATGGAGCAGACCAGCACCGCGAAGACCAGGGACTTGATGAATCCGCCCTCGACATCGCTCCAGTCGAGGGAGCCCTGGACCCGCGCCCAGTACACGCCCTCGTTTGCCCCCAGCAGCTTGACGCCGGAGAGCCAGCCGCCCCACAGGGCGATGAGGTTGAAGAAGGCGGTCAGGATGGGAAAGCTGATCAGGCAGGCGGCCATCTTGGGGGCCACGAGATAGCGCATGGGGTTGATGTCCATGATGGTCAGGGCGTCGATCTGCTCGGAGATGCGCATGACACCGATCTCGGCAGTCATGGCCGATCCGGCCCGGCCAGTGAGCATGATGGCCGTCAGCACCGGGGCCAGCTCGCGCACCATGGACAGGGCCACGCCCGTTCCCAGGAAGCCGTCGGCCCCGAAGACAGACAGGGCGTAATAGAGCTGCATGCCCATGACCATGCCGGTGAAGAGCCCGATGAGCGCAATGACCGTGACCGACTGGACGCCGATGAAGTACACTTGGCGCACCGTCTTGGCAAACTGGCCCCACCCGGCGAACATGAGCACGACAGCTTGCAGGAAGAACAGGAACGTTGCCCCCAGTTCGTCCAGCACCTTTCCTATCGCCCGACCCGGAAGGGCCATGGAAAACACACTGTCCTGCGCCTTTTCGGCCATGTACGCCCCACCCCCGGGACTTCCCCTCAGGGAGTCCCCGTCTTGATCCTGGCTTGATGTTTCGCGAATATTCCCCCCGAATCAGTCCCGAGACTTCGCGAAACCCGCATGAAAACATGGATTAAGGTCTTTACCGAAAATCGCGGAAAACGGCAAGCCAAACCGGGCGAAACGAAGTATAATCGTGACATCTTCCTGCAACATGCCTCCGGCAAGACAGATTGTCCCACCTCGCGCAACTCGGTCGCATGGAAAAGCCGAGGCTGGTCGGGCAAGTCAGCCACAAGGACGCCACGCGATTGGACGCATGGCGCATCCCGGATTCCCGGGGTCACTTCTTGTTTTTGCTGCCGTTCTTGCGCTCCCACCAGGAGGGGTCGGGGCCGAGAAACCACCAGTCCGTGTGATCGGTGACAGCGATGGTCTCGGCCAGCTCGCGGCCCCACTCGGTGCGCACCCGCTGCACCGCGATTTCGAGCCACTTTGCGGCGTAGGGGTTGCCCAGATCCGCCTGCTCCTTGAGGTTGAGGATGAAGTCGAGCTGGTCCGCGTCCTGGGCCAGCCGGGCCTCCAGGGTGGAGGTATCCTCAAGCTCCTTCCAGTAGCCAAGCACGTCCTCCTCAAGCCCGGTGCCCTTGAGGGCGTGCTCCAGGGCCAGGGTGCGCGTGGATGAATTGTAGATGCGGTTGACGTAGTTGTAGTCGCCGGTGCGCGCCTCGTGCAGGTCGTGAAACAGGCACAGATAGGTGGTGCGGGCCACATCGGCCCCGGACATGCGAGCCAGCACATGGCCGATGACTGCGGTGCGGAACGAATGCTCGGCCACGTTCTCGCTGCCCGTGCCCAGAAACTGGTAGCCCGTGCGCGGCGTCTTCCTGAGCATGCCGCACTCGAAGAAGAAATCCGCCAGCCTCTTCAGCCTGTCGCGCCCGTCCATGTCAGCCATGAGAAACTCCCCTGCCTGTCTAGATAGTGTAGTCACGAGATTCCAGCCCAAAGGGAAATGCACCGGATGTGAATAGCCGCAAGGAACGAGGCTGAATTCTTCGCATACCGAGTTGCTATGCCGCGCCAACGCTTCAGGTGGAGAAATGCATTTTCAACC
>JBDRSO010000063.1:0-10740 GCA_043824835.1 Pseudomonadota bacterium | reverse complement strand
GGTCATCCGGTCCATTGTCGGAGACCACGGCTACGTGCCGTCCTGGTGTACGGCGTGCTACCGGCTGGGCCGCACCGGTGAGCACTTCATGGAACTGGCCAAGACCGGCTTCATCCAGAAGTTCTGCCTGCCCAACGGCTTGTTGACCTTCAAGGAATACCTGGAGGACTACGCCTCCGAAGAAACCAGGCAAGTGGGCGAGGCCCTTATCCGCCGCGAGATCGAAAACTACCCCGACCCGGACCGCAAAAGTCTGCTCACGGACAGAATGGCACGCATGGAAGCGGGTGAACGGGATCTCTACCTGTAGACATGCGGCACATGACGAAAACCTCGCCCGCACCGGGATTCCGCCTGGAGCGCGACGCCCTTGGCGAGCTTCCAGTGCCTGCGCACGCCTATTACGGCATCCACACCCTGAGGGCCGTGCGCAACTTCCCGTTTTCGGGATACCGGCTGCATCCGGCCTTCATCCGCGCCTTTGCCCTGGTCAAGCGGGCCTGCGCGCAGACCAACGCGCTCCTCGGACATCTGTCCGAGGAGCGCGGCCAGGCCATCGACGCGGCCTGCGCCGAGATCGCCGCAGGCGCGCTGCACGACCAGATCGTGGTGGATCCGTTTCAGGGCGGGGCCGGGACCTCTACCAACATGAACCTTAACGAGGTCATCGCCAGCCGGGCTGCGGAGCTGCTCGGAGGCGAACAGGGCGACTGGGAGCGGGTCCATCCCATCCTGCATGTGAACATGCACCAGTCCACCAACGACGTGTATCCCACCGCCCTCAGGGTGGCGGTCCTGACCGTGCTCTCGGACCTGGAAACCGCCGTGGCCGCTCTCCAGGAGTCGCTCCAGCGCAAGGAGGCCGAGTTCCGCGACGTGGTCAAGCCGGGGCGCACGGAACTGATGGACGCGGTACCCATGACGCTGGGCATGACGTTCGGGGCCTTTGCCGACGGCGTGGCGCGGGACCGCTGGCGCATCTTCAAGTGCCGGGAGCGGCTCAAGCGGGTCAACCTCGGCGGCACGGCCATCGGCACCGGCCTCGGCGCGCCCCGCGACTACATCCTGGCTGTGACCGGCACTCTGGCGGCCCTGACCGGGTTGCCCGTATCCAGAGCCGAAAATCTCGTGGACGCCACCCAGAACATGGACGTGTTCGTCGAGGTTTCGGGCATGCTCAAGGCATGCGGGGCCACTTTGATGAAGATCGCCTCGGACCTACGCCTGCTCGCCAGCGGCCCCGGTGCCGGACTCGGCGAGTTGATACTGCCGCCGCTCCAGGCCGGGTCGTCCATCATGGCGGGCAAGATCAACCCGGTCATGCCCGAGGCGGTCACCCAGATTGCCCTGCGGGTCATGGCAAACGACCAGACCGTGACCCTGGCCGCGGCCATGGGCCAGCTCGAACTCAACCATCTGATGCCGCTCGTGGCCCATGCCGTCCTTGAGTCCCTGAGTCTGTTGACACACGCCTGCCAGGGACTGGCGACCGGATGCGTGGAAGGCATCCGGGCTGACAGGGAACGCTGTCTGGATCTGGTGGAGCAGAGCGGGGCGCTGGCCACCGTGTTGGTCCCGGCGCTGGGATACGACCGGGTGGAGCGGCTCCTGGCCGAGTCCAAGGCCGCCGGACGCACCGTGCGCGACCAGGCCGCGCTCGACGGGCTGGCCTCGCCCGAAACCCTGGACAGGCTCCTATCCCCCAAACGGCTGTGCAAGCTCGGCTTCACGCCCGGAGAATTCGAAGGAGTGGAACCCCGATGAAACTCGTGGCAGACATCAACGCCCTGGATACGCCCGGCCTGTTCGCGGCCAGCGAGCGGCGCATCATCCTGCATGCGGCGGTGTACGGAGCGTTCGCCCGATCCCGTCCCCACCGCCACGGCCTTGAGACGGCCCTGGCTAAACCGGGCTTCGAGCGTCTCGACATCATCGTTCTGGAACCGGGATGCTGCGAACCCTGGGTGCGTCCCTTCCTTGAGGCTCTCAGGTTCGGCATATCGAGACAGGCCGCAGACGACGAGGTGGCCGCGTCACACGCCTTTGTCAGCGAGTTGGTCGCGCGTCATCCGGGCCAGGTGCGTGTGCATCCCGCCCGCAGGCTGCCATGCCTGCCCATCCTGGTCATAGACGACACCATCGTCTTCGGCCAGTACGCCCATGCGGACATTCATGCGCCCCAGGGCTTCTGGGGTATGATCCGGGCCGATGTGCAGACGCTTATCGGCTGGGCCGACACCGGCAAACCCCCGACCTCGGCCTCCCGCGAGGAGGTGGCCGCCTTCCGCCTCCTCAACGAGTGCGTCCGGGCCATGTGCGCCTGCCCGCCGTTTTCCGTACAACACCCAGACCGCCGGGACACCCCGGCACCCACAACACCATGAAAGCACACGACATCCTCACCGCCCTGACAGGAGCGGACGACCCCTCACTCTTCGCCCATGCCCATGAAATCAGGCAACAGGTCTTCGGCAACGAGGTCTACATCCGGGCCATCGTGGAATTTTCCAACACGTGCAACAAGCATTGCCGCTACTGCGGGCTGCGCGCGGACAACCGCACCCTGCGCCGCTACCGCATGCCCGCCTATCACATCCTGGAGACGGTCTCGGCCGCTGTGGACCAGCGGGCAGGAACCGTGGTGCTGCAGTCCGGGGACGATCCGAGCTACTCCACCGAGTATGTCGGGGAATTGGTCCGGCAGATCAAGGCCCGCCACGATGTGGCCGTGACCCTTTCCCTGGGCGACCGGGGCCTGGACGAATACGCGTACTGGCTGGAGTGCGGGGCGGACCGCTGCCTGCTCAAGCTGGAGACCACTGATTCAGCCAGGTACAAGCAATTGCGCCAGGGCGAGGACTTTTCCGCCCGCCTGCACCGGGTGGAGGAGCTGCGGCGCATGGGCTACGAGGTCGGCTCCGGCGTCATTGCGGGGCTGCCCGGCACCACGCCCGTGGACGCCCTGCGCGACATTCTGTTCCTCTCGGATTTGGGGCTGGACATGATCGCGGTGGGACCGTTCGTGCCCAACCCGGATACCCCCATGGCCGGAAACGCCCCCGGTTCGGTCGATCTGTCGTACCGGATGACTGCCCTGCTGCGCATCCTCAACCCCGAGGCCAACATTCCGGCCACCTCGGCCCTGGACGCACTGCGCCCCGGAAGCCGCACACTGGCCCTGACCCGTGGCTGCAACGTACTCATGCCCTCCATGACCCCGGCGCCGTTGCGGGGCGACTACGCCATCTATCCCGGCAAGAACGCCGGAACCGCCGAGGACAAACCATCCCTGGCATCGGCACGCCAGGCCGTCCGTGACGGCGGGTTCATTTCTTCATCGGCCAAGGGGTTCTCTCCACGGAGGAGCCATGTCGGATAAGGCGCCTCGTGGAGTGCGGCTGGTCAGTGCCCTTGCCGGTCGCCGGAATGCGGGCAAATCGTCGCTGATCAACGCCCTGACCGGTCAGGAGACGGCCATTGTCTCGGACACGCCCGGCACCACAACCGACCCGGTGGCCAAGCACTACGAGCTGCTGCCGCTCGGACCGGTGACCTTCTACGACACGGCGGGCCTGGACGACACCGGCGATTTGGGCGGCTTGCGCATGAAGGCTACGTGCAAGGTGCTCTACCGCTCTGACGTGGTCGTTGTCGTGGTGGGCGAGGAGGGCGTTACCGACCACGAGCGAACCATACTCGACACGGTCAAGGGGTTGTCCATCCCGTACATCGTGGCCTTCAACAAATCCGACCTGCGCACGCCCGCTCCAGAGGAGTTGGCCCTGTGCCGGTCCCTTGGTGCGCCCTGTCTGACGGTCTGCGCCAGGACCGGAGCCGGAGCGGACGAACTCAAGCGGGCCATCATTGATGCCGCGCCTCTGGAATTTCGCCAGGAGCGGCTGCTGGTGGGCGACCTCATCAGCGAAGGAGACTGGGTGGTCTGCGTGGTGCCCATTGATCTGGCTGCGCCCAAAGGCCGCCTGATCCTGCCCCAGGTACAGGTGCTGCGCGAGATTCTGGACTGCGACGCCGTGGCCGTGACGGTCAAGGAGCGCGAAATCGAAGCGGTCCTGGCCGGGATGGAGCGCAAACCCGCCCTGGTGGTCACCGACTCCCAGGTAGTCATGAGCGTGGCCGGGGACGTGCCCTACGACATCCCGCTGACCACCTTCTCCACCCTGTTCGCCCGCTACAAGGGCGATCTGCCAAGTCTCGTCCGCGGGGCGGACGCCATAGACGCCCTTGAGGACGGCGACACCGTGCTCATCGGCGAGGCGTGTTCGCATCACAACGTGGCCGACGACATCGGACGGGTGAAGATCCCACGCTGGATGACCCAGTACACGGGCCGCGATCTGCGCTTCGAGGTCTACGCGGGCCACGATTTCCCGGACGACCTGGAGCGGTACCGGCTCGTGGTCCACTGCGGGGCCTGCATGCTGGGCCGTACCGAGATGCTCCGGCGCATCAATGAATGCGCCCGCCGAGGGCTGCCCGTGACCAACTACGGGGTGGCCATCTCCAAGGTCCAGGGCGTGCTCGACAGGATCATCGCGCCTTTTCCAGAACTCAGGGCTGCCCCCTTTGGTCTGATGGACGGATGACCGTCAGACATCGGAGCGCGTTCAGCTGTCGAAGAGGCTGACTGTGCGCTGGCACAGCCCTGAAAGGAGGGCGTGATCATGGCTGATGACGAGCAGGCCAAGCCCGTGCTCGCGGACCGCCCTGAGCACCGCCTTCCAGATGCCCGCCTGGGTCAGGGCGTCCAGCATGGAGGTCATCTCGTCGCACAACAGGTAGCGCGTTCTGCGGTCCAGGGCCCGGGCAAGACAGACCCGCTGCAACTCGCCGCCGGAAAGCTCGTGTGGATAGCGGTGGTTCCAGGTCGGGTCCACGCCCAGAACATCCAGCATGGCCCTGTCCGGCTCCCCTGCCTCGCGCAGGATGTCGGCGATTTTCCAGCGCGGGTTCACGGCCAGTTCCGGATGCTGGAACAGCAGTTGTACCGGGCAGAACTCCCCGTCCGGTAAATGATGTCCGTTCACGAGGACATTCCCCTCCACCGGACGCAGATACCCGCCAAGGATTTTTGCCAGGGTGGATTTCCCCCTGCCGCTTGGTCCTGGCAGGCCCACTATCTCGCCGGGCGCAATACGGATGTCAATGCCACGGAACAGCCACGGGTCGCTCTTCGCATAGCGGAAGGCAAGGCCGCTTGCCTCAAGCATGGCTGCACCTCACCAGACCGTCTTGTTTCTGCCGCAGTTCGGGCAGATGCTCCCGGCAGGTCTCGCAGCCAAGGTTGCAGCGGGCGCTGAAGGGACATCCGCCGTTGGTCGATGCGCGGGCTTCAGGCGGCAGTCCGTTCACAAAGCTGTTGCCGGGCATGGCTTCACGCAGGGCGCGCGAATAGGGATGAAGCAACCCGCCGCTGCCGTTGAAGGCATCGGCCCTGGTCTCCTCAACCGTCACGCCGCCGCAGAAAACCGTCACCCTGTCTGCCACCCTCAGGGCCGAGGCGACATCATGCGTGATAAGCAGCACACCCTTGCCGGTGTCGGCAAGTTCGCGCAGGTGATCCAGAGTTTCATGGGCCACGTCCCTGTCCAGGCCATTGGTGGGTTCGTCGGCCAGGAGCAGATCGGCCATGCCCACCGTTGCGCTGGCCGTGAGCACACGCCGGGCCATGCCGCCGGAAAGCTGGAAGGGGAGCCGGGCGGCGACTTGGTCCCCAAGGCGGTAGCGGCGCAGGCAGTCGAGGGCCGCGTCGTGCGATCGGTCTTTGGGAATGCCGCTCAGGGCTGCTGCCCGTGCGATCTGGGTTCCCACCCGCAGAAGCGGGTTGAGATAGGTCATGGACTGGGGCACCAGGGCTATCTCCCGCCCACGCAGCCGGGCTGTTTCGCTCGGGGTCAACTCGCGTCCCTTGAAGCGGATGGTCCCCCGTATTCGGGCGTTGTTTGGGAGGATGCCGAGCAGGGCATGGGCAAGCAGGCTCTTGCCCGCGCCGGACTGCCCGACCAGGGCCATGACCTCGCCTGCGGCCACACGCAGGTCCAGGCAGCGGATGGCACAGACGTCGCGCCGCCGGAGTCCAATGGAATAGCTGGAAAAGCTGACTGACAAATCGTGTACTTCGAGCATGGGATATCCTTATTCGCGACAGGTACGCGGGTCGAACAAGGCCCGGACGTTGTTGCCCAGCACATCGAACGCCTTGACCGTAATCACCAAAGCCAGTCCCGGTGCCACCGCCAGCCACCACAACCCCATGGACAGGTAGCGCATGGACTCGGCCAGGAGCACGCCCACGGCGGGCGTGTGCGGCGACATGCCGAATCCGAGAAAGGTCAGTCCGGCGGCATGGAGGATGGCGTGGGGAAAGAGCAGGAGCAGGCCGATCATGAACTGGGGCGCGACATGCGGGAGCATGTGATGGCGGGCGATGTAGAGCGGTCTCTTGCCCAGGCGCGCCGAAAGCCGGACGTATTCCGAGGATCGGATCTGCATGACCTCGGCCCGGATGACACGGGTAAGCGACGGCCAGTGGGAGGCCGCCACCGCGATGATCACGCCCCTGGCCCCGCCGCCGCAGGCAAAGGAGATGAGGATGAGCAGCACCAGATGGGGCGTGGCCATGGCCACGTCCACCAGCCAGGTAATTGCGGTGTCCACGGCCCGGCCCATGGTGGCGGCGGCCAGCCCGAGGAGCAGGGCCACCACGGCCGAGCAGCCCGCGGCGGTCAGCCCCACGCCCAGACTGATGCGCAGCCCCTTGAGGGTCCGGGCGAACATGTCGCGACCGAGCCAGTCCGTGCCAAAGGGGTGCGCCCAGTCCGGAGGGAGTTTGCGCAGTCCGAGGTGGGTCAGCTCACCCTGTTCGCCATAGAGCCAGGCTCCCAGGAACACGGCGGTAAAGAGCGTCAGACAGGCCGCGATGGTGGCAATGGTGCGGGAGCGGCGATCCCTCCCGATGGATTGGAAGAGGATCACACGCCCTCCCTTCCGGCGTCGCGCATTCGGGGATCGACCACCAGGTAGAGAAGGTCTGCAATCATGTTGCCCACAAAGACGAAGACCGCGCTGAAAAGGACGATGCCGAGCAAGAGCGGCACGTCGCCGCGATACCCGGCCTCCACCGTGGCCCGCCCCAAACCGGGATAGGAGAAGACCTGCTCGGCCAGCACCGCCCCGCCGAACAGCTCGCCCAGAGAGGCGAATTGAAGCGTGACAGCGGGCAGCATGACGTTCCTGAGGGCGTGGCGCAGGACGATGCCGCGCGTGGTGTCTCCCTGCGCCCTGGCAAAGAGAACGTAGTCGCTGTGCATGGCCTCAATGGTCTTCTCCCGCGTATGCAGGGCAATCTGGGCCACCCCGATGAGCGAGAGGGTCACGGCGGGCAGCAGCAGGTGGTGCAGGCGGGTGAGCAGCGGGACATCCGCAGGGTCCATGCCCACCGGGCCGGCGCAACAGACAGGCGTCCAGCCGAGCTGCACGGAAAAGAAGGTCAGCAGGACCATGCCCACCCAAAAGGTCGGGGTGGAGGCCATGGTGTAGGCATAGAGCCGGATTGCCCTGTCTACCCGGCTCCCTTCCCTGGCCCCGGCCACCAGGCCGAGGGCGAATCCGAGCACGCCGGAAAAAGACCACGCCAGGAGCATGAGCCAGAAGGAAGCCGCGAACCGTTTGCCGATGACCGAAAGGACCGGCTCGTTGAAGATGGTAGATTCCCCGAAGTTGCCTCGTGCCAATTGCCCGGCCCAGCGCGCCAGCCGCTCCGTTGCGGGCCGGTCAAGACCCCAGCGCTCGGCAATGCGCTCACGCTGCTCGGGCGAGACTTTAAGGATGGATGGTCCGAGATAGGCGTCGATGGGGTCCACGGGCGAAAAACTGACCAGTACAAAGGAGAGTACCGCCACTGCTGACAGCAACAGGGTCAGCCGGGCAAGCTTGGCGGCCAGAAAACGCGCTATGGATCGCATGCTGTTCCTTTCGGTTGAAATGGCCGGAGAGGGGGTGCCTCTCCGGCCCAGATGACTGCGATCAGTTGCAGATCCACTTCCACTGGTGGATGTTGGCAGTGATGGGCCAGCCGTGGCCATGGGGCTCCATCTGCGATTGGCCGACGTCCAGGCAGGTGTTCACGAAGTAGGTGTGGTCGAGGTTGACCATCCAGGCCCAGGCCGCGTCGCCCGGAGTGGTAAAGCCTGTTGTGCCGTCCCACTGCGCCTTTTGCCACAGGGGCAGGGACGCGTCGAAGGATTCTGCAGCGCGGGCCTGCTCCAGATAGCCATCCACCACAGGGTTGGAGTAGAACCCGGCGTTCCAGTACATGGGTTCCGGGCCAGGGGTGTGGTAGAGCTTGTACATCTCAAGGGGGCTGTGATCGCCGAACCCGTAGACCACCACGTTGGAGTGAGTCAGCTCGGTCTTGATGCGGTCCCAGTTCTCGCCTCTGGGGATGGCGGTGATACCCACCGGGCGAAGCATGTCGGACACGGCCAGGGCCAATCCCTGGCGCAGGGAATCCTTGGCGTTGTAGACGATGGTGAACTCGGCCTTGAGGCCGTTCTTCTCGCGGACGCCATCGCCGTCACTGTCCTTCCAGCCTGCGGCGTCGAGAATCGCCCTGGCCTTGTCCGGATCATTGTCCTTGAAGCGGATTGCCGGGTTGTCCCAAGGCAGGTTGTCCACCACGCCGAAGGCAGGGTTGCCGTAGCCGTCCAGTACACCGGACACGAGCAGCTCGCGGTTGATGGCGTAGTTGACGGCCTTGCGGATGGCCGGATCGGCGGTCACGGTGTTGCCGATGCGCACGCCCTTGGGGGTCTTCTTGCCCTCATCCGGGACCGTGGGGAACATGAGCCCACGGTTGTCCACGCTCTTGACCACGTGCAGCCGCATGCCGGGAATGGCCTGCCCTGCAAGGTTGGATGGCACACCGAGCACGTCCGCCTGCCCGGCGCGGGCGGCGGCCAGTGCCGCGTCCTCGTCGGAGAACAGAAATACGAGCCGTTTGATGGCGGGCTTCTCCCCATAATACAAATCATTGGCCTCGACGATCATCTGCTGGCCTTCGTCCCAGCGCACGAGCTTGTAGGGGCCGGAACCAATGGGGTTGCGACCGTACTGCGGGGTGTAACCCTTCTCCGGCACGATGCCCAGGGTGATCATGTGCTGCATGAAGGTGATGTCCGGCTCCTTGAGGGTCAGCGCCACAGTGAAATCGCCCGTGGCATCGGCCCGGTCCAGAGGGGTAAGGTCGATGTTGCCGCCAGCCACCAGAGCCTTGTTGAAGGTAAAGGCCACATCCGAGGCTCTCAGCGGTGTGCCGTCGGAAAAGACCGCATCCTTGCGGATGGTCACGGTCCAGGTGGTGCGATCATCGGAAAGTGACCAGGATTCGGCCAGATCAGGGATGATCTGAAGCTTGGCGTCACGCTTGAGCAGAGTGCTCTGGAACAACGGGTTGCCGTAGACGCCCCATCCCAGAATCGGGTCGTACCCCTCGGCGCTTTCGCCCCCAACGGCAAGGACAAGAGTATCTTTTGCTGCCAGAGCTGGGCTGACGAGAGCGAATGACACAAGAGCAAACAAGACATGCACAGAAATGTTTAGGAGGCACTTTTTCATGATCATTCCATCCTTTTTAAGTATGACTAATCAAAACATATTCTGAACATGCTACGATTGTCAATATCATAACACACTCAAGACAGGTTCTCCTCTCTGGGGAGGCGTGCATTGCAACGTGGCCAGTTCGGAGAAGTTACCATCGGAAATGAACAAATTATTCATTTAAAACAGAAATTTGGTTTACCGAGTAACCAGTCGAGTTAGTGTAATTGTAACAAACTCAGATCGAGCATGGCATCAATCCCTTGAGCCGGAGCCGCCTCCGCCATCCCTCTCGCCGTCGCCTGCGTGGATGACGACGCTAGCAAAGTCGAGATGGCAAGGCCGACCGGCCAGAGCCGGTCGCCCGAAGGGCCTGGCCTTGCTATCTCGGCTGCTTGCGTCACGCTCGCGGAAAAAACGGCGGGAGGAGCAAATATCCTGTCGCCGGAGCTTGCGCGAGGGTTTCATGGCGTCATATGGTGGGTTATATCCGCTGGATACATCGGTCACCAAAAGGAGGTATGACGCACCCAAGGCGCGTTCATAAGTTTTGACGAAGTCTAAACTGATGAACGCTTAAAGTGGCACTAACGTGCCGTAACACCAAGCACTTCGCTGCCGTTCATTTCCAAACGGCACAGTTTCACATCCAAACGCCAGGCTGAAGCACAGCACCCCCGCCGGACAAACGGTAGATGTCTATAAATCTGCCGTTGTCGAAATTCCCCCACGGCCACCGCTTTATGCGCAGGACGAACGAGCCTGCGTGGTGGCAACCCTTATTGAATGGATTCTCAGGATTTTTCCTTCTGTGGGAAACGGACATTGATTTGTCCCGTGTCGGTTGTTGTGTGGCGCATTCGCGCCATAGGCAGGTCATTCCCCGGCAAACGGGGAAGGTCCGATCTGCTTTGTCCCGGGGCACTGCCCCGAACTTCATGAAGGAGATCCATATGAAATCCATCAGTCTGGTATGGGGCACGAACAAGGCAACATTGTCCGGTCCGCGCTCGAAACAACATCGGGTCAGACAGAATGCCCGAGCCTTTGCCAAGCGGCTTCGCCGTGCGGGCTTTGGTGTTCAGAAATGGTCCAAGATTTCTAACAAACATTTTGCAGCGG
>JBDRSO010000062.1:0-13384 GCA_043824835.1 Pseudomonadota bacterium | reverse complement strand
GGTTGAAAATGCATTTCTCCACCTGAAGCGTTGGCGCGGCATAGCAACTCGGTATGCGAAGAATTCAGCCTCGTTCCTTGCGGCTATTCACATCCGGTGCATTTCCCTTTGGGCTGGAATCTCGTGACTACACTATCTAGATTGTAATACACCTCATCACACTGAAATACTGGCGAATCTTTTTGTTGACAGAATTTCCTTCAGGGTGTAGCTCTTGTCTCCATGAACACCGCCACCACCCTCCCCAACTCCTTTACCGCCTTTTATTTTGGGTATTGGTACAGCCGCGCACGCGGTCTCGGGAGAGGTGTTCTGTAAGCCAGGTGGTGGGTTACAACCGAAAAACAAGAACCTCTTCAAGGGCCGCGGGCGAAAGCCGGCGGCCCTTGGTTTTTCCCTGGGGCGAGTCGGCTTGAAGGCCCCCCGCGACCTGCCAAGAGACAACCGCTGGAGAACGACATGCATATCGGCAAAGCCATCAGACTGGAGAGAATCTTCAACCGCAACACGGGACGGACCATCGTCGTGCCCATGGATCACGGCGTGACTGTCGGCCCCATCGACGGGCTGGTGGACATGCGCGAGGCCGTGGGCAAAGTGGTGGACGGCGGCGCAAACGCCGTCATCGAACACAAGGGCCTCGTGCGATGCGGCCACCGCGCCGCCGGGCGCGACATCGGCCTCATCGTCCACCTCTCCGCATCCACCGCCCTCTCCCCCTTCCCCAACGCAAAAAGCCTCGTCGCCTCAGTGGAAGACGCCGTACGCCTCGGCGCGGACGCGGTCTCCATCCACTGCAACCTCGGCGACGAAACCGAATCCGCCATGCTGGCCGATTTCGGCAAGGTCGCCTCGGACGCCGCCAACTGGGGCATGCCTCTCCTGGCCATGGTCTACGCGCGCGGCCCCAAGGTCAGCGACGAATACCACCCGTCCGTCGTCGCCCACTGCGCCCGCGTGGGAACCGAACTGGGCGCGGACGTAGTCAAGGTCCCCTACACTGGCGACATCGAATCCTTCTCCAAGGTCTGCGACGCCTGCTGCGTACCCATCGTCATCGCGGGCGGACCCAAACTTGACAGCACTCGGGCATTCATTCAGATGGTGCATGACTCCCTCCAGGCCGGGGGCGCGGGACTCTCAGTGGGACGCAACGTCTTCCAGCACGCCGACCCCACCCGCCTGGTAGAGGCCCTGAACATGGTCGTGCACCGCGACGAGAGCGTCGAAGCCGCGCTGGCCTACCTTAACGAGTAACATCCTGGGAAAACAATGAAAACCATCGTATTCAAAGCCATCCCCTTTGACAAGACCCTGCTCACCCTGGCTCTGGAGTCGGGCGTGGACGCGGTCATGGTCGAGAAGGATCAGGTGGCAGCGGTCCAGGCCCTCGGCCGGGTCACGGTCATCACCTCAAGCGACATGCCCGCCATCGCCCTTGGCCAGAAATCCGACGAGGAAGAGGCTGTGGCACGCATCAAAAAAGGCGAGAACATCGTCCTCGCCAAGGGGTGGGAGATCATCCCGGTGGAAAACATCCTGGCCCAGGTGGACACCCTGGCCCTGGAATGCGAGAATATGGACCGGGCCGTCCTGGCCGCTGGCATCCTTGAGCGCGGCTGCGACACCATCGTGGTCCTGCCCGAGGGCGCGGTCGACCTGAAACGCATCGTCGCCACCCTCAAACTCTCCCAGGGAACCATGGAACTTGAGACCGCCACCGTCACCGCCATCGAACCCACCGGCCTCGGCCACCGCGTCTGCGTGGACACCATCTCCATGCTGAGGCGCGGCCAGGGCATGCTGGTGGGCAACTCCAGCGCCTTCACCTTCCTGGTCCACGCCGAGACCGAGTCCAACCCCTACGTGGCCGCCAGGCCCTTCCGGGTCAACGCGGGCGCGGTCCACGCCTATACCCGCATGCCCGGCGACAAGACCACCTACCTCGAAGAACTGGCCGCAGGAACCGAAGTGCTCATCGTCGGCGCGGACGGCTCCACCTCCCTGGCCACCGTGGGCCGGGTCAAGGTCGAAATCCGCCCCATGCTGCTCATCACGGCCGAGGTCAAGGACAAGGACGGCACTCGCCAGGGCCAGGTCTTCCTGCAAAACGCCGAGACCATCCGCGTGGTCAGCGGCAAGGGCGACCCCGTCTCCGTGGTCACCCTCAAGGTCGGCGACAGGATTCTGGTCAAGACCGACGAGGCGGGCCGCCATTTTGGCATGCGCATCCAGGAAGACATTATAGAAAACTAGCAGTATGTTGAAACCGCACCGTCTGCTTCGTTGCTTCGCCTGTCCCGGACTCTTGCGTATGAAGAATACGCTGCGATCCCGCGCCAGCCTCGCGCCTCGCATCCGGCACGGTTTGAACATCCTGCGGGATGCGGGACCGCTCCCGACCCAAAGCGCGGCATAACGGCCAGAAACTTGGAGATACGTCATGGCTGACACGACCGAAAACGGCAACGCCCCCGATCTGGGCGAATTGCGCGACAAGATAGACCGGATCGACCGGCAGATCGTGGACCTGCTCAACCGCAGGGCCGAGGTGAGCCTTGGCGTGGGCCGCTACAAGGCCTTGCGCCACGAGCCCATCTACATGCCCTTTCGCGAGCAGGAGGTGCTCAACAAGATCGCCGACTCCAGCCCCGGCCCGCTGCCCGACAAGCACCTGCGCACCATCTACCGCGAGATCATGAGCTCCTCGCGCCATCTGCAGCGGCCAGAGCGCGTGGTCTACCTCGGCCCCGAAGGCACCTTCTCCTACTTCGCAGCCATCGAACACATGGGCAGCTCCGCCGATCTGACCCCCAAGAACAACTTCGAGGAAATCTTCCGGGCCGTGGCCGAAGAAGGCGCGGAGCTGGGCGTCATCCCCCTTGAAAACTCCATCGAGGGCACCGTGGGCCAGGTGGTGGATCTGTTCATGAAATACACGGTCCACATCCAGGCCGAAGTCTTCAGCCGCATCAGCCACTGCCTCATCTCCAACGCCACCGCCGTGGAGGACGTGGAGGTGGTCTACTCCCACCCCCAGCCGCTGGGCCAGTGCCGAGACTGGCTGCGCAACAATCTGCGTGATGTGCCGACCATTCCCATGGAGTCCTCGGCCGAGGCAGCCAAGTCCGTGGCGGGCAAAAAGGCCGCGGCCGTCATCGGCCACATAAAGCTGGCCGACATGCATGGCATGAACGTCCTGGCCCAGTCCATCGAGGACATCCCCGACAACTGGACCCGGTTCCTGATCATCGGCGCGTCGCCCTCCAGGGAGAACAGGCGCGACAAGACCACCCTGCTCTTCACCCTGCCCGACAAGCCAGGCGCCCTGGCCAGGGTGCTGACCACCATCGCCCACCAGTCCATCAACATGACCAAGCTGGAATCGCGCCCCTTCCGAGGCGAAAAGTGGAAATACGTCTTCTTCACCGATCTCGAATGCGACCTGAGCAAGGCCAAGTACGAAGAAGTCCTGGAAGACATCCGGCAACAATGCCACACCCTGCGGGTGCTCGGCACCTATCCCACCCAAGAGGAGAGACCATGACCGAAGCCGCCGTCACTGTCACCGCGCCGCCGTCCAAGTCCCTGTCGCACCGCACTCTCATCGCCGCCGCCCTGGCAAACGGCACCTCAGAGATCAGCGGCGCGCTGGGCAGCGACGACATCACCCGCACCCGGGACTGCCTCACGGCCTGCGGAGCGACCATCGAGGAGCGCGGCGACATGCTGGTGGTCACGGGTATGACCGAAGGCCCGCACGGCGGCAATGCCGACGGCAAACACAAGGACGAACCTCCGACGGAACTCCTCATGCACGAATCCGGCACCACCTGCCGATTGATGACCGCAGTGGCCGCTGCCGGGCGCGGCACCTTCCGGGTCCACGGCGCGCCGCGCATGCACGAGCGGCCCATGGCCGAGCTGACCGGCGCCCTGGACAAACTCGGCGTCAAGTTCTCCTTTGAAGGCGAACCGGGCCACCTCCCCTTTGTCATGACCACCAAGGGATATTCCAAAAAAAAGGTCGAAATCACCCTTGAGGAAAGCAGTCAATACCTCTCGGGTCTGCTCCTGGGCGCACCCCTGGCCAATCACGAAACGGTCATCAACGTCACCGGCAAGAAGACCGTGTCCTGGCCCTACGTGGCCCTGACCCTGCGCATCATGGAAGATTTCAAGGCCGGGTTCGAGGTCCATGTCCGCAAGGACGGCGACTGGCATGACGTGCCCTGGCGCTCGGTCAAGAGCGTGACTCCCGGGGGAATCCGCTTCGTGGTCAAGCCCACGGGCTACCAGCCCGCCCACTACCGCGTAGAGGGCGACTGGTCCAACGCCAGCTATTTCATGGCCGCCGGGGCAGTGGGCAAGCAGCCCGTGCTGCTCAAGGGGCTGGCCGCAGACTCGCTCCAAGGCGACCGCGCCATCATGGACATCTTGAGCCAGATGGGTGCGTCCATCAAGGTATCCTTTGACAGCATCCTCGTTGCGCCCGGCCACCTGCACGGCATCGAGATCGACATGGGCCGCTGCCCTGACCTGGTGCCCACCGTGGCCGCCGTGGCCGCCTTTGCCGCCACGCCCACCACCATCAAGAATGTGGCCCACCTCCGGCTCAAGGAGACCGACCGGCTGGAAGCCTGCGCCGTGGAGGTGGCCCGCACCGGCTGCCGCACCCACATCGCCGACGACTCCCTGGTCATCAGGCCGGGCCGACTGCCCAAAGGGAAAAGCGTGGAATTCACCACCTACGGCGACCACCGCATGGCCATGTCCATGTCCCTGTTCGCCCTGGCCGGAGTGGATGTGATCCTTGACAATCCAGGCTGTGTCGGCAAATCATTCCCGGGCTTCTTCGACCAGTGGAACGCCGTGGTCGAAGCCAACCGGATTACCCTGTAAACGCAAGACTGACGCCATGAACCGACCGGGCATCAAGACCATCGCCATCGTGGGCGCCAGCGGCCAGATGGGGACGCTCTTCAGCAGGGACTTCACCGCGCTGGGATGCACCGTGACGCCACTGGCCCGGCCGCTGACCGATGAGGCCATCCGCGCCGCCCTGGTCGACTGCGACATGCTCTTGATCTGCGTGCCGGTCACGGCCATGGACGCAGTGCTGGACCGCGTCATGCCGCATCTTGTCCCGCCCACCATCCTGTGCGACGTGGGCTCGGTCAAGATGCTGCCCATGAAGGCCATGCTCGACCGCTACGATGGCCCGGTGGTGGGCACCCACCCGCTGTTCGGCCCGGTCATTCCCGAGGGATTCGAGCCCCGGGTGGCCGTGGTGCCCGGTCGCGACCCCGATGCTGACATCAACGCTGACACTAACGCTGACATCGACGCCGCCAGGGCCGTGGCCGACCTGTTTACCGCCTGCGGATACGCCTGTTTTCCGTCCACGGCCGAGGAGCACGACCGGGCCATGGCCATCGTCCAGGGCCTCAATTTCACTTCCACGGTGGCTTTTCTGGCCGCCGCAAGGGATGTCGATTCCATCGAGAATTACGTCACCCCGTCCTTCAGGCGCAGGCTGGATTCCGCGCACAAGATGCTCACCATGGACACCGAACTCTTCGAGGCAATCTCCGAGGCAAACCCGTTTTTGCAGGAGAGCAACCGCAAGTTCATGTCCTACCTGAGCCTTGCCGCTGGCGGCGATCTGGATCTGCTTGCCGAAAGGGCGCAGTGGTGGTGGCGTAACGAATCATATTAGGGGTGCGGCTTATTGAGCCGGACGCGCGATTGCATACACGCAACCAAGGCCGCATCCCAAAAAGGGTGCGGCCTCATTGTTTTCGGGAGGGAACCATAAGGGACACATGAAAGGATCGGGAAGCGAAGAGAAAGGCCGGGATGGCGTGGAAGGCCGGGAACGAAAGAAGCAAAAGGACGCAGCGAGTGCGAATGGTTTTTGGCGAACGGACAGACCATTAGCCCCCCGCGGTTTGAAGCCGAAAAAACGGCGGACAACCTTGGAGCGGGAGATGCGGGCCCGCCCGTTTTTTCGGGTTCAAACCGCAACCCTGGGGTCAAGGGGCCTTAGGCCCCTTGCAGGTCCAGGACAGTGTCCTGGTCTCCCCGAAGGGGCCGCCGGAGGCTTTCTCTCACGGAATTGACAATAACGACGACATCACGAGGAAATGACGATGCAGAAGATACAATTGACGCAGCACGGGAAATGGCTCCCGGCAGACGTGCAGACGACCATCAGCCTGTATATGGGGCTTGTCGGCGACCAGCCGGGCATCCTGCTTGAGAGCGCGGAGGTCGATGGCCGCCTGGGGCGGTACAGCCTGATAGTCTGGGATTACCGGCTGATGCTTCATCCTGTAAACGGCAAGCTGGTGGTCGAGGCCCCGGACGAGCGGCTTGAGCCGCTGCGGGAATATGCGGGCATGGACTACATGGCCGGGCTGAAGAAGGTCATCGCGAGCCTGGGTGTGACCCAGAAGACCACGGGCGGTAACAGCCGCGATGCGCTGCCCGGACTGACGCGCGGGTTGTACGGCTATTTCGGCTATGGCGTGGCGGGCATGTTCGAGCGCAAATTGAAGGACGTGTGCAAGCCTGAGGACGCCGAGGCGTGCCTCGTGCTGCCGGGCCAGATGGTGCTTTTCGACCATCTGCGCCACTCGTGCTGCTATTTGAGTCTGGACGAGGGGGCCACGCCGGTGCCTGCACCCATCCAGTGGGGCGCAGACCTGAAGGCACCCGAGGTCGGGACGCCCGATGTCAATCCGGGCAAGTTCGAGTACATGGCCGGGGTGGAGAAATGCAAGGATTTGATCGCTCAGGGCGAATGCATCCAGGTGGTCTTGTCCACCCGGTTCACGGTGCCGGTGCCAGACGATCCGTTCCGCATTTATCGACGCCTCAGGCAGGCCAACCCGTCGCCATTCATGTTCTACATGAAATTTCCGGACTGCGCGGCCATGGGCAAGACGTGCGGCACCACCCTGCTCGGCTCCTCGCCAGAGATGATGGTCCGTTGCGCGGCAGGTCGGCTTGAGGTGCGGCCCATCGCGGGCACCCGCTGGAGGGGCGAGACCGAGAAGGAGGACATGCGCCTTGAGGCCGAGCTGCTGGCCGATCCCAAGGAGCGCGCCGAGCATGTCATGCTTGTGGACCTGGGCCGCAACGATCTCGGCCGCATTTCCAAACCGGGCACGGTCACTGTGGAGAAGTTCATGAATGTCGAGCGGTTCTCCCATGTCATGCACCTGACCTCGTATGTGGAGGGGGAGTTGAAGGACGGGCTGGACGGCCTGGACGTGCTCCAGGCCACCTTCCCGGCCGGGACCCTTTCGGGCGCGCCCAAGATCCGAGCCATGGAGATCATCGCCGAGACCGAGCCCCGGGAGCGCGGGCCGTATGGCGGCTGCATCGGCTGGATGGGGCTTGACGAGGGTGTGGTCAATCTGGACACGGGCATCACCATCCGCTCCATGTGGATTCGCAACGGGGTGTGCCACTGGCAGGCCGGGGCCGGAATCGTCTACGACTCCGACGCCGAATCCGAATGGAAGGAATGCCACAACAAGGCGCGCGTGCTGCTGGACGTGATCACCGGCAAGGGAGGCACCGATGTTTTTGCTGATAGATAACTTCGACTCCTTCACCTTCAATCTGGTGCAGGCGTTCCAGCAGCTGGGGGCCGACCCGGTGGTCATCCGCAACGACGAGGACGAGGTGCTGACCCTGGCCGAGAGCGGCAGCCTCACCCGCGTCTGCCTCTCGCCCGGGCCGAGCAACCCGGAAAACGCCGGGCTCTGCCTGGAGTTTCTCAAGCGGCTCCCGGCGCGCGTGCCGGTGCTGGGCGTGTGCCTGGGCCACCAGACCCTGGGGCATTTCGCGGGCGCGCCCGTGGTCCGCGCCGAGCGCATCATGCATGGCAAGACCTCCATGGTGCACCACCAGGGCGCTGGCATCTTCGCCGGGCTGCCCAACCCCTTCGAGGTCTGCCGCTACCACTCGCTGCTGGTTCCGGCCGAGAAGGCGGCGGGCGTCATCGAAGTCACGGCCCGCACGGACCGGGGCGAGGTCATGGGCCTTGCCTTCCGCGACAGGCCGTGGTTCGGGGTACAGTTCCATCCCGAATCCATCCTGACCCCGCACGGACCGAAAATATTCAAGAACTTCCTGAACGTGGAGAGATAGCCCATGGCCATTACCGTTTCCGAAATACTCGAACTGCTGGCCCGCAGGGAGCCGCTGACCGACGAACAGGCCGAGTTCATGTTCTCTGAGCTGATGACCGGCAACCTGACCGAGGGGCAGACCGGCGCCTTTCTCATGGGCCTGCGCGCCAAGGGCGAGGATTCCACGGATCTGGCCGCCGGGGTGCGCGCCGGGCTGGCCGCAGCGGTCAAAATTCCCGGTTTCGACGGCACCCGCCAGGAGCCGGTCATCGACACCTGCGGCACGGGCGGCGACGGCCAGTGCAGCGTCAACTGCTCCACCGCGGTGTCGCTCTTCCTGGCCGACATGGGCCACACCGTGGCCAAACATGGCAACCGCGCCCTGTCCTCATCCTGCGGCTCGGCCGACGCGCTGGAAGCCCTCGGGGTGCCGCTCGAACAGTCGCCCGAGGAAGCGGCCAGGAGCATGGAGGAGCGCCACTTCGCCTTCCTCTTTGCCCCGGCCTACCACCCGGCCTTCAGGTTCGTCATGCCCGTGCGCAGACAGCTCGGCATCCGCACCCTGTTCAACTTCATGGGGCCGCTGCTCAACCCGGCCCGGCCCTCGCACCAGCTGCTCGGCGTGGGCGCGCCGGACAAGCTCCACCTCATGGGCGAAACCCTGCTCCTGACCGGCGTGCGGCGCGCGCTCATCTTCGCGGGCGCGGGCGGCTTCGACGAATTGACCACCTGGGGCGTCAACCGGGGCTACCTGATCAACGACGATGTCATGGAAAAGGTCACGGTCAATCCGGAAAAGCTCGGCTTCGCGCCCCACGCGCCAGAGGACGTGCGCGTCAGCGGCAAGGACGACGCCGTGGCCAAGCTGCGCGAAGTCCTCGCGGGCACCGGCCCCAGGGCCATGATGGACATGGTGGCCCTCAATCTGGCAGGGTGCCTCCACCTTCTGGAGCAGGGCACCATGCGCGAGTGCGCGGACATGGCCCGCGACATCGTAAACACCGGACTCACCAAGGGAATCCCCAATGCTGGATAAATTCAGGCAAGCCAAGAAGGCAGAGATCGAGAGCCTGCGCAATGACTTCATGGAGGGCCGCGTGCCCGCCGTGTACCAGGGCGAGCGCCCATCCTTCACCGAGGCCATTCGGGCCAAGGGACCGGGAGCGGTCATCGCCGAGTTCAAGCCGTCGAGCCCCAGCCAGGGCGTCATCCGCGAGCACGCCAATCCCGTGGATTTCGCGGCCATCTATGCCAACAATGGCGCGGCGGCCATCTCGGTGCTCACCGAGCATGTCTACTTCGGCGGCCACCCGGACTCCCTATTCCTGATGAACGGCCCGGGCCTGCCGCTCCTGCGCAAGGACTTCATCTTCGACCCGCTCCAGGTGGCCATGACCGCGTCCAGCCCGGCCTCGGCCGTGCTGCTCATCGCGCGCATGTTCGCCTCGGCAGCGGAGCTGAAGCTGCTTGTCGATCTGGCGCGCATGCCCGGCCTGGCTCCGGTGGTGGAGATATTCGACCAGGCGGACCTGGATACGGCCCGCGAGGCAGGGGCGGACATCATCCAGGTCAACAACCGCGACCTGGACACCCTGACCACCACCCTGGACCAGAGCCGCACTTTCATCCGCCAAAAACGGGACGGCGAGCTGTGGATCAGCGCCAGCGGCGTGTCCACCCGCGCCCAGGTGGAAGAGATGGCGGGCCTCGGCTTCGACGCCGTGCTCATCGGCACCAGCCTGATGCGGGCCGACGATCCCGGCCGGATGCTGGCAGAATTGACGGGTACCATCTGATGCACCGCCCGCTGATCAAGATCTGCGGCATGACCCGCATGGCGGATGTCAGCCTGTGCACCGCCCTTGGCGCGGACCTGCTCGGGTTCATCTTCCACCCGGCCAGCCCGCGCTGCGCTGACCCGGACTTCGTGGCCTCGGTCCGAACCGGGCGCGCAGTCAAGGTGGGCGTGTTCGTCAACCAATCAGCCGATGAAGTGGTTGAAATCATGGACCGCTGCGGCCTGCACGCCGCCCAACTGCACGGCGGGCAGGACATGGCCTTTTGCGAGGCAGTGGGCCCGGACCGGGTCATCCGCACCTTCTGGCCCGAGACCTATGCCTCGCCCGAGGCACTGGCGCGCGACATGGAGAACTACGCCGAGGTCTGCGGCCACTTCCTGCTCGACGCGGGCGGCAAGGGCCAGGGCGGCACAGGCCGGTCCATTGATTTTGCATCGCTGCAACATATTGAAATACAAACACCCTGGTTCCTGGCAGGCGGAATCGGCCCGGACAATCTCGACGCCGCCCTGGCCGTGAATCCCCCGGGCCTGGACATCAATTCCGGCGTGGAAAGCCAGCCGGGAATCAAGGACGAATCAAAACTGCGAGCGGTCTTCGACCGGATCGACAAGGTGAAATAATTATGAAAAAAGGATACTTCGGCGATTTTGGCGGCCAGTTCATCCCAGAGCTGCTCATGCCGCCCCTTCTGGAGCTTGAGCAGGCCATGGCCGACATCCTCCCCACAGAGGAGTTTCAGAGCCGCTTCATCGCCATGCTCAAGGAAAACGTGGGCCGCCCCTCGGCCATTACCCACTGCCCCAACCTCTCGCGCGATCTCGGGCTCGACCTGTGGCTCAAGCGCGAAGACCTGAACCACTCGGGCGCGCACAAGATCAACAACACGCTGGGCCAAGGGCTGCTCGCCAAGATGATGGGCAAGACCATCCTGCTGGCCGAGACCGGCGCGGGCATGCACGGCGTGGCCACAGCCGTGGCCGCCGCCATGCTCGACATGAAATGCCTCGTCTACATGGGCGCCACAGACGTGGTCCGCCAAGCCCCCAATGTCAACCGCATGCGCCTCATGGGCGCGGAAATCGTGGCCGTTCAGTCCGGCACCAAGACCCTCAAGGACGCCATCAACGAGGCGCTGCGCCGCTGGCTCTCGGACCAGGAAACCACCCACTACTGTTTCGGCACCGCGGCCGGGCCGCACCCCTTCCCCACCCTGGTGCGCACCTTCCAGCAGGTCATCTCCCGCGAGGCGCGCCAGCAGTTCATGGAGCGCAATAACGGCGCGCTGCCCGATGTGGTCGTGGCCTGCGTGGGCGGCGGCTCCAACGCCATCGGCATGTTCCACCACTTTGTGCCCGATCCCTCGGTGGCCATCGTCGGCGTCGAAGCCGCAGGCACCGGCGAACCCGGCTGCGACAACTCCGCACCCCTCACCCTCGGCACGGACGGCGTCCTGCACGGCATGAAAACCAAACTGCTCCAGACCCCCCAGGGCCAGATCATGCCCTCCCACTCCATCGCGCCCGGCCTCGACTACCCCGGCGTCGGACCCGAACACGCCCACCTGCACGCCACCGGCCGCGCCACCTATGTGACCATCAACGACGCCCAGGCCATCAACGCCTTCAAGACCCTTTCCCGGCGCGAAGGCATCATCCCGGCCCTGGAATCGTCCCACGCCGTGGCCTACGCCATCGAGCACCGCGCCGAACTCAAGGGCAAGTCCGTCCTCGTCTGCCTCTCCGGCCGAGGCGACAAGGACATGGCCATCGTCGATTCCATCCTTTAGGAGAATATGCAATGAATCCAATGCAATCAAAAATAGAAGCAGCCAAGGCCAAGGGCAAGGTCGCCCTCATCCCGTTCCTGCCCGCCGGGTTCCCCAGCCGCGATCAATTCTGGAAGGAACTCGAACAGCTCGACGCCGCAGGCGCGGCCGTCATCGAAATAGGCATGCCCTTCTCCGATCCCGTGGCCGACGGCCCGGTCGTGGAAAAAACCTCCCTCAAATGCCTTGAGGACGGCATCGACCTCGCCTGGATATTCGAAGGACTCAAGGCGCGCAAAGGCACATTCAACGCCGCCCTGCTGCTCATGGGCTACCTCAACCCCGTCTACCAGTACGGGCTCGACGCCTTTGGCGCAGACTGCGCCGCCGCCGGTGTCTCCGGCCTGATCATCGCCGATCTGCCCCACGAGGAATCCGGCTTCGTCAAGCAAGCCATGGCCCCCCATGGCGTCGCCCTGGTCCCGCTCATCGGCCTGAACACCAGCCCCGAGCGCATGCGCCTCTACGCCAAAGACGCCCAAGGCTTCTGCTACTTCGTCTCGGTCCTCGGCACCACCGGCCAGCGCGAATCCCTGCCCGAACGCATCCGCGAAAAACTCACCGAGGCCCGGTCCATCTTCACCATCCCCATCGCGCTCGGCTTCGGCATCAAACACCCCGACCAGCTCGCCAACTTCGCCGGACTCATGGACGCCGCCGTGTTCGGCTCAGCCCTCATCACCCACATCGCCACCGGCCACACCAGCACCCAATTCATGGAGCCATGGCAATAGGGGGGGGGAGATGCCTCCGGCGGCCGGGGGAAGGGGGAAAAAACCCTTTGAAAAGGGTTCTTTTCCCCCTTCCCCCGGACCCCCATCCCCCTTTTTCCTAAACTTTTTGGCGTGGGTGGACAGCAAACGTAGATTCACCAGATTCTGACCTGTCCTGCGGCTGCTCGAACAAAATTATGATGAGTAGAGTTATTCTTTCTTTGCACAAACTTAATCAGTTGAGAACAGTCAAATGGACATTCAATTCCAATCGATCAACCCTGAAAATGAATATGACTTAAAAAGAATGCTGGTTCCGTTGCTCTTCAAGAAAGTGTTTCACGCAACAGACAAGTCAGGCTTCGATGGGATAATCGCATCAGGAGAACTTTTGTCAGGCGACAAGGTTGGGCTCGAAGCACAGAAATGGGCGAGAGCCAACTCATATTTTAGAAATCGAGAACACATCAGTTTTTGTGACTTCTACCATCCAACCGGATGTTCCAAAATCAGAGATGGCTATAGAAAGTACTCGTTCTGGCGTCAAAAAGGGGAAGGCGCCTATCTCTTTATCCTTAAAGATTGTCATTATTCAAAACTACTGACCTGGGACAATCTAGACAAGCATAAAAAGTATTCAGAAATGGTTGTCCCTCACATTGAGTCAGGACTCAAGTCCCCTGTTCCTTTGGCATGGTTTGAAACAGTAATTCGTATTGAATTGTGGAAAAATTCTCCCTTGTGGGAACAAATAAGTAATGAAGACGCTGCCACATTATTGCAATCGATAAAACAAAGAAAGAATGTACAGAAATAGTTTTCACCTTACCCTCTCCCAACCCCGCGAAGCGACACAAAAAGTTTTGGAGGGGTGAGGGATGGGGGTCCGGGGGAAGGGAG
>JBDRSO010000061.1:0-22002 GCA_043824835.1 Pseudomonadota bacterium | reverse complement strand
CTATTTGCGAGAATTAGAGACTGGAAGTCAGGCTCGAAACGAACTCGCGAAGTGGTTTAGATTCTATAATTGGCAAAGGCCGCATTCGACCTTTGACGGGAAGCGGCCAATGGAGATATATTTGGACTCCCCCATTCCTGGCGGGCTAGCCCCCCAGGAATGGGGATCCAGTCAGGCAGCGTAAGGAGAACCGAGCTCCACCTTAACCTTGCTGCCGAACTGTCCGAACAACCGGGACCACCTCTCTGATCGAGTCGCCGCCGACACCCCATTCAGATTCCGAAGAAAGCGAAGGCCCGCATGAGCGGGCCTTCGTGTTGTTTTGCGGTTAGTTGGCGTGGCAGTCCTTGCAGGCCACGGGTGCCTGACGTCCTTCCTGGGCAACGGTCTTGTGGCAGGCAAGACAGCTTGCATCATTATCCCGAGCGTGGAAGGCGGAGTAGAAGGTCGTGGCGCCCTTCTTGCCGGGCTGGTCGTGACAGCCGGATGCGGAACAGCTGCCTATCTCCTCCTTGCCGTCCCAGGTGTGGTGGCAGGTGGCGCAGTCCACGCCCGCCTTGTCGTGCAGGGCGTGGGAGAAGGGCACGGAGGCGCGGGTGGCCTCGATGAAGGGCGGCGGGGCCAGGAGCATGTCCGCCGGAACGGACGGCGCAGCCAGGACCGGCGCGGCCAGAACCAGCGTGGTGGCCAGGGCCAGGACAAGAGCGGTGGTGGCGAGCATGATGCGGGACATGGGTATCCTCCGGGTTGCAGGTGGTTTGCCTCTCTGGTCGCAAGTCGTGTGCCATTCTGCAAATAATCGATTTTAATGATTAAGTTGTTCATGGAGCAGCAGGTGCTGGACGAAAATTGCGCACCGGCGACAAAAGTGTCTCCGGTGCGCCGGGCAAGAAAAAGCCCTCCGCGAGGGAGGGCCTGATGGTCGTGGTCGGGTCTGGGGTCAGCCCCAGAGCTTGAGGCTCGTGGGTTCGTCGAAGACGCGGTTTAGCGCCTCGCCCGGAATTTCGGTGATGATCGCCTCGGCAGCGAAGATGATGTTGCCCTCCATGGCGTGGCCGCCCATGCACTGGCAGGTGGCGTCGCTCAAGGTCAGGTGGAGGTGGACGAAGATCTCGCCGTCGAGCAGCGAGACGTTGCCGATGCCCGCCAGGATTTCCACGTGTTTGTCGATGGCGTGGGTCTCGTATTTGCGGGCGTCCTGGTGATAGTAGCCCAGCTGGGCCTGCTCCATGGCCCCGATGACCTGGACCGAGCCTCGGGTGATACCGTTTTCGCGGCAGACGCGGGTCAGCTCGGCCACGAGGTCCTCGCCTTTCCTCAGGCGCTGCATGATGGTCTTGCTCATGGGGTTTCTCCTTTGTTTTGCTGCTCTGGTGGCGCGGGCTACATCTCGATCCTGACGCTTTCTGGGCTGAGCTTGCGCTCAAGCCGCTTGGCGTACAGGCTCATCATGTAGCTGAACACGAAGTACATGAGCGCCACGGTGGTGTATATCTCGAAGGGATGGATCATGAGCCGGTTGTTGATGGCGTAAGCCGCCCGGGTCAGTTCCATGACGCCGATGATGTAGGCCAGCGAGGTGTCCTTGAAGGCGGCGATGAACATGCCCACCAGGGCGGGCAGCATCTGCTTGAGGGCCTGGGGCAGGATGATCTTGCGCATGGTCTGGAAGTAGCTCAGGCCGGACGCCTTGGCCGCCTCCACCTGCCCGGGCGGGATGTTCTCGATGCCGCCGCGCACGATCTCGGCGATGTACGCGCCGAAGAAGACGGTCAGGGCAATGGTGGCTGACCAGAACACATGCGGGTCGATCTTCAGGATGATGGGGATGAAGAAGTACATCCAGAAGATGACGATGATCAGGGGGTTGCCCCGGATCAGTTCAATGTACATGGTGCAGGGCACCCGCAGGGCGCGGTTTTGCGAGGTGCGGCCCATGCCCACGAACAGGCCGATGACGAAGCTGCCGGAGATGGCGATGGCGGCCATGAGCAGCGCGCCCGCGAGGCCGCCCAGGCCCAGGAAGAATTCGGTGTCCGAGCCGCCGGGGAAGCGCCAGATCAGGAGCGTGACGAGGTTGTCGGCGATGACCTGGAAGTTGAACCCGGCCACGGCCACAGCGGCCCTGAGCAGGACCGCGCCCAGCAGGAGGACGAAGGCGGTCTTGGCCGCCAGCACGAATCCCTTGCGCGAGCTGCGCAGCAGGCGGCGCAGGGGTGAAACGGTCTTGGAGGCGTCGGCCGGGCGGCGGATGTGCCACAGCACGTACTCCACGCCCCGGACCAGCAGCCCAAGCGGCGCGAAGACCGTGTCCGCCACCTTGCGCATCAGCGGCTTGCGGCCGCTTGGCATGATCTTCAGCTTGATGTTCACGAGGTTGAGCACGCCCGCGATGATCAGGGAGAGTGAGAGGTAGATGATGGTGGCGGCCACCGTGGCCTCGAAGCTGTGGTAGGTCAGGGCGGTGATTTCCTGCATGGCCCAGCAGACCTCGGTCACGCCGATGGTCATGGCCAGCGAGGTGTTCTTCATGTTGTTGAGCATCTCGCTGCCAAGGGGCGGGATGATCTCGCGGAAAGCCAGCGGCAGGATGATCTTTCGCAGGGTCTGGCTGAAGTTGAGGCCCGAGGAATAGGACGCCTCTAGGAGACCCTTGGGGATGGACTGGACGCCCGCGCGCACGATCTCGGCCACGAAGGCGCCGGTGAATATGCCGGTGCCGATGGTGGCCATCCAGAATTCGAAATTGAGGTCGAAGAGCTGCATGCGCAACTCCACGGGAAAGGCGTAGGGCAGGGCGAAATTCCAGAAGAAAAGCTGGATGAGCAGCGGTGTGTTGCGGAAGAACTCCACATAGCAGGTGGCGAAATAGTAAACCGGCTTGAAGCTTGAGAGCCGGGCCAGACCGAAGAGGGTACCCAGGACCAGGGCGATGACCGTGGAGTAAAGGGTGATGGAGATGGTCATGTTCAGGCCGCCCAGCAGCAGCTTGCCCATGTGGCCGTACTGGCCTTCCTTCACGAAGATGGTCCAGTCGAAATCGTACTTGAACTCGAAGACGAAGGCGAAATAGTAGAAGGCCAAGCTGAGCATTGTCAGCAGGGCGAGGTTCTGGACCCATATTTTGTCGAAATGGCGTTTGAACATGTGTTTTCCCGAAGCAATGGTCCCGAAGCAAAGGTCCCGGAGCGTTACGCTCCGGGACCTGGTTGGGCTTGTGCCGTGCGGCTTACGGCCACATCTCGATCTTTTCGGTCATGGGGAAGGGGTAGTCGGAATTGGGACCGAACCACTTGTTGTAGATGGTCATGTAAGTACCGTCGGCCCACATGTCCTGGATGGTGAAGTTGATGATGTCGCGCCACGCGGAGTCGTCCTGGGGCAGGCCGATGCCGTAGGGCTCGTCGGAGATGAAGTCGCCCACCAGCTCGTATTTGCCGGGCTCCTTGGCAGCGTAGCCCAGGAGGATGGTGGAGTCGGTGGTGATGGCCTGGACGCGACCGGAGCGCAGGGCCTCGAACATGGCGACCTCGCCGTCATAGCCGGTGACCTTGGGGTCGGCGTTGCCGAGCTTCTTCAGGTATTCGGTGGCATTGATGATGGAGGTGGTGCCCTGCATGGAGCCGACGCGCATGTTGGCCAGATCCTTGACGTCCTTCACGGCACCCTTCATGGCCAGGAACTTCTGGCCGTCGAAGAAGTAGGTGATGGAGAAGTCGATCTTGTTGTCGCGCTCGCGCTTGTGGGTCATGTTGGAGAGGACCATGTCAACCTTGGGCGGGTCGGTCTGGACAAAGGAAATGCGGGTGTTGTTGTTGACCACGACCAATTCGAGCTTGGCGCCCAGGCGCTTGGCGATCTCGGTGGCCATGTCCACATCAAAGCCGACCCAGTCGTTCTTGTCGTTGATGAACCCGAAGGGGATGCCCTGGTTGGAGACGCCGGCGCGGACGACCTTGTCGGCCATGACCCGGTCATAGGTGGGGCCGGCGAAGGCCACGCTGGCGGCCATGACGAGCAGGGCGGCCAGAACACTGATTTTGAGGACTCTCATTTACCACTCCTTCAACTGTTGAATGTGCCAAACGCCCGCGACGCGCACCGCGCCCGCCGGGGCTATCCCATGAGCCTAGTGGCTGAGGATCTTGCTGAGGAAATCCTTGGTCCGGTCGCTCCTCGGATTGTTGAAGAACTCCACCGGGGTGTTCTCCTCGATGAGCAGGCCGCCGTCCATGAAGATGACCCGATCGGCCACCTCGCGGGCAAAGCCCATCTCGTGGGTGACGCAGATCATGGTCATGCCCTCGCGGGCCAGGGATTTCATGACGTCGAGCACTTCGTTGATCATCTCGGGGTCCAGTGCGGAGGTAGGCTCGTCAAAGAGCATGATCTTGGGCTGCATGGCCAGTCCGCGGGCGATGGCCACGCGCTGCTGCTGGCCGCCGGAAAGCTGGGAGGGATAGGCTCCGGCCTTGTCCGGGATGTCCACCTTCTTGAGCAGTTCCATGGCGATGGCCGTGGCCTGGCCCTTGTTCAGGTGCCGGACCATGGTCGGGGCGAGGACGATGTTCTCCAGCACAGTCATGTGCGGGTAGAGATTGAACTGCTGGAAGACGAAGCCCACTTCTGCCCGGAGCAGAGTCATGTTGGTGGCCGGGTCGGAGACGACCATGCCGTCAACGGTGATGGTCCCGTCCTGAATGGGTTCGAGCCGGTTGATACATCGGATGAGGGTGGACTTGCCGGAGCCTGACGGACCGCAAATGACCACCACCTCGCCTTTCCTGATGTCGAGGTTGATGTTGTTGAGGACCTGGAAATCCCCAAACCACTTGTTGACGTTTTTGAAAGAAATCACGCTCTCTCCCCGGAAATGGAATCTGACTCAAGGCCAGAGAGTCCTAGCAGAATTCCAGCCGCTGGGCAATCAATTCAGGCAGGCCCGAGGCCGATCGGGGCGCATGGGACGTTCTTGCAGCGCATAGTGGCAGCCATGCCGCCGCCCTCGCCGCGGCGCGTGGTGTCCGGGCGCGGTCAACACTCGGTCATGCTCATGGCCAGACCCGCCAGCGAGGTCTCCTTGTATTTGCGCGACATGTCGTGCCCGGTCTGGGCCATGGCTTTGATGACCTTGTCGAAGTCCACCTTCTGGTACGATTCGTCCAGGGTCGAGGCGATGAGATAGGCGTTGAACGCCTTGACAGCGCCCATGGCGTTGCGCTCGATGCAAGGGATCTGGACATAGCCGCCCACCGGGTCGCAGGTCAGGCCCAGGTGGTGTTCCATGGCGATTTCGGCGGCGTTTTCCGTGACCTGGAAGCGGTAGCCGCGTGCGTAGGCCAGGAAGGCGGCACCCATGGCCGAGGCCACGCCCACTTCGCCCTGGCAGCCCACTTCGGCCCCGGATATGGAGGCATTGTGCTTGGCCAGGAAGCCGAAACAGGCAGCCACCAGCAGGCCCTGGCGGACTTCCTCTGGCGAGGCACCCATGTGGCGCTTGATGGTATACAGGATGGCGGGTAACACGCCCGCGCCGCCACAGGTGGGGGCCGTGACCACGCAGTGTCCGGCGGCGTTTTCCTCCGAGGCGGCCAGGGCGTAGGCGTTGACGGCCTTGAGGAAACCCGAGCCCTGGAAATATTCGCTCTTGGCCCGGCGGTACATGACCGGGGCCTTGCGTTGGAGGCCGATGGGCCCGGGCAGCACGCCCTCGGTGACGATGCCGGTCTCCACGGCGCCTTCCATGATCTCGATGATCCTGTCGAGCCCGGCCCATATCTGCTCTTCCGTCATGCCGGTGATGGCCTGCTCGTTGGCCAGCAGCAACTCGTGCAGGCGCATGGAGCGGGCGCGCAGATGCTCCTTGACCTGGCCCATGGTCTCATAGGGATAGGCGGGCTGGCCGCGCTGTGGCTCCTCCCATCCCTCCCAGCGCAGAAAGCCGCCGCCCACCGAGTAGTAGACCCGCTCGTACACGGTGTCACCCCCCTTGAGCAGCCGGAAGATCATGGTGTTGCTGTGCGGGTAGTCGTGCTGCACGGCGTCGAAGATGATGTCGCAGGTGCGATAGGACAGCGTCTTGCCTCCCAGGTCGAGGGCAAAGGCGCGCGCTGCGTCGTCGAACTCTTCCAGGGCGTCAGGCAGGCAGGTGTCGGGCTGCTGGCCGAGCAGTCCGGCCATGATCGCCCTGGGGGTTCCGTGGCCGCCGCCGGTGGCCGAAAGCGAGCCGAACAATCGGACTTCCATTCCATCCGCGCCGAGCCGGTCAGCCTCGGGCAGTTGTCGGACGCGCTCCATGAAATCGAATCCGGCCCTCATGGGGCCGATGGTGTGGGAACTCGACGGCCCCGGGCCGATCTTGAGCAGTTCGAAGACGGAGGTGGATATGGCGGGCATGGGATTATTCCTTGTTACGATGAGATGAAGTGTCAGGCAGAATGTCCATTTTGTCGCAATATAGCCAAGAATGGGAAAAAGGAGAAGCCCGTAACACCCCAGATTCACGTCATCGGCTGTCGAAATCCGGATAGGGGTGTCCCCATTTGTCGTAGATTTCCTTGAGAACGCCCCGGGTGTGCAGGGTGCGTATGCCCTGGTCGTATAGCTCCATGATCATCGCGCCGCGCTCGGAGATGCTGAAGAGAGGGTGGTAGGAGCGGACCCCGGCTTGGCGGATGTCGAAATCGTCCATGTCGAATGGGATTGTGTTGTCACGGATCGATTCGCCAATGAGCACCATGTCGTCCACATAGAAATCGGCCCTGCCCAGCAGGACCATGCCCAGGGCCTGGGCTCCGTTGGTCACGAACTTGAGGCGCACCGGCACCGGGAAGTTGGCCGTGGAATAATAGCCGGGCTGGCTGAGGACCACCTTGCCGCTCAGGTTCTCCGGCCCCTGCCATTCGCCGATCCTGTCTCGGTTGAAGAAGACGTGGAAGGTGTTCTCGTACATGGGCATGCGGGCCATGACCAAGGGTCGAGCCGCCTTGTCTGCGCAAAGCATCATGTCTGCCTGGCCAAGGCGCACCAGTTCTTCGGCCCGGTCCGATGAGGCATATTCATGACGCACCCGGATGGAGTGCAGGGCGAAGATCGCGTCAAGGATTTCGTGGTACAGGCCAGTGCCGTCGGTGTTGGTGAAAGTGTCCCAGGATTTTCCGGCTGTTACCACGTGGGTGATGGGCGAGGGTTGCGCCGCCGCAGACTTGCACAGGGCGAGTGTCAGAACCAAGGCCAAGGTCGGAATCAGCACCATGAGTGCGGTCAAGGCCAAAGGAAAACCCGTTCGGGTCGATGCCGCCGGGCAGGAGAGGGATTCGTTAAGAATCATAACTGGAATCATATGCTATAATCTCTGTCAAGTGAAGGGGATTCTGTCGGTGCGATGTGGCAAGTGGGCAATTATCTTCGCTCTCAGCCAGCTTCCTCCAAAAATGTGTTCATTCCTTCGGAACCGAGATACCCATGGCTCCCGTGTCATAGCCATGTGGAGTGGCTGTGGTCGCTCCAATGCTCTCGGGCATGGTTCGCCTTGCACAGTGCTGCACGCCCGAGAGTGACTCCCGCAGCCGTCCGTATAAACGGCAGGCAGAGATTTGCTTCGATTTATCCGGCCGGACAGGCTGCCTCGTGTTCCCGTACCCGGCACCGAGGCAAGGGATTTCCCGTTCGCATTTTACGTTGACAATGAAAATGAATTTCAATATCAAGTTTTCGGGTGGCATGCCGCCAGGGGGAACCATGCAGAAGGAAGTGTTCAGAAGGGAAGAGCGGGTGCTGGCCTTGGCCCGCGAGGCCCTCGCAGACGAGACCGGGCAGTGCGATGCCAGCGCCTTTGCTTCGCTGGTTGCCGAGTACGAAAAGCTCTATCGCCAAAGCCGCAGGCTGGTCACCATGGGCGATCGCATGCAGCAGACCCTGGGCAATCTCAACCGCGAACTCGCCGCGAGCGAGGGCAAGTACCGCAGCATCTTCGAGAACGTGACCGAGGGCATCTATCGCTGCGACTCGGCCGGGCGTCTGGTGGAGGTCAACCCGGCCATGGCCGCCATGTTCGGCTGCGGGAGCCCGGAGGCGTTCGTGGCCGAGGTGGATGTGCTGCACCGCATTTTTCGTGATCCTGACGACTTTCGGATTTACGAGGCCCTGCTCGCCTCGGGCGATGCCCGACGGTACGAGGCCCGTGTCTGCGGCCCGGGCTCGGCCCCCCTGTGGGTCGAGATCAGCGCCAGCGTGGTGGGGGCGGACGGGGCAGGCCCCGGGAGCGTTGTCGGCGTGCTGGTGGATGTTACGGAGCGCAAGGCAATGATCGAGGAAATGTGCCGTCTGGCACGCACTGACAGCCTGACCGGCATGTGGAACCGCGGATATTTCATGGAACTGGCCGGACGTGAACTGAACCGGGCCAGACGCAAGGGGTGCGACCTTGCGCTGCTGATGATCGACGTGGACCACTTCAAGGCGATCAACGATACCCACGGCCACGATGCGGGTGACATCGCTCTCGTGGAACTGGCCCGCCTGTTCGACGAGTCGGTTCGCGAGGTGGACGTCGCAGCCAGGCTCGGCGGCGAGGAGTTCGCCGTGCTGCTGCCCGAGGCCTCGGTGGAGGACGCCTGCGCCGTGGCCGCCCGCGTGGCCCGGGCCGTGCGCTTGGCAGTGGTCGAGTCCCCGGCCGGGCCGCTGCGCATGACCGTGTCCATTGGTCTGGCCTCGCTGGAAGGGCCGCAGGACAGCATCGATTCGTTGCTCAAGTATTCGGACATCGCCCTATATGCGGCCAAGAAGAACGGCCGGGACCGGGTGGAGGTCTACCGCCGGTCGGTCTGCCCGCGCAGGAGTGCCGAACACGGTCCGGCCTGCCCGGACGGCGGGGAGGGCTGAGCCGTGCGCGTCGCCTCAAGTCTGCTGCGGGCCGCCTCGTCCATGAGTGTCGAGGGCAAGATGACGGCCGTGCTGTTCGCGGCCATGGTGGCCTTTCCTCTGACCGCCCTGGTGCTCTATCACTCGGGCGCGCAGGAGGCGGTCATCAACTTCATGGTTGGTTTCCTGGTGCTCGGGATCATTTTGGTGGTGCCGTTGGCCAAGTGGCTGAGCCATGTCATCGCCCTGCGCAACATCCGCGAACTCAATGCCCAGTGCCAGCTGCTCAAACGCGGCGAGTACGTCATGACCGAGCCCCCGCCCGACGAAGAGGACCGGCACGACTTCGCAAACCTCAAGCACAACATGCATTGGATGGGCCATGCCATCGCCAGTCGCCAGCGCAAGCTCGCCACGGCCATGCAGGCCCTGGCCGAGGCGCGCAACCAGATCCTTGAAAGCATCGACTACGCTTCGCACATCCAGGCCGCCTTCCTGCCCGATGAGGACGAGCTTTCGGCCGTGCTGCCAGATCATTTTCTGCTCTGGTGCCAGCGCGACGTAGTGGGCGGTGACGCCTACTGGGTCAAGCCATGGGGCGACGGCTTCTTCGTCGGGGTGATCGACTGCACGGGCCATGGCGTGCCCGGCGCGTTCATGACGCTTATAGTACAGTCGCTCCTGGAAAAGGCGCTGGTCGAAGATGATACCTCCCCGGCGAGAATGCTCGCCAGGACCAATTCGCTGATCAAGGACGCCCTGGGCCAGAAAGGCCGCGAGGCCCGCTCGGACGACGGCATGGACTGCGCCCTGTGCCACATTTCCTCCAGGGCGCGCCGCCTCGTCTTTGCCGGGGCCAACACGCCCCTGTACGTGGTCGAGGCGGGGGCTGCCCGTCGCATCCGGGGCGATCGCTGCGGCCTCGGCCATGTCCGTTCGCCGCGAGATTTCGTGTTTACCGATGTCGAGGTGGCGCTGTCGCCAGGAATCCGGGTCTGCATGGCCACGGACGGCATCGTGGATCAGGTGGGCGGCCCCCGGCGGCTGCCCTTTGGCACAAGTCGGCTGATGCGGTTTCTGGAGGAGCGGGCGGACCTGCCCGTGGGCGGGCTTGGCGAGGAACTGCTGACCCTGGTCAAGGCCTATCAGGGCGACGAGCCTCGCCGCGACGACATGACCGTACTTGGCTTCGAGGTACAGTGACGGAGGACGATATGGCATCAAATTTGTACAAATATTACGAGGAAATGAGGGCCAAGGGCACGATCCTCTATTTTAACGGGCCAGTGTCCCAGGCCATGGTCGAGGGGCTGGCCGGACTCATGCGCGAGAAGATGCGCGCAGAGGACGCGGGCATGGTCAGTGTGCAGCGCGTCTTCTCCATCCTGGTGGAGCAGATGCAGAACATCGTGCGCTACTCGTCAGAGCGCTCCGCCCACGCTTGCGAAGGGTTGGGCGAGATGGCCCACGGCCAGGTCGTTGTTGGGCGCGAGAGCGACGGCAGCTTCTTCGTGGCCTGCGGTAACAAGGTGCGCGCCGAGGACGTGGACAGGTTGACCAGTCAGCTTGAGGCACTGCGCGCCATGGGCAGGCAGGATCTCAAGGCCCACTATCGCGAACGCCGTCGCAGCCAGCCTGACGCGGACTCCAAGGGGGCAGGCCTCGGCTTCATCGAGATGGCCCGCCAGTCGTCGCGGCCCATGGACTACGACTTCGTTCCCCTGGACTGCGAGACCTCGTTTTTTTCCATGAAAGTAGTGGCCCAGTAGGAGTTTGCCATGACACGTTTCAGCCTTCAGGCGACCAAGTCGTCCCCGCACATTGATTTCGACCCCGTGACCCGCATCCTTGAGATACGGGGCGAGTCCTATCCCGAGAACTGCTCAGGCTTCTATGGCCCGGTCTTTGACTGGCTTGAGCGGTTCCTGGCCGATGCCCGCAACGACCGAGTGGAGTTGAACATGGAGATACTCTACTTCAACAGCTCCTCCTCCAAGACCTTCATGGACCTCTTTGACATGCTCGACTCCGAGGCGGCAAAGGGCCGCAACATCGTGATCAATTGGCGCTACCACGAGGAGAACGAGACCGCCATGGAGTGCGGCGAGGAGTTCATGGAAGACGTGCGAAACCTCCGGTTCAACCTCGTGGAATACGTGGATTGACCGGTCAGCAAATGCAATGAGAGGCGATTCATGACCCCAAGCCAGATCAAGGCGTCCCTGAAGACGCTCATTTCCATCCGTCAGCCCGTGTTCATCTGGGGTCCGCCCGGAGTGGGCAAGAGCCAGGTGGTGGCCCAGGTGGCCGTCGATCTTGATTGCGAGTTGACCGACCTGCGGGCCGTGCTGCTCGACCCCGTTGACCTGCGCGGCATCCCCTCGATCTCGGCCGACGGCACAGCCCGTTGGTGCCCGCCCGCCTTCCTGCCCGTCTCGGGCCGGGGCGTGCTCTTCCTCGACGAGCTCAACGCCGCGCCGCCGCTGGTGCAGGCCGCCTGCTACCAGCTCATCCTGGACCGGCGCGTGGGCGAATACGAGCTGCCCGAGGGGTGGACCGTGATCGCGGCGGGCAACCGCGAGGGCGACCGGGCCGTGACCCACAGGATGCCTTCGGCCCTTTCCAACCGGTTCGTGCATCTCGACTTCGAGGTAGACGTGGACCAGTGGCTCGACTGGGCCGCGGCGCAGGGGCTGCCCGACGAAGTTCGCGCCTTTGTCCGCTACCGGCCCAATCTGCTGCACAGCTTTGACCCCAAGCGCGACGACAAGGCGTTTCCTTCGCCCCGGTCCTGGGAGTTCGCTGCCCGGATGCTCGCGGCCGGACCGGCCCCGGAGGTGGAGGCGGACCTGCTGCGCGGTGCGGTGGGCCCCGGCGCGGCTGCGGAGTTCATCGGATTCGCTCGCATCCATCGCCAGCTGCCCGATCCTGACGCGGTCATCGACCGCCCCGATCTCGCCGAGATCCCCGAGGAACCGGCCACCCTCTATGCCCTGTGCGGCGCCCTTGCCAGGAAGGCCGGGGCCGACACCGCCGGGAGCATCATCACCTACGCCTCGCGGCTGCCCGCCGAGTTTGCCGTGCTCCTGGTGCGTGATTCGGTCAGGACTGCCCCCTGCGTGGTGGAGTGCCCGGCCTTTTCCGATTGGGCCACGGCCAACTCGGACGTGCTCTTTTAACCATGGACGCGGCCCGCAAGAAAGTGGTCCGGGCGCGGACCTCGCTGCTGCTGGATCATCCCTTCTTCGGCTCCCTGTGCATGCGCATGGAGCCACGGGAAGACCGCGCCTGCCGCACGGCCTGGACCGATGGCCGCGTCCTTGCCTACAACCCGGCCTTTGTCGAGGGCCTGAGCGAGGCCCAGGTGCTGGGCATGCTCGCCCACACGGTCATGCATCCAGCCTGCCAGCACCATGTTCGGCGCAACGGGCGCGATGCCGGGCTGTGGAATGCGGCCTGCGACCATGCCATCAACTGGGTGCTTCTGGACGCGGGGTTCACCCTGCCGCCAGGCCATCTGGACGATTCCGCCTACCGGGGCATGAGCGCGGACGCCATCTATGCCGAGCTGGCCGCCGTGCGCGGCAGCGACGGCATGCCCTCGGAGGGCACCGGCGATGGCCGCGAAACGGGCGAGAAAGAGCAGCACGAAGTCCTGCCCAGCCCCGGCGACACTGACGAGCAAGGCGAGCCCGGCGAGCCCGCCGACAGTGGCGATGGTGAGGGAAAGGCTGGCGACGATGGCGACGGGGGCGGCGAAGGGGGCGACGATGATGGCGATCAGGAGGCGCAGATGCAGTCCGAGATGTCCGGCGATCCGGGCGGCACCGGCGAGGTGCGCGACTCCCGCGACCTTGACGCCGGAGGCGGGCCATCGGGCGACGAAACAGACCAGGAATGGGAGATCGCCCTGGCCGATGCCGTGCGCCAGGCGCGTGAGTCCGGCGAGCTGCCCGGCGGCCTGGAGCGGCTGGTGCGCGAGCTGCTCACGCCCCGGCTCGACTGGCGCGAGCTGCTCTCCCGGTACATCAGCGAGCGGGCCAGGGACGACTACAGCTGGACCCCGCCCAACAGGCGTTTTCTGCACATGAACGTGATCCTGCCGTCCCTCTCGCACCGCAGGCTCCCGGAGGTGGTCCTGGCCCTGGACACCTCGGGTAGCGTGGACGATCGGGAGCTGGAACAGTTCGTGGCCGAGCTTTCCGGCTTGCTTGAAACCTACGACACCACGGTCCATGTGCTCTGCTGCGACGCGGGGCTGACCTCGGTCCGCACCTTCAGCCGGGCTGATCTCCCCCTGGAGATCGAGCCTGTGGGCGGCGGCGGAACCGACTATCGACCGGTTTTTGATTGGGTGGCGGCCGAGGGCGTGGTCCCGGCATGCCTCGTGTATCTCACGGACATGGAGTGCCCCCGTTTTCCCGAGCGCGAGCCGGAGTATCCGGTACTCTGGGCGCGCGTGGGTGGCGGCGGGACCGTCCCGCCCTTCGGCGACATGGTCGAGGTGGCGGACAGGGAGGATGGCGCATGAAGATGCAATGGGAAATCAGGAAACGGCGCGGCTATCATCGGCCCGTGCTCAGTTACTCCATCGAACTGGAGCCCTTCGAGATCGAATTGGCGGTGCCCCAGGTGGTGCTGGACAAGGCCGTGGTCCGGCCGCCATCGGCCTGGCGCTCCTTCTGCCATCCCGGCCAGGACGAGCGGGCCGGGGCGTTGCCAGGCTGGCATCGGCTGATGACGCCAAGCCATGTGATGAAGAGCCATGGGGAGACCCTGACCCTGCCCTGGCGGGGCCCCGGGGCCACCTTCAGCGACGTGGCCGAAGCCTTTGACCGGCTGCGTCACGACTTTGAGATGGTCCTGACCGCTGCCTACGACAGCGCGCCGCTTAACATTGTCTGCGAGCTTGAGCTGACAGACGCCACCAGGAAGCACATAGCCAGTGGCGTGGTCGCCGCCCGCTTTCTGGCCGCGGTCGGGTTTTGAGAGTTTGGAAACAGGAGAGGAAAATGAAATCGGCAAGACAGGTGTTTATGGAGTATCTGGGTGACAACGGGATGAGCCTGACCCACCAGCGCAGGGTGATCGTTGAGACCTTCCTTGAGAACGAGGGGCACTTCACGGCGGAGCAGCTCTACGCCCGTGTGTCGGGGCAGGTGCCGGACATCGGTCAGGCAACGGTCTACCGGACCCTCAAGCTGCTGGTGGAGTCTGGCTTGGCCGACGCCTTTGACCTGGGCGAGGGGGTGACCCTCTATGAGCACCATTACGGCCACGCCCACCACGACCATCTGGTCTGCGCCCAGTGCGGCCGCAAGGTGGAGATCGTGGACGAGACCATCGAGCGCCGACAGGCGGCCCTTGCCGAAGAGAACGGCTTCACCCTGACTCGGCACCGCATGGTTCTTTTCGGCATCTGCCCAGCCTGCTCTGGGGCTGCGGCGTAGGGCGTGCCGCATCGTCTTTCGGGTTATCCGCCGCATCCTCCCCCCCCGCAGGCGGATGGAGCCCGGCCGGGCCCGCAAGGGCCCGGCCCTGTTTCCGGGGGCGGAGATCACTTCCGGGCAGGAGGATTTTCCTGGTCTTTCCTGCGTTCCGATTCCGTGTCCACCGGCGGGGTGGTGCATTCGTCCTTCCTGGTCGTGAACATGGAGCGGATACCACGCCCGAGGAAGGCGCGAGCGTCCCTGTTGCTGGCAATGGAGCTGCGTGTGGTCATTGTTTCTCCCGTGTCGCGTCGTGAATTGCGTCCCATGCGCGGTCCGCGACGCCACTGGTTTGATTGGTACAGTCGTGGCAAAGGCCGTGCAGCACTGTCTGGAAGTGGAAGAGGGTGAACCCCTGCTGCCGGGCCGACTCGCGCTGGAGGCAGTCGAGGTAGGGGTTGATCAGCGGAAACTGGCGGCCGCACCGCTCGCAGACCATGCGGCTGTGGTGGTCACCCATGGGCTCATAGTGGGTGGTGCCGTCGGCCAGCCGGATGCAGCGGGCTACGCCGGATTGGTGCAGGTGTCTGACCGTCCTGTAGACGGTGGACCGGCTGATGGTGGCATCCATCTCCGCGACCTTCCTGAGCAATCCCTCTGAGGTCTGCATCGAATCCTGGCTCAGGAACACCTTGAAGATGAGCAGCCGCTGTTGCGTCAGCTTGAGCCTGTTGGCGGCCAGATAGTCCTTGAATGTCTTGAGCGCCTCTTTCACGACCTCTCTCCGTGGTCCCTGGTGGGAACCTTAATGGGTATTATGGTGGTTTGTGGTGTCATTTCCCTGTTTCATGGCGCGGGTTTTCGAGGCCTTGATGACACTGCGTCTCAATTTCAACTTTTCGTTGACCTCCTGCGCCCCAAGGCATATCTCTGATACCGAAATTCATTATCAATTGCAACCGCAATTTTTTTCTTAAAGGGGAAGAGCGATGTCTTCGCGAAGAAACCTTGCCGGAGTGCCGGACGGAGAGACCGTGTTCGTGCTGGCCGTGGATGCCGAGGGCAAGGCAAAGGCCAGGCTTGAGTCCATGGGCATCATCCCTGGCATCGAGGTGGATGTGCTCAACAACGGCAGCGGGTCGCTGATCGTTTCGGTGGGTGAGGGACGGATCATGGTCGAGCGCGGCGTGGCCGCCCAGGTGCTGGTGGCCTGAGGGTGACGCGACGCGGATATCACTTGCAACGGGTCCGGTCCGGCCGGATCAGGGGGAACAGGGAATGACACTGGATGAGATGAAGCCCGGCATGCGGTGCGTCATGGTGGATCTGCACACCGCTGGGTCGCTCGGGCAGCGGCTCATGGACCTGGGGTTCTGCCCGGGCGCGAACATCGAGGTGGTGCGCAATGCACCGCTGGTTGATCCCGTGGTGCTGCACCTCGACGGGTACAATGTAAGCATCCGGCACGACGAGGCTAGGTACGTCGAGGTGGAGCGCCAATGAGTTCGAGCCTTCTGGTCGCCTTGGCGGGACAGCCAAACTGCGGCAAATCCACGGTATTCAACATGCTCACCGGAGCCCGGCAGCATGTAGCTAACTATCCGGGCGTGACCGTCGAGAAGAAGACGGGCTTTTTCCCCCTGGGCGACATGCGCGTCGAACTGGTGGATCTGCCCGGAACGTACAGCCTGACGTCCTATTCCCTGGAAGAGCGGGTGGCCCGGGATTTCCTGCTCAACGACAACCCCGGCGTGGTCATCGATGTGGCCGACGCCTCCAATCTCAAGCGCAACCTCTATCTCACCATCCAGCTCCTTGAGATGGAAGTGCCCACAGTGGTGGCGCTGAACATGATGGACGTGGCCACCCGGCGCGGCCAGAGCGTGGACATTGCCAAGCTGGAGCAACTGCTCAGCGTCCCGGTGGTGCCGACCGTGGCCAAGAAGGGGGAGGGCAAGGAGGCCATCCGTATCGCCGTGGAGCATGCCCACGCCGAGAAGACCGTGGCCCCGTTCGTGGTGGATTACGGCCCCCTCGAATCCCGCATTGATGAAATTTCAGCCATGCTGGCCGGAGACCCGACCCTGGGTGCCCAGTATCCCGTGCGCTGGCTGGCAGTGAAGCTGCTTGAGAACGATCATGAGGCCGAGGTCCTGCTGCGCCGCGTCCATTCGGCCCCGCAGAGCGTGCTCGACGCAGTGGTCCTGGCGCGGGCCGGGTTCCTCGAAGGCGAGGGGCGCGATATCGAGCGCCATATTGCCTATGCCCGGCACGCCGCTGCAGGGCGCATCGCGCGCGAGGTGGTGGCGGTCGAGGAGGGCAGGGGGCGTTCTCTTTCGGACAAGGCGGATCAATTCATCTGCCATCGCGTCCTGGGCCCGGTCATTCTCGTACTTATCCTGCTGGCTCTGTATCAGGTCTCCATCGTCTTCGGCGGCTGGCTGGCGGCCGAGGTGTGGCCCCTGTGGGGAGGCATCGAGACCTTTGTCTCTGATCTGCTGCCCGCGGCCGGTTTCGCTGAAGACCCGCTTGTCCGTTCCCTGGGCGAGTGGGTGGTCAAGTCCATGACCGCCATTCTCAACTACCTGCCCATCTTCCTGCTGCTCTTCGCCTTCATCGCCGCGATGGAGGACAGCGGATACATGCCGCGCATGGCATTCATTCTCGATCGGCTCTTCCGGCGCTTCGGCCTGCACGGCCAGTCCACGCTGCCCATGATCCTGGGCGGAGTGTATGTGGGCGGCTGCGCGATCCCCGGGGTCATGGCTACCAAAGCCATCCCCGACGAGCGCGCCCGGCTGGCCACCATCCTCATCGTGCCCATGATGAACTGCCTGGCCAAGGTGCCGCTGTATCTGATCCTCATCGACGCCTATTTTCCGCAGATGGGCGGGCTGGCCATGTTCTTCATCGCCACGGTGACCCTGTTCATGGCCCTGCCCGTGGCCAAGGCGCTCTCCCTGACCCTCCTGCGCAAGAAGGAACAGGCGCCCTTCATCATGGAGATGCCGCCCTACCATGTACCGACTTTGGGCGGGGTGGCGCGCCGCTCCATCGAACGCACCTGGCTTTTCGTGAAGAAGATCATCACCGTGGTGGCGGCCGTGGCCGTGGTGATTTTCGTGCTCATCAACTTCCCGGGCCTGAGCGAGAAACGCATGGCCCACTTCGCAGCCGAAGAAAAGGGTGCCATCGACGCCTTCATGGGCGAGGTGGACAAGACCGAATACAAGGGCGTGATCACGCGCGACGACGTGCTGGGCATCATCCTCTTCGACGAAGCTCTTAGGCAGGCCAAGGTTGGCGTGACCGACCAGGCCGTGTCCGACACCATCAACGAGCGCTTCGATGCCGACAATCCGGTCTATTCGGCCGTGGTCAGGCGGCAGGGCGACGCTGGCAAGACCCTCAATCGGGAGCTTCGGAAGGTTGTCTCAGTCCGCAAGCAGGTGCGGCGCGAGATGCGGACCGAGCGCTTCGAGGGCAGCTTCCTCGGTGTGCTCGGCCGCGCCATCGAGCCTGTCACCCAGTACGCCGGGTTCAACTGGCGCATCAATATCGCGCTTTTGTCCGCCTTCGCGGCCAAGGAAAACAGCGCGGCCACCCTGGGTGCCATCTACGGCATCGACGGTTCCGGCCAGTCCGTGGAGGAGAGCATGAAGGAGGCAGAGGCCGGGTTCACCCCGCTGCACGCCCTGGCCCTGATGCTCTTCATGGCCCTGTATCCGCCGTGCATTCCCACATCGATCATGGTGCGCCATCAGTCCAACTCCACCAAGTGGATGCTGTTCTCCATCGGCTACCAGTCGCTGCTGGGCCTTTTGGTGGCCACCCTGGTCTTCACCGGCGGGAGCATGCTTGTATTGAGCGGATTCCAGGCCATGTGGGCCTTTTACGCCCTGTGCGTGGCCGTCACCGCGATCATGGCCCTGATACCGGCACGAGAAGAACCCCGGGTCGCATTAGTGGATGGGAAGGAACCATGCAAAGACAATTGCTCTTAAGGAGGAGTAAGAAAATGAAGAAACTGTTGATTCTCGGTTTGTTGTCCGGTCTGCTTGTACTGTCTGTCCAGGCGTACGCCCACAGCCCGCTCATGAGCTGCTTTGACAACGGCGACGGCACCGTGACCTGCGAGGGCGGGTTCTCCGACGGCTCGTCCGCATCCGGTGTGGGCATGCTCGTCAAGGGGCCTGACGGCAACACGCTCATGGAAGACAAGATGAACCAGGACAGCGAGTACACCTTTGACAAGCCCGAGGGCGCGTACACCGTGGTCTTCGACGCTGGCGAGGGACACTCCGTGGTCATCGACGGCTCCAGTATCGTGGAGTAGGGAAGTGCGGCGCGCGGCGGCCGTGCCGTCACGCGCCATTTTCATATGGCTTGACTGAAAATAACATTCAATTTCATTCCAAGGAGAGGTTTCATGAAAAAACGGTTCATCATGCTTCTGACCGCTGTCTGCGTCCTTGCCGTCGTCAGTTCCGCCTTTGCCCACTTCATGGTAGTCTACACCCCGGAGATCGCCGTGGAGCAGGCCGAAGACATGGATGTGCGCATCCTGTTCACCCATCCCGCCGAAGCCGGGCACATGATGGACATGGGCGGCGTGGAGGAGTTCTACGCCATGTTCCAGCGCGGCGACTCCGAGCCCAAGAAGATCGACCTCAAGGGCTTCCTCAAACAGATCGAGTGGACCAACCCCGGCTCCAAGGCCCCGGCCTTCGGGGGCGTGATCCCCAGGAAGGAAGTGCGCTCCATGGGTGACTACGTCATCGTCATGAAGCCCGGCTATTACTATGAGAAGGAAGAAGACATCTACATGCAGCAGATCACCAAGGTGGTCATGAATGTCGGCGGCGTGCCCGGTAACTGGGCCGAACCCGTGGGCCTGCCCTGCGAGATAGTGCCCCTGATCAAGCCCTACGCCATGTGGACCGGCAACGTCTTCGTGGGCCAGGTGCTCGCCGATGGCAAGCCCGTGACCGGTGCCGAGGTCGAGGTGGAGTTCATGAGCCACATGCCCGACCTCAAGACCAACTCCATGCCCGAGAAGGCCTCCGTCACCTATCCCCACGATGCCTTCGTCACCCAGACCATCTTCTCGGACGACAACGGCTACATCACCTTCGGCATCCCCAAAGCCGGATGGTGGGGCTTTGCCGCCCTGGGCATCGGTCCCGACACCGAGCACAACGGCAAGGAGCTGTCCCAGGACGCCGTCATTTGGGTCAAAGCCGTGGACATGAAGTAACCATCCCGCAACCTGTAGGCGCGTAGCTCCCTCTGGCGGGCGCGGCGGTTCGGATGGTCCGGGCCGCCGCGCCCCATGCGGGAAGGGGCACACCCGGTCTAGGTGTGAAAGCCCGACACGGTCGGGATGGTCGTGCGCATAGGATCCCTGCCACCAGCTGGGCCATGGGCGAACCAAAGGAGAGCAGTGCATGGATACAGTGATCGTACTCATTATTGTGGCCGCGGCCGGAGTCTACCTCTTTATGCGCCTGACGGGCAGGCTTTCGTCCGGCAAGTCGGGCTGCGGCTGCGGCAGCAGTTGCGGCGGGGCCGGAGCCTGCGATGTGCCCAACGGTGACATCAAGTCAGGCGAGGCCGGAGCAGGCGAGATGGAAACAGGCGAGGCCTCGGACGCTGAGGCTGCCGGGGAGTCGCAAAAGAACCGCAACGAGTAAGCGTCTTGGCGCGGTAAGTCCGTGCCTTGGCGGTGTTCCGGCAATTTCCTGGCCAAAGCCGGGCACGAGAAACCCCCGCATGCCGTGAGGCGTGCGGGGGTTTTGTGTCCCGTTGTATTGACTGGCCGCAGGCGGCAGGAATCAGGCCGCTTCATCCTGCCACTGTTTCTCCTGCAAGGGGAGCGTGGTGGTGGCGATGTCGCGGGTGAGCCAGCCGTTCTTGTGCGGGGTGAACAAGGCGTAGAGGCTGATCCAGGTCAACCCGAAGAGCATGAACACCATGTAGGGGAAGGCCCAGAGGCAGGCCAGGGAACGATACCTGAGCAGGTAGAGGAAAGCGGGCATGATGGAGGCGAGGAACATGCCGACAGCCAAGCCGTAGAGGGTCACCCCCGGCCAGTTGATCAGGGACGAGACAAGCCCGAGCTTGAGCAACTCGTTGCAGGAGAGGCGCATCCACTGGTGGGTGAGGTCCACCTGCGCGCCCAGCACCGGCTCGGGCCGGAACCGGGTGAAACCGAAGCGGCTCAGGGCGATGGTCTCGCGGATGTTGGAGCGCGCCCAGCGCAGCATCATCTTGCACAGGCCGAGGTACTTGACGGGCACGTTGGTGTAGACCACGGCATCGCTCTGGAAGTGGACCAGCCGCCCCTCCTTGAGGATGAGGTTGGTCATGGCCCTGTCCTCGCCGATATTGGCGGGCTGGCCCAGGAAGGTCTGGTGCAGCCATGATTCGCGAATCTTCATGACCAGGGCGGCGTCGTAGGCCGAGAGTGCGCCCGGGGTGCACATGACCGTGTTGAATGTGCTCTGGGAGGCGCGGATGAAGTCGAAGGAATAGGTGAAGGCCACGTCGAGCATCTTGGGGATGATGCCCTGGCGGGTGTTGAGCACCCGGACATTGCCCGCCACAGCCCCCACGCGCGGATTGCGGCAGAAGACGCTGACGATGGAGCGCAGGGTCGTGGGCTCGATTTCGGAATCCGAATCGATGGTGACCAGGACGCTGCCAGTGGCGCGCAGAAAGCCTTCATTCAGGGCGTGGCGCTTGCCCTGGTTCCTGGGCTGGCGGATCAACTCGACACGATCGCCGAACTCCTCGCCGCCCTTGAGCATCCACAGCCAGGTGTCGTCCTTGCTGCCGTCGTCCACACAGATGACCTGTAGCTTGTCGGCCGGGTAGTCGCTGGCCATGACGCTGCGCAGGGTGTCGAGCACCTGTCGGCCCTCGTTGTAGGCCGGGATGATGACCGTGCAGGGCACCAGTTGGTCGTCGGCGCAGTGGGCCGCCGGGCGGTAGCGCAAGACCAGAGAGACCCGCCATGCGAGCACGCCGAGGTTGATCAGGATCAGCAGATAGACCCCAGTCCGCCAGACGGCGCTCAAGGGCATGGACAGCGACAGGTGCATCTTGCCCGCATACAGCAGGGAGTTGAACACGATCAGGGCCAGGAGCACCATGAGGCTTACGGCCAGAAATCCCTTCATCCAGACGGAGGCCCCAGCGTTGCCGGGAGCCATGGCATACCCCGTGCGGCTGGCGCTCGCGCCCCCTTGGCCGGGTGATACCTTGTTCATAAACATCGTGTTGTTCCTTTGATCGGATAGCCCCACCAAATCACACAAAAAAAGCCCAACCACGGGAGGGGCATCCTGTAGCATGCTAAATCCGCTTAAGTCGGGAAGAAGTCAACAGAAATGTTACGATGTAAGTGCCAGAAATAGAAAGATGTTTTCCAGCAATGCTTAAGAGGCTTGGCGTCTGTCACAAAAACGACATGAAAACGACCCGTTCGAGTGGGTGTGATGGGGCCTAGGCAGGAGGGAAGCGGAATGTAGGGGATAGAGTAATTGCGTACGAGGATGAGACTTACTCCGCTAGATAGTGTAGTCACGAGATTCCAGCCCAAAGGGAAATGCACCGGATGTGAATAGCCGCAAGGAACGAGGCTGAATTCTTCGCATACCGAGTTGCTATGCCGCGCCAACGCTTCAGGTGGAGAAATGCATTTTCAACC
>JBDRSO010000060.1:0-3002 GCA_043824835.1 Pseudomonadota bacterium | reverse complement strand
GGTTGAAAATGCATTTCTCCACCTGAAGCGTTGGCGCGGCATAGCAACTCGGTATGCGAAGAATTCAGCCTCGTTCCTTGCGGCTATTCACATCCGGTGCATTTCCCTTTGGGCTGGAATCTCGTGACTACACTATCTAGGGAAGCCAATATCCAAAAGAACAAAAGAAAATGCTTGGGCAAATTCCCCGGCTCCTGTTTTGCCGTTCTCCGCCATAACACCCAGGAACGTGTGGTTCGGATTCCAGCCGGTCTGGGGTTGAGGCGCTTGTGGGCAGGCAAATGATTTTCTTTTTTGCATTTCTTTAAACGCGGATCAGCGTTATCTTGATTTCATTTGTTTTCTCAAATATGACGGTTCCATGTATCAAGAGGCAGAACGCGGCTCGCCGGGGGCGAACTTGCGCCAGGGCATGCGATCTCGCGTGTTGGCGTGCGCCGTCATGGCGTTATGGAGTGTATGTATGGTCTTGAATGGTGAAGCCAGGGCCGCCTCGCTTGCGGTCTACGGACCGGGCGGCCCTTATCCGGCCATTCGCAAGTGCGCGGAGATCTTCGGTGCCAGGCAGGGCGTGGCGGTGGATGTGCAATTCGGCGAACCGGCCAAGCAGGCGGACCAGGCTGCGAAGAACGGCGATGTCTATTACACCGGCGCGGAATACATGATGGACGATTTCATCCGGGATTACCCGACGCTTCTCGACGAATCCGCCATCATCTATCCTGCCGCCCGGCGGGTGGGGATCATCGTGCGGCAGGGCAACCCGAAAGGCGTCAAGAGCCTGGGCGATCTGGCCGCGCCCGGCATGCGCATCCTGGACGTGAGCCTTGAGAACATGGCCGACCTTCGCGGGAAGGCCAACGCCAATACAACGGTGTTTGTCACCACGGGCCGCCAGGGTTTTACGGCCTGGAAGACACACGACAACCTGGACGCCTGGGTGACTTACAAAACCTGGGCCGAGCAGCTTGACCCCGGCGAGGGCCAGTTCATCCCCATCGACGGCCCCAAGGGGTTGCGCCGGATTCCGGTGACGGTGATGCGAAACGCGCCCCACCCGGACCTGGCCAGGGCTTTTCTGAAATTCCTGGAAACGGACGAGGCCCGAACCGTTTTCCTCGAAAATGGGTACGAGCCGTACTGAAGGAGAAAGGAATGCGCATACTCGGCCTCAACTCCAGCCCCAAGGGAAAGGCAAGCCAGACCCGGCGGCTTGTCCAGGCGGTTTTGGACGGTGCCGCGTCAAAGGGCGCGGAAACAGAATACATTGACCTGCGCAAGTGCACAATCGAGTACTGCATTGGCTGCCGCAAATGCTTTGCCACCGGCAAGTGCGTTTTTGATGACGACTATGCCGCGCTGTTGGAAAAAATGCTGGCGGCCGACGGCATGGTCTGGGGCTCTCCCAATTACTCCTTCTGTGTGAATGCGCCCATGAAGGCGCTTATCGACCGCATGGCCGACGTCATCCACTGTCAGTATTTCGACGGCAAATACTGCGCCGCCGTCTGCACGGCCGGGCGCGATCATGCCATCATCACCCGTTTTCTCGCCAACAACTTCAACGACCTCGGAGCCTATGTCACGGGGACGGCCGGAGCCCTGGTCACGGAAGGCGAAGAAGCTGTGGCGCACGCCGAAGCCCTGTCCTTCGCTTTGGGGCAAGCCCTGGCGGACGATATTGTTATTCAACGACCCTATTTCGACCAGCGAGTGGCCATCGACGCCAATAGACTGGACTTTCAGGACAAAATACGTCAATATCAGGAGCAATGGCCCTACCAGTACGAATACTGGGAGAAAAAGGGCTGGGGCTGATTTCCATGCAATGAGGGGGGCGCGGCCCTTGGAGCGCGGTAAGGGCCATGAATTGCCGCAGGCCCTTTTCCGGAAGCAACAGGACCAGGAACGAATAAAGCTGTCCGATCCTTCCTCTTCCAGTGATTGAACAAAGCACCGCGCGTCTTGAGCTGGCTTGGATGTATTGACTTTATATTGCTGTTAAATTTGGATAATATTGGGAGATGGCTGAGAATGAGATCCAGAGAGGATAACCTCGCGCAGTTGTGCGAGGAGGGGTATGCCGTCGAGCCGGGACAGAAGTTCGTGGTGGACGATTTTCAGCCAGAGGACGCCCTTGGCGTGGCCCGCCTGTATTATCGGGTGTACGGTGACATGTTCCCGGTCGATCATGTCTACGACCCGCAGGAATTGGCGCGGATCAATGCGGGCGATGACCTGTATCAGGCCGTGGGCCGCACTGACAAGGGCGACATCGTGGGGCTCTACGCCCTGTTTCGCAATCCTCCGGGCCGGAAGATCATGGAGGCCGGATCGTGGATCGTGCATCCCGACTACCGGACAACGTCGCTGGGGTTGCGTCTGGCCCGCAAGATCCACAACAAGCCGCCGGAGCATCTCGGGCTTGATGTCATTTCCGGGCAATGCGTGTGCGACCACCTGACCACTCAGAAGCTCGGCAAGGTCGTCGGCGCGTGTACCTGTGCCCTGGAAATAGAACCGATGCCGCCCAGGCCGATCTCGGAGGGCGGGGCCTATGGCCGCATCTCCCTGCTCGACCAGTTCTGCATTCTGCATGACCGGCCCCACGATATTTTCCTGCCGACCCGGTACGCGGACGCGCTTCGCGCCATTTGCGAGGGCGAGGGGCTCACGCGGACGTTTGTGGAGGATGGGCCGCCGCAGTCAGACACTGTGGCCTCGACACTGGTGATCGAGGACGCCAGTCTGGCCAAGCTGACCGTGGAGGCTGTGGGCGTGGACTTTGCCCGGCACCTTGCCGAAATGGAGCGGGCGAAGCCAGACATGCATGTCTATCAGCTCGTGTTGCCGTTATGGCGTCCGGGCTGTTCCCTTGCCGTGGAAGCGGCCCGGGCAAGGGGCTATTTCTTCGGCGGCCTGCTTCCCCAGTGGTATGACCGGGACGGGCTGCTCCTGCAAAAGGTCGCGGGAACGCCGGACTTCGACAAGATCAAGCTCTT
>JBDRSO010000059.1:0-8832 GCA_043824835.1 Pseudomonadota bacterium | reverse complement strand
CCACGTCAACAATACCCCGCGTCAGATTCTCATCTATCAGGCCATGGGCTGGGACGTGCCCGAGTTCGGCCATGTGCCCATGATCCTCGGCCCGGACAAGAAGAAGCTCTCCAAGCGCCACGGCGCGCTCTCGGTCATGGAATACGAGCGGATGGGCTACCTGCCCGAGGCCGTGTGCAACTATCTGGCCCGGCTGGGCTGGTCCCACGGCGACCAGGAACTCTTCACCATGGACGAGATGAAGGCCCTCTTCAATCCCGACAATCTCGGCTCGTCGCCCTCGGTCTTTGACCTGACCAAGTTCGAGTGGGTCAATGGCCAGTACATGCAAAAGGCCGACCCGGACCGGCTGGCCGGGATGCTCTGTGATTTCCTGGCCCGAGAGGTGGGGGCCGAGGAGGCCGCCACGGTGGACCGGGCGACCTTCGCCAAGATCGCGCCCCTGCTTCAGCCCCGGGCCAAGTCCGTGGTGAACATGCTTGAGCAGGCCCATCCCTTCATCGTGGATGCTGCCTTCATGCACTACGACGAGGCGGCGGTGCAGAAGTTCCTCACCGACGAGACCCGGCCCCTGCTCGAAGCCATCGCCCAGCGCATGAAAACGCTGCCCGAATTCACCGAGGCGTCTCTTGAGGCGATGCACAAGGCGTTCATCGAGGAGCGCGGCATCAAGTTCAAGGAGATCGCCCAGCCCATCCGCGTGGCCATCATGGGCACGACCCAGTCGCCCGGCCTGTTCGAGACCATGGTGGTGCTGGGCCGCGAGCAGACCCTGGCCCGCCTCGACCGCGCCCTGGCCCTGTAAACCCGCGCGTCACGCAAAGAAACTGAACGCCCCTGCCGGAAACCATCCGGCAGGGGCGTTTTCGCGTCGGCCACAAACGGCGAGCCCCCTGCCGGGACTGAGACGGCAGGGGGCTCTTCACAAGGGGGGAGGTGTCGCGCTGCTACGCTGCTGAGAAATTCGTGTTCCGGTGCGTTGCCGTTGGTCACTGTCTGAGGCCGGAGGCGCGTTGTCCCAGGACCGTGATGCACACTGGCTTGGTCCTGTTGCTTCCCTAGTAGCAGGAGCCGTGCCAAGTTTTTAGCCTAATAAAAACAGTGTGTTTTGATTTTTGAGTCAGAGATGTTTGTGCAGATGTGCACCTGGTTGCCGGGTCGGATTGCGCTGTTTTGCACAAAATGAGCCGCGGCAAGGTGGCGAAACGCAAAAAGCTGCCGCCGAGGGATCGGCGGCAGCGGTGGGTGCAATTGTGAGCTCTTTGGGTTAGGCTTCGGTCTTCCTGACCACGGGCTTGATGATGGCGCCGCTGCGGATGCAACGGGTGCAGGCCTTGACGCTCACCACCTGGCCGGACTCAAGCTGATGGCGCACCTTCTGCAGGTTGGGCATGAAGCGGCGCTTGGTCTTGATGTGGGAGTGGCTGACGTTGTTGCCGGTCTGGGGGCCTTTACCGCATATATCGCAAACCTGGGACATGACGACCTCCTGGGTACTCTGCATGAATCGTTGGAAAAAATTTGCTTCACCGCCGCCGCTGGGCCTGAACCCTCCGTGCAGCGGGAGAGATTCTTTACCCAGTTGAAGACCAAATGGCAAGGGGTTTTTTCTTGACAAGGGAAAAAGTTCCCATATACGAAGCATCGGTTGCCCGCGTCGGAATTTCCGGCCATCGGGTTCCACCGGGCGGAGGACACGATGCAAGAACACTGGATTACCATCAGCGATATTCCCGCCCACGGCAGGGATTTTGTTTTCGACGACCAAGCGCTGTGGCGCGAGGGGTGGGAGGCGTTTGCCCTGCGGGTCAAGCCCGGGAGCGACCTTGTGGCCGTGTACACGGTCTTGCCCCAGGACGGCGGCGCGTTGGTGCGCGGCACGCTCAAGGGCTCGGTCTTCGTGCCCTGCGACCGCTGCGCGGCCAGCTTTGAGTATGGCATCGACACCAGCTACGACCTCTTCGAGCAATTGCCCGACGGGGAAGGCGAGGGTGACGAAGTCGAGGAGCCCCGTGTGCGCGAGCATGGGGGCGAGTTGCAGCTCGACATGGGCGCGCTGCTGTGGGAGGAGTTCGCTCTGGCCCTGCCGGTCAAGCCCCTGTGCGACGAGTCGTGCCAGGGCGTGTGCCCCGGCTGCGGGGTGGATCGCAACGCCGAGCCCTGCGCCTGCGCCGACGACGAGGGCGATGAACGGCTTGCGGTCTTCCGCACCTTGAAGATAAAGTAACGCCCCGGCCAATTGGCTCTTGCCAGCCGGGACGCCCTGAACTAATACGACCACAACCAGTTTTTAGCGAGGTATACATCATGGCTGTTCCCAAGAAACGGACTTCCCGCTCCCGCAAGGGCATGCGCCGCTCCCACGATCACGTGGCCGTTCCCAACGTCGTGTTCTGCGAATGCGGCGAGCCCAATCTTCCTCACCGCGCCTGTTCCGTGTGCGGCAACTACAAGGGTCGTCAGGTCGTTAGCGGCGACAATGCCTAGCACCGGGGCGCAGACCGCTCCACGCATCGCCGTGGATGCTATGGGGGGCGATTTCGGCCCCCAGGTCGTGGTGCCCGCCTCGGTCGAGGCGGCGCGCGACGGCATAGCCATCGTCCTGGTGGGCGATGCAGCGCGAATCGAGAGCGAGCTTTCCGGACTCAACACCGCCGGGCTGGACATCACCATCGTGCCCGCATCGCAGGTCGTCGAGATGGACGACAAGCCCTCCGACGCCCTGAGGCGCAAGAAGGACTCGTCCATCCAGGTGGCCTGCCGCTGCGTGACCGAGGGCGGGGCCGACGGCGTGGTCAGCGCGGGCAACTCCGGGGCCACCGTGGCCTGCGGCATGTTCGTGCTCGGCCGCATCAAGGGCGTCATGCGCCCGGCCCTGGCGGGCATCATGCCCACCGAGAAGAACCCGGTGGTGCTCATCGACGTGGGCGCCAATGTGGACTCAAAGCCCCTGCACCTGCTTCAGTTCGGCCTCATGGCCGATGTGCTCTCCCGGTGCGTGCTCGGCGTGCCCAATCCGGCCGTGGGTCTGCTCTCCATCGGCGAGGAGGAGGGCAAGGGCAACGCCATCGTGCGCGACAGCTTCGAGCTGATGCGCCAGTCCGACCTGCGCTTCATCGGCAATGTCGAGGGGCGTGATATCTTCACCGGCGATGTGGACGTGGTGGTCTGCGACGGCTTCGTGGGCAACGTGGCCCTCAAGTTGTCCGAGGGGCTGGCCAAGTCCATGAGCAACATCCTCAAGAAGCAGCTCCAGTCGAGCTGGCTCTCCAGGCTCGGCACCCTGCTTTCGATCCGCGCCTTCAGGCGGTTCAAGAAGGTGGTCGATTACGCAGAGTACGGCGGCGCGCCGCTTCTCGGGCTCAAGGGCATTGTGGTGGTCTGCCATGGCAAGTCCAACGAGCTGGCCATTGTCAACGCCATCAGAATGGCCGCCACCAGCGTGCGCAACAAGATGCACGAACACCTGGCCGAGGGCTTGGCCGCCCACAGCGGGCTGGCTGGGAAATTCGAGAAGACTTCCAAAGACGCAGCCTGACGCGACCCCCGGACGGGCTGCAGCCGGGGCGAGGGCTCCGGGTCGCGCCGCTTGACCCGTGGAGACCAAACGCATACACAACTCACCTATGCACACCAATTTCATCATCCGGGGTTTCGGCCACTACGCGCCCGAACGCGTGCTGACCAACGCGGACCTCGAAAAATTCGTGGACACCACCGACGAGTGGATCACCTCCCGCACCGGCATCAAGCAGCGCCATATCGTGGCCGAGGGGGAGGCCTCCTCGGACCTGGGCCTTGTGGCCGCGCGCAAGGCGCTGGCCTCGGCGGGCATGGAGGCGTCGGAACTGACGCACATCGTCTTTGCCACCTTCACGCCGGATTACGTCATCCCCTCGACAGCCTGCGTGCTTCAGGAGAAGCTCGGCATCGTTGGACAGATGTGCATAGACGTGCAGGCCGCCTGCTCCGGGTTTCTCTACGCCGTGGAGACGGCGCGGGGCTACGTGGCCCTGAATCCATCGGCCAAAGTGCTGGTGGTGGCCGCCGAGGTGGTCACCAGCCGGGTCAACTGGGAAGACCGCGCCACCTGTGTCCTCTTCGGCGACGCGGCGGGCGCTGTCGTGCTCACCACCGGCGCGGACGAGAACCCGAGGGTGGTGGACATCATGCTCGGCGCGGACGGAGCCCTGGGCGACCTGCTCACCGTGCGCGGCAGCGGCTCGGCCATCCCCTACAAGCTCGGCCAGGCCGTGGGTGAGGAATATTTTGTCGAGTTCCAGGGGCGCGAGGTGTTCAAGCACGCCGTGCGCCACATGGCCAGCATCAGCGAGGCACTGATGGCCCGGCACGGCCTGACCAGCGCCGATGTGGACGTGCTCATCCCCCATCAGGCCAACTGGCGCATCATCGACGCCGTGGGCCGCAAGCTCGGGATTCCGCTTGAGCGCGTCTATTCCAATGTGGACAGGTACGGCAACACCTCGGCCGCCTCGGTGCCCGTGGCCCTGTCCGAGGCACTGGAGCTGGGCGTGATCAAGCCGGGTCACCGGGTGCTGGTGCCCACCTTTGGCGGTGGCTTCACGTGGGGTGCCATGCTTGTCCAGTTCTAGGCGAGCGTCACCGGCCGGGAGCGTGATCGTCATCTGCCGGTCATGCCCGCGCGGCAGGGCCGTGGCATACCCCGGACCCTGCGCTCCCCCAAGTGTTTGCAGTCCGGTCAGGTTTGGTATATTGGGGGCTGACCAACGAGCTAACCATGAGGTATGTCGATGAGTGATCTTCCGAGAGTCGCCCTGGTTACCGGCGGTTCGCGCGGTATCGGCCGCAAGGTTGCCGAGCGGCTGGCCAGCGACGGGTTCGAGGTTTTCCTGACCTATGTCAGCCGCCCCGAGGAGGCGGACAAGGTCGTGGCCGCCATCGAAGCCGAGGGCGGAAAGGCCCGGGCCTTCCGGCTCGATTCCGGCGACCGCGACGCCATTGCCGAGTTTTTCAAGGACGAGATCAAGGGCAAGGCCACCCTGGAGGTGCTGGTCAACAACGCGGGCATCACCCGCGATGGCCTGATGATGCGCATGAAGGACGAGGACTGGGATACGGTCCTGCGCATCAACCTCACCGGCTGCTTCGCCTTTCTCAAGGAAGCCTCCAAGATCATGGGCAAGCAGCGCTTTGGCCGCATCATCAATATCACCAGCATCGTGGGTCAGATGGGCAACGCGGGCCAGGCCAACTACTGTGCGGCCAAGGCCGGGCTTATCGGCCTGACCAAATCCGCCGCCCGAGAACTGGCCGGGCGCAGCATCACGGTCAACGCCGTGGCCCCGGGCTTCATCCAGACCGACATGACCGACCAACTGCCCGAGGCCGTGGTCCAGTCCATGCTCGCGCAGATCCCGCTCAATACCCTCGGGCAGTCCGAGGACATCGCCGCCGCCGTCTCCTTCCTCGCCGGGCCAGGTGCCGGGTACATCACCGGTCAGGTGCTCGGGGTCAACGGCGGCATGTATATGTAATTGAAATAAAACAAAAACAATCGTATTGGAGGAAACCATGTCCGACGTAGCCGCAAAAGTCAAAGCGATCATTGTGGAGCAGCTTGGCGTGAGCGCTGACGAAGTTATCGATGGCGCCGCCTTTGTCGAGGATCTGGGTGCTGACTCCCTGGACCTGACCGAACTGATCATGGCCATGGAAGAAGAGTTTGACCTGGAGATCGACGACGAGCAGGCCCAGAAGCTCATCAAGGTCAAGGACGCCATCGCGTACATCGAAAAGGCTGTGGGCTAACCAGCTCTGTCCTGATTACGACGATTATGAGAGCGCCTTATGCACAACAAGGTGTAAGGCGCTCCTTTTTTTCTTTTCTGAAACGCAGACAGCACGGATATCCATTATGAAAAGGGTTGTCGTCACCAGCGTTGCGGCCATTACCCCGCTCGGCAACGACGTTGAGACCAGTTGGCAGAATCTTCTGGCTGGCAAGTCCGGCGTGGGCATGATCACCAAGTTTGACACCACCGCGTATGACACCAAGATCGCGGCTGAAGTCAAAGGGTTCGATCCCTCCATCTACATCAACACCAAAGAAGTCCGGCGCATGGAGACCTTCACCCAGTTCTCGGTCTGCGCCTGCAAGATGCTGTTCCGCGACGCCGGGTGGACCATCCCGGAATCCGAGAAGCACCGCGCCGGCACCATCATCGGTGCCGGGCTCGGCGGCCTGCACAGCATCGAGGAGATGCACACCAAGCTCCTCGACAAGGGGCCGGGACGCATCTCGCCGTTCTTCATTCCCATTCTCATCGCCAACATGGCCGCCGGGCAGGTGTCCATCGAGGCCGGGGCCATGGGGCCGAACATCTGCACCACCACAGCCTGCGCCTCGGGCACCCATGCCATTGGCGTGGCCTACACCGATATCGTCATGGACAGGGCCGACGTCATGATCTGCGGCGGCGCGGAATCCACCATCTCGCCCCTTGGCGTGTCCGGCTTCAACGCCATGAAGGCACTCTCGGTGCGCAACGACGAGCCCGAGAAGGCGTCGCGGCCGTTCGACGCGGACCGCACCGGCTTCATCATGGGCGAGGGCGCAGGCCTGCTGCTGCTCGAATCCCTTGAGCATGCCCAGGCACGCGGGGCCACCATTCTGGCCGAGGTGGTCGGGTACGGCGCGTCTGGCGATGCCTACCACATGACCGCCCCGCCCGAGGACGGCTCGGGCATGGCCCTGGCCATGTCCGCCGCCATTCGCGAAGCCGGGGTGGACCCGGCGGCCATCGACCACATCAACGCCCACGGCACCTCCACCAAGCTCAACGACCTCTGCGAGACCCGGGCCATCAAGACGGTCTTCGGCGACCATGCCTACAACATCGCCATCTGCGCCAACAAGTCCCAGATGGGCCACCTGCTCGGCGCGGCCGGCGGAGTGGAGGCGGTCTTCGCGGTCAAGACCCTGGCCGAGGGCATCATCCCCGGCACAACCAACCGCGATACGCCAGACCCTGAATGCGACCTCGACGTCTGTGCAGACGGCCCCCGACAGCAACAGGCCGAGTATGCCCTGAGCAACTCGTTCGGCTTCGGCGGCACCAACGCCTGCGTCCTGTTCAAGCGCTTCACGGGATAACAACAAGGGAGGCTGAACGGCCTCCCTTTTTTGATATATAACGCGGATCTCCACCCCCGCATGGGACGGCGGGTGCGGTGGCCGCCGGGGATGAATGTCCCCGCGCACGGCTGCCGCCAGAAACCGGCCGCGCCGCATGAGGCGGTGGGAAGCCATTCGCATTCACACCCAAAACGAGGTTCACACCATGGAAGAGTTGTTCGTACAAGACCCAGAGATCGCAGCGGCCATTGCCAACGAGGTCGACCGTCAGGTCAGCAAGCTTGAGCTCATCGCCAGTGAAAATTTCGTGTCCACGGCCGTGCGTCAGGCCCAGGGCAGCGTCTTGACCCACAAATACGCCGAGGGCTACCCCGGCAAGCGGTGGTACGGCGGCTGCGAGTTCGTGGACATGGTCGAGGACATGGCCCGCGACCGCGCCAAGGAGCTTTTTGGCGCAGGCTACGCCAACGTCCAGCCCCACTCCGGCTCCCAGGCAAACATGGCCGTCTACTTCGCGGCCTGCAAGCCCGGCGATACCGTGCTCGGCATGGACCTCTCCCACGGCGGACACCTGACCCACGGCAGCCCGGTCAACTTCTCCGGCAAGCTCTTCAACATGGTGCACTACGGCGTCTCCCGCGAGACCCAGACCATAGACTACGATCAGGTGGAAGCCCTGGCCAAGGAGCACCGGCCCACGATGATCATCGCCGGGGCCTCGGCCTACCCGCGCATCATCGATTTCGCCCGGTTCCGCGCCATCGCCGACGAGGTGGGCGCCAAGCTCATGGTCGACATGGCCCACATCGCGGGCCTCATCGCCGCAGGCGAGCACCCGTCCTGCATCGAGCACGCCCACTACACCACCACCACCACCCACAAGACCCTGCGCGGCCCGCGCGGCGGCATGATCCTGGGCGGCGAGGAGCTGGAGCAGGAGCTCAACTCCAATATCTTCCCCGGCATCCAGGGCGGCCCGCTCATGCATGTCATCGCGGCCAAGGCCGTGTCCTTCGGCGAGGCGCTTTCCCCCGGATTCACCGAGTATCAGCAGCAGGTGGTCAAGAATGCCAAGGTGCTGGCCGCCAGCATGCAGGAGGCGGGCTACAAGCTGGTGTCCGGCGGTACGGACAACCACCTCATGCTCATCGACCTGTCCGACAAGGACTACACCGGCAAGGACGCGCAGATCGCCCTGGACAAGGCGGGCATCACCGTCAACAAGAACACCATCCCGTTCGAGACCAAGTCGCCGTTCCAGACCTCCGGCATCCGGCTGGGCACCCCTGCGTTGACCACCCGCGGCATGATCGAGGAAGACATGATCGTGGTGGCAGAGGCTATCACCGCTGCGCTGGAGAACATTGGGGATGACAAGATTCTGAAAGAGATCAGCGAAGAGGTCGAGGAGTTCGCCCGCGAGTTCCCGCTCTACGCTTGGTAGATCGAGATTTGATTGATTCGAAATGAAGGGAGCGGCCTGAGGGTCGCTCTCTTTTTTTGCGCGATGTGGCGGAGCGGGGAGAGAGGTGATGAGGGAGGGGGGAAGAGCCGTCGCTTGCGCTCCTCCAGTTTTTAAGAGCCCTCCCGGCGGGGTTCTTTTTTGGCTGAGCCGCCCCAAAAAAGAACCAAATACCATGCTGGCCTTACCTGAGGTAGTCTGAGTTTGAACGACAACTTAGAACCGCAGGAGGCACAGCATGGCAAAGTATTCA
>JBDRSO010000058.1:0-35825 GCA_043824835.1 Pseudomonadota bacterium | reverse complement strand
TCATCACCCGCACCTTCGGCTTTGACACCGCAGTGGAGAAGGCCACCGAGGCCATCCAGTGCGCCCATGTGGAGGCCACAGGCATGGACATGGGCGTTGGGCTGGTCAAGCTCATGGGGCGCGAGGCCGGGTTCATCGCGGCTCAGGCCACCCTGGCCATGCAGGAGGTGAACTTCTTGCTGGTGCCCGAGCAGCTCTTTGCCCTGGACGGGGAGAACGGGCTGCTCATGGCCATTGAGCGACGCCTGCTGGCGCGCGGCCACGCCCTCATCGTTTGTGCGGAGGGAGCGGGCAGGGACCTGGTTGCAGAGGACAAGCGCACCGACGCATCGGGCAACCCCGTGCTGGGCGACATCTGCGGCCTGCTGGCCCGGCGCGCCAAGAGCCATTTCGATTCACGCGGCCTGGAGATGACCATGAAGTTCATCGACCCAAGCTATATCATCCGCTCCGTGCCCGCCAATGCGGGCGACCGCGTCTACTGCGGGTTCCTCGGCCAGCAAGCCGTGCACGCGGCCATGGCGGGCAAGACAGGCATGGTCGTCACCCAGGTCAAGACGAGCATGGTCCACCTGCCGCTGGATCTGGTCACGTCAAAAAAGCGCTTCCTCAACATCGACTCGGACTACTGGTCCTCGGTTATGGAGTCCACGGGCCAGGAAGTCTACTTCGGGAAAAAATGAAAAAGGGGGGCCGAAAGGCCCCCCGCGCATGTCGTCGAGAAATCGGGCGAACGCCCGGTGCTATTCGTTGGCGGCCAGACGGCGGCGCACTTGCTCGCTCACCTGTCTGCTCGCGCTCTCCTTCTCGGAGTCGATGGCCACGGCCAGCAGCTCGAAAAGCTGGTCGTAGGAAAATTCGAGGTCCAGGCTCCCGTTGGACACGATGCAGCTACCCTCGCGCTCCTCGATGCGGTAGGCCCGGCGCTCGCGCGCATGCCCGATGGCCGAGATGATGCCATAGGCCAGCCGCCCCTCCTCGTCGCGATAGAGCTTCTCCATGGTCAGCATGCCGGTTGTGTCGTCAAAGTACATTTCCTCGCCGATGAGCCGACCCGTGACCGAGGCGTCCTCGCCAAAATCGTTGGGCAGGTTGACCGTCAGGACAGGGTCGGTGTCGTGGCCACTGGAAAATCGTTTCGACATACGCTCTCTCCTTAGTCCAAAGGAAGCTTTAGCTGTTCAGGGCCTGTTTTGGCCGTGTCGTTCGACCTGACATCGCCGGATGACCCGGACTTGGCCGATTCCCTCCAGCCCCCATTGAGAAATTCCATCAGGGCGGACTCTGCGACCCGCCACTGGCTGCCGATCTTGATGCCCTTGATGCGGCCGTCAATGATCAGCCTGTAGGCCGTGCGCTGGTGCACCCGAAGCAGGTCAGCCACTTCGCGGACCGTGAGCAGGGTCGGAGGCCTCAGGGTGTCTTTGTTGTCCATAATGTCACAGACCTATTCGTGATGCTCATCCTTTGACACAGGCAGTCAAAGATTGTCAACAAAGTACAACGTTGTCGCACAAACTCTAGAGTTTTTCCACACAAAAGGCGAAGTCGCGGCATTACGGGGCGTTGTGGTGCGTTAGGGAGGTCTATAGCAGAAAGGGGCGGAAAAAATAATGGGGAAATGTCAGAAAAATGAATTTTTGCTCAGTGCTCAAGGTTTGCAAGTCTAGAGGAATTCGAGGGAAACTCATGATTAAACCAAAGGAGGTGGCTGGCAAATATTCCTGTTAAACCAGGGTCTTAGAGAAGATGCAGGCGCTAGGTCGATAGATAGTTCACGAGGGGTCAGGGAGCCTGCCTGAGCGTAATGGAGGTTGAAAAGAAATGAAGAGAAAAGGCGTCGAAGTCGAAGAATCAGAATGTTGGAAATGATTGTGGAGTCTTGTGGAAAAAAACTATGCACGCTACCTACTGCAAGGCGGACCAATCTTGGTGGCGGTAATGATGACATCTTTGCCGAGATACAAGGCCCGACTTAGAAGTTTCTGCGCAATATAGGTGTTGTAGGCAATGTTGTCCGGCTGCGTTTTGTCGTGTTCCTGCGCGGTCTTTTTATAGTGCAGCAGGGAGTATCGAGTGGTCAGGGCAATGAGAGGATACAGGAGGAGGAACACGGTGTCGCTGGTCTGGAAATAGGAGGACTCCACCGCATCGACCTCATACCCCGTCTTGCGGAGAAAGTAGTCCATCTCCGGGTAGCCAATGAGATTGATGTGTGCGTCGCCAAAGGGAACGTTGAGATTGATGGGCGACTTCATACCTCGGTAGAAGCCGGTCAGCAGGTGCATGAGGCGCGAGCGGACCTGTAGCCGGTTTGGAAAGGTCATGATCAGCCGCCCGCCTGGTTTGAGAACGCGGTTGAACTCACGCAAGGTGTGCGGCACGCACTCTACATGCTCTATGACCTCCCGGCAGATGACAACATCAAAGGTGTTATCGGGCAGATCAATGGGCTTGTTCAGGTCGGCTTGGAACTCTGTGATGTCGGGAAAATCATGAAAATAATAGTTGGAAATGGTCATGTCGTGGCCCTGGTCGCGCAGCTGGCGAGCCAGTAGAGCCGCGCCAGCGCTTGCTTCGAAAATACGGCAGGGGCGATCCGGGATGTGGGCGCAGATGATTGTATCCTTGTCCACGTCCCGCCTATGTTTGCGGACCGTTTCTCCGTCTATGACTATGTCGATGTATTTACTCATGTCGTCTCCTGAGTGGAGCTATTAAGCTGGAAAGCGGGCTGATGGCAACCATGGAAAACGAGCCATCAGCCGCCCACCTCGTCCAGCAGCAGGACCAGCGGCTCTTCCTGGTCCGCCTCAAGGGATTCGGTCATCTGGCGCATGATGCGGCGGAAGTAGCGGCGGTCGTTGACGGTCAGCCCGGAATTGACGGCAGCCCGAAGGTCGCCGATGGCTTGCATCACCTGGGCCTTGAGGGTGTTTGCCCGGGGGGTGAGGGTGATGACGTGGCGCCGCTTGTCCTCTGGGTTCGGGGTCCGGACAATGAGACCATCACGCTCCATGCGCTTGAGGGTGTTGGAGAGAGTGGCCTGCTCAACAGGCATGAGCTCATGGAGGGTCTTCTGGGTGACTCCGTCACGCTGCCACAGGTAATGCAAAACCCCGAGATACCCGGAATGCACGCCAAGAGGAGCCAGGCGGGCAGCCAGGCTGCGGGCATACAGCCGCTGAAAGCGGGAAAGCTGGGTGAAAAAAAGGGTATCAGGCTCGTAGTGCATGGCAGGCTCCGTGGTTGCAGGCCTTTGTTGATAGCAGGCTATATAGTGCTGTGGTGGAAGTCAACAGGGGGAAAGGCTTTACGGGCCACGGCCGGTGTGGCTAGTGTGGCTGCATGAAGATAGTGATGACCATTGACGACTGCGGGGCGCACCCGGCGGTGACGAGGGCGGCGGAGCGGTTGGTCCGCGAGGGGCTGGCCACTGCGGCAGGCATCGTGGCCAACGGCCCCGACGTTGAGGGGGCAGCCCGGCTTGAGAAAATAGGCCTGGGGGTGCATCTCGACATCCTGCGCGGCAGGCCGGTGGGCCATTGGCAGGATCGGGCCACGCTGGTGGACGAGCGGGGCGTGTTCCTCGGCTCGGCAGCGCGGCTCTTTGCGCGCTATGCGCAGGGTCAGGTCAGGCACGAGCATGTGGAGGCCGAGTGGCGGGCCCAGATCGAGCGGGTGGTGGGACTGGGGCTGCGGCCCGCGCACCTGTCGAGCCATGCCAATGTCCACGCGTGGCCGACACTGACGAAAATCGCCGGACAGCTTGCATCGGACTACGGCATCCGCTGGCTGCGCACTCCCAAGAAGTGCGCCGAGGTCTCGCAGCTGGACCTGAACGCCATGCGGATGAAATTTCTCAACGTATGCGGGGTGTTCGACCGCAAGACCGCAGGCGTGGGCTGGCCTGATCGAGGGTGGGGGCCGAATGTCGGGTCAAGTGTCGAGACAAGGGGCGGAACAAATGGCGGGACAAAAGGGTTCAGCCCGTCCGCTTTCCGAGCCTGGCTCAGGGACGAAATCGATGAACTGGACAGCGACGCGGTCATCGAACTGTGTTTCCGGCCGGGCCTCATCAGCCCTGGGGATCCGCCCATCGAGGGCGGGTATGATCCCACCATCATCGCTGGTGTGTGGCAGCAGCACTTCACCTCACTGACAGCTGACAACTGGCGCGAGACCCTGGACACGCTCGGCCTCGAACCTGTCGGGTTTGCCGAATTGACGCCACGGGGCGGGTGAGACCACTGGTGGCGCAGGCATGTCCTGGAAGTGGGTTGATGGCGATCACGGCGTGGGGTAGATTGGTTTATGGATTTCAAGACGCTCATCCAGACAGTGCGCAACCGGACAGACCCAGACGATCAGATGGTGATCGCCCTGTCGGGCGGGGTAGACAGCGGGCTTGTGGCCGCCGCTGCCCAAGCCGCCTGGACGGGTGGCGATCATGGTCTGCCGCCCCTGGCCGTAACCCTGCGCAGCGAGTTGACCGCGCGGCTGGACTTTGAGCGGGCCGAGGCCGTGGCCCGGCATATCGGCATCAGGCATGAGGTCATCACGACGCGGATGCTCGACCGTGATCAGGTGCGGCGCAATGGTCCAAACCGGTGCTATCACTGCAAGCTCGCCCTGTTTGATCAGGTGCGCCAGCGCTGGGGTGACGGCTGCGTGATCGCGGATGGGACCAATGGCGACGACGACGCGGCCCGGCCCGGCCTGCGGGCTGCCCGCGAGCACGGCGTGTTTCAGCCTCTCAAGCTCCTGTGCATAGCCAAGGCGCGGGTGCGCCAGCTGGCCCGCGCGGCCGGGCTACCCAACTGGGACGCGCCCTCGGAAAGCTGTCTGGCCACCCGGCTGGCTCAGGGAACCCCCTTGACCCAGGAGCGGCTGGCCAAAGTGGAGCGCCTGGAAGCCTTTTGGCGCGGGCACGGCGTAGGGGCGTTGCGCGTCCGTCATGATGATATGGTGGCAACCGTGGAGTATTTACCGCAAGATTCTGGAATAATGAAACAAGAACGTGATCATTTCAATGCCGTGATCAGGTCTGCGGGCCTGGGCGCGGTGCGCTACAAGGAGTGGGAGGCATGAAGCCAGACGCTGTGCTCGACGCCTTTGCCGCTGGCGAGCTTTCCAGGGACGAGGCCAAGGGGCTGCTCATGTCCTCCCTGGTGGTGGACGCGGGCTGCGCCAAGCTCGACCTGCATCGCCATCTGCGCACCGGCGGGCCGGAGGTGATCTATTGCGAGGGCAAGACCCCGGCCCAGGTGGCGGCCATCTTCGAGACAGCGGTGCGCCATGCCGGTCGCGTCCTGGGCACCAGGGCCGACCGCGAGCATCACGAGGCACTGCCCCCTGGCCTGGGTGCGGTCTACGATCCGGTGTCGCGGCTGCTCTGCGTTGGCGGGCCAAATGGGGCGGGCCAGTCTGGTGCGGGGCAGGGCAAGATAGTGGTGGTCTCGGCAGGAACCTCGGACCTGCCTGTGGCCGAGGAGGCCGCAGGGACCGCCGAGTACCTGGGATCGCGGGTGGAGCGCCATTACGATTGCGGCGTGGCCGGCATCCACCGGCTGTTTGCCGTGCTGGACCAAATGGCAGACGCCTCGGCCATCATCGCCGTGGCCGGGATGGAGGGTGCGCTGCCCTCGGTGTTGGCCGGTGTTGTCGCGCCGCCGGTCATTGCCGTACCCACCAGTGTGGGCTACGGCGCGAGCTTTCAGGGGCTTGCCGCGCTATTGACCATGATGAATTCCTGCTCGCCCGGCGTGGCCGTGGTCAATATCGACAACGGCTTCGGGGCGGGGTTCATGGCGCACAAGATCAACATGCGCGCGGCCGCGACCATGGCCCCTCCCGCGGACAAAGGCGGGCGTTGATGCGACACAAGAGTGAACAGGAATGCGGGCAGCACCTCGCCACGAGCGCGCGCACCATCTATCTCGATTGCTCCACCGGGGTGAGCGGCGACATGCTTCTGGCCGCCCTGGCGGGTGCCCACGACGAGGTGCATGGCCCGGGCTCCGGGCCGGCCTACCTGAAGAGCGAACTGGCCCGACTGGGCATCGACGGGTTTGAACTGGGCTGGTCCGAGGTCTCGGTAGGCGGCATACACACCCGCCAAGTGGACGTGATCCAGACCCGGGAGCAGCCCCTTCGCCACCATGCGGATCTCGTGCGCATCATTGAATCAAGCGGCATGGCAGGCCGGACGGCCGCGCGAAGTGTGCAGGCCCTGACCCTGCTCGGGCAGGCCGAGGCCAAGGTTCACGGCACCACCCTTGACGCCATCCATTTCCACGAGATCGGCGCTGTGGATACCATTGTGGACATTGCGGGAGCCATGCTCCTGCTTGACGCCCTGGGGGCCACAGCCGTCCACTGCTCACCCGTTGATCTTGGCAGCGGATTCGTGCACTGCGCTCACGGGAAAATGCCAGTTCCTGCACCTGCTTGCGCCGAGCTGGCCAAGGGCTTAATCACCTTTGGTTCAGACTGCGGCATGGAGCGGGCCACGCCTACAGGGCTGGCCATCTTGCGGACGGTTGCGGATTGCTGCGGGCCCATGCCTCTGGGCACCACCATGGGCGTCGGCTACGGCTCGGGCGGGCGCTCAAGCGATGCGCAGCCCACCTATGTGCGCGCCTTCGTACTCAAGACCGTTGCGGTTGCGCCGCACGCCGGGCCTGACCATCACCCCTGCGGAGGGCGGCATGAGCACAAATGATCGCGCCCTGGTGATCATCTCCCGCTACCGGGAAGACGTGTCCTGGGCCAAAGACCTGGAGTATGATTACATGGTGTACGACAAGGGCGGCCAAGGCCCGGATGGAGCGATTCCACTGCCGAACATCGGCCGCGAGGGACACACCTGGATGACCCATGTCGTGCGCCATTACCACGCTCTGGCCCCGGTCAACGTCTTCCTGCAGGGGGATCCATTTGATCACATCGACGAGCAGGGGCGCGGCACGGTGGAGCAGTTGCGGTCCATGATTGGAGACGTTGTGGTCAAGAAGGTTCCCTTTCGCGGATTCGCCTGGTTCCGCATCGAGTGCGACCGGCTCGGCCGGCCGCACCACCTGCGCCAGCCGGAAAACCAGGGCCGATGGGCCGGATGGGGCCGCGACATCCCGGTGGGGGCGGTCTTTGAGACATTGTTCGCGGCCAGGGCACCGGAGCGCATCGTGGCCAGGGGGGCCACCGGCTGCTTCGCGGTCACGGCCGAGCGTGTGCGCACCCGGCCCCTGGCATTTTACGAACACGCCCTGCGCCTGTTCGAGGCCGACCCAGACGATGCGGCCAATACGGGCCATGCCTTTGAGCGGCTGTGGCACTTCATCTTCAATGGCAACACAGCCTGGAACAGGGAATATCCCGACAACCCGGGAAGGTCCGCATGAAACCGACGCTGAACCTGCGCATCGCCCTCTCCTCCCTGGCCGCCCACAAGTGGCGGGCCATCCTGGCCATGCTCGGCGTGTTCCTTGGCGCCCTGGCCTTCACCGGCGTGCAGCATGTCTCGCAGATCATGGTCCGCCAGGCAGAGATCGAAACCGAAAAGCTCGGTCCCAACCTCTATGCGGTCATGGCCGGGTCAGTGCGTTTTCGCCGCTCGGGCACGGCCTCGGTCCAGAACATCGCCCGCAACTTCACCGTGGCCGACGCCGAGGCTGTGATTCATGGCGTGCCCTCGGTCCTTGAAGGCGCGCCGTTCGTCTCCACCACCATGCAGGTGCGCGTCGGGAACCGGGCCGCCCCGGCCAGACTCCTGGCCACGCTGCCGAGCTACCAGTCAATCCGCAGCTTTCACCCCGAGTACGGCCGTTTCTTCGACGATGCCGAGGTCCGCGGCCACGCCAAGGTCTGCGTGCTCGGCCGGTCCATCGCCACACGCCTCTTTGGCGAGGCCAGCGATGCGGTGGGCAAATCAGTGTACCTCTTCCGCGCCAGTTTCCGCGTGCTTGGGGTCATGGAGGCCAAGGGGCGGGATCTCTCGGGCGATGACCAGGACGAATATCTGATCATGCCGCTGACCACCTACATGCGCCGGGTGGGCAACCAGAACTGGGTCAACGGCGTGTACATGCGCCTGTCCAGCGAGGCCTCCCTCGACGCGGTGGGCGAGTCTGCCACGGCCATCATGCGCGCCCGCCACACCATTACCCCGGGCCAGGACGACGACTTCAGCACCATGTCGCCCAAGGACACCGTGCAGTTGCAACGACAAGCCCTGGACCTGATGACCACCCTGGGGGGCATCTCCTCGACAATTTCCTTTGCCGTGGGCGGCATGGGCATCCTTTCGATCATGATCCTGGTGGTCCGCTCGCGCCGGGTGGAGATCGGCATCCGGCGGGCCGTGGGTGGCAGGCGGCGCGATATCGTGCGTCAGTTTCTCTTTGAATCAGGCCTCATGGCCGGCCTCGGCGGCGCGCTGGGTGTGACCACCACCCTGGTCCTGGTCAGCGCGGGTAGCGCCCTGGCGGATCTGCCCCTGGTCATCGATCCGGCCAATCTCGTGCTGACCCTTGTCGGGTCCTGCCTTCTGGGCGTGGCCGCAGGTGCCTACCCCGCCTGGCAGGCCGCCCGCATTGAGATATTGGATGTGCTCAAGAGTTGATTTCAACCTCTTGAAAAACCGTGCGTATTATAATACATAGCCGGGTATGTGAAAAAAGATCGCCGACTATGTTCTTCTGCCGGTGGTGCAAAGTCGCAGGCAAGAGAATAATAATGGACCCAGCCAGGGCCGCATCGGACACTCGCTCAAGAGGAAAACACGGGAGGCAACATGGGAGACAAGCGCGATGAACTGCTGGCCGCCGCATGCATAGAATTCCGTACATCGGACCTGGATGGGATCTCTCTTGAACCCCTTGCCCGGCAGGTCGGACTGAGCCCCGGGCAGGCCCGCGAACTGTTCCCGGATCGAGAGAGCCTGGAGCAGGCCGTGTACGAGCGTGCCCTCATCACCATGGCCACCGAATCCTTTGCCAGCCTGCCCCAAAGCGGGCTCAGGGAACAACTCGAACACTTGCTGCGCCAACGCTACCAGTTCTTTGTCCTTCACCGCGAAAGCTCGCGCAAGATCCTGTTCGGAGCCATCAGCGCCGGGGGCGGCTGGCGCGACCCCTTTGAGGAACAGTTCTGGCGTTTCTCCATCCAGGTGGTCGCCCTGCTCGAAGCAGCCAAACGCCATGGGGAAATCCGGGCTGACGCGGATCACGCCCTCGCGGCCCGGGCCTTTGTCTCCTACTACCTCACCGGCCTGCTCCTCGCCCTGCGCAATGAAAAGATGACGGCCCAAGACGCCTTTGACTTCACCTTCCCCTTGGTCGCCGCACTTCTCGACTCCCTGCGCTGAAGCGTGGGGGATGATGGATGCCTCCTTCCCCCTGGACCCCCATCCCCTCTCCCCTCCGAAACTTTTTATGGCTCCGCGAAGCGGAGAGGGCATGGATTGGCGGGGAGGCGGGCGTATTCTTGGAAAGTTGTCGAAGAAGAGGTGCGCCTCAAGTTCCCGTTCAGCCCCCTCCGTCGCCATCAATGCCTTCCTTGTCCACCGGTCTCTCCAGGCGGCGTAGACTCAGGAAGCTGTGAAAGGGGGGCCGGGGGGAAAGCTGTTTCCTAAAAGTTTCCCTTCTGGAACCTTCACTCAACCATGAACAGTGTTTACATCGTGAACAGTGTTTGCTAGGTGGTCGCAGATGAGCAGGAAAGCGAGGCGTGAGCGCGACAGGGGCCGGATGCGGCGGCTGATATTGGATGCGGCCCGGCAGTTGTTTGTGCGCGAGGGGTTCGACAATGTGTCCATGCGCCGCATTGCCGGGGCCATCGACTACTCTCCGGCGGCCATCTACAGGTATTTCAGCAACAAGCGCGAAATTCTTTCGACCTTGCGGGCCGAGGGGTTTGATCGCTATGTGGCCGGGCAGCGGGCCAGGGTGCGCGAGTACCCGGATCTGTTGACGCGCCTGCACGTGGAAGGTGCGGCATACTTGCGCTTCGCCATGGAGGAACCCGAGTATTATCATCTGATGTTTTGCACGGATTGTAGCGAGGTGGACCTGGAAGGTGAGCTGGCGGCCAGCTCCTTGGAATCACACAACCTGTTCCAGGAAACCGTGGAGCAGGCCGTGTCTGCGGGGTTGTTCGGCAAGGCCGATGTGGATGTCGTGGCCTTTTCGCTGTGGTCCGGGGTGCACGGGCTGGCACAGCTCATTCGCTCGGGGCGCGTGGCTGTGCTGGCAGGAGAGGTTGATGTGGAAACGCTGGTAAGCGGGATCATGGATTTCATGCTGCGGCCGGGCGGGTGCCACGGCGGGGAGGCGAAGTGATGCGTTGGAGCGATGCGCTGGTGGCCGTGATGCTGGTTCTGGTCCTGGCCGGTTGTGTGGGCGACGACAGTGGCGTGCAGGACGGAAAGGCCGTGGCGTCCACGGTGGACCTCGGAGCGAGTGAGGCGGTCCCGGCTGTGCCGGGCGTGGCCGGGGTCGATACGGCTCGTCGGGGCGAGGTCTTTGTGGTCGAGGCCGCGCCGCGCCGCACGACCCTGACCGGGTTCACCCGGGCGCGCACATTGATGACCCTGGTCTCCGAGGAATCGGGCCGGGTCCACAAGGTGGTGGCCGACGTGGGCGACACTCTGGGGGAACACGGGCTCTTTGCCGAGTTGGACACCACCTTCATAGAGCTTGAACTTCAGGGCAACCGGGCGGACCAGCAGCGTCTGCAGAGCGAGTTGACCTATTCCAAGAAAGAGATGGAGCGCTACGAGCAGCTGGTGCGCAGCAACAATGCGCCCCAGTCCACGCTGGACAACAATATCCGGGCGCACCAGTCAGCCCTGCAGCAGCTGCGGGCCAAGCAGATTGAGGAGCGGGTGCTGGTGGAGCGCATGAAGCGGTTTTCGCTCCTCGGCCCTCCGGGCTGGCAGGTGGTCAGCCGGTTCATCGAGCCGGGCGAGTGGCTGACCAGTGGGGCCGAAGTGGCCGAGCTGGGGCGCTTTGATGTGCTGCTGGTGCCCTTTGCCCTGGCGAGCGAGGAGTATCGCGCCCTTGGTCCCAGGGGGAGCGAGGTGACGCTGCGCCTGACGGATTTTGGCCAGGATGTGGCTGCCACAGTGGCCCGCGTTTCGCCCGGGTTTGACGCCCAGAGCCGCAAGATCAACGTGGACCTGGAGATTGCCAGCGGAAACTTCGAGTTCCGGGGCGGGCTGCGCGTGGAGCTGTCGCTTGATTTGCTGGACCCGGGCGGGGCGGTGCTGGTCCCGGCCTCGGCCCTGGTCAAGGCATACGAGGAACATTTTCTCATGACCCCGGACAGTGAGCGGGTCCATGTGGTCCTGCTGGGCTCGGCCGAGGGTGGCATGCGCCGTGTCAGCGGCCGCGATGTGCGGCCCGGCGATACTTTCCTGCTGTACCCCTAGGACGGGCAGCACCCAATCAGGAGACGGACAATGGCGGCAGCGGGCAGCAATTCGTTCATTCGTGGGCTGGTGAGCCTGACTCTGGGGCAGAAGGTTTTCGTCAACCTGGTCTTCGTGGTGCTCACTGTGGCCGGCGCGCTGTGCCTGTTCAGCCTGCCGGTGGAGCGCTACCCCGACGTGCGCATGGGCAAGGTGATCATCAGCGCCTTCCTGCCCGGAGCCAGCCCGGACGAGATGGAAATGCTCGTCACCCGCAAGATCGAGGACGCGCTCGAAGACCTGGAAAACGTGGAGTTCATTCGTTCGCGCTCGTTTCGGCAGCGTGTCTCCATCCTGGTCAAGTTCATAGACGACACCGACTATGACGCTTTGTATGACGAGCTGCGCTTCAGAGTGTTGTCCATACAGAATGACCTGCCCCAGGAAATGGACCCGCCAAGCTTCAGTGTGGTGCGCATCAGCGAGTGGCTGCCCGTCATCTCCGTGAATCTCGTGGGTGAGCGGTCAAACCGCGCCCTGACCTTGATGGCCAAGGAGATGAAGATCCCCCTGCAGCGCATCCCCGGGGTCAAGGAGGTAAGGCTCGAAGGCGAGTACACGCGCGAGTTTCACGTCACCCTGGACCCGGGCAAGATGATGCAGCTTGGCGTGACCTTCGACGAGACGGCCAGGGCGCTTGAAGCGGCCAACGTCTCTGTCCCGGCCGGCTCCTTTGTCAGCGATTCTGGCGAGTACGTGCTTGTGGTGGACGAGAAGTTCCGCTCCCGCGACGCCGTGGCCGCCACCATCATCCGGCGCGACCTCGACGGCTCCTTTGTCACCGTGGCTGATGTCCTGAGCCGGGCGGCCATCGACTATCGCGAGCCCGTTGTCATCTCCTCGGTCAATGGCCGCGATGCGGTGTCCATCAAGATCATCAAGACGCCCGAGGGCAACGCCCTGGACATCGGCGCGGAGGTTGAACGGGTGGTGGCCGAGTTCGGCCCGGTGCTCGACACCGAGGGCGTGGAGGCGGTGCTGACCCAGGACCAGCGCCTCAACATCAACGAAAACATCAACACCCTTGGCTCAAACCTGCTGGTGGGTATCATCCTGGTCTGCGTGTGCATCTGGTTGGTGATGGGTTTTCGCAACGCCGCGCTGACCACGGTGGGTGTGCCCTTCGCCTTCATGGTGACCATGGTCATCATGCGCCTGACCGGCAACTCGCTCAACGAAATCACCCTGTTCTCCTTCGTTCTGGTCAGCGGCATCATCGTGGACGACGCCATCGTGGTGGTGGAGAACATCTATCGCCACGTCCAGGAGGGCAAGCGGCTGCGCGAGGCCGTGGTGGACGGCACCAGCGAGGTGTTCCTGCCTGTGCTCGCGGCCACGTCCACCACCATGGCCGCCTTCCTGCCCATGCTGATCATGACCGGGTCCATCGGCGAGTTCTTCGCCCTGGTGCCCAAGGCCGTGTCCTTTGCCATCGGCGCATCCCTCATCGAATGCCTGTTCATCCTGCCCGCCCACTTCATGGACTGGCCGGGCGCGGACAGGCTGGAGAGGGAGGCGCGCACCCATGGTCGCCGCGCCACGGACCCACGGTTTCTCGTGGCGCTGCGGGGCTGGACCGAAGCGGTTCTGGCAGTGACCATGCGCCACAGGTGGAAGACTCTGGGCGTGGTCTTTGGTTCCTTTGTCCTGGCCATCGTCATGTTGGTGGTCTCGGTGACAGGAACCCTGCCGCTCTTGCGCATCAAGTTCTTCCCGGACGAATACACCCTGTATTACGTGTCCATGGAAGGCCCGGTGGGCACGGACGTGGGCGCCGCGTCCGAGAAGGCCAAGGCGGTCTCCCGCGCCATCGTGGACTTTGGCCCGGGCACCACCATGGCGACCTCGGCCCTTGGCGGCATGGACATCAACGAGGACTATGAGAACGTGTTCGGCTCAAACCGGGCCATCGTCATCGTGGAGTTGCCGGAAAAGGGCGATCAGGATTTCATCGACACCCCGGACAACGATCCCCAGAAGATGCTCGACGCGGTGCGCGCCCGGCTCGCGCCCTTTGCCGAGGGCGGCTGGACTCTGAAGCTCTGGGCCGAGAAGGGCGGGCCGCCAGCGGGCAAGGACCTGAACATCCGCGTGCTCGGGCCTGACCCGGCTGCCGTGGCCGGGCTCAAGGACACGGTGGCCGCCTGGATCACTGCCAACGAGGGCATCGCCCCGCATCTCATCGATTTCGGGACGGACACGGGCTCGGACAACCGCGTCTTCCGGTTCAGCCCCCTGTCCGCTCGCATCGCCGAGCATGGGCTGACCCCGGTCGAGGTGGCGGCCCTGGCGGGCGGGGTGCTCGACGGCCGGTTCGTGGGCAAGTTCCGCACGGCTGACGAAGACGTCAATGTGCGGCTGAAGATCGACGAAAGCTTTGTGGCCGAGCCAGAGGATGCGCTGGACATCCTGATCGTCGAGGACGCGGACGGCCCGGTGCGACTGGGCGACCTCGTCGAGGTGCGCGCCTACCGCGAGCCGGGGGAGCTGAGCCGCTTCCAGGGCCAGCGCTCGGTGACGCTCACGGCCAACATCAGGCCGGGGGCTCCTGTCAGCGCCCAGAGCGTGGTCCACGACGTGCGGATATTCTATGACTCGATTCGGGCCGACTACCCTGGGGCCAAGCTCGATTTCGCCGGGGAATTCGAGTCCACGGGCCGCTCCTTCACCTCGCTCATGTATGCGTTTTTCATCGCAATCATGCTCATCTACACCATCCTGGCCTGTCAGTTCCAATCCTACACGCAGCCGGTGGTCATCCTCTCGGCCGTGGCCTTTGCATTGATCGGCGTGATCTTTGGCACGTTCCTGACGCGCTCCCTGTTCACGGTCAACAGCTTCATCGCCACCGTGGGCGTGGCCGGGGTGGTGGTCAACGGCTCTCTGGTGCTCCTCGACTTCATGAACCGGCTCTACGCTGCGGGCTACACTCGGGCCGAGGCCATCCGCGAAGGGGTGCGCATCAGGCTGCGGCCCATCCTGCTGACCACCCTGACCACCACCCTGGGCCTGCTGCCCATGGCACTGGGCATTCCCTATTACTCCCTAGTCTGGGGCACCATGGCCACCACCTTTGTCACCGGCCTGTGCGTGGCCACCACCCTGACCCTGTTCGTCATGCCCATCGAATGGGACCTGCTCATGCGCCGCAAGGAGCGCAAGGAACAGCGCCGCGCCGATAAGCTTGGCCTGAGCGATGGTGACCCTGGCTAGCCTGATGGGACCGCGAATATGGGGCTTGTCGAGAATGAGCCTGCAAAACCGCCAAAACCGCAGTGACAACGCCGGGACGAGCCAGCAATCAAGCCGGGCGCAATTGCGGAGCAGTCAGGGCATCGCCAGGAGCATTCTGTTCGGCCTCACGGCCGCGCATCTCTTCCCTGAAAGCGAGGCGAGACAGTCAAAACAACAGCAAAAGCATCTCTAGATATATTCTAGAAAAAATCTAGAATATATACGAGATGGTTAGATTTCCATGGGAATAATTCTTGTTCGCAAAACAGTAGTGCACAGGGCGTGGAAAGCGAAGAAGGGGCATGACGGGCTGCGAGGCGGGATGCGAGGCAGGAGGGGCAGAGGGCCGTATCGTCTGGGAAATGGCGTTTGGGAGCGTCCTGAGGCCGTGTGTGCCTGGATTCGTGACCATGCCGAGGCCGCTGTTGAGCAATCCTGCTGCGCACTGCACATGGCTTGGCGCGGGTGTTGCCTGTCCGGCCGGGGCCGGGTATCGTGCGGATGGGAGTGCCCCGTTCGCGGGTGCCATCTCTCGGTCTGATTGGCTGGCCTGGGTGGGCTGGTCTGGCCGCGACAACGAACAACGCCAAGGAGCCGGGCATGAGAGTCAACTCTTTGATTTTGCAACCAATATCAGGGCAGACGGTGTTGCTTGCGGGCGATGTGGAAGCGTCCATCGCCTTTTACGGCAGGCTCGGCTTTGCGGTCGTGCCGGAGCCGGGGGGCGCGAGCGGGCCGGGCATCCTGCTGCTGGGGCCGTTCGGCCAGTCCCTGCGTCTGGTGCGGGCGGGCGGGGGCGCTCAGACCGGGCACGGCGCGGTCAACGGGCTGGCCCTGGGGCTGATGGTGGCCGATGTGACAGCTGCCAAAACCGCCATCAAGGCCGGGGGCGGCGGGCTTGCCGAGTATCAGCTTGGGGACTGGCCGCTGTATCGCGGGCCGGACGGCGAGCTGATTCTGCTTGAAGGGCGCGGGCTGCCGGGGGTCGAGCGGGTGCGGCTCGTGGTGTATGATTTTGACGGGGTCATGACCGACAACCGCGTGTTCGTGGACCAGGACGGCCGCGAGTCTGTGGCCGCCAACCGCAGCGATGGACTGGGCGTGGGCATGATCCGTGGCCTCGGGCTGGACCAGTGCATAATGAGCACCGAGACCAACCCGGTGGTGCTGGCCCGGGCAGCCAAGATCGGGCTCGACGCCGAGACCGGGGTGGCCGACAAGGCGGCCGCGCTGACAGCCCTGGCCGATCGGCGGGGTGTGTCCCTGGCCGAGGTCCTGTTTGTGGGCAACGATGTCAACGATGCCGGTGCCATGGCCCTGGCCGGTTTCCGGGTGGCCCCGGCCGATGCGCACCCGGCAGTGACGGCCCTGGCCGGATATGTCACCCTGGCCCGGGGCGGGCACGGCGTGATCCGGGAGCTGGCAGACCTGCTCGCTGCCTCGCGGGGGTAACTCCGGGGGCGAAAAGAAACCTATGTCGCGCTCCCGGCTGGACATTCTGTTCGATTTCAGCCTAATCAAGTAACTGACGTGCCCGATTCGCGGCACGCGGACTGAGCAGGAGACGGCATGGAAACCGCGTCGTTCGAGAATATCTGCATCTCCCATCTCATGGACGGCCTGTGCGACGGGCTGTCCCATTTCTCGCCGCCGAGCCGGGCAGCCCTGATCTACGCAGTGGGGCCGGACTCGCCGCCGCGCATCAGTGATCCCCAGGGGCTGCTGGACGGGCACGAGCCAAAGCTTCGGGATTACTACATCTACTCCAACGCTTGGCGGGGGGCGGCCGTGCCCGGACGCCACCTGGAACTGATCGAGGCCGCCGAGGCCGGGCTGGACCTGGCCGGGACCATCGCCCTGGGGGCGCGATCGACCCCCATCCACTACCAGATGTGGTTCACGGACGAGCATCCTGGCATGTGCTCCGTGGGGCCGACCAAGCGCTGGCTCGAATACGCGGCCGGGCTTATGGCCCAGAATTTCGCCATCCGTGATGTCATGAGCCTTGAAACGACCGGGTTCGTGCTCCAGCACTGCGCCACCCACGCGGTGCGCGACTATATCGTGGACGAGCGCAGCCGCATGGGCTGGCTCGACACCCATGTGCGCATTTATCCCTTTCTCGACGCAGTGCTCGGGGTTTCCGGCACTCAGGAGGAAGGGGCGCGGCCCTGGGGGCGGCTGGTGGTGGTGGAGCCGGGCCAGCTTTCGCAGGTGCGCTTCATCTGCCGTTTTCCGGTCAACGAGCAGCCCATGCTGGGCGCTCACAAGCATGTGCGCAAGTTGCTCCAGGCCGTGGAGGACTCGGGCCGCGTGCTGGTCTCCGATGGAGACCGGCTGCTCGGCATCGCCATCGGCTCCATGCCCGGCGCGTATCTGACCGCCAAGTTCTGCGGCACCCACGGCTTTCTGTGGCTACGCGACGAACTGGTGTGCAGCTTTCAGGACGGCGGGTTCCGCTCCTCCACCATGCGGGCCAATCTGGTCCAACTGGAGGAACTGCTGCTGGAGACCGACATGACCATGGAGGATCAGTACACCTTGATGCAGATTGCCCTGCTCATGGTCAACCGGGTGCGCGACCGAAAGCACGGCTGCACCCTGGTCATAGACACCGGGCAGGAGCGGCTGCACATGTCCGGCCAGCACCTGGAGAAGCCCCTGGACCTGCGCGACAGCGGGCAACTCAAGCTGGCCTGCTCCCTGGCCAAGCTCGATGGCGCGCTCCACCTTGGCCGTGACCTGAAGCTGCACGGCTTTGCCTGCCTCATGGACGGTCGGGCAGTGCCGGGCGAAAACCGGGCTCGCGGTGCCCGCTACAATTCAGCCCTGCGCTTCACCGCCGAGCACGAGGACATCATGGTGGTGGTCGTGTCGTCGGATCGGCCCGTGTCCATCATCAAGGGAGGCATGGAGCTGACAGCCGCCTGCCGGTTCCGTCAGCCAAGCCGGATGGCCCGGCCACCTCTGCTGGTGGAATGGATCATGAATTGAGGTGCCGGGCGTGACCTCCGCGCCTTCACTGGCCGTGTCGTGGCTCGGCGACCCCGTCTTCTGGATCACGGCCCTGCCAGCTCTGGCTGCGTCCGGCCTGCTGGTCCAGATGATCGCCAGCCTGTTCACCTGCTGCGGCACCTTCCGGCTGCGCGGACGGGCGGTACAGCTGCGTTGGTGGATGATCCCGGCCACGGCAGCCGTGTGCGGGGCATTGTGGACCGTGACGGCCCTGTTCGCGATCCAGGCCCTGTGATCGGGGCCGGGTTGAGACAAAGACTCGACGAAGCGGCAATTCGCGGATATGGGAATGGATCCCCAAGTTGCAACCATCAAGGCTCCGGGCGCATGGCGATACAGCGTGACATCCTCGGCATCGGCGGCAGAATCGAGACGGGCGAAGGCCCGAATGTCGAGGAATACAACCAGATAGACCCCCACATCCTGGCCTGTTTTCCGCCGGATCGTTATCCCGTGGACCTGTACCACTGGCGCGAGGATATCCAGTCCCTGAGCCCGGTCTACCGCCTCGGGCGCCAGGTGGACCGAAAGTTGCGAGAGCGGGTGCAGGCCATGAGCGAGCTGGGGATGCTCTTCTTTTCGCGCAACCAGATCGCCCAGTACGCGGCCTGCGTGGCCTGCAATCTCGACACTGCCCTGGACGACCCCAACCTGACCTGGGACGAGAAGGCTCTGGTCTTTGTCGGCGAGTTGTCGCGCAGACAGGACCAGTTCTTCGCCCACCCCATGTCCCGGGAGCTGGACAGCCTGACCCGGGCCATTGCCGACCTCTGCGTCCACCTTGTGGAGGACAGTCGGCGCATGAGCACCGTGGCCTACCACCTGCACTGCGATCTGGCCCCGGAGCGCCGCCGCATCAACGGCTCGCTCATTGCCTTGGCCGTGTACATGCACCTGCACCGGGGCGACATCCTGCTTGAGGTGCTCGAAACCGTGGCCCTGGGCTTTTTTGTCTACGACATCGGCATGACCCGGGTCTCGCCCATGATGATCGCCCGGCCCAATCAGCTGACCCCGAGTGAGCAGCGAACCATGCGCGAGCACCCCAGGTTCGGGCTCGACATCCTCTCCCGCCTCAACCTGATCCGGCCCGAGATCCGCGACCCGGTCAGCCAGCATCACGAGCGGCTCAATGGCACCGGCTATCCTGGCGGGCTGTCGGGCGACGCCATCGGACACCTGGGGCGCATCGCGGCCGTGGCCGATTCCTACAGTGCCATGATCACGGGCAAGGCCATGCGCCAGGGCATCACTCCCATCAACGCCGCCGCCGAGCTGGTGGGCAACGAGCGGCACTACGACCAGGCCGTCTGCCGCGCCCTGGTGCGCTTTCTCCAGACCGTTCCCTCCACCCTCGGACCAGCCTGAGCCAGCCCCCGGCCATTCAACCACGGCGTTGTTCAACCGGCCCCTGTGGGGCCGTCACCGTCCTGTCGTCAAGAATCAACGGAAGCGACAAGGTGGCGTCATAAAAACGGTCGAGCATTCCCGGCCAGGGCCTATGGTGTCATACAAAGGCCCGGCAAAACGCCATGGGCCATCCAACCCGGGAGGTCGCCATGCTCTGGTTCAACCACGGAACATACACCCACGAATACGTGTCCCGCCAAATGGCAGACATCAGCGCCAGGGTAAGGCGCGAGACGCGTCGCATGGTCTATGTGGCCTCGGTGTCGGTGTCGCTCATGGTGGTAGCCCAGGCTGTCTGCCTGTACGATCTGGTCGGAATGTAGGGCGCTGGTTCGGGAGAGCCGGGCAGGGGCCTAGTCCCTGCGAGAGGCCAGACGGCGGAGCAGTTGATAGAGCCCGGCCAGCCCGGCCACGACAAGGGCGGCCACGCCCAGCCCGGCAGGCAGGGCCTCGGCCGTCTCGTCTGGTCGAATCACCTCGTTGAGCACCAGGGCATTTTCTGGCAGACGATGGGCCGGGACGCCGTACCGGGCCAGGGTCGCCATGTCGATGACCGGCCGCGGAGCCAGTGGCTCGGGCAGCATCTCGCGCACAGGCTCGCCAGCGGTCGCCCGCAGGACCAGCCCGGCCAGGGCGTGTCCCAGGTCGCTGGCGGGCACGGTCACGGCGCAGGCCACGCCCACGCCCAGATAGCGGTCGGACAGGGCAAAGACAGGCCCCGCGCTCCGGGCGGCGAGCATGGATACGGCCTGGGCCTCGTCCACGGCCTTGCCTTGGGGGTCGGTCCGGTAGCCGAGAAACAGCGCTGCCCCGCCTGAGGCTGGCACGCCGTGGGCCGCGCCCCGCAGCCCGACCAGGGTCAGCCCCTCGTCATCGCCGGGCTCGTGGCCGGGGAAGAGAATCCTGGCAGGTTCGCGATCCATGGTGTCCGCCGCTTTTTCCGCCGCGATTTCCGTCACCGCTTCGGCCATGGCCTCCCTAACCGCTCGCATTCGGGACGAGCCACCCGGCGAGCCGTCCACGATGCCCACCACCAGCCGCGTCTGGGGCCGAAGCCGGAGGATGAGGTCCACAGTGGCGGCCGGGTCCTCAACCTCGGGCAGCCCGGCGCACTCGCCGCACTGGAGCAGGTATTCCGGAGGGGGCGCGGCCATGCCGCAATAGAAGACCGGCGCGTCGGTGAACAAGTCCTCGCGGTACTTGCGTATGAAGGCGAAGGCGTTGGCGCCGTCGGCCACCACTGCGGTGGGCGAGGTGTCGCCCCAGGCCGCGCGCAGGGCCTCGAAGCGGGCGTGAAAATGATCGTCCCCCTGTTCCTGGGAGCCGAGGATCACGGCCACCACCGAGTCGGCATCGCCCAGCCCCTCGGCCAGGGAACGGCCCAGGGCGCGGGTTCGTTCATCGGGCCGGTCCACGCTGTGGAGCAGGACCACCACGAGCCTCTCGCTTCTGAGCCCGGGACGACTGTCGCCCTGTCCGGCTTCCGGAGCCGTGGTCTGGCCTGCGGCGGACGCGACCCAGCCCAGGACCGCGAGCGCCACCGCCAGCAGGCACAGACAAGATTCTCGAAATAGGCAAGTCATTTTGTATTTAATAATGGACGTTTGTCCTGTCGGCGCTTTCCGACAACTTGCGGATCAGCGCGGTTCGAGATAGGCACAGACCCGGTTACGCCCCATGCTCTTGGCCTGATACATGGCCGTGTCTGCCGCGTTGATGAGGCGGTTCGCGTCCCAGCCCGGCTGGCACTGGGCCACGCCGATGGAGACCGTGAACTGGAGCGGGGTTTCTGACAGGCGGCCTTCGGTGCGGATGCGGAAATCGTATCGCTCCACGTTCATGCGGATGGCCTCGGCCTTGACCACGGCCTTGTCCAGGTCCATGTTTCGGATGGCCACCACCAGCTCCTCGCCGCCGTAGCGGGCAGCGAACCCCTGGTACTGGACCGAGTGGGCCGTGATGATCCGGGCCAGGGTGTGCAGCACGTCGTCGCCGGCCTGATGGCCGTAGGTGTCGTTGACCTGCTTGAAGTGGTCCACGTCGATGAGTATCAGCGAGACCGGGCCGGACTGGCCCTTGTCCTGGGCCAGTACCGAGGCCTGGACATAGGCGTCCAGGGCGCGGCGGTTGTGCAGCTCGGTGAGCAGGGGGTCGAAGTTGGCCGTGTGCTCCAGCATCCGGGCGCGCTCCTGCAGCTCGCGCGCCTCCTCGCGAAACTCCACGATCAGTTCCTGGAACATGCCGCGCACCCGGGCCACGATATGCGCCCGGTCCTTGCCCGACTGGATGACCCCGACCGTGTTTTCGCGAAAGGCGTCGAGCCTGCGGTCCTGGCGTTCGCCGTGGCCCTGCATGGAGTCGATGATGGAATTCATCTCGTTGACCAGTTCGGTGGCCGAGCGCTTCTCCTGGGCCAGGGCCTCCTCAAGCTCCAGGGTGCCGATGGTCTGCATGATGTGCATGTCGAGCATGGCGATGATCTCGTCGAGGCGCTCGTCGGAGAAGTCGCCCCTGGTCAGCTCGGCCAGGACTTCGCGCTGGATCTCGGCCTTTTTTTTGTCGCTGTAGATGGAGAGCCGAGTCAAAAGATTGCGCACGAACAGGACCACGGCCACCCAATCCGGATCGGTGATGCCGAAGTGGGTCAGGGCCGCCTCAAGCTCGGCCATGGTCTTGCAGCGCCTGTCAAGGGTCATCGGGCCTCCTTGGGTGGATGGCGGCCGGTCGGGGATGCTGGCGTGTCCCTGCATGCATCTGGTTTTCCAGCCATGCCCGAACATAGGGCAGAAGTCGCCGCAAGGCAAAGGGAAAAGGCGGCCGGGTTGGCCGAGCCTTGGTTGGCTGTTGATGAAGGCAGAAGACGCAGGCTGTTCAAAAATGGTGAGATGCTAGGCGCGAAAAAAGTTCAAGGCCGAAGCCCTTGAGCCGTTGGCGAGTCTTCGAGCCTTACGGATCATGAGAGCAGAGATGTACTCCTGGTACGCAAGGATTTGATTCGCCCCGTCCTGGGGCTCACCCCTGCGGGGCGTCGGCAGCAGCCGACGTCCAAATCCGCTGTCCTGCGGATTTGTGAACTTTTGAATAAGCTTTCTGTACGGCTCGAAGACTCGCCTACAGTCGCTTAACGTCCGCAGATCGCCGTTTTTCAACAGCCTGTCAGAGCATGTCCGCGCCGCTCAAGACGGCCACGAAGCGCCTGAAGACGTCCATGTCCACGCCGTCGCGCATCTCGTGGCGGATGAGGGTCAGGGCTTCGTAGGGGGGCATGGCTTCGGCGTAGGGCCGGGCCGTGGTCAGGGCGTCGTAGATGTCGGCCATGGAGATGATGCGCACGGGCAGGGGGATGTGATCGCCCTTGAGGCCCCCGGGATAGCCGGTGCCGTCGAGCTTCTCGTGGTGGAAGAGGATGCAGTTGATGGTGTTTTGGGTCATGGGCAGGTGCGAGCACATGGACACGCCGTGGACCGGGTGCTCCTTGATCACCTCGCGCTCGGCCTGGGTCAGGGCACCGCGCTTGTTCAGGATGCGGCGCGGAATCCTGGCCTTGCCGATGTCGTGCAGCAGCGCGCCCAGCCCGCACTCGAAGGTGTCGGCGTCGCTCATGTCGCTGGCCTGGAACACGGCCACCGAGTAGATGAACACGTGCATGCAGTGGGTGTAGGTCTTGTAGTCGTGGGAGATGAAGGGGGCCACGGCGGCCAGGGACTTGTCCGAGGCCAGGAAGCGGATGGAGCTGCGCACGATCTCGGTGACCCGGTCGAAGTGTCTGGCCCGGACGCCGCTTGGCAGCTTGTGGTCGAAGATGTCCTGCATGACCACGTTGGACGCCTCGTAGAAGACCTGGGAGCGGATCTCGATGGGCAGGGTCTCGTCCAGCAGGATGGTGCCCAGGTTGCGCTCTATGTACAGCTCGTACTGCGGTTTTTCCGAGCTTTGGACATAGACCTCGCGCACCCCGTTGTCGTGGAGCACCTTGCGATGGCGGGGAGTGAATTTCTGGCCCGAGGCGGTGTAGAGGACGAAGTCCCCTCCTTGCCAGAGGTAGACGGAAAAATCCCCCAAGGCCTCCGGGAAGAGCATCACCGGGGAAACGGGGAAGTAGGATACCGGCCGGGCGGCGCGGGTGTTCAGTCCCATTGGCGGGAAAATATCCCAGGCGCAAGGGAAACGCCAGCAAAAATCCTGAGAAAATCTAGAGAGTGCGGTCCGGTCCTGTCTTGACCCGGGCGCGGGTCTTGGCAAGCCCTGCGTTGCGCACCGGGCCGGGGCGGCCGTGATGGCCGAGCCGCAGGGCGGGAGCGGTTATGACGCCGGGAAGAGCCTGGCCAGGACCGCCTCAAGTTCGGCGCGTTCCACGGGTTTGGCGATGTAGTCGTCCATGCCGCCTTCAAGGAAGATTTCCCTGTCGCCGGCCATGGCGTGGGCCGTGATGGCGATGATGGGTATGGCCGGGTTCATGGCCGAGTCCGGCCCGGCGTCGCGGATTCGGCGGGTGGCCTGGACTCCGTTCATGCCGGGCATCTGGATGTCCATGAAGACCGCGTCGAATGGCTCGCGCTCAAGCAGGGCCAGTGCCTCCTCGCCGTTGTTGGCCGTGGCCGCCTCATGGCCCATGGTGGTCAGCATCCGGGCGGCCATGAGCTGGTTGACGCGGTTGTCCTCCACCACCAGCAGGCGCAGCCCGGCGCGGCCCGGGATGGGCTCGCGAGCCGTCATCCCGGCCGCAGGGCCGGACGCCACCTCGCCCGAGGCGGCGTCGAACCCGATGGCCACATGCACGGTAGTGCCGTGTTTCTGCTCGCTCTCAAGGCACATGGCTCCGCCCAGCAGGCCCACCAGTCGCTTGACGATGCCAAGACCCAGCCCGGCCCCCTGGTGGCGGCGCACATAGGAGCCGTCCACCTGGGTGAAGGGCTCGAAGACGTGGTCCATTTTGTCGTCAGGGATGCCTATGCCAGTGTCGCTGATGCTGAAAAGCAGGCGGGTGCGCCCATTTCTGGGGTCCGGGCCCAGGGGGTTGACCGTGATGGTCACCGCGCCCTGGTCCGTGAACTTGATGGCGTTGCCCACGAGGTTGAAAAGGATCTGACGCAGCCGGCTCTTGCCCCCGGTCAGGTGCTCGGGCGTCCCGGGGGCAAGCTCAATACCCAGGGTCAGCCCCTTGTCCCTTGCCTCGCCCCGGAAGGTGATCAGCACATCGTCGAGGAAGGGCGAGAGGTCGAACTCCTCGGTGATCACCTCAAGCTTGCCCGCCTCGATCTTGGAGAAGTCGAGGATGTCGTTGATAATGGCCAGCAGGCTGCGGCCCGAGGCCAGGGCGGTGTCCACATAGTCGCGCTGCACGGCGTCCAGGTCCGTGGTCTGGGCCAGCTGGAGCATGCCGAGCACGCCGTTGAGGGGTGTGCGGATCTCGTGGCTCATGTTGGCCAGGAACTCGCTCTTGGAGCGGCTGGCGGCTTCGGCCAGCTCCTTGGCCTTGAGCAGGTCGCGTTCGTTGGCCTTGCGCTCGATGGCTAGGGCAACCTGCTCCGAGACCGAGGTGAGCAGGTTCACATCACGAACGGTGTAGCGGTAGGGGTCGGTGTACGATTGCACGGCCATGACGCCCACCACCTCGCCCTTGATCTTCAGCGGTACGCCCAGCCACACGGCCGAGGGAGTGCCCACCGTGTCGTCCACGCCGCACCCCTTGGCCCCAAGGAAATCGGCGCGCACCACCCGGTCCACGGGGTGCAGGCCGGGATCGCCCGGGCCGGGCACATCGACAAAGGCCAGCTCCCGGCTTGTGACCAAAAGCGGCCTGCCGGTGCGGATGACCTCCACGGTGAAACTGCACGAGTGCTCGTCCGAGAGGTCGATGACTTTGCCCTTGAAGTTGTCCTTTTCGTCCTCGATGTAGGGGAACTCAAGCCGGGTGCGCTCCTTGTCGAGCAGGGCGATGAAGAAGTTGGCGGCCTCAATGTTGTCGTCGAGGATGGCGTGGATGCGCTGGTAGAGCTCCTCCAGGTCCGAGGTGGTGCTGACCGCGCCCGAGATGCGGTAGAGCATGGTGGCCACGGTTTCGTTGTACTGGCGGGTGGTGATGTCGCGGGTCACGGTGGCCACGTGGCTCACGTCGTGGCCTTCGCCCCAGTAAGGGTACATGGTCACCTCGTAGAACCTGCGGCCCGAGACCGGAAAGGAGAACCACTCGCGATAGATGACGCTTCTGCCCGTGAAGCATTCCTCAAGCCTGGGCCGGATGCTCCGCTCGAAGACCTTCTCGCCCCACAGCTCGGTCACGGAGTGGCCGATGATGCCGCTCTCGGGCCTGCCGTGGTGGTCCAGGTACGCCTCGTTGGCCGCCTCGAAGACAAAGTGCCTGTTGATCAGGGTCATCATGTCCTGGGAGGCGCTGGCGATGAACTGGAATTTGCGCAGCGATTCCTCCAGGTCCTTGCGCGCGGTCACGTCCCACAGGGCGATGAAGGCGGCCTGGCGGCCGTCGAGGTCCATGAGCACGGCCGAGATCTGGGTCCAGAAGCGGCCGCCGTCGGCGCGGACCAACTCCACTTGGAAGTTCTCCAGCCTTCCTTCACGCACGAGGTGTGTGAAGAGGTTCTCCCGAGCCGTCTTCTCGGCGTAAAAATCCCGGGTGGCCATGCCCTGGGCCGCTGCCCGATCCACGCCGAAGAGCTCGGCCCCGCGCATGTTGCAGAACAGGGTTTGGCCGAGGGCGATGTCCACCACGATGATGGGCAGGGGCGAGGTCTCGATGATGGTGCGCAGCCGCTCCTCGCTTCGTTGCAGTTGCCGGGCCACGTCCTTTTGCCGGGTGATGTCGGTGAATACGCCGACGATGCCGCCCGGGGTGCCGTCCGGGCTGTCGAAGACTGCCTTGTGGATGAGGATGTCGCGCTCCATGCCGCCGAAGCGGGTGGCCAGCTCGTATGCCTGGCGACCGCCCGAGGTGAGCAGCTCGCGGTCCTTCTGGAGGAAGACCGGGCTCTCCTCGGGCGGGGTGAACTCCTCGACGCGACGGCCCACCACCTGCTCGTAGGTCAGGCCAGCGAACTCCTCCCACGCCTTGTTGCAGCCCATGTAGCGGCCTTCGGCATCCTTGTAGAATATCTGGTTGGGCACGGCGTCGATGATGGTCTGGAGGAAGGCGAGCTGGTTGCTCAGCGCCTGCTGGGTGTGCTGATGCTCGACGATCTCACTGTCGAGCCGGGCGCGCTGGGCCGCCAGGTAGGCGGCGCGTTCAAGCCCCTTGAACAGGGCCTGATCCAGTTCGGCCAGCACCTCCTCGCCCTTGACCACGAAGTCCCACGCGCCGCGTCGCACGGCCTGGACCGCGTCCTCGATGGCGCTTGCGCCCGAGACCACGATGAGGGGGATGGCGTCGGTGCGGTCCGCCATGTCGGCCAGCACGGCCAAGCCGTCCATGTCGGGCAGGTTGAGGTCGATGAGGGCAGCCGAGAACCGCTGCGCCACAAAGGCGTCGAGCCCGGACCGGCCGTCGGGCGCCAGGTGGGCGTGGAAGCCCTTGCCCTCCATGTGTCGGACCACCAGTTGTCCGAACTCGGGACAGTCGTCTATGATCAGGATGCGCTCCGGCTTCACCATGTCCCTCCCCGGGGGTCTTTCTCTTTCCCCCTATACGCCATTGCCCGGGAAATATGAAGCCGAAGCCGCGCCAGGGTTGCAGCGACGCGGCCTCGGCCCGATGCGGCCCGGACATTGTGTCCGGCCTGGGTTTGCGATACAGGGGAGAGCGCCCTTCACATTATTTTTTTGGAGACATCCCATGCGAACGCTCGTTGCCGCCCTGGTTCTCGTCGCCACCCTGCTCGCCCCGGCTGCCCACGCCGAGCCCCTCGTCTTTGTGGGCGACATCGACTTCGCGCCCTATTCCACGCTCACTGGCGGTCGCCCAGCCGGCATCGACGTGGAGGTCCTGACCGAGGCCGCCCGCCGGGCGGGCATCGACATCATCATTCGACTGCGGCCCTGGGACGAGGTGGTGCGCATGCTTGAGGCCGGAGAGTGCGCCGGGGCCTTTGCCCTGTTCCGGGGCGAGGGGCGCAGCCGCTACGCCCGGTTCCTGGACGGCGTGCCCATCCACACCAGCGACTTCGTGCTCTTCACCATGGTGGGCAGCCGTTTTTCCTTCCGCACCTTCGAGGATCTGGCGGACAGGATCGTGGCCCGGGTGAGCGGCATGTCTCTTGGCGAGGAGTTTGATGCGGCCGTGGCCGCGGGCACCGTGACCGTGCGCGATTACCCGGATCAGGCCGCTGCCCTGGCCGCGCTCATCGCCGGAGACGTGGCCGCCTATGCGGGCAACATCGACGTCACCTACGCCCGGCTCAAGGACATGGGCATGACCAGCTCCATCGTTTACCTGCCACGAAAGCTCGTGTCCCAGAAGCCCGCCTATGTGGTCCTGTCCCGCGCCTCGGCCCTGCCTGAAATGGAAGAAGTGGCCCAGCGGCTCGAAATAGCCATGGACCAGATGCGCCGGGACGGCACCTACAGGACCATAGCCCACCGCTACCTGCTGCGCTTCTAGCCGCCGTCGGCCGGGGAGGCTGTCCGGGTCCCGTCCGCCCCGCCCAGCCGGTGGGGTCAGGCGCTCTCAACGGGCAGGGTGAAGATGAACTCGCTGCCCCGGCCGGGCTCGCTCTCCACCCACAGGTGGCCCTGGTGATCATCGATGATCCGCCTGCAGATGGGCAGGCCAAGCCCGGTGCCCGTGGGACGGTCGGTCAGGCTCTCCTGCCCCTGAGTGAATTTGTCGAAGATGAGGGCCTGCTGGGCCGGGGCGATGCCCGTGCCCGTGTCCAGCACGCTGACGCGCAGATGATCGCCCACCCGGCACGCCCGGCAGGAGACGCTGCCTTGCTCGGTGAACTTGGCCGCGTTGGAGAAGAGGTTGACCATCACCTGGATGAGGCGGTGGCGGTCACCCCTGACCAGGGGCAGGCGCTTGTCCACCTCGTTCAGGAACAGCACATTCGTGCCTTCGAACAGGGCCGAGGCCGAGGCCATGGCCGGGCGCAGGAAGTCGCCCGGACCGAGCGGCTCCATTCGGTATTCCACCTTGTTGGCCTCCAGCTTGGCCAGGTCGAGGACATCGTTGATCAGGGCGGTAAGGCGCTCGCCCTCGGCCTCGATGATGTCGATGTTCCTGGCTATGCGGTCCATCTCTCTGCCCAGCTTGGGGTCCAGCCCTTGGTCAACGGCCGGAAAGACCCTCCCCCCGAGCTTCTTGCGGATGATCTTGGCAAAGCCGATGATGGAGGTGAGCGGAGTGCGCAGCTCGTGGGAGACGATGGACAGAAATTCGGTCTTGGCCTTGTTGGCCCGGGCCAGCTCACGGGTCCGCTCCCGCACCCGGATCTCAAGCTCGTCGTGGCTCTTGCGCAGGGCTTCCTCGCCGCGTTTGCGCTCGGAGATGTCGCGGGCCACGATGACCGCCTGACGGGCGTCGCCGTGCTCCACGATGCGTAGGGACATCTCCACGGGCACGGGCTGCCGGTCTGCGGTTCCGGGATGGTGGAATTCGGTTTCCAGGCTCAGGGCCTCGGAGGAGAGGTTGAACAGGTTGTCCGCGTAGCGGGCGATGTGTTCGGGTAGCAGATCCCTGAAGGGGCGACCCACCACGGCGTCCCGGTCGCAGCCGAGCATGGCCGGGGTGGCCCCGGACACGTCGGCCACCAGCCCGGTGGCGCAATCCACCACGAAGATGGCATCGCTGACGCGGTCAAGCAGGGCGCGAAACCGCTCCAGCTCGCCAAGGCGGTTTCTGAGCTCGGGATAGTAGCTCTTGCTGATGGACCGCCGGCCCAGGCCGATCAGCTTTTCCCGCTCGCCGCCCGGGTCCGGGGCGGGCCTGTCAGCACGCCTTTTCATAGATGGCGATGACCTCGTCGGCCGTGGGCTGGCGCGGGTTGGTGAGCATGCAGGCGTCGGCCAGGGCGTTTTGCGCCAGCAGGGGCAGTTCCTGGCTGGTCATGCCAAGCTCGCACAGGGTCTGGGTGACGCCCGCAGCCCGCTTGAGCCCCCGGATGGCCTCCAGGGTGGGCTGCCTGATGGCCTCCACATCGACAGTGGCCGGAATGTCCGCGCCCAGAGCAAGGCCCAGATCACGGTAGCGCTGGGGTGCGGCGGCGAGGTTGAAGTCGGCCACGTGGTCAAGGAGGATGGCGTTGCACAGGCCATGGGGCAGATCCAGCAGGCCGCCCAGGCTGTGGGCCATGGCGTGGACCGCGCCCAGGATGGCGTTGGAGAATGCCAGCCCCGCGTAGGTGGAGGCGAGCATCATTCCGGTGCGCGCGTCCATGTCGTCCGGGGCCTCGATGGCCCGCAGCAGGTGGCGGTGGACAAGGCGTACCGCTTCCAGCGCGTTGAGGTCGGTGAAGGGTGAGCTGGCGTTGGACACGTAGGCTTCCACCGCGTGGGTCAGAGCGTCCAGGCCCGTGTGGGCGGTGAGGTGTCTGTCCATGCTCGTGGTCAGGGCCGGGTCGATCAGGGCCACGTCCGGGATCATGGTCTTGGAGACGATGGCGATCTTCACCCTGCGGCCGGTGTCGTTGACGATGCAGAACTGGGAGATGTCGGCCGCAGTGCCCGCTGTGGTGGGGATGCAGATCAGCGGCGGGCCGGGCCGCTCCACATTGTCCACGCCCTCGAATTCGAGCACATGGCGGTCGTTGGTGCAGACGATGCCGATGGCCTTGGCGCAGTCCATGGGGCTGCCGCCACCCACGGCCACAATGGCGTCGCATTGTTCGCGCCGGTAGACGTCGGCCCCGGTCATGATCTCGTGGTCGCGGGGGTTGGCCGAGATGTCGGCGAACACTGCGCAGGCCACGCCCTCGGCCCGCAGGCTGTCGGCTATCCGGTCAGGCAGGCCGAGCCGGTCCACGCCGGGGTCGGACACGATCAGGGCCTTGTGGATCGAAAGATTGGCGGCGAACTGGCCCGCCAGAAGGCCTGCCCCGGCTCCGAAGACGAGCTCGGGGGCCACGAATTTCCTCAGTTTCGAGAGGTTGTCGGACATGGCCGTACTCCCTGTCGCAAGGATAGGGTGCGCGGCGGTGGCCGCGCTCATCCCGCCTGTGGCAACAGAGTACACTATAGCCCATGCGGGCCACGGTGTAAAACGTGTTATACCGAGGGAGGGGCTTGCCGCCAACGTGCGGCCATGCGCTCTCTCAGGCTGGATAGCCGCCCGTCCAGATCGTCCAGGGCGGGGCCGGGGTCGGTGCCGCCACGGCAGGCGCGCCTGACGTCTTCGGCAGCCCGGGCGCTCGCAGGGGCGTCCACTGTGGTGCAGATGGACCCTACGGTGCGGGCCAGCCCTGCGGCGGTGGCCATGTCGCCGGATTCCACGGCCAAGCGAAGATCCCCAGCCAGGGCTGCCAGTTCTGCGGCGGCGGAGTCGAGAAAACCCTGGAACACGTCTTCGTCCACGCCCAGGCGCTCCATGGCCGGCCCAGGGGTCCACATTTCGTCGGCCGTTTCGTCATACTTCCCGCCCGGCATCCCGTCAGGCACCCCGTCGTGCCCCTGGTCTCGGGGGATATTCGCGTCAGGGGTTGCTCCCGGTCCTTGTGCCGGTTCGTGCCCCGTGGTATCTGCCGCCGCGCCTTGGGGCCGTGTCCGAGCGGGAGTGTGCTCCGAGAGCCGGTTGATGATCACGGCCAGTTCGTGGAAGTTGACCGGCTTGGAGACATAGTCGTTCATGCCTGCCTCAAGGCTTTTGTCGCGGAACTCCTTGAGGGCGTGGGCCGTGACCCCGATGATGGGAATGTCCGGGTTGCCGATGGGGCCGTCGGACAGGGAGGTGCGGATGGCCCGGGTGGCCGAGATGCCGTCGAGCACGGGCATTTCGATGTCCATGAGCACGAGGTCGAAGGGTTCGCGGCGCAGCCGTTCGAGTACTTCGAGGCCGGTCCGGGCCACGGTGTGGGTGTGCCCCATCTCGTCAAGGCGCAGGGTGGTGACCATGATGTTGACGTCGTTGTCCTCGGCCACGAGGATGTGCAGGGGCCGGTGGGGCGGCGGGGGCGGCTTGGGCGCTGTCTCTTCCGGCTTGGGGCAGGCCACGCCGGGCTCAAGGCGCACGAAGAAGGCAAAGGTGCTGCCCTGGCCCATGGCGCTGGTCACGGTGATTTCCCCGCTCATGAGCCCGATGAGCTGCTTGCAGATGGCAAGGCCCAGCCCGGTGCCGCCAAAGGCCCGTGTGGTCTGGGAGAAGCTCTGGAAGATGGAGTCCATGAAGCTTGCGGGAATGCCGATGCCCGTGTCCGTTACCTCGAAGCGCACACCCACGGAGCGCGGATCTGCCGCATCCGGCTCCAGGGGGTGCGGGGCCACGCGCACGCGCACCGAGCCTTTGTGGGTGAACTTGATGGCGTTGCCCACCAGATTCATGAGCACCTGCCGCAGGGACAGGGGGTCGCCCTTGACGCAGGCGGGTACGTCCGTGGCCAGCTCCAGGGCGAAGTCGAGGCCCTTTTGTCTGGCCTGCATCTCCAGCCCCTTGAGGGTGGCGGCCACATGGGCGGGCAGGTCGAAGTCGGTGCGCTCCAGGCTGAGTTTTCTCGCCTCGATCTTGGAGAGATCGAGGATGTCGTTGATGATGCCGAGCAGGTGGCGGGACGAGTCCATGACCGTCCCGAGGTAGTCGCGCTGCTCGCTGGTCAGGTCGGTTTGCAGGGTGATGTCGGTCATGCCCACGATGGCGTTCATGGGGGTCCTGATCTCGTGGCTCATGGCGGCCAGGAACTCGCTCTTGGCGCGGTTGGCGGCTTCGGCGTCCTCGCGGGCGCGCATCAGCTCGTCCTGGGCGCGGCGCTGGGCCGTGATGTCGTCCCAGGCCCAGATGACGCCCTTGCCCAGGCTGTCCTGGTCCACGGCCTTGGCGTACATGCGGCACCAGACCGTGTCGCCCCGGCTGTCCAGAAAGGCCTGCTCAACGTTGAACTCGCCCTGGCGTGACAGGGTGTCGCGGGCCACGCGCACGAAGTTCAGGGTGTTGGCCGCGTCGAGCAGCTTGGTCAGGTCGCTGCCTGCCAACTCCCCGGGGGTGCGCCCGAAGATCTCGGCCCCGCGCCGGTTGATGGTCACCAGGGTCCGGCCTTTGGACATGGCGATGCCCATGAGCGAGTTCTCGAAGATGGCCTCGAACTTGGACAGGCTTTGTCGGATGCGGTTTTCCGACTCCTTGCGCACCGTGATGTCGCGGACGTTGGCCAGGATGGCTTCCCGGCCGTGGAACACGATGCGGTTGAGGTAGACCTCCACGTCAAACTCTGCGCCGTCGTGGGGTCGGCGCGCCCTCCACTCGAAGTTCTGGGGCTCGCCGCTCAAGACCTGCCGCCAGACGGACGAGAGGCGGTAGACCGCGTTGTCGCGGCTTGAGATGTCGCGGGCGATGGAGAGGTCCTGGATTTCGCCCCGTGTCAGGCCGTACATCTTGAGCATGCGCTCGTTGCCCTCCAGGATGCGGCCGGTGACATCGTGGATGAAGATGGCGTCGTGGGAGGCGTCGAAGACCGTGCGCAGCGCCTCCACGGTCTCCTTGACCTCGCCGGTGCGCTCGCGCACGCGCTCCTCCAGAAACTGGTGCGCGCGCCTCAGCTCGGTCTCGGCCCTTTTCCGGCGGATGATGTTGAAGGCCAGGGCAAAGATGATGAGCATCTGGACGATGGTGAACATCACGCCGATCCAGAGCAGGTCGGAATGCTCGGAGTAGAAGGAGCGCGGCCGGTTGACGATCTCGCTGTTGTCGGGCAGCGCGTCCATGCGGATGCGGTGTTTCCTGAGCTGCTCGTAGTCGAACATGGCCCGGGGCGCACTCTCGCGGATGACCGGGATGTTCCGGGGGTGGCGCCCGGCCAGCACGTGCAGGGATATCTGGGCCATGGCCTGTCCCTGGGTGTAGCCCGAGACGAGCATGCCGCCCACGATGCCGTGGCCCAGGTCGAAATCGTAGAGGCCGTAGACGGGCACGTTCACCCGCGAGGCGAGGGCGTGCAGCACCTCCCCCGTGTCGTGGAATCGGCCGTCTGGCGAGCGGAAGTAGACGCCGTAGAGGATCAGCGCGTTTTTGGGCAGTCGGGCAGCCTTGTCGAGCAACTCGTCCAGGCTGGCCGCCTCCAGAGTGCGCAGGGCGATCTCGGGCGCAAAGGTGTCGAGATCGGCGCGGATGGCCCTGGTCACGGCCCGGCCCGAGGGGGTGTCGTCGCTGATGACATGGACCGAGCCGGCGCCCGGGTGCTGGTTCAGCGCCCACCACAGGGTGCCCCGGATGTCGAGGGTTTCGGCCACGCCCGTGAACAGGGGGTGGTCCGCTATCTGCTCGTCCGCAAAGAAATTGATCCCGCAAAAGACCACCGGCACGTCGGGAAACAGCGCGTGGTGATGGGCGCGAATGAAGTCGAAGGCGTTGTTGTCCGTGACCATGATCAGGTCCAGGGGTGTGCCCCTGTACTTGTGGGCGATGACGTCGCGCAGCTGCTGCGCCGAGTGGTCGGTGAATTCGACCCGCTTGGTGTCCATGTTCTCCACATGGAGGATGATGCCCGTCTCCTTGGGCCTGAGCACATCGGTCAGGCCGCGGAAGATGCTCTCGTTCCACTGGAAGTTCTGGTGGTAGGAGTTGAGCAGCAGAATCTGCTTGCGCTTGGCCTGGGCGTCGGTCGCCCGGGCGTGCCCGGCCATGAGCAGGAGGACGGCCAGACTGGCGGCGAGAATGTGAAGGGCGCGGTTCATTGGACCATCCCGGATCATGGTTGAGCCATCATTACCAAATGCGCGGCGCGAAAGAAAGGGCTGACCCGCAACCCCGGCAGAGCAGGAATTTCTGGGAGGATGATAATTTTTCGCCATTTTTGACTCAAGTCATACTTTTGTGGTCTGCTTGCCGGTACTCCTCGAATCATCGTTTGAGATAACCAGCAACCAAGGAGAGCACCATGTATTGTTACCAGTGCGAACAGACCGCCAAAGGCGGCTGTACCAAGGCCGGAGTCTGTGGCAAGACCGACAGCACCGCCACCCTGCAGGACCTTCTTCTGCACCTGACCAAGGGGCTTTCCCAGGTGGCCATCGCCGCCCGCAAGGCTGGAGTGACCGAAGCCGAGGTCAACCGCTTCGTGACCAAGGCCGTCTTCTCCACCCTGACCAACGTCAACTTCGACGACGAGCGCTTCGTCAAGCTTATCGAAAAATGCGTGGCCCTGCGCGAGGGTCTCAAGGCCCGAGTGCCCGGTGTGACCTTTGACGGTCCGGCCGTGATCACGCCTGCGGCAGACCTGGACGGCCTCGTGGCCCAGGGCAAGCACTATGGCATCGAGAACGACCCCGAGACCGATCCGGACCTTCGGTCCCTCAAGCACACCCTGACCTTCGGTCTCAAGGGCGTGGCCGCCTACGCCGACCACGCGGCCATCCTCGGCCACGAGGACGAGAAACTCCACGCCTCCATCCAGGAGCTGCTGGTGGCCACCCTGTCCACGGACCTGACCCTGGCCCAGTGCGTGGAAGCCGCGCTGGAATGCGGGCGCATCAACATCCGCGCCATGGAGCTGCTCGACGCGGCCAATACCTCCACCTACGGCCACCCCGAGCCCACCGAGGTCAAGCTCGGTGCCACCAAGGGCAAGGCCATCCTGGTCTCGGGCCATGATCTCAAGGATCTTGCCACCCTGCTCAGGCAGACCGAGGGCACGGGCATCAACGTCTACACCCACGGCGAGATGCTGCCCTGCACCGCCTACCCGGAACTGAAGAAGTACACGCACCTGGCCGGTCACTACGGGACCGCTTGGCAGAACCAGAAAAAGGAATTCGCCGAGTTCCCGGGTGCCATCTTGATGACCACCAACTGCATCCAAAAACCCACCACCTATCTGGATTCCATCTTCACCACCGGGCTGGTGGGCTGGCCCGGCGCGGTCCACGTCGCAAACGACGACTTCACCCCGGTCATCGAGAAGGCCCTGTCCATGGAAGGGTTTCCGGCCGACACGGACAAGGGCACGGTCATGACCGGATTTGCCCGCAACGCGGTCATGGCTGTGGCCGGTACGGTCATCGACGCGGTCAAGTCCGGCGACATCCGCCACTTCTTCCTGGTGGGCGGCTGCGACGGTGCCAAGCCCGGCCGCAACTACTACACCGAATTCGTGGAACAGGCCCCCAAGGACACCGTGATCCTGACCCTGGCCTGCGGCAAGTTCCGCTTCTTCGACCAGAAGCTGGGCGACATCGGCGGCATTCCGCGCCTGCTCGACGTGGGCCAGTGCAACGATGCCTACTCCGCAGTGCAGATCGCCCTGGCCCTGGCCAAGGCCTTTGACTGCGGCGTCAACGACCTGCCCCTCTCGCTGATCCTCTCCTGGTATGAGCAAAAAGCCGTGGCCATCCTCCTCTCGCTCCTGGCGCTGGGCATCAAGGACATCCGGCTCGGACCCAGCCTGCCCGCCTTCATCACCCCCAACGTCCTCAACTATCTGGTGGAGAACTACAACATCGCGGCCATCACCACGCCCGACCAAGACCTCAAGGCCATCCTCGGCTAGGCGCGGGCCGCTTTCTCCCGCACACGCGCTCCGCCCGGTACGGCTCCCGCCGCACCGGGCGGTTTCTGTTTTCGACAAGGGACCGCAACAGCCGATGCGGGCTGGCATGCTTTGCAAAATACGGG
>JBDRSO010000057.1:0-21191 GCA_043824835.1 Pseudomonadota bacterium | reverse complement strand
TTTTGGCCATGCTGCGCACCTCTCGGGTGAAATATTCTCAGCCGATGTTGTCTTTCGCAACATACCAGAAATCCAGGGGAAAGAAAAGTTGTCAATGCTATGCTAATGTTGTAAACATTGATGCTGTTCACGGATTAAGGTAGTTACCTTTCGGGTCCCTGCTCAGCAGGGATAATTGGGAAGTTCGGTGAGAAACCGACGCTGGCCCGCAACCGTGAGAGGGGACGAAAACCGCATAATGCCACTGGGGATATCCTGGGAAGGCGCGGTGAGTAGGTCGATCCTCGAGCCGGGAGACCAGCCCTTAAGGTGGATTTTGTAGGCTTCGAGGCAAAGCCTGGGATCACGATCCGCCGTGCACGCTGTGCTGGCTGGTGCTCTATTCCCTATTTCCCCCCTCGAAGCCTCCTGTAACGCTACAACAGGAGGTTTTATTATGCGTGTCGTAGCTCTGCTGCTGGCATTTTGTTTATTCATCCCAACTGCCTGGGCCGCCGAGTCCAGAGTTGATCCATCTTCGGGAGTTCTTCCCGAAGTGGTGGTCACTGCAACCTCTGTTCCTACCCCGAGCAAAGAGGTTCCGGTTCATGTCCAGATTGTCACATCGGAAGAAATCAAAAACACTGACGCCAAGGATGTTTCAGACGTTCTGGCAAAGTTTGTTCCCGGACACTTTCACAAGTATGGGGCAGATTACTCTTCTGTGGGGCTTCGTGGATTTAGAAGTAACAGTATGGCCGGTACGGATCTAAAGAGTAAAACATTGATCCTTATAGACGGCATGCGAGCTGGAACTGGGCGTGTCAGCGTGCTTCCGGTGGATAATGTGGATCGTATCGAAATCGTTCGTGGACCGGGGTCTGTAATCTATGGTGGCTCTGCCATGGGTGGTGTTATCAACATCATCACACGTAGAGGCAAAGGAGATGTGTCCGGTAACATCGGTGCCGAGGCTGGCTCCTTCGGTCAATATAGGGTGAAGGCGAACGCCTCCGGTGCAACAGAGAATGACACCGGCTACTCTGTTGCCGGACATGGAGAACGACAAGGGAGCTATGTTACGGGAGGTGGAGAAGAGATTGAAAACTCCCAAATGACCGACAGAGGGCTTTCCGCCAGCCTAACGTATAGGAAAGATGCAGCGAATGACCTTCATATGGCTGGTATTTATAATCATAGTGACAAAGGTTCGCCTGGCTCCGGTCGGTATCCTAGTGCAACCGACAATAGCAAAAGCACATACAAGCGTATGGCCTTTGACTGGACCACTGATCGAGGAGATGCCCCTCTAGGTTGGTATGCTAAAGGGTATGCCGTCAAACATGCGTATGTCTGGAATGATCATGCAACGGAGATCGATACTACTACCGGTGGGCTTCGAACCGGGGCGGACTTAGAGACGGGTAGCTTTGGCAACCTGTTGTTGGGTGTAGAGTACGACAGGATCAAGGAGGAACAGCGTAAGAGCGTTTGGGGACCTAATACTGAGTATAATAATTATGCTCTATTGGCTGAGCAACGCATCACTGCTGGTGATTTTCTCTTTTATCTTGGCGGTCGTTTTGACGACTACAACATGAAAATGAAAGAAACCCCCTCCATTACGGTTGCAGAAGGTAGCCGTAAGTTCACCAATCTGAGTTGGCGAGGTGGTGCGGTCTATGATGCCGCAGAGTGGTTGAGCTTTCGCACTGCAGTGGGTACCGGATTTCGTGCTCCGTCTGCTGAAGAGTTGGCAGGATCGTATACCACGAGTTGGGGTGCTACCTATTCAGGTAATCCAAACCTTAAGGCAGAAACTGCCACCACTGCAGAAATAGGGACCGATTTCTATTTGGGGGATATGACAGCAGGAGCAACGCTGTTTCATACACAGAGCAAGAACTCTATTGTTACCACAGGTAGCTTTCCCAATTATACCTATGAAAATATCAAGGGCATCAACCTGACGGCGTTTGAGGGGTATCTTCGTTCGTCGCATGATGTGACATACAATAAGACCAAGATAGTTTTTCAGCCATACCTGAATGGAATCTATTATCTTGATCGTAAGAACATGGATGATGCACTGACCAATGCCAGAGGAACCGACACTCCGCTGTACATATCTGAGATGAGTCTCACAGCTGGACTAACAACCCACATTGGTAAACAATTAACCCATGACCTGAATATGGTTTATGTTGGTGATCAGAAAATTCAGAGTTTTAAAACGACACCGTCAACTTACAAAACGATGTCCGGGTATACGGTGTTTGGTACTCGTCTGACATTTAAACCAGGAGCCAACATCAGCACATATATTGATGTGCAAAATTTGTTGAATAAGAAATACGATTGCGTAGATGATTATACCATGCCCGGCAGAAGTATGAAGCTGGGTGTTAATTACGACTTCTAACTATTCCGCGCCCGTTTACCGGGCGCGGTTTTTATTATTATGAATATATTAGGCTTTGCAGTTGAGCACACCGAGGCTCATGTGCATATTGATTTAGGTGTTTCCAGTCCGGTTTTGAGCAGCGCGGTTTTGCGCGGTGGCTATGTCCATGCTCAAAGCTTGGTCAACCTGCGGGTTCATGGAAGCTGCTGTCGCCCGGAAGAAGGGCTTCATACCCCGGAAGCTGTCATTTCCGAACACTGCCGTCGGATGGAGTGGCAGGGAAAAAGTGTCGGCATGATGACCGCTGCCTCCATGAAGTCCTTGCGAATCAACGTGCAGGAGGATGGAGAGGTCGCTGTGGCTGCGGTTATTACATCAGGACTCTCCAATGCCCGATGCGCAGGAGATGTTGCCGACTGCCGGGCGATCACAGTTGAGCCGGAACAGGTCGGCACTATCAATATTGTACTGCTTGCCAGCCTCAACCTTACCCAGGCCGCCATGGTTGAAGCCATAGCTGTTGCAACAGAGGCCAAGGCTTCTGTCCTCCAGAGTGCGGGGGTGAAGAGCGGGGTGTCGGATAGCCTTGCAACAGGCACGGGCACTGATTCAGTCGCTGTCGTGTGCAAGGGGAGTGGACCAGCGGTCAAGTATTGTGGGAAGCATGTGCTTGTTGGTGAACTTATAGGAAGAAGTGTCAGGCAGGCCCTTGAGGAGTCGATACAGTGGGATTTAGATCACGAATAAAGTGTAGCGTCATAGCCCTTTTTTTGGTTGCGGCGAGTCATGCTTATGGTGCCGAGGGCCCGATTGCGGGAAGGGTTGTTTCCCTGGCGCCAAGTATAACCGAGACCTTGTTCGCCATGGGCCTTGGGCACCGTGTCGCAGGGACGACAGAACATAGTGATTATCCTCCCGAAGCTGCGGATCTTCCCAGTGTTGGTCAGTTCATGAATCCCGAATTGGAACGGATTCTGGCCTTGCATCCAGAAGCGTGTGTTGGATTGGTCGGCTCCACTTCGCCTCGCCTTGTGCAGATGTTAAAGAAGTTCGATGTTCCGACCCTTCTCGTGAATGTCTCTCGGCTGGAAGGCTTGCTCTGTTCAATCAATGAAATCGGCGCATTTCTTGGCGAGAGGGAACTGAGTGAAAAGTTACAGCAGGCATATAGAAAGCGGCTCAAATCGATTCATGATCAAATCGCAAGTCTGCCAACTCCCCGGGTGCTCACCATTATTTCGGTCTCACCGCTTTTCAGCGCAGGCCCGAATACGTTCATTTCAGACATTGTTCGATGTGCCGGAGGCGATCCTGTTGGTCTGGACGACGGCAAAGCATGGCAGGGGCTTTCCCGAGAAGCAGTTCTTTGGCTCAATCCAGATGTAATAGTGTTCGCTGCGCATACCGGAACTATTCCGGAATGGATGAAAGAAGCTCCATTGGATGGAACTCGAATCATATCAATCGACCCTTCATTGATAATCCGTCCTACCCCAAGGCTTGTTGATACTGCCGGAGATCTGGCCGCATTCCTGCACGGCTTAGACTAATTACCTTCTGTCTTGTCTGGTACTGGTTGTTTGGTCATCGGTATTTAGTGTTAGGGTAGAGGCAAAAAGATGTCCGCCATGTGTTCCTTTTCATTTGCACTCTCTGGATAACTCACTGGAATGATTAGCCACATGCACATGGTGCACACCATGCTGAATTGGGAGGGGCTAGGCGGATACTCGTATTAATTTTAAATGGTTATCGTGTTTTTTGTGACGAGTCTGCCATTGAATGGCATTCAAGAGGTCGTGGATTCGATTCCTTCCAGCTTCACCGCAAGAAAGTTAAGGACTCCAGACAAATAATCGGAGTCCTTTTTTTGTTTTGGGTTAAACAGGGGGTTTATTGCTGGGGGGTGATCCAGTGGCCCTTCGCGTTGCGGCATGCCATACCGTAATAGGTTCGCGAGCCATGCTTCAAGAATGCATTTTGCGTGTAATTGCGACAATAAGTTCCGTCATCTAGCTTGAATGTTCCTGTGGGCGTAGTACTTCCACTCAGCCCCGTGGTTGCGTCTGTCCATACTCTGCTTTTTCCGGACTTGTTGAATTCCAGCGCTTGCTGAAGATTGTCTGTCAGAGCCTTGTGGACCTCGGTCGGGAGATTCTTCGTCGATGGTACTACTGCTACCAATTCCTTTAGAATCGGTTTCTTTTTATCTGTAAGTTGACGTACTTCCAATACGGCGAGCCCGATCGCAGGGGCATAATACCAGGTTTTCGTCTCATACCGATACATTGATGGGGAAAAACGTCTACCTCTGATAACCCAGGTGTCGAATTCGCCAGCCAAAACCTTAACCCTTTCTTTGCCAACAACGTCGCAGTTCCAGCGAACCGTATAATCCTTCATGGTACCGTTCTTCCCCCCCCAAATTCCCTTTTCGGTGAAATAAAACTCATTGCCTTCTTCCAAAGGCCACAGGGAAGAACGGTCTTCTGTGAACATGTTGTATCGCGTCGTGAATTGACGTTCCCCTACGTATGTTTGGGTTTCCCATTTAGCGCGCGGGTAAATGATGTCTGTTGGGCCGCTGGAGACGTTCCCTTGGTTGTCGACCCAGGTAACCGTATTGCTGGATACGGCCTGAACGGTTTCCCTCTTACCATCAGCATAGATGTAGGTTGTTCCGACCTCGTATGTGGGCAGCTCAGCAGATGGCATTTCCGGCACAACTGTTTTGTTGCACCCTACAATCGCCATAGTCGCAATAAGTATGAGGACTACTCCATAAAAACGAGTTGTATAATTGCTGCTAGTCATCATCTGTGTCTCTCAATTAGTATTATATTAAGTTGTTGTTTTCGTTGAAGTACAATGCGCTTGTCTTCCATTGCCCCTCTGAGGTCCGGTACGCCAATCCATTTATCTGACGACGCTCCTCGCCGATGCGTAAGTCCAAGTGGTACTCGCGGTAGTATGTTCCACTATTATCTTTGTATGTCATAGTTGGGGTCACGGTGACAGCAAGGTCGCCCGTATCGGCCTGCCATTCCTTGGATGTTCTGCGCAGGGAATTCTCCAAGGCATCTTCAATTACAGGGGTGAAGCTGGCCGGGATGTAGCCAACCATGCCATATGGTATGGCCTGTTCACCGCGATCCAGCAGCATACCGCTTCCTAAGCCTACAAAAAGTAACACGATGGCAGCAGCCACCTGTAGCATTCTGGGAAATCCTACCTTTTGTTGATAGCGGGTCGGAGCATTGATTGTTTCCAACAGCCGCTCAGGGATATCTTCTGCCAGCACGGCATTCATTTCGGCTTTGAGCCAGGCGGTGCTTCGAGAGGCTTCAAGCACATAGGCTTGCGCATCTATACTCCGCTCAATCAGCGAGTCTATTTCAGCCATCCCGACACTATCGAGTTCACCGTCCAGATATGCCTGTAATTCCATTCTATTGTATTCGTGAGTCATTGTTACTCCTCTCGAACTTCTTGTTCGTTACGTTCTCCCTCGGCCCTTGAAAAGAGTACCTTTCCAAGTTGTATCCTTCCCCGTCCAACCCGGCTGGCCACTGTCCCAGATGGAACTTCCAAAATTTTGGCCGCCTCGGAATAGGAGTATCCCTCTATGCATACCAGCATGACAGCTGAGATTTGGTCATCAGGCAACGTTTTTAATGCTCGTTTGATGTCTATATTTTCATCTGGACTGCCTGTACTTCCGTCTACGATGGAATCCGAACTGTCTTTGTCTCCGACCAAGGAGAGGTGTTCGAAGCGGACTTTTTTCTTGCGCAGACAGTCAATCCATCGGGTTTGAATGATCCGGAACATCCAACTGTCAAAGCGCGTGCCTTTGCGGACCTGGTCCAGCCGTTCAAGGGCGCGCTCACACGCATCTTGAACCAGGTCGTCCGCAATGACTGGATCTTTAGTCAGCCCCCTAGCAAAACGACGAAGTCGGGGAAGGAGGGCTACCAGCTCTTGCCGTAGCACCTCCTTCTCCATTTTATCCAAGTTAAGTCGTTTGAAGCTCAGTATCTTCATAGTGCACTGCTATTTGTCTTTTAGCTATTGTGTCTCTTCCTGATTCTCGATGTCACCCTGCTGCTCCATTTCCTGGCTCTGGGTTCTGGCCTGCTGTTGGTCCCGTGTCTGCACAGTGTCGCCCCAGTGACCAACCAAACTAGCTTCTTCTTCAGGATCGATAGAGGTCAGATCTTGGACGCTGCCCGCCTTGACACCGCCAGTAGTGCTTCCACCCTGACTTGCCTTTGTGGAACCTCCATTCTGAGATCCTCCACCACCGTGGCTTGCGTCGGGGCCATTACTGCCGTCAGGACCGCCACCATTGCCACCGCCGCCGCCATTGCCGCCGCCACCGCCTCCGCCGCCGCCATTGCCGCCGCCACCGCCTCCATTGCCGCCGCCACCGCCACCGCCATTGCCAGCAAAGGCTACGGATGCGGAGAACGTTTGGGTATCAGGGCTAAATCCGTATGGCATGGATACCATTGCAAGCATCATTATGCCCGACAACAATATTGCCAAAGCGCGTTGGAGCATTCCGTTGGAACTAGTTTCTGTGATTTGTGTGATCTGCAACATGTCAATCTCCTTTGGTCGGTGTATTGGTGTGTCTTCACTCTGACAACGTTTGAGGAGGTCGTTTTTATCCGGCCAGGATTGTTTTTTCACAGAAAAGCAGATTTGGCTGTAGTCAAATTTGCTTGGCGCGTCTCATTTTTCCAAAAGATCTTACTCTTTATGATATTTATGGTGAGCAATAAATGAGTTCGACCAACGGGTAGGCTCGGCAACACCTTTTGTATAGAGGTAATGTGATGTCCACGCTTCCTTACGATTTAGCTTGTACGTTATGTACAAACTTGGTGCCAGCTTAAGCTGGCCCCGGCAAAAAACCAAAGAGCTTTTTTAAAGGGAAGGGTCCATCCCATTACCTCTGAATAATAATTAAGCGGCATCTTCGCTCTTGCTGAAGCCGGGTCAAAATGCTAGGTCACTCTTCAAACAGGAAGAACACGCTAAAAAGAAATACTTAAATAAAATCAGTATATTGCCACACTGCTGAAATCCAGAAGCTTCCGAGTCTTCTCTTCGGCACCAGAATGATCAAGGGTTGCGGCTAACAAGCTGCAACCCTTTTATATTGCACACATGCCTTGCGGCGGGAAGAATCATGAATCTGACAGCACCCGCCCTGCCTCCATGCGCACGATGCGGGTGGCGATGGCCCTGGTCAGGCCGTGGTCATGCGAGACCAGCACCAGAGAGAGGTCGCTGCGCAGAAGGAACTCCTGCACTCTGGAGCGGGTGTTCCGGTCGAGATCATTGGTGGGTTCGTCCAGCAGCAGGGCCTTGGGCCTCATGGCAAGGGCGGTGGCCAGAGACACGATGCGCTTCTGCCCTCCAGAGAGGGTATGAGTCAAACGGTTTTCCAGATGTCCCATGTCCAGGACCTCCAGGGTCTCGTGGGCGATCGACAGGGCGTCGTCCGGCGAGAGACCCAGATTCAGGGGGCCGAAGGCCACATCCTCGATGACCGAGGGTGAAAAGAGTTGATCATCGCAGTTCTGGAAAACCAGTCCCACCTCACGGCGAAGATCATAGTACTGCCTGGGTTTGCGAACCTCGCCGCCACCATGGAGCAGCCTTCCCCCGGCAAGGGGCCGCAGGCCGACAAGGGCCAGCAGCAGCGAGGTCTTGCCGCTGCCGTTATCGCCCGTGATGGCGATTTTTTCTCCCCGGCGCAGGGCAAAATCCACTTCGCAAAGCGCGGATCCGCTTTGGCCGGGATAGACCAGGGAGGCCCCTTCCAGGGCGACAAGAGGTGGGGTCAACTCAGTATGATCCTGTCCAGAACCACCAGCCCGAGGCCGAGGATGAACACGAACACCCCGAAAGCGACCTCTGCGGGCGTAGCCCCGTTGTTTCGTTGCAACAGATGAAAGCGCCCGGCAAAGCCGCGCATGAGCATGGCTTCGTGGATGCGCTGCCCTCTATCCAGGCTGCGGACCAGGGATTGGGCCAGAAAATAGCCGTACGTCCTGTACACATGCAGCCGCAGTCCGGGCCGGAAGCAGCGGGCTGCGGCGGCTTGGCGCATGCGTTCCATCTCCGCCGCGATGATGAACACCTGCCGGTAGGTATAGGTCAGGAGCAGGACGAGTTTATGGGGGACACGCAACCGCTGCAGGGCATTGGCGAGCACAGGTACTGTGCTGCTGGCCACGATACTCAGAAGCACCAGCAGCATGGCGTTGCCCTTGAGAGCGATGCGCCCGGCAAGACGCAGGCCGTCCAGGCTGAAAAAATGCCAGGCTCCCAGCTCCTTGACCGGATAGGTCAGGGAGAGGGTCACAACAAGAAACACGAAAAAGGCATTGGCATACGCCAATCTGGAAAGGGTCTGCCGGGTCGGCCTGCGGGCCGAAACCAGAAGCGTGGCAGACAGGGCCAGGGCAAGGGCAAGACTCGAAAATCCCTGAAGGGATATGATGAGGGGCAGCAGCCCGAGAGTCAGGAGCAGCTTGACGCGGGCGTCCATCCTGGCAAGAGGGCCGCCCCGTGAGTCGGCCCGGCCATCCGGCAGGTTCATGAGGTTATGCCTGAACCATCGCGGTTTCTGCGGTCCTGCCTACCCTTGATGAGCATGACCAGACCGGCAAGCCCCAAGATATAGCCAATACCGCCGACGATATCCTGAAGGCACGGCCCCTCTTCATTGCGGGAGCGGATCTCGCGAACCAGGGGGGCGATCTCCTTGCGCACCGCCTGCTGCACGAGGATCTCCAGGGCTGCGCCATCCACCGTAGCCTCTGCCGGGGAAGGCTCTTGGGCTGCGGCGTCAGCGCCCGCCTTCTCCCCATTTGGGGCCGGGGTGATGTCTGCGGCGGCCAGCAGCCGCTCCACACGATGCCCTGCCCCGGCATTGCCCACCACGAGCAGGCCGCCGCCTCCCGCAAACACTTCCGGGGGCAAGGCGGTCGCCACACCCCCCTCGCCGTCGGCCGTTATCGAAAAAAGCTCTTCGCCGGTTCCCGGGTCAAGCACGCTGACAATGGCCCCGGATGCCGGCGAACCGTCGCTAAAGCCCACTTCGGCATACAGCTCGCCGTCCTCGATCCAGGCATTGAGAATCACCTTGTGCGCCAAGCCCGGCCCGGGGAACAAGAAAACAAGCAGCAAGGCAGCGCATACACTCTGTTTCAGCATGACGGTCCTCCGGTACTGGCATGTCCAAGGCAGCCTCCGCCGCTCAACAACTCCGGCCGCACCCGGGCCAGAAAACCAACGGCGAACATGGTCACCACCCCTTCGATGACCATGACCGGCAGGTGGCCCACCACCACGAGCTTGGCGGTGGTCAGAAACCCTTCATCAGTAAAGGCCAGGGAAAATGCCGTCATCAGGGCGGTGCCGAGAACCGCGCCTGCCCCGCCAAGAAACCCGGCCAGGGCCGCCCTGCCGGGACTCCCGGCCAGCAACGGCCGCAGGAGATAGAAGCACAGTACGGCTGGAACGGCCACATTGAGCGTGTTAACGCCCAGGACAGAAAGCCCGCCAAATTGAAACATGACCGCCTGGAGAAGAAGCGCCACCAGGATGCACGGGAAGGCCACCCAGCCCAGCACCACTCCGGAGATGCCGTTGAGCAGCAAGTGCACGCTGGATGGCCCCAGGGGCACATGGATTAGCGAGCCGACAAAAAATGTTGCAGACAGGACCGAAGCGGTCACGATTTTCTCGTACTGCAGCTTGCGATAGCCGATCCAGCAGCCCGCTGCGGTCAGCACTGCTCCTGCGATCAAAACCGATGGGGAAAGAACTCCTTCCGAGATGTGCATGACGTTTTCCTTGGCTATGCCGTTTCCAGGGCGCGGATGTGGGCGCAGGCGGCGTCCAGGTGTTCAAGCCAGATGGTGCGAAAAGGAGCGTGCTCCAGTGTTCCGGTCACGCACCCTCGCACAGTGAAACCGGCATGTTCCATCTGGCTCTTCCATGAATTCGGCGTGTTGCCTAAGACGTCCAGATGGACATGGTGTCCTGGCACGCACATAAAGGGCAGGAGCCAGACATCCTTGACCCCGTTGGCCTCCAGCTCGGCCATGATGTCGCGACAGGCGGGACGGCCCATGAGCGTGCCCACGCGGATGAGCGGGTCGTCGCGCTGCACGCGCTCCTGAAAATCGAGATACCGCTGCTGTCCGTGATGATATGTGCCGTGGCCCACAAGCACCACGGCCTGATCTGGGCGGCGCTCAGCGGGAATGTAGCCCCGCAGCGCCTGGCAGGATCGGTCCAGGTCGAGGTCCGAGAGAAGGAGCGGGCCGCCCACGACGACTTCGGGAAATCCCTTGCGCGGATGGACGTAGACCAGGGACTGCTCGCGCGTCCAGTGATACTCCACTCCGGGGGTGGTGTGCAGCGACTGCACGGCCAGATGGGTCACGCCCTTGTCGTGCAGGCGCGAAAGGGCCACGGCGAGGGAATCGCACTCCTTGCCGCGCCGGTTGAGCTTGCGGCGCACCTTGTGCGCCGTGTAGGCCCAGGCCAGCTCCATGTCAGGATGACGCTGACGGACCTCGGCCTCAAACAGATCGTAGCCGCGCCGGGCTTCATCAATGGCCACGCCAAAGGCCGCGAGCAGGATGCCCGGCTTGTATTTGGGCGGACGAAGGTGCTCGTGCCCGTGGTCATGCCCGTGGTCGTGCCCGGGGTCATGATCGTGCCCGGGGTCATGATCGTGATCGTGATGGCAGCCGCACTGGCCGCCATGTTCGTGCCCGTTGTGCCCATGGAGGGCATGCCCTGGGCACGTCGGATGGGTGTCTTGGGGCTCGGCACTGCCAAGAGGGTCGAAAGCCATGCGCTCCTCCAGAAGGGTGTCAGGAAAAAGAGGTGGAGAAGCGGCGGCAAGGCGGAAAAAGGCAGAAAAACGACGCTTGCTCCCCTGATCGGCAAAAACCCGTTGCCTCGGGGTGTGCGACTGACAGGTTTTCTGGCTCCCTTCCGCAAACCCCAGGCCTTCCCATCCGCAGAGGCGGACAGTGGCATTCAAGAGGGGTTTGTGCCAGCAGTCGAAGCAGGCTGGCAGGAAGGATACAGCGGCGGGTCCGCTCCGGCGTCTCACCGGATTCCCTTTTTCATCTCCCTTAAGGAGAATCAATCACAAGGGGCAATCTACACACACTGCGCATCCTGTCAACAACGGCATTCCCGGCCCAGGGGGCACACCGCCGGGATAGGCCGCCCGGCAAATCCGCGAAGGCTTGCCTGCCGTCTTGCATGACCAAAGCTGCACCATCGGCATCTCCGCACAACCGGGCCGAGGCGACCATCGGCGCCTTGACCCTCGACCTTTCCCTGCCAGCAAAAAACGCATCCCCGGGGCGGACCCGACCCCGCCGCCTTGAAGGCGGGTTGACAACACCGGAAAGGACAAGCTAGTAATGGTAGGACCATTTAGAGCCAAAAGTTCGTTTTTTGCGCCAAAATGGATTATTCGGCAAGGAAAGGTTTTACCAATGAGCGATCCCCGGTATACTGAGGGTTTCTTCATGCCCGTAACCATCGGGCGTGCCAGCGAAGAGGTTTCGCTGCAAATCGAGGCCGCCATCATGGACAGCAGACTCGCACCGGGCGAGCGATTGCCCAGCGAGCGCGAGATGCAGGCGCTCTTTGGGGCCGGGCGCGGGGTCATCCGCGAGGCCATCAAGACGCTCAAGCAAAAGGGGCTGCTCGAAGTCCGCAAGGGCGCCAAGGGCGGTGCCTATGTTCGCAAGCTCAACATGGCCAACGTCTCGGAATCGCTGACCCTGTTCCTCAAGCAGCAGCCGGTGGCCCCGGGGCAACTCATCGAGTTCCGGGAGACCCTGGACCGGGCCATCACCCAGATGGCCATTGGTCGGGCCAATGCTGAGGCCAAGGCCGAGCTGCTGGCCGAGGCGCGCCAGCTCGAATGGCTGCTCAGACAACCCGAGCCGGACCTCTTCGCCACAGGCGAGCTGGACCGCAAGCTCAACCTGATGCTTGTACGCATGGCGGGCAACACCGTGTTCGAGTGGGTCATGCACGCCCTACAGATGGGCTTCAACTCGCACGACTACGCCCTGTACGAGGAGCCGCTGTACCGCGAACGCGCTGCCGCCAACTGGAGCGACACGGCCCAGGCCATAGCCGATGGCGACATCATGCGCGCCCTCTCACACATCGGCCACCACTATCATCTGCTGCGCGAATGCATTGCGGACCGGGGCGGCCACGACCGCCCGCAATCACCCCCGTTCATCAGCGGGACAACCAGTGAACTGGAGAAAGAATGAAGCATTACGACTACATAATCGTCGGCGGCGGCTCTGCCGGGTCTGTCCTGGCCAATCGCCTGAGCGCCAATCCCAAGAACAAGGTGCTCGTCCTGGAGGCCGGGCTGCCCGACTTCAAGCTGGATTTCCGCATCCACATGCCCGCAGCCCTGACCTATCCCCTGGCCGGAAAGACCTACAACTGGTGGTACGAATCCGAGCCCGAGCCGCACATGAACAACCGGCGCATCTACCAGCCGCGCGGCAAGGTGCTCGGCGGCTCAAGCTGCATCAACGGCATGATCCACATTCGCGGCAACGCCATGGACTACGACAAATGGGCGCACGAGGACGGCCTTGAGAGCTGGTCCTATGCCCATTGCCTGCCTTATTTCAAGCGCTTCGAGTGCCGCATGGCGGGCGCTGACGAATACCAGGGCGCTGTCGGCCCCCTCTACCTGACCACCCCCGAATGCGACAATCCGCTCTTCGACGCCTTTTTCCAGGCCGTGCAGCAGGCTGGCTACCCGATCACCGACGATGTCAACGGCTACCGCCAGGAAGGATTCGGCAAGTTCGACCGCACCACCTATCGTGGCCGCCGCTGGAACGCGGCTCGGGCCTATGTCCACCCGGTCCGGAACCGCCGCAATCTGAGCGTCAAATGCCTGGCCATGACCACGCGCATCCTGTTTCAGGGCAAGCGCGCGGTGGGCGTGGAATACGCCAGGGGCAAGCGCAGCCTCAAGGCCTACGGCGGCGAGATCATCTGCTGCGGCGGCTCCATCAACTCGCCGCAGCTGCTCCAGCTCTCGGGCGTGGGCAACGGCCGCGATCTCTCGGCCCTGGGCATCGGCGTGGTCCACGACCTGCCCGGCGTTGGCGAGAACCTCCAGGATCACCTGGAGCTGTATGTCCAGTATGCCTGCAAGAAGCCGGTCTCCATGTTCCCGGCGCTGCAGTGGTACAACCAGCCCTGGATCGGGCTCAAGTGGCTCTTCGGCCACAGGGGCGAGGCGGCCACCAATCACTTCGAGGCGGGCGGCTTCATCCGCGGCAACGACCGGGTGGAGTACCCCAACATCCAGTACCACTTCCTGCCCATCGCCATCCGCTATGACGGCTCTGCCCCCAACGAGGGACACGGCTATCAGGTCCATGTCGGCCCCATGAACACCGACGTGCGCGGGCATGTGAAGCTCAAGTCGAGCGATCCCGCTGACCACCCGGAGATATTCTTCAACTACCTCTCCACCGATCAGGAGCGCCGGGAGTGGGTCGAGGCCATCCGCAAGACCCGCGAGATCATGACCCAACCCGCCTTTGACGAATACCGGGGACGCGAGCTGGCCCCGGGCGATCAGGCCCAGACCGACAAGGAAATCCTCGATTTCGTGGCCCGCGAGGGCGAGTCCGCCTACCACCCCAGCTGCACCTGCGCCATGGGCACCCACGACATGGCCGTGACCGATGCCGATCTCAGGGTCCACGGCATCGACGGCCTGCGCGTGGTGGATGCCTCGGTCATGCCCTATGTGACCAACGGCAACATCTACGCCCCGGTCATGATGATCGCGGAAAAAGCGGCAGACATCATCCTGGGCAACACCCCGCTGGCGGCCAAGGACGTGCCCTACTACCGGCACGGCGCAGACAGCGACGGGAGTGGCGCATGATCACAGGGAAAATGTACATCGACGGACAGTGGGTCGAGGCGCGCTCCGGCGCGACCCGGCGTATCGAGAATCCATTTGACGGTTCAGAGGTAGCCGAGGTGGCCGAGGGCGGACGCGACGACGCCCGCGACGCCATTGCGGCTGCGCGCCGCGCCTTTGACTCCGGCGGCTGGCTGCAGACCCCGGCCGTGGAGCGCGGGCGGCTGCTGGCCCGGCTGGCAGACCTCGTTGAGCGTGACCGCGAGCCCCTGGCCCGACTGGAGACCCTGGACACGGGCAAGACCCTTGAGGAATCGCGCTGGGACATGGACGACGTGGCAGGTATCTTCCGCTACTACGCGGGCATGGCCGACAAGGACGGCGGCGAGGTCATCGCCTCGCCCAACCCCGGCACCACCAGCCGGGTGGTGCGCGAGCCTGTGGGCGTGTGCGGCCAGATATCGCCGTGGAACTATCCCCTGCTCCAGGCCTCGTGGAAGATGGCCCCGGCCCTAGCCGCGGGCTGCACCCTGGTCATGAAACCAAGCGAGATCACCCCCCTGACCACCATCAGGATCACCGAGCTGGCCGAAGAAGCCGGATACCCGGCGGGCGTGGTCAACACGGTCCTCGGCCCTGGCCCGGATGTAGGCGCGGAGCTGGCCGAGAGCGCGGATGTGGACCTCATCTCCTTCACCGGCGGCATTGCCACGGGCCAGACCATCATGCGCGCGGCGGCCGACAACGTGAAGAAGGTCGCCCTGGAACTGGGCGGCAAGAACCCGAACATCGTCTTTGACGACGCGGACTTCGACGTGGCCGTGGACCACGCCCTCAACGCGGTCTTCTTCCACGCCGGGCAGATCTGCTCGGCCGGGGCACGGCTGATGGTTCAGGACGCCATCCACGACCGCTTCGTGGAGAAGCTTCTGGATCGAATGAAGCGCATCAGGGTGGGCAACGGCCTGGACGCGGCCACCGAAATGGGGCCCCTCATCTCGGCCGACCACCGGGCCAAGGTGGAGGGGTACATCGAGATCGCCAGGGAGGAAGGGGCCACCCTCGCCCTGGGCGGCGGCCGACCGGAAGACCCCGCGCTGGCGAGCGGCCACTTCGTCATGCCCACGCTGTTCACCGGCTGCGAGAGCCACATGCGCATCGTGCGCGAAGAGATCTTCGGCCCGGTCATCACCGTGGAGCGCTTCGCCACCGAGCAAGAGGCCGTAGCCCGGGCCAACGACGCCGTCTACGGCCTGTCCGCCGGATTCTGGACCCGTGACGCTGACCGCATGGCCAGGGTCTCGGCCGCCCTGCGCTTCGGCACGGTCTGGATCAACGACTTCAATGTCTACTTCGTCCAGGCCCCATGGGGCGGCTACCGCCAATCCGGCCTCGGCCGCGAGCTGGGCCGCCAGGGGCTGGAGGAATACACCGAGGTCAAACACATCTATCAAAACCACGCCGCCAAGGCGATCAACTGGTTCGGCTCGAAATAGCCCGACCGCCAGCGTGCGCTGTTGCGCGCAGGGACGACGGGTCACGATCCATTGTCCGTTCACCCCCAACCAAGGAGGTTTGATGTCGTTTTCCATCAGGCGGAGCCTGTCCGTCCTCGTCTTTGCCGTCGCCCTGTTCACCATGACCCCCACCGCGCATGCCGCGCAGAAGATCAAGATCGCCAGCGTCTCCTGGACCGGCGTGACCATCAAGACAGAGCTGGCCGTGAACCTGCTCAAGAGCATCGGCTACGATGCCGAGAACGTGGTCCTGTCCGTGCCCATCGCCTACGCGGCCATGTCCACCGGCGATGTGGACGCCTTCCTGGGCAACTGGATGCCCTCCATGGCCAGCGTGGCCGACAAGTTCTTCGACAACGGCACGGTCATCAAGTACGCGCCCAACATGCCCGGGGCCAAGTACACCCTGGCCGTGCCCACCTTCTGCGCCGAGGCCGGGCTCAAGGACTTCAGCGACATCGCCAAGTTCGGCGACACCCTGGACTGGAAAATCTACGGCATCGAGCCGGGCAACGACGGCAACCAGATCATCCAGGCCATGATCGACGCCGACATGTTCGGGCTGGGCAAGTTCAAGCTGGTGCAGTCGAGCGAGGTGGCCATGCTCTCCCAGGTGCAGTCCTACGCCACCCAGGGCAAGTGGATCGTCTTCCTGGGCTGGGCGCCCCACAGCATGAACGAGCGCATCGACATGACTTACCTGACAGGCAGCACCGACGAGACCTTCGGCCCTGACGACGGCAGCGCCACGGTCTGGACCAACGTGCGCAAGGGCTTTGCCGAGGACAACCCCAATGTTGCCAAACTGCTCACGAACATGGTCTTCCCCGTGCCCATGATGAATCAGATCATGACCGCCATCAAGAATGACAAGTCCCTCAACTTCCGCACCGCTGGCCTCAAGTGGCTCAAGGAACACCCGGCCACCTGGGAGGCCTGGCTCGACGGCGTGACCACGGCCGACGGCAAGCCCGCCGCCCCGGTCTTCAAGGCCTATCTGGAATCCCGGTAGCCCCCGGCCAGACCGCACGACAAAAGCCCCGCGGCCAATTGCCGCGGGGCTTCTTTCGTAAACAATATCTGTCTGCGCGTTCCCTGTCCCAGATTGGACTATCCGGCCCGGGCAGCCACCTTGACCGCCTCCTCTATCTTGCCCTGGGCTTCGAGGGCCTCCACCAGGGTGTCCCAGTAGGCGGCCCGCTCGGGCGACAGGGCCGAAGACTGCCGGGCCAGCACCTCGGCGATCTGGGGGTCCTCCCCCTGGTCGAGATAGAGTCTGGCCAGCATGTGCATGGCCTGATGATCATTGTGGTCCGCGTTGAGGGCGAGGTGCAGGTATTCACGGGTGGCGTCCAGGTCGCCCTGGCGATAGGCCACGCGGGCCAGGGGGCGCAGCACCATGCGCTCGCCGCCGGGCTGGGCCGCGGCCTTGCGGTAGTGATTGGCCGCCTTCTTGAGATGCCCGGCCCCCTCGCACAGGGAACCCAGGCGCATCAGCGCGTAGACGTGCCCCGGGTCAGCCTTGAGGCACTGGCGATAGGCCTGCTCCGCCTTCTTGAGGTCGCCCAGCCGGTGATTGGCCCAGCCGAGGTTGTACAGGGCGAGCACGTCCTTGGCATTGATGGCCGTCACCTGCTCGAACTGGCGGCGCGCCTCATCGAACCGACCCAGCTGGGCGTAGCAGATGCCAAGGGAGTTGCGGGCCAGCAGGTTGTTCTCGTCATCGAGCAGGGCGAGCTTGAATTCCTCCACGGCTCCGTAAATGTCACCCGCCATGAACCGCCTGTCGGCCGAAAGATTGAGGGAAATGGAATCGAACACGGCCACACGCGGCTCGGGCAGCAGCAGGGCGTGCTCAAGCGCCTTGCGGCAGTTTTCGAGAATGTCGGCCCGGTCGAAATTGAGGAAGGGATAGCAGGCCGAGCCGATGGCCACCGAGACGCTCAAGGTGTCCGCCGCCAGCCTGACGATTTCGAGGGACCGGGCGCGCAGGGTCGGCCCGTCCACGGCCTCATGGAAAAAGATCATGCCGCCCAGGCCGTATCGCCCGCCCAGCACACGGTCGCCAAAGCCGCCGCGCACCAGGGCGGCCACCTCGGCCATCATCCGGTCCATGGCCTCCTGGTAGCCCTCGCCGGTGTCCACAGGCTGGTCGAGGACGCGCACCAGCGAGAGGCCGAAGGACTCGGGAGCAAGCCTCGCTGCGGCCAGGGCGGCCACGAAATCGCCATAGCCCACGAGCCGGGTGGCCGCGTCCTTGCGCGGGGCGGTCGGCGCGTCGGCTGCCCTGTCGACAAAACCGGGTTGGTCGCCCGAAACCAGCTTGAGCTGGTCGCCGGACTCGACAGCCACGCCCGCATCGCCCAGGTGAAGAATCTCGGCCACTGAACTGTCGGCATGGACCTCGGCCAGAACCACCTCGGCCTTGACCATGGCCGGATGCTGCCCCGCGCCGGAGTCCGCCCCGGCCTGGGAGGCCTTGGGCGCGCGCACCAGAAAGCGCTGCCCCACCCTGGCCCCTGACGATTCGCCCAGGCTGACGCCCACGCGGTTCATGGGCAGGATTTCCAGAACGCGGCCGCCCTTGTCCAGGATGTCGGCATAGCCAAAGACCCGGTTGCGCCCCAGATCCTTGGCCACGCTCACGGCCTTGCGCGCCTTGCGCACCAGCATGCGCGCCTGCTCGGCCACGACCCGGCGGAACTGGCCGCCCTCCATTCCCTGGGGATAGTTGACGAAACCCACGCTGGCCGTGATGGTGATAATGTCGTTGGAGATGTCGTCCACAAAGGAGAGCTTGCCGATGCCCGAGCGGATGACCTCGGAGAGCTGGAAACAGGCGCGCGGCTTGGCATCGGGCACAAGCACGGCGAACTTGTCGTTGGCCAGCCGGGCCACGGTGGTGTACTTGGGGCAGACGAGATCGAGCAGGCGGCCCACCTCGGCCACAATGTCGTCGCCGGTCAGGAATCCGTAGCGCTCGTTGACCCACAGGAAATTGTCGAGATCCACATAGAGCACGCCCAGAGTGCCCGAAAAGGCCTGCTCTGCCTCGCAGGCAGTCACCGCAGGCACGGCCCGGGCAGCCCCCCGTTTGGCCACCGTGGCCTCGCCGTTGCGCGAGGCGGCTCCGGCCCGGCAGTTTCCGGTGGCCAGACATCCCTGCACCCGGTCAATGGCCTTCTCAAGCTCGGCCACAAAATGGTCGCTGGTGAAGAGGCCGGTCAGCGGGTCGCTGACACTCTTGCGGTACAGGGCGATCTTCTCCAGCACGGATGTGGCCAGGGCCATGAGGTAACGCGGGGCGGTGGATGGGGCCTTGAGGCGCACGCCCTTGGCGATGAAATGGCACAAGAGCCGCCCCTGGAAGACAAGGGGCAGGATCAGCTCCCCGTCCTCGCGCCGGAACTCGGGCTCGGGCACGGGGCCGCCCGGCTCCCTGGGGAAGAACAGGCTGTAAGAGCTGAAGGGAAGAAACTCGGCGATGCAATCCTTGATGGCATGCTCGAAGTCGATCAGCTCCCGGGGGGTGAACGACAGGCTCCCGTCCGCGAAGATGTCTTTTATCGTCCTCATAATCCGGGAGCTTACATCGCACGGAATTTTTACTCAAATGAAAGTTTGCCCTGGGCCGCATCACCATCCCCCCAGCGTTTGGGGCCGGGACTATATCAATACATTTGGATATTGACATTCCGGCAGAATAGTCATAGCTAGGCCAACAGCTGCCCCGGCAGCGGATAACAATCATGCGCAGCATCACCGACCCACACGAACTCCAGCAACAATGCCTGTCCTGGCGGCGCGATGGCCTGTCCATCGGCCTGGTACCGACCATGGGCTACCTGCACGAGGGACACATGGCCCTCATGCGCCACGCCCGGCAGCGCTGCGACAGGCTCGTGGTCTCCCTCTTCGTCAACCCCACCCAGTTCGGCCCGGGCGAGGATCTGGACAAGTATCCCCAAGACCATGAGGGCGACCGGGCCAAGACCGATTCCTGCGGGACCGACCTGCTCTTCATGCCCGCCCCGGGGGCCATGTACGCCCCGGATCACGCCACCTGGATCGACGTGCCCGAGATGGGCCGCCACCTGTGCGGCGCGAGCCGCCCCGGTCATTTTCGCGGCGTGTGCACCGTGGTCACCAAGCTGTTCATGCTTGCCCAGCCCCATCTGGCCGTGTTCGGCCGCAAGGACTGGCAGCAACTGGCCATCATCCGGCGCATGGTCCGCGACCTGGACATCCCGGTGGAGATCCTCGGCCACGAGATCGTGCGCGAGGCCGATGGACTGGCCATGAGCTCGCGCAATGCCTACCTCACGCCCGACGAGCGCGCTGCCGCCCCGGCCATCCGCCGGGGGCTGGTGAAGCTTGCGGACATGGTGCGGGCAGGCGAACGAGACGTCGATGGTGTCAAACATTTCCTGCGCCAGGAATACGCCCGCGAGCTGCCCATGGGCGAAGTGGACTATGTGGAACTGGTCCACCCTGACGACATCACCCCGGTCAGCGCCGTGACCGGCCCTGTCCTGGCGGCCGTGGCCGTGCGGGTCGGCAAGGCGAGACTGATCGACAATATTCTGATAGAGGTGTGAGCCGAATGGCCCAACGCTGTTTTTTGAGCGCCAAGATTCACGGTGCCACCATCACCTGCGCGAACCTGGAGTACCGGGGCAGCGTCTCCATCGACACCATGTTGATGAAGACCGTGGGCATCTTGCCCTACGAGCAGGTGGACGTGTACAATCTCGACAACGGAGAGCGGCTGACCACCTACGCCATCCCCGGAGCGAAAGGCGAGATATGCCTCAACGGCGCGGCCGCCCACAAGGGTGCCGTCGGCCAGCGGGTGATCATCGCCTCCTATGTGTGGCTCGACGAGAACGAGGCCCGGACGCGCAAGCCAAAGGTCGCCATCGCAGACAACGACAACGGCGTCGATCAGATCCTCGAGTGCGAACTCGACCCGGATTTTTAGGCCCGTACAGCAGGACTCTTTAAGGAGGATTCAATGCAGATCGAAGGAAAACACCTGTTCACCTCGGAATCCGTGACCGAAGGCCATCCCGACAAGGTCGCGGACCAGATATCGGACGCCATTCTGGACGCCATCATCCGCCAGGACCCCAACGCCCGCGTGGCCTGCGAGACCCTGGTCACCACCGGCCTCGCCTTCATCGCCGGAGAAATCTCCACCACTGCCTTCGCCGATTTCCCGGAGATCGTCCGGGCCACCATCAAGGACATCGGCTACTGCAGCTCCGACACCATGGGCTTTGACTGGCAGACCTGCGCGGTCATCTCCTCCATC
>JBDRSO010000056.1:0-40592 GCA_043824835.1 Pseudomonadota bacterium | reverse complement strand
CGACCGGGTTTTTGAGAGAATTTTCTTTGGGGTTGGCGGTTGTGCGGGGGTGGGGCGGGATGGTATGAAGCGCGCATTGGCCGGGCAGAGCCTCCGGGGTATTGGATGTCCGGGGAGGCGTTGTGTGGACGTGATTTGGAGGCAGTGATTTGTCCGTCATCTTTACCGTTTCCGAGCTGACGCGCTCCGTCAAGAATCTGCTTGAGGCGGAGTTTCCCTTTGTCTGGGTGCGCGGGCAGGTGACGAATCTGGCGCGCCCGGCCAGCGGGCATGTGTATTTTACGTTGACGGACGGCGACGCCGCCCTGTCCGTGGTCTGGTTCAAGTCGGCCCAGCGGTCGGCCGAGCCGGTGGAGCGCGAGGGCGAGCGGGTCAACCCACTGACCGGCGAGGTGGAGGAGGGCGAGGCGACCGCCCTGGCCGGGGATGCGCTGGAAGGGGGCCAGGAGGTGCTGTGCGCCGGGCGGCTCAATGTGTTCGAGCCGCGCGGCCAGTATCAGCTGGTGGCCGAGTTGGTTCAGGCGCAGGGCGTGGGCGATTTGGCCATGGCCTTCGAGGCCCTCAAGCGCAAGCTGGCAGACAAGGGATATTTCGACGAGGACCGCAAGCTGGCTCTGCCGCGCGACCCGGCCCGGGTGGCGGTGATCACCTCGCCTTCTGGTGCGGCCATCCGCGATTTCCTGCGCATCGCGGGCGAGCGGGGCACCGGCGGTGAGATCCGCATCTATCCGACGCTGGTGCAGGGTGAGCGCGCCCCCGGGCAGATCGCGGCGGCCCTTGATCAGGCGGACGCTGACGGCTGGGCCGAGGTGGCTGTGCTCATCCGGGGCGGCGGCTCGCTGGAAGACCTGTGGGCCTTCAACACCGAGGCGGTGGCCGATGCCATCCATCGGGCGCGGCTGCCCGTGCTCACTGGCGTGGGCCATGAGCCGGACGTGACCATCGCGGATTTCGTGGCCGACAAACGGGCGGCCACGCCGAGCCACGCGGCCCAGGAACTGTGGCCCCGGCGCGAGACACTGGCCCAGCGGGTGGATGCCCTGGAGCTGGCCCTTGGCCGGGCCTACGGGGCATGGCTGCGCGGCAGGGAGGATGCCTTCCGCCAGTTGCGCCGTGCGCTGGTGTGGCTTTCCCCGGCGCAGCGGCTCGGACGCATGGAGGATCGCCACCGCTCCCTGTTGCCCAGGCTCGAAGCGGCCGGGCGCGGCGTCTATCGTGTTCCCGGACGCACGCTTGCCGCGAGTGTGGAAAGGCTCGTGCGCGCCTTTGGTCCGGCCCGGGTGGACCGGGCGGTTGACGAGGTGGCGGGCCTGTGCCGCCGCATGGAGCGCGCGGGCATGGCCCTGCACCAAAGGCGGGAGCGCGATCTGGCGATGCTTGCCGCCGTGCTGCGCGGGCTTGACCCCGAGGCACCCCTTGAGCGCGGCTACGCCCTCATTCGTGTCGGGCGAACTGGAGATTTTTTGCGCGACCCGAAAGAGGTGACGCCGGGCGATGCACTTGATATCAGGATTCGGGACGGCCACGTTGCGGCTGTGGTCATTGATGAGTTGGCACAAACGCGGGAGAAGGAATGAAGCGGCTTGCATCCTTGGTTTTTCTGTTGGCGACGTTGGTCTTGCCCATGATTCCCCTCACGGTCACTGCCCAAGGGTTCGGGCTGGAGGACGGGGACGGACCGACCCTGGCCATGCCGGGCGAGGCCCAGGCGGCCCAGGCCGAAGCGGCCACGGCCACGGGGTCGCCCCTGGTGCTGGCCGCTCCCGATCAGGCCGGGGTGGGCCAGCCGTTCCTGGTGCGCCTGACGTCGGACAAGCCCCTTGGTTCCGTTTCTGTCCACTGGCAGGGCAAGGAATTGGTGCCGTCCATCTCGGTTTGGAATGATCGCCATGTGGCTCTGGCCATGCTCGGCACCGATGTGCTCAACGCCAAGCCGGGCAAGGAAGAGCTGGTGGTCATGGCATCCATCGACGGCAAGGAGAACACCCTGCGGCACACGGTCCAGCTTGTGCCTGTCGCTTACCAGCGTCAGGAATTGACCCTGCCCGAGAAGATGGTCACCCCGCCCGCCGAGGTCCTGGAGCGCATCCGCGCCGAGCGCGAAGTGACCAGGGCGGCCCTTGAAACCGTGTCGCCAGAGCGCATGTGGCGGCTGCCCCTTGAACGTCCTGTTGGCGGCGAGGAGTCGAGTCCTTACGGGGCGCAGCGCATCCTCAACGGCAAGCCTAAAAATCCGCATCGTGGGCTGGATTATCGCTCGCCTATGAACAATCCCATCAAGTGCGTGGCCGATGGCGTGGTCATTCTGGTGGGCGATTTCTACTACGCGGGCAACTCGGTCTACGTGGACCACGGCAATGGCGTGATCTCCCTGTATTTCCACCTCGAAAAACCCATGGTCAAAGAAGGCGACACCGTGCAGCGCGGGCAGGTCATCGGTCTTACAGGCATGACCGGCCGCTCCACCGGGCCGCATCTGCATTTGTCGATATCGGTCCTGGGGCGGTTGGTGGACCCTGCGCCTTTATTGAAATACTCTGTTGACGACATGCTGAATTGATTGGGTTTTGATTCAAATCAGCATCTGGAGGAATCGTGACCGGGGAATCCTTTGAAGAGAAACTCGAGCGGCTGAAGGACGTGGTGGACCGTCTGGAGCGGGGTGATCTGCCCCTTGAGCAGGGTGTGGCCCTGTACAAGGAGGGGCTGGCTCTGGCCCAGGTCTGCGGCAAACAGTTGGAGGCGGCCCGGCAGGAAGTGCGCATCGTCAGCGATGGGCTGGTGCGCGAGTTCGAGGCCCTCGAAACCATGGCCGCGGAGGATGGCGATGACCGTTAAGGCGAGGCTTGCCGAGCGCGCCCGCGAGGTCGAGGCGTTTCTCCAAGCCTGCCTGCGTGAGCGCGGGATTCCTGACAGGCTGCTTGCATCCATGGAATACTCGCTGCTGGCGGGCGGCAAGCGGTTGCGGCCGGTGCTGACGCTGGCCTGGGCGTCCATGCTTGGCGGTGATTCGGCGCGGGTCATGCCCTTTGCGGCCAGCCTGGAGTGCATCCACACCTATTCCCTCATCCACGACGATCTCCCGGCCATGGACGACGACGACCTGCGCCGGGGGCGGCCGTCCAACCACAAACAGTTTGACGAGGCCACGGCCATCCTGGCCGGGGACGGCTTGCTCACCGAGGCATTTTCACTCATGACCGAGGCGTCCCGTGTGCAGGGATTGCCCGCCGAGCGGGTGCTGCGGGCAGTGGCTGTGCTGGCCGCGGCGGCCGGGGGCGGCGGCATGGTGGGCGGTCAGGCCGTGGACATGGAGTTCACCGGCCGGACAGATGTGGAGCTGGACGAACTGCGCCGGATGCACGCCATGAAGACCGGCGCGCTGATCACCGCGGCCTGCGAGTGCGGGGCCGTGCTGGCCGGGGCCTCGGATCGCGATGTGGAAAACGCGCGCGAGTATGGCCGGGCCGTGGGCGTGGCCTTCCAGATTGTGGACGATGTGCTCGACGTGGAGGGCGACACCGCGACCCTGGGCAAGCCCGCCGGGAGCGACGCGGCCATGGGCAAGTCCACCTATCCCGCGCTCATCGGCCTTGAGCGGAGCAGGGAGCTGGCTTCGGGATACGCGGCGCAGGCCGTGGAGCGGCTCGCGGACTATGACGGCGGGGAAAAAACGCTGCTCGCCGACCTGGCCCGGTACATTGTGGACAGAGTATGCTGATTGGCTTAGTGTGACCCCCCTATGACCGATGCGCTCATGAACACGACCATCCTTTCGCGGATCAGGAAGCCGGGTGACGTCAAGGCGTTGTCTGCGGCCGAACTTGAGACTCTGGCCCAGGAGCTGCGCGACGTGATCATCGGTCAGGTGGCCGGGCATGGCGGGCACCTGGCCCCGTCGCTGGGGGTGATCGAGCTGACCCTGGCCCTGTTCCGGGCCTTTGACCTCGAAGAGGACAAGCTCATATGGGACGTGGGCCATCAGGCTTACGCCCACAAGTTGCTGACCGGCCGGGTGGAGCAGTTTCATACCATGCGCCAGAAGGGTGGCCTGAGCGGGTTCCCGCGTCCGTCCGAGAACCCCTACGATCATTTCGGGGTGGGGCATTCCTCCACCTCCATCTCTGCCGCCCTGGGTATGGCCGTGGCCCGCGACCTCAAGGGGCTTGACCACGAGGTCATCGCGGTCATCGGCGATGGGTCGCTCACCGCCGGGCTCGCCTTTGAGGGGCTCAATCAGGCGGGCGACCTGGGTCGCAAGATGGTGGTGGTGCTCAACGACAACGAGATGTCCATCTCCAAGAACGTTGGCGCCCTCTCCCGGTTCCTCAGCCGCAAGATGACCACTCCCTTTCTGCAGCGCCTCAAGAGCGATGTGGAAGACCTGCTCGCCACCATCCCCAAGATCGGCGACGATCTGGCCGGGTATGCCAAGCGCTATGGCGACTCGGTCAAGAGTTTCTTCACCCCGGGCATTCTCTTCGAGGCCTTCCACTTCACCTATGTCGGCCCCATCGACGGCCACAACACTGCACAGATGATCAAGGTGTTCGAGGAGATACGTCAGATCGACAAGCCGGTGTTGGTCCATGTGCTGACCACGAAGGGCAAGGGATACGAACCGGCCGAGTCCGACCCTACCCATTTCCACGGCGTGGGCGAGTTCGTGCCCGAGACCGGGCTGGCCCGCAAGTTCTCGGGCCTGGGCCTGCCGTCGTACACCTCGGTCTTCGGCTCCACCCTGTGCGACCTGGCCGGGCGCGACAAGACCATCGTGGCCATCACCGCGGCCATGCCCGAGGGCACTGGCACCGAGTGTTTTCGCAAGAATTATCCTGAGCGCTTCGTGGATGTGGGCATCTGCGAGCAGCATGCTGTGACCTTTGCTGCCGGGCTGGCCACCCAGGGCTACAAGCCCGCCGTGGCCATCTACTCCACGTTCCTGCAGCGCGCCTACGATCAGATCGTGCACGATGTCTGCCTGCAGAACCTCAACGTCAATTTCTTCCTCGACCGGGGCGGCTTGGTGGGCGAGGACGGGGCCACCCATCACGGGGCCTTTGATTTTAGCTACCTGCGCCACATCCCCAACCTCGTGGTTATGGCCCCCAAGGACGAGGCCGAGATGGCCCGGATGATGGTCACGGCCTTTGCCCACGAGGGGCCGTGCGCCATGCGCTACCCGCGCGGCACGGGCGTGGGCGCGGAGGTCAGCCCCGATCCCCAGCCCATCCCGCTGGGCCAGGGCGAACTGATGCGCGACGGTACCCACGCCGTGGTCATCACCCTCGGCTCCCGGGTTTATCCGGCAGTGGAGGCGGCCATGCAGCTTGAAACCGAAGGCCTTGAGGTGGCCGTGTTCAACACCCGCTTTGTCAAGCCGCTGCCGCGTGAGCAACTGCTCGACCTCGTCGCCCGGTTCGACACCATCCTGCTGGTAGAGGAAAACGCGCTGGTCGGCGGCTTCGGCTCGGCCGTGATAGAACTGCTCGTCGACGAGGGAGCCCTCGCGGGCAAGCAGGTCAAGCGGATAGGCATCCCCGACGAGTTCGTCGAACACGGCACCCAGAAGGAGCTTCGGGCCATGCTCGGCATCGACACCGAGGGCATGAAGCAGTCCCTGCGCGCCATGTGCCCCAGATAGCGTCTCTGATTTCAGACGCACAAAGGCCCGGCCATCCTTCAGGGACAGCCGGGCCTTTGTGCGTCGATGCTTCGGGGCGCGCTCAGCGGCCGCAGCACTTCTTGTGCTTCTTGCCAGAGCCGCAGGGGCAGGGCTCGTTGCGTCCGATTTTGGGCTCTTTGCGAATGGGCGGGCCGGAAACCATGGCTCCGTCCAGGTAGCGCCAGTGTCCGCCCAGGCGCTGGAACTGGCTGCGCTCGCGGTGGGTGCGCTCCTCGCCGTCGATGGCGTACATGGCCGAGAATTCGACCATGCCCTTGTCGTCGTCTTCGCCGCCCGCCCAGGTCTCGTGAATCTCAAGGCCCAGCCAGCTAGCGGATTCGGCCCACTCCCGGACCGAGGTATCGTCGTGGTCCTTGAGCGCTTCGGGCGACAGGGTTTCCCGGAGATAGTCAATCTCCTTGAGCGTATAGGCGCTGTAGCGGGAGCGCATGAGGGCCTCGGCCGTAGGGGCCGGGGTCTGGCCGGATATATATGGGCCGCAGCATTCGATGTGTTCCTTGCCGGAACCGCAGGGGCAGGGTTTGGTCATGGTCGTATCCTTTGCAGGGGAGTTTGCGATGCGGCGGATTGTATAGAAAGCGGTGCGGGTGTCAATGCGCAAGTGACGGCGGGGGTTGCGGCACGGCTCGTGGCGTGGCACTGATCGGGGATGATATCGATAACCGACAGCGTGACCATCCCTGACGAGGAGATAAGCTTCACCGCCTCGCGCAGCTCCGGGCCGGGCGGACAGCATGTGAACACCACGGACAGCCGCGTGACCCTGCTCTTTGACGTGGCCGCCAGCCCCAGCCTGACCCGGTATCAGAAGGAGATGGTCACCCGCGGGCTTGGGAGCAGGATCGACAAGCGCGGCGTGCTCCAGGTCTCGTCACAGTCCTCTCGCAGCCAGAAAACCAACAAGGAGGCGGCCATCGGGCGGTTCGTGGAGCTCATGCGCCGCGCGCTTACGCCGGTGAGGCCGCGCAAGGATACCGCCGTTCCCAAAAGTGCCAAGCGCAAGCGTCTGGTGCGCAAGCGGCACACGGCCGAGCGCAAGCGCCAGCGCAAGACGCCGGGCACGGACGAGTAGGGGCGGCGGGATCAAAGCAGCCCGAGGCGCTCCAGGGCGAGATAGAGCTCGCGGCTGATCCAGGCGTCGGTGGCGGCGTAGTTGACCTGCTGTGGGGTCAGATGATCCTTGGCCCAGTTGGAACACTGGGCAGACTTGGAGATGCGGAACCCAAGGAGGTTGGCGGCCATGTTGCGCAGCCCGTGGGTCTGCATGTTGGCCGCCGTGGTGATCTCCGAGAGATCGATGAACCCTTTGGGCACGAATTCGGCCATTTTCTGCAGGCCCAGGATGTCGTCGCGCACGGCCACGCCGGTCTTGATCACCCGTGTATCCTCCATCAGGTCGCACAACCCGTTGCACATGGGCAGCAGGTTGATCTGGAACACATACACGCAGGCGGCCGTGGCCAGCTGGATGAGGGCAGGGGGACCGGGGCGCTTGCCCTTCTTGAAGACTGGGCGTGTTTCGGTGTCAAAACCGAGCAGGGTCTCGCCTTCCATTTCCCTGAGGGCCTGGGTGCGCTGTTTGTCTGAACGCACAACAGCCACCGGCCCCTCGTAGCGGCACAGGGGCATGGTGTTGATGTCGTCCTTGGTGAAGGGTCTCAAGTATTGGTCGGGTATGGGAGGGGCCTTGGTCATGAGGTGTTGGTGTTGTGTTGCGGAGCGTTGCCCCGTGAAAGACTTCGGATGGTTCAATATTTCTGCGCGTCCGTCAAGCTCCGAGTGAAGAAATGGCCTCAGCGGAATGGCCCGGCGCCACCATGACGCCGGGTCGATGCCTAGTTTGTGTACTTGAAGCGCTCAAGGCAGGGCTGCTTGTTGGAGCGCCACCAGTAGATGCCGTCGCAGTATTCCTGCATTTCTCCCCCCCTGCTGCCGACAAAGTTGATGTTGTTGTCAAACTGCTCGAAGGCCGCGCCATCGATGGCCTCCGTCACTTGGGCCAGGGGCGGAGCGCCCGAGTCCAGCGCGTCGAGCTGGCGGCGCACCTCGGCTGACAGGATGGGCTGGGTGGGGCTGGTCTTGAGATAGCGGGTCAGGAGGTCGACGGTGGTTGCCTTGTCGCCGAGCCGGGCTGCGGCCAGAGCCGCGTAGAGCGGGGCTTCCCAGACGCGGTTCTCCTTGTCCATGACCTTGTGCATGGGGGCGCCCACCTCGGCGTAGCGGCCTGCGTAGTACAGAGACATGCCCGCCATGGTCAGGTTGGAGGCGAACATGGCGGTGCGGCTTGGCGGATCTTCGGCCAGACCCGCGCCAAAGGCGTCGGCCGCCTTGACGAAATGCTGATTGGCCTGATCGAAGCGCCGGGACGTGTAGGCCAGCCAGGCCCGCTCGAAATTCTTCTGGCCCGTGCGAACCGAGACCCAGGCCGTGGCTGGCGAGGGCACGAGCAGCGCGGCCGTGAGCAGGGCCATGAGAAGGGCAATCTGTGTTTTTTTCATGACAACCTCGTGGGCTAGAGCATATAGGTTCTTGCGATGCGGAAGATGTCGTCATACGGCAGCTTGTCGCGGATTGCCAGGGCCATTTCCAGGGCCATGTCCATCTTGCGGCCGGTGTGGACGATGGTTTGGTCGCGGATGCCTTCCATGTGGTGTGCCAGGAAATCGGCCTCGAAGTTGTCGATGGCCAGGGACACGCCCTCGGAGAAGAAGCGCGAGCCCATGTGCGGCAGGAACCGCTCCAGGCTCTGCCGCCCCTCGCGCCGTGCGAACATGACGTAGAAGAGCAGCTTGACCAGCAGCCGGTCCGCCTTGAGCTTGTGGTCCACCGAGAGCAGGATGGACAGGTCCACCCCTTTGGGCCGGATGGCTTCGAACATGGCCGTGGCCATATCAAAGGCCTTGTCCTCGCGCATGAGCGGCACGGCGAACTTGGAGTCCATGCGCACCAAGGTGATGCGCGGGTTCTCGCCCGAGGCGATGGCGAAGACGGCCAGCCGCATGAGGTCGATTTTGCGGCCGTAGTCCTCCACCAGAAGTTCCCGCTTGACCGCTGTCAGCCGCCGGATCATGTCCGTGGTCAGGGATGAGAAGGCCGTTTCGAGCAGGTGCAGGATGTAGGGTTCATCGGTGTTGGCTATTTCCTCGTCGATGATGGCCCGGCCTTTCCTGGCGTCCATGATCTTCTTGATGGACAGCCAATAGGCGGCCAGCCCTTCGAGCGGCATCTCCAGAATATCGAGTTCCTGCGGCGTTTCCATGTCCCTCCCGTCTCGGGGTTGACGTGCGTTCCAAAAAGGCACACCGTGTTCGGCAAGCGTCAGCATACCAGAATCCCACGAGAAAACAAAGGCGGCGTGTCGCGCCTGGAGCGATCTTCATGCTCAGTTATCCGCAGTTCGATCCGGTCATGATTTCCATAGGCCCGCTGGCGCTGCGCTGGTACGGCATGATGTACGTTTTCGGTGTCGGCTCGGGCTGGCTCCTGGGCCGCTGGCGGGCGGCCAGTCCCGCCAACCGTTTCACCCCGGCCATGGTGGACGACTTCATCACCTGGGCCATCCTCGGCGTGGTGGCGGGCGGTCGCCTGGGCTACGTGTTTTTCTACAACGCGGAATACTACCTGGCCCATCCGCTCAAGATCTTCGCGGTGTGGGAAGGGGGCATGTCGTTCCACGGCGGTGCGCTGGGCGTGATAGCGGTGTGCCTGATCTTTGCCCGGGCCAAGGGTCTTGGCGCGCGCGAGGTGGGCGATTTCATCACCCCGCTGGTGCCGCCGGGGCTCTTCTTTGGCCGCATCGGCAATTTCATCAACGCCGAGTTGTGGGGACGGCCCACGGATCTGCCGTGGGGCATGCCCTTTCCGGGCGCGGGCAGCGAGCCGCGCCACCCCTCACAGCTCTACGAGGCCGGGCTTGAGGGACTGCTCCTGTTCGCCATCCTCTGGTGGTATTCGGCCCGGCCGCGCCCGGCCGGGTGCGTGAGCGGCCTGTTCCTGCTCGGCTACGGCGCGTTCCGCTTCGTGGTGGAGTTCGCCCGCGAGCCCGACGCGCATCTCGGCTACGTGGCCCTGCAATGGCTGTCCATGGGCCAGGTGCTGTGCCTGCCCATGATCGCCCTTGGCGGCGGCCTGATCTGGTGGGGCTACGCCAGGGAGAGGGCGGACAGCCCCGCATAGGGACTCATCCTGGCTGGCCGTCAGGGGAGCGGGCTGGCAGGCATGGTCTCGCGGCTGACGGGCAGGCGCCACAGGGTGGCGTCCACCTCGATGACGAAGAGCTTGTCCCAGTGCTTGCCAGTGACGAAAAGCCTGCCAGATTCCGGGTCGTAGGCGATGCCGTTGGCCGAGCCCGATTCCGGCGCGATGCGCTCCCGAAGCGGCGTCAGGTCTATCCAGGCGGCGATCTGCCCGGATTCGGGGTTGATGACCGCCAGTCTGTCGGATTTCCATACATTGGCCAGAATCATACCGCCCACGTATTCCAGCTCGTTGAGCAGGCGTATGGGCTCTTCGTCGTCGCGCACGGCCAGGGTGCCGGTCCTGGCGAAATCCCCGGACCGGTGGAAGCGCAGCGTGTCAGTGCCCGCGCTGAGGATGAAGCGTTTGCCGTCGTGGGCCAGTCCCCAGCCCTCGGTGGTTTCGCCATCGGCCCGGTAGGCGAAGCTGGCCAGCAGCTCCAGTGACTGCGGGTCGAAGATGAAACCCGTGCCCGAGAGCCAGGTGAGCATGTACAGCTTGTTTTGGTGCAGGGCGATGCCCTCGGCGAAGTAGCGACCCTCGATGCGCCGGGTGAGCAGGCGGCGGCCGGTCTCGGGCTCGGAGATGGTCAGGTAGGATTGGCCGAAGCCGCCGGATGACTCAAGCAGCAGGCCTTGGCTGTAGAGCAGCCCCTGGGTGGAGGTCTGCGGGTCATGGGGAAACTCGGCCACCACCCGGCAGTCCAGTACCATGGCTTGGGCCGAGGCCGTGGCCGCGTGCCCGAGCACGACCAGGGCGCACAGGGCCAGGGCAAAGGCGAGTCGAAGCGGGTGCATTTCGCGATTCTCCAGGCAGACGACAGGACGGGGAGAACCATCGGAGGATGGTCCTCCCCGCCATTGGGGGAAGGTCGCAGGAAACCGGGTTGGGGTCAAGGGGAGGGTGACCCCGGTCTCCGACCTTACGGGTTCTCCCTGACGGCGTGCAGTCCGCCAAGGGAAAATTGCACCACATGCCCGATGAAGTCCTCCATGCTCGTCTGGACCGCTGGCCGCTGCGGCGTGAGCCGGTCGAGGATGGGCTGGGTGAGCAGGTGGTCGAGCATCAACGCCCAGATGTTGGAGCAGGAGAAGGCCATGACCCGCTCCGAGGTGGTTGGACCGAGGATGGCGGCCACGATGTCGCGCAGTTCGTCGGCCCGTGGCTGCACCTGGCGCTGGACGATGAAGTCGAGATTGGCGCTGGGTTTGGCCATCTCGCGCAGGAAGATGGCCCATCGCTGGGCGACCATACCGTTGCCGCGTTCGTATATCTCCCGGGCCAGCGCCGCCAGAAAGGCGTTCAGCCGTTCTGCGGGGGGAGCGCTCCTGTTGGTGACGAAGTCGTACTCGTCCTTGGGAAAGACCTCCCGGAGCACCGACACATACAGGGAGTCCTTGCCGCCGAAGTGGTAGTTGACCGCCGCGACATTGGCCCGGGCGCGCCCGCAGATGTCGCGCACCGTGGCCGCGTCAAAGCCCTTGTCCGCGAAAACCTCGATGGCTGCGGCGAGCAGGGCGTCTTTTGTGTTGACGTCAGGTTTTTCGTTCATGATGATACGGGCGGCGACTCCGGGGTATGTGATTCAAACATTTGTTTGAATATATACCCTCATCCTCGGGGCGCAAGTCAAGCATTTTTTCCGTCCGGCGTGCGCCGGGCGGGGCCAAGGAGATAGATCGCGTGGAAGTCATCCTGGCCCGGACGGCGGGATTCTGCATGGGGGTGGACCTGGCCCTGCGGCGGCTCGACAAGCTCGTGGCAGCGGCCGAGGGACGGCCCATCCATATTCTCGGACCCATCATTCACAATCCCCAGGTGCTCGCCAAGTATGCCGAGCAGGGCGTGCGCATTGCCGCAGTGCCTGCCGAGGTGCCGGACGGTGCCTACGCTGTCATCCGCGCCCACGGCATTACCCGCGAGGCGGAGCGCGAGCTGCGGACGCGCAAGGTGGTCATCAAGGACGCAACCTGCCCCAGGGTGAAAAAGGCCCAACTGCTCATCGCTCGCCACACGGCCGGGGGCGAGGTGCTGCTGCTCTACGGCGAGGTCGATCATCCCGAGGTCCGGGGGCTCGTCAGCTATGCGGGCAACGGCCATCACGTCTTCGGCTCCGGCGAGGAACTCGCCCGGCTGCCGCTGGTGCCCTGCACCTCCTACGTGCTGGCGGCCCAAACCACTCAGGACAGGGCCGCCTTCGAGGGCATGGCGACGCGCATGGAGGCCGATCCGGCCCTTGACGTCACTGTGCTGCACACCATCTGTGACGCCACCAGGCTGCGCCAGACCGAAACCAGCCAACTCGCAGGCCGGGTGGATTTTATGGTGGTGGTTGGCGGGCTCAACAGCGGCAACACGCGGCGGCTGGCCCAAGTGGCTATCGAGCGCGGCACGCCGAGCGTCCATGTGGAAACCGCAGCCGATCTCGACCTTGACTCCCTGCGCGGTTACGGCCGCGTTGGGGTGACGGCCGGGGCGTCAACCCCGAGGGCGCTCATCGACGAGGTCATAGAGGCCCTTGAGGGCGTGTAGCATCCGGCCCGCAGTGCGCGAGAAGGGGCCAGGCGGTCCCGGCGGTGTGCCGGAAGCTGACCCTGGCCCCTGACAGGATGCCCGCCGTGGCCTTGGGGGGTGCCGTATTCTCCGCTGCCGGTGGTGTGGAGGGCTCATGGCAGCGTTGCGGCGACCCTTGCATACTCTTGCGTCCTGGCTCTCGGCGGGCGGCACCTGGGGTGGTGGTGCGTCGGGGATGCCTGCATTCTGTCCTTGCCTTGACCATACTTCATGGCGCGGGCACTGGTATTATTATTTTGCGCCGCCGCGCCCGTGCGAAATCCAGTTTTTCGTGGCCGCTGTGTCGAAGCAGGGGGAAAAGGCCGGGGGTTGCCCGGCGCGTCGGGAGTGATTATTCTCATGAGTAACACCATCAAGCCAGGAGGGGCCATGGACATCAGCAAGGCCATAGCAGAACTCAAACGCGAACCCGGTTTCGCGGACAATGTGGGCATGATCCTCGTACACAACGGCGTGGTGCGGGCTTGGTCGCGCAAGGACCGCGCCGAGGTGACGGCCATCGAAGTGACCCCTGACCTGGACAGGATCGAAGCCATCCGGCGCGAGATCGAGGCCCGCGAGGGCATCTTCAGGGCCGTGGCCCACGCCAACAGCGGGCTCATGCAGCCCGGTGACGATGTACTCTTCCTCATCGTGGCGGGCGACATCCGCGAAAACGTCAAGGCCGCCCTGGCCGACTTCCTCGACAGGATCAAGGCAGAAGCCGTGACCAAGCGCGAGGTCTTCGCCGCCGGGAAGGGCGATGCGTAGCATCCTGGAGGACGGTCACGGCCGCAAGGCCAACTACATGCGCATCAGCGTCACGGATCGCTGTAACCTGCGCTGCACCTACTGCGCCGGGGAGGGGCGGGAGTTCATGCCCCATGCCGACATCCTGCGCTATGAGGAGATTCTGGACTTGATGGACATGGCCACCCGGCTGGGGGTGGTCAAGTTCCGCTTCACCGGTGGCGAGCCTTTTGTGCGTAAGGATTTCGCCGATTTCATGATCGCCACGGCCGCGCGCTTTCCGGGCGTAGACATGTGCGTGACCAGCAACGCCACGCTGATCGGCGACCATGTGGACAGGCTGGCCGCCTCGGGCATTCGCCGCATCAATATCTCGCTCGACACCCTGGACCCGGCAAAATTCCGGCGCATCACCGGGGTCGATCTCTTCCATACCGTGCGCACCAACATCGACCGCTGCCTGGAGGCGGGTATGGTCGTCAAGGTCAACGCCGTGGCCATGAAGGGAGTCAACGACGACGAACTGCCCGCCTTTGTGGAGTTCGCGCGCACACGGCCCATCGACATGCGCTTCATCGAGTTCATGCCCGTGGGACTTGAAACCGGCTGGAGCGACGCCAGTGTCTGGTCGGCCGGCGATATTCTGGCCCAGGCGTCGGCCCTGACCGAGTTGGTGCCCTCGCAACTCAACGGAAGCGGCCCGGCCCGAACCTTCGACATCCAGGGCGGCCTTGGTCGCATCGGCCTCATCTCGCCCTACACCAACCATTTCTGCGACACCTGCAACCGGCTGCGCCTGACCTCGGATGGCGACCTGCGCACCTGTCTTTTTTCCGACAAGGTGTACCGTCTGCGCCCGGTGCTGCGTCATCCGCGCCTGGGTATTCCCGCAGTGGAGCGCATCATCGCCCGCGCCAGCCGCCACAAGCCAATGGGATACAAGCTCCTTGAGCGAATGGCCGGGCAGGGGGTCTGCAAGACCCGCATGGCCTCCATTGGCGGCTGATGCGGTCCTCCTCCCGCCAGATTTCTGATATAATGGGCTTCCAAAGCGCGTCGATCCGTTTTATTCTGTCTTTTCGCATCCCGGAATCGTTCCGTAATGATGCCCTAACAGACCGAATTTGCAGGATACTGACCACGTGTTGCACTTGCTGAGGAAAATCGGAATAAAATATCGCCTGATGGGATATTTCTCCCTGTTCTTCGTCCTGTCCATGGCCGTGTTCGGCGGGGCGGTCTATTCGGTAATGCGCGCCACCCTGGTCGATAATATCCACCGCGAGTTGGCGAGTTCCACAGAGGCGGTGCGGGCCATGGTCCAGACCGCCACCGAGGTTTCGGTGCGCAACCGCCTGCGCGCAATCGCCGAAATGAACCATGACATCCTGGCCGGGATCGAGGCCGAGGTTCGGGCCGGGCGCATCCCGCTCGAGACAGCCCAGGCCCAGGCCCGGGCCATTCTGCTCAGCCAGTCCATTGGCGACTCGGGCTACCTCTACTGCATGAACAGTCGTGGCGTTGTGGTGGTGCATCCCAATTCCCAGCTTGAGGGACAGGACCTGAGCGGGCGGTGGATTAGCGAGGCGCAGACCGGGCAGAAGGTGGGCTACCTGGAATACGACTGGGCCAATCCCGGCGAGGTGCGAGTCCGTCCCAAGGCTCTGTACATGACCTATTTCGAGCCGTGGGACTGGATCATCTCCGCCTCGTCCTATCGCCAGGAGTTCGGGGCCTTGGTCGATGTCGAGGACTTCAGGACAGGGGTCGAGTCTTTCAGGGTCGGCAATTCCGGCTACGCCTTTATCCTCGACGGGGATGGGGCTATTATCTATCACCCCTGGCTCACGGGAAACGTGACCAACTTAGTCGATGCCTCGGGCCGCACTCTGTTCCAGGACATCCAGCGCATCGGCGACGGTGAGCTGACTTACTCCTGGCTCGATCCGGGTGCCAAAGAACCCCGCGACAAGCTGATGCTTTTTCGCTCGCTGCCGGATATGGGCTGGATCGTGGTCTCGTCGAGCTACCTGGATGAGGTCTATGCCCCGCTTCGCACCCTGGGCAGCATCATCCTTACCGCCGTGCTCCTGATCCTGCTGCTGGCCCTGCCGCTGGGCTACTCTCTGGGGCTTTCCATCTCGCGGCCCATCACTTCGCTCATGGACCGCATGCGCGATGCCGATGGCGGCGACACCGGTGTGCGCGCCGAAGAAAACTCCCGGGGCGAACTTGGCGAGATGGCTCAGCATTTTAATCGCTATATGGCACGGCTTGAGGATTTTCACGACGAGTTGCGCAGCGAGATCGACGAGCGCATCCGGGCCGAGCGGCGGCTGCGGCTCTTTGAGAAAGTCTATGAGAACGCCCTGGAGGGCATCTCCATCACCGACATGTCCGGGGTCGTCCTGGCCGTTAATCCCGCCTTCACCACCATCACCGGATTCATGCCCGAGGAGGTCATCGGCAAGAACCCCCGGGTGCTCAAGTCGGACCGGCACGACCCTGATTTCTATAGTGAAATGTGGCAAAGCCTCAAGGCCAGGGGGTCGTGGCAAGGCGAGATATGGAACCGCCGCAAGAATGGCGAGGCCTATCCCGAGATCTTGAGCATCAGCTCCATTCGCGACGACAGCGGCCAGCCCGTCAACTACGTGGCCGTGTTTCACGACATTTCGGATATCAAGCAGCGGGACATGCAGATTGAGCATCAGGCCTATCACGACTCCCTGACCGGCCTGCCAAACCGCATGCTGGTGCTCGACCGGCTGAAGATGGCCATCTCCCAGGCCGGGCGCGCCGGGGCCAGGGTCGGCGTTTTTTTCATCGACCTCGACAATTTCAAGAAGGTCAATGACTCCATGGGCCATGCCCGGGGCGATACCCTGCTTCAGGCCGTGGCCGAGCGGCTGTTGACCATGCGTGGTAGCGAGGACACCTTGGCCCGTCAGGGCGGAGACGAGTTCCTCGTGGTGGCCGCCAACATTCGCGAGGAGCGGGAAGTAGTGGCCCTGGCCGAGCGGCTGTTGCGTGCCTTTGACGAGCCCTTTGTCGTGGGCGGGCACGAACTGTTCGTCAGCGCCAGCATAGGTGTGGCCCTGTACCCTGACGACGGTGGGGACCCGGCCGTGCTGGTCAAGAATGCGGACATCGCCATGTCCCAGTCCAAGAGCAAGGGCCGCAACGGGTTCTTCCTCTTCACCAAGGAGATGAACGAGCGTATCTCGCATCGCATGCAACTTGAGAGCGACATGCGCCGTGGCCTGAAGGAGCGTGAGTTCACCGTCTACTTCCAGCCACAGGTGGATCTGACCACGGGCCATGTTTCGGGGCTTGAGGCGCTGGTCCGCTGGGTCAAGCCCGACGGCACGGTGGTCAGCCCGGGCGATTTCATCCCCCTGGCCGAGGAGACCGGGCTGATCGTGCCTCTGGGCGAATTCGTACTGGATGCCTCCTGCAAGGCGATGCAGGTACTCGAAGGGGTGGGCTGTTCTACCCTCACCGTGGCGGTCAATCTCTCGCCCATCCAGTTCGGTCAGGACGATCTGGTGGAAATGGTCATGGCCACACTGGCGCGTGGCGGCCTGCCCGCGTCGCGCCTGGAGCTTGAGATCACCGAATCCACCCTGATGACCGACGTGGACTCCTCGGTGGCCAAACTCGACCGACTGGTGGAACAGGGCATTTCGATCTCCATCGACGATTTCGGTACCGGGTACTCATCGCTCTACTATCTCAAGACCTTCCCCATCAGCGCCTTGAAGATCGACAGCTCCTTTGTCCGCGACATCACCGAGGACGAAAGCGACGCCAAGATCGTGGAAACCGTGGTGCTCATGGCCCGCACCATGGGCATCGAGGTGGTGGCCGAAGGGGTGGAGACCCGGGAGCAGCTTGACCTGCTTGCCTCCTTTGGCTGTACCACGGTGCAGGGGTTCTACTACAGCAGACCGCTGCCCCTTGAGGACGTGGTCAAATTCCTGCTTGGCGAGGGCGGAATCTGTTCGGTGCGGCGCTGATCAACCGTCCGGGGTCCACTGCTCCCTGATGGCCAGGAACTCGTCACGATGTTCCAGGAACAGGTCCGTCAGGGCGGGGTCAAACATGCTGCCCCGGTGCTCGCCGATGAAGGTGAGGATGTCAGTCACCGGCCACGCGCGCCTGTGGGGGCGGTCGCATCCCAGGGCGTCGAACACATCCACCAGCATGACGATGCGGCCGACGAGGTCGATGGTCTCGCCCGTGAGCCCCTGCGGGTATCCTCGGCCGTCCCACCGTTCATGGTGCTGCATGGCCACAGTGGCGGCCAGCCGGATGACCGGGCAGCCTGAGTCCTTGAGAATCTCGTATCCTATGGCCGGGTGCTCCCTGATCATGGCCAGCTCAAGTTCCGAAAGCGGCCCCGACTTGAGCAACACCGCGTCGGGTATGGCGATCTTGCCCACATCGTGCATGGTGGCCGCCAGTCGAAGGCTCTCCGCCTGATCATCTCTCATGCCGGTCTTGAGTGCCAGCAGCCGGGCGTATTCCGCCACCCTGCGGACATGGTTGGCCTTCTCGGAAGAGCGTGTCTCTATAGCCTCGCCCAAGCTGAAAAGCAGTTCGCGCTGGGTGTCGCTCATGGAGGCGTTCTGGTCAATGTTGTCAAAGGCGGCCGAGATGTTGGCCGAGAATATCTCGATGAGCGACCTGTCCTCCTCGGTGATGGGCCGGGTGCCTTGCAGATATATGATGTTCTCCGAGCCGCTGGGGGTGCGGAAGTAACCCACGAAGGCGTCGTCGTGGAAGAAGCTGCGTTTGATGGAGGCCGCGCGCTCAATGCAGGTGATGACATCGAGGTCCTCGGTTTCGGTCACAGCGCGGCCTCTGGCCGCTTCGAACTTGCCGGTGGAGGCGATGACGCGGAACTGGCCGTCGCGCCGGGCTGCGGCCACGCCAGAGGCCCGGGCCATGAGGGTGTCGTCGCCCTGGCATACGGTGGCCGCGAGCTGGGTGAGCACACCCGAGGCGAACTCGCCCAGAGACTGTGCCCGGAAGAGATCGGGCGAGGCCGCCAGGATGCGGGCCAGCCCCCTGCGGCTGCACTCGATGGAGCGCATGTCGCGGTAGCTGCGGATGGCCGTGGTGATGGCGGTGTAGAGTTTTTGTGACGTCAGCTCGGCCTTTTCCTTGTAGTCGTTGATGTCATACCTGAAGATTACCTCCTGCTCCGGTGCCTCGCCCGGTTGTCCAGTCCGCAGGATGATGCGCACCAGCTTGTTTTTCAGTTCGTTGCGTGTCCAGTCGGCCAGTTCCAGCCCGGCCTGGGGGGATTCCATGACCACATCGAGAAGCATGGCCGCGATGTCCGTGTGCTCTTCGAGCAGCCGTTTGGCCTCGGCCGCCGAGTAGGCAGAGAGGATGGTCAGCCCGAAGCCCTCAAACCGGTATCCCCTGAGGACCATGGCCGTGACACGGTGCACGAACTCGTCGTCGTCCACCACGAGCAACTTCCAGTTCCTGCCGGTGTCCGTGGTCTGGTCCTTGTCCTTTTCTGCGGCGAAGCGCAGCTCATCGCTTCCAGTGTCGGTCATGCTTCCCTCTCCGGGTTTTCCGTTCCTGTGACGTGTTCTCTGGGGATGGAGACGGTGTAGGTGGTGCCCTCTCCCGGTCCGGTGGCCAGACGGATGGTGCCGCCAAAAATCTTGTTGACGATGTTGAAGACAATGTGCAGCCCGAGCCCCGTGCCACCGCTGCCTCGCCGGGTGGTGACAAAGGGCTCGAAGACCTTGTCGCGGATGGATTCGGGGATGCCTGCGCCGTCGTCGGAAAAGGTGAAGATGAGATTCCCGCCCTCGACCCGGCCGTCGATGCGGATAAGGCCCGTCTCGCCCGGGGCGTAGGCGTGTGTCAGCGCGTTGTCCAGCAGGTTGGCGATGATCTGCACAAAGGCCCCGGGATAGCTGTACAGTTCCATGTCCTGGCAGAGGTTTTCCACCGTGTGGCCGGTGTGGCGGTATTGAGGCCCGAGGCTTAAGAGTATCTCATCCACGTAGCCGTGCAGGTTGAACAGGCGCGGCATCTCCGACGACTGGTCGGCCGCTACCCGCTTGAAGCTGCTGATCAGCATGGCCGCGCGGCCGAGGTTGGCCTGAATGCTGGCCGAGGAGTCCCGGGCGTCGGCCAGGAATTGCTCCAGGTCTGATTTCTTGAGGGTGTCCGTGGCAAAGGCCTCGTCCAGCTCGACGATCCTGTCGGCCAAAAAGGAACTGGCCGTGACCCCGATGCCCAGCGGGGTGTTGATCTCGTGGGCCACTCCGGCCACCAGACCGCCCAGGGCAGCCAGTTTTTCCGAGAGGATCAATTCCTCCTGCGTCCGGCTCAGTTCATCCAGCGAGCGTTCAAGCTCGGTCTTGGCTTGTTCGAGCTTGCGGGTGCGCTCGGCAACGCGTCCCTCCAGCTCCTCGTTGAGGCGGCGCAGTTCGCCCTCTGTGCGCTTGAGCAGCGTGATATCGCGGCCTTCGGGGACCAGCAAGATGACGGTGCCGTCTTCGCCACGCACCGGCTTGAGGGAGAAATCCATGATCATGGGTTCGCCGTCGGCCCGCACGGCCGTGGCCTCGCGCCGGACCACCTCGCCCCGGGCGGCCCGGAGAACGGCGTCCTTGATCCAGGTCAGGGTGCCGGGCCCGGGCTCGAACCAGTGGGCCAGCCAGAAGGGCTTGCCCACCATCTCGTTGCGCCTTTTGCCCAGTTGTTCAAGGGAGCTGTCGTTGACCTGGATCACCGTGCCGTCCGGGGTGAGGATGGCCGTGAACTGGAAGGTCTGGTTGAAGATGGCCCGAAACCGTTCTCCGCTCTTGCGCAGCGCCTCCTCGGTCAGCTTGCGCTGGGTGATGTCCACGGCCAGGCCCAGCACGGCGGGTTCGCCGGTATCGGCCGAGAGATAGGGGAGCCGGGTGGTCTGGAGCCAATGGAGGGTGCCGTCATGGTGGCGGAAGGGCTCTTCGAGGGTGACGATGGGGTGGCCGGAGTCGAAAACCATCCGGTCTTCCGCAAGCCTGCGTCGGGCCTGGTCAAGGTCTGTGTGCGCCTCGGATTCCAGAGTGCCGGTCAAGCTGTCCACGGTGCTGCCCAAGGCGTCGGCCATGGCCCTGTTGGCGAGCAGGAATCGTCCCTCGTGGTCCTTGGCGTAGGCCATGTTGGGCACCAGATCGATGACTTGGCGCAGACTCTCGCAGTTTCGTTCGAGCTGGCTGGTCCTGGCCCGGAGTCTGCGGTGCTGGCTGCGGGCCGCCAGCGCCAGCAGCAGGAAGGCCGCTGCGGCCAGTGTCGCCCCCCCGATCAGGTAGGGGCGGCCCTGATCCATCCAGCCGAGCCTGCGTTGATTGGCCGGGGTATGGAAGAAGTCGTCCATGGGCCGTATCCGGTCGATGAGTCCGGCTGCGCGGCATTCCTCGGCCATGCGCTCCCATCTGGACCGGCTCATGGTGCCGATGTCCACCAGTTGCGGCAGGATGAGGTCGCGCATGACCCCGGCCTCGTGGCGCAGTGCTCCAAGGCTCATGCCCGGCGCGTATTGCTCGCGGATGAGGGCGATGATCTCCTTGGGATGATCCATGGCATATGTCCAGCCCCGCAGGCTCGCCCGCAGGAACCTCTCCACCAGTTGCGGGTCGGTCCCGGCCAGTCGGCGCGAGGTGATCAGGCAGTCGCCGTAGAAGTCCACCCCGTGGTCCGCCGGATTCATGATCCTGGCGACCACGCCCGCCTCGGCCAGGGCGTGGGGCTGGCTGGTCAGGTAGGCGGACAGGGCGTCGGTCTCGCCGTGGATGAGGTCGTCGAGATTGCCGGTGAGCTGCTGGACGATGATGTCGGATTCGCCAACGCCGTGGCGGGCGAGCATGACCCGGATGGAGGGCGGCGGCGTGGGTGGGAGCATGATGCGCCGCCCGGCGAGGTCGGCCGGGCCGAGGATGTCACCGGCCGCGTCAAGATCGGCCCGAAGCAGCAGCACGTTGGCCGCGTGCTGGAATACGGCGGCCAGGACCACGATGGGGGCGCCTTGCTGGTGGTGGATCAGCGCCTCGGCCGAGCTGACGCCGAAGTCCGCACGTCCGGCCGCCACCTCGGTCTCGACGGTGATGCCGGGCCGGTGCTCCCTGAAACGTACGGTCAGCCCCTCGTCGCGATAGAAGCCCTTGTCCTGGGCGGCGTAGTACCCGGCAAACTGGAACTGGTGGGACCACTTGAGCTGGAGGGTGACCGGGCGCGCGCCAGCCCTGGCCGGAGCTGGGGTGATGCAGATCAGGGCGGCCAGCAGCGCTGCGCACAGGCTGGCCCGAGCCATCCACGCGCCCGAGGTCCGGGGATTGCGGCAAGGTGCCGTGGCGGGATAGTCCGGGAAACGTGCCATGTGCCCCTCCTACCGAAGCCCCAGGTCGGCCCGGTACAGCGGGACGCCGGTTCTGGCCGTGCGAACGCCGCGTCGGTCAGGCAGGGTCACGCGCCCCTCAAGGGCCGGATCCCTCTCCACGAGATGGAGCCTGACCGCCTCGGCCCGGTCCCGCTCAAGCTGGCGCAGATCGTCCTCGGTCACGGGGATGGCGTCTTCAAGGTACTTGCGCATCACCTCGGGCGGCTGCCTGTCGGCCACGAAAAAGGTGGTGGGACGGGTATCGGTCTCGTCCGGTTCGGCCCTGTACGCCTCGTAGAGCAGGTCCTCGTATTCATCCGGCTCGATGGTCATGGCTTCCACCGTGGTCCAGGCACGTTGCGATGGCGGCAGCGAGCGGAATTTGCTCTCCTTGAGCCGGTGTTCGATATGGATATCAATCAGGCCCTTGCGGTCGGCGTCCGGGTCGGACACGCCGACCACCTCCAGCTTGAGCTTCGGCCGAGCATTGAGGGCGGCGACCACGGTGTCGAGCTTGTGCAGGGCGGACGCGCGCAACTCGCTGCGCCCGGGCTCGAAGACGAGGGTGTCGATGTCCCTGCCTCCACCGCCGAAGAGAGAGCCGATGATGGAGAAGGGCGAGGTCAGCGTCCTGGTGAACAGGCCGGCCACGGCCTTGAAGACGATGCCGTTCAAGCGGAAGTTCGGGTCGTCGAGCCTGCCCCGGATGGGCAGGTTTATCTGCACATCGCCGTTTGCGTCCTCAAGCAGCGTGAGGCCGAAGCGCACCGGCACGTTGGGCGCGCCGGGCCGCGTGTCTCTTGGGCCGAGGGCCAGTTGCCGGATGATGAAGGTATTGTCCGCTTCAAGCATGTTGTTTTCTGTTTTGAAGGCAACTTCGGCATAGAGCTGCCCGCGTTCCACGGGATGCCCCAGGTATTTGAGGGTGTAAGGGGTCAGTGGCGTAAGCTCCAGGCCGCCCAGGTTGACAGTGATGTCTGAATACAGGGGCACGACAACCGGGTTGATCACGCCCTTGGCGGACAGGGGCGTGTGGCCGAGGCTGGCGTGCATGTCCACCTTGGGGCGGGCCTCGTTGGTCTGGGCGATGTCGGTCAGGGTGAGTCGGATGTCCTTCACCTCGGTGGTGTAGGCCGGAGTGACCGAGGCGTCGCGGAACAGGATCGTGCCCTTGTCCACGCTCACCGTGCCGATGCGCATGGTCTCGAAAAATCCTGGTTCTGCAGGTTCCTGGCTGTCATCGGGGACTTCTGCCGTCGGTTCAACCGGGCTTGCTGCTCCGGCTATCTGCTCAGTGGCCGCTTCGGACTCGATTGTCGGTTCGGCCAGGGGGCCGGGCTGGGCGATGCGCAGGGCCGTGAGCAGGTTGACACGGCCCGCTTCGTCGAATTCCACGCGGCCGCGTGGGCCGGTCAGACGGATGGCCTCCACCGCGAGCCGGGCGGGCTCGCTCTCGAAGCGAATGCCGGTCAGGCCGAGGGTGTCCAAGCCGATCAACTCGGCGCTTTGGTCGCCTGTACCCGAGATGTGTGCGATGGAGGCGTCGGTCACGGAGCCGCTGCCGGAGAGGGTCAGTCGGCCGTCGTCGTCCAGCTCGAAGGCCATGGTGGACGAGGCCGCGCCCCGGGTCAGGGCCATGTCTGCAAACTGCGAGAGATACGGGTTGGCCGGGAGGAGCCCTGCGCTGGCGAGGGTGACGGTTCCGCTGGCGGCGAAGGGGGTGAGACTGGCCTGGGCCGTGAGTCCGATGGTCCCGCCGCCGCCCCATTCGGCCGTGAAGTCGCAGGTCAGGGGCGCAGATTCGGGCGCGTTGCGGCGCGTGGAAATGTCGCTGGCTTCGAGGTCTATGCTGGTCAGGGCCAGGGTGGCTGACGGCCCGCTCGCGGTCGCATCCACCAGGGTGACGCTGCCCCGGGTCAGGTGCAGGGTGTTCACCTTCACGGTCCATTCCGGGGCGGCCTCCAGGGCCGGGAGTGCGTCGAGGGTTGGGTCGTCTTCAGGAGCCGGTTCCGGCCCAGTAGGTGTGTGGTCGTCCCATTCCTCGAACAGGGCCACAAGGTCCACCCGGCCCGGTTCGTCCATGCGCAGCTGCGCTTCCGGGGCTTCCAACAGGATTTCGGACACGGTCACGGCCCGGGTCCCGGTGTTCAGGGAGATGCCGTTCACGGTCAGCCTGGAGGCGGTCACGGCCGGGGTTTCGGCGTCCGGGGCACGCAGCCGCATGTCCGTCAGGGAGATGGCGCCGTCGCGCAGGTTCAGGAGAGCGGATTGGGCGTCCTCAAGGGTGATTATTCCGCTTAGGCCGACCACGCCGCTGTCCAGCACAAGGGGCAGGGCCTGGGCGAAATAGGAAGCATAGTCCGGCAGGACTATGCCAGCGGCGGTGACGGTGGCCGAGGCCGACAGGGGCGAGAGGGCAAAGCGGCCGTTGGCGGTGATGGTGGCGCGGGCGTCGGTCTTGGTGTCTCCCGCGGTCACCGGGCCTGTGGTCATGGACGCGGCAAAGGGCGCAGGCTCGGCCCCGGTGTTCACCCCCTGGGCCGTAATCGAGATGTCTGACACGGCGCGCGAGAATCCACCGGGCACGGCCCGGTCGATCCACTCCACGCGGCCCGAGTTCACGGTCAGGGCGCGGATCGCGGCCTCGAAGGCTTCGTTCGTGCCACCCGTGCCGCCTGTGGCGGGGTCTCCGTCGCCGGAGGCCGGGAAATAGCGCTCCCAGTTGATCTGGCCGTCACCGTGGCGGATGACCCTGACAGAGGGGTTGTCCACGCTGAGTTCCGAGAGGGCGAGGCGCATGTCGCCCAGGGAGAACCGCTCCAGGCGAAAGCCGACGCGCTGGGCTGAGAGCACGGTGCCATCGTCGGGCGAGGCGATCTCCAGGTCGGTCAGGCTGCCGCCGCCGCTGATGAAGACGCTGATGCGCCGGGTGTCGGGCCGCTCGAAGTTGAGGGAGATGTCCGACGAGAAACGTCCCTTTGTCAGGGAAAGCGGCGTGACGATGGGGACGTAGGGCCAGTATTGATCGAGGTCCACATTGACCGCGCCCAGCTGGAACTCGGTGCGTTGGGAGTCGTGAAAGGGGAGGGTCTGGCCGTTTAGCGTGACCGGGTTGCCGTTGATCACGGCCGAGCAGGTGGGCTGGGTGAATTCGCCGCGCAGGGCCTCGAAGCTCGACGTGAAGGGGATGCTCAGGTTGATCTCGGAGATGACGTGGCGCTTGTCGCGCGGCCTGTCGTCGAAGACGATGGTGGCGTTGCTCATCTCGAACCCGTACAGGGCGAAGGGAAAGAGCGTGCCTGCTTGGTCACGGGATGCGTCAGGCGCGCCCGGGGTGTCGAGCAGGTCCGAGATGGAGTAGCTGCCGTCGCCGAAGTGGGTGATGGCCACGGCAAGGTCGCGCAGGGTGAGGTCCATGATGACCGGGGCCATGTGCCATAGGGACGCCAGGCCCGCCCTTGCGGTCATCTCGCCGAGGGTCAGGAGCGGTTCCCCGCCATCAGGCCTGATCGCCTGCGCGTTTGCCGGCGTGACTGCCGGGGCATCTGCCGGGGCCTTTGCCAGCCCGTTTACCTGCCCGTTCACCTGCGCATCAACCAGCCCGTCCATCCGCCCGTCAATCCGCCCGTCAATCCGAAGGTCGCGCAAGGTCATGCGCAGGGTGAAGGGGTTGAAGGCGACCTCGCCAAGATGGGTGGGCCGACCCAGAGCGGTAGACCCTTGGCCGACGATGGTGGCTTTGATGATGGCCGGGAGCAGCAGGAAACCGGCCAGGGCGTAAGCGGCCAGGGCGCAGAGCAGTCCGAAGGCCACGCGCCGCATCCGGGGGGTAGCAAGGGGGATTGTGTCGAGGAATGCCAGCATGTTCTGGTCCGTAACGGTTCGAAGTTGCACTTTGAAAAATCAAGGATAGCCGATTTTGCCGCGCTATGCCATATGCGGCGCGTTATTTCCTGTAACTTCGCCTGTGTATTCGGGAGGGGACATCTGGTGCATCGCCATCAGGAGGGAGAGGAAGGTGAAACGCCGGGCGCGTACGGTCGCGCCCGGCGTTTCGGGGGGTATGGAGGAGGTTTGATTATGATGATATGGTGCGCAGTTCGTCCGCCAATCCGGCCATGCGTCGAACCTCGTCCCGGGCGCGCTCCATGCCGTGGGCCGTGCTCTCGGCCACGCGGCTGACCTCGCTGACCGAATTGCTGATCTCGTCACTGGTGGCTGACTGCTCCTCGGCGGCAGTGGCGATGGCGCGCACCTGATCCGCGCTGCTGTCTACCAGCGCGCGGATGGCCTCCAGCGCCGCGCCGGATTCGTTGACCAGTTGCGTGGCCCGCTCCACGGCCGCTTCTGACTGGCCCACGGCGGTCACGTTTTCCCGGGTGCCCTGCTGGATGGCCCGGATGGCTTCGTCCACTTCCTTGGTGGCGGTCATGGTCTTTTCGGCCAGTTTGCGCACCTCGTCGGCCACCACGGCGAAGCCGCGTCCGGCATCGCCAGCCCGGGCTGCTTCGATGGCCGCGTTGAGGGCCAGCAGGTTGGTCTGGTCCGCGATGTCGGTGATCACGCCGAGCACCTTGCCGATGCCGTTGGCCATGGTGCCCAGGCTGTCCATGTTGTCCCGCAGCTCATGGGAGCGGGCGCGGACCTCGCCCATGGCCTCCACCGCGCGTTCGACCACGGCCGCGCCCGTGTCGGCCCGACTGCGCGTTTCGTCCGCCCGGCTGGCGGCGTTGGCCGCATTGGATGCCACCTCGATGACCGTGGCGTTCATCTCTTCCATGGCCGTGGCCGTTTCCATGGCCCTGGATTTCTGCAGTTCGGCTCCGTCGGATGCCTCGGTGACCTGATCGAGCAGGGTGGAGGAGGTCTGGGCGATGGCCGCTGCCACGTTCATGATACGGTCGTTGACTTCGCTGATGCGCTCCAGGTTGGCCTGGATGCCACGCTCCTTTTCCACCAGTTCGGTGACATTGCGCGCCACCTCCATGCGGCCGATGACCCGGCCCGAGGGATCGCGCAGCACGTCCGAGGTGGGTTTGATGGATAACTCTTTGCCGTCCTTGAAAATATGGATGACATCGCCCTCGTAGTGGCCGTCGCGCTCCCGGCATTTGTGGATGGGGCACTTCTCGGTGCCGCAGATGGCGGTATTGAAGATGTCGCGGCAGTGGGTGCCCTTGAGGCTCTCAAGCTTCCTGCCGCCAAAACGCGCCGTGGCCTCGTTGCCCACGATGATCCGCATGTCGTCATCCACGGTGAAGATGGGGTCAGGCACGGCGTTGACGATGTACATGTAGGTTCTGACCTCGGTCAGGATGTCTCCGAGCTTGCCCATGAGCACGTTGAACCAGCTTGCGAGGTCGCCCATTTCGTCGCTGGCTGAGTCGTCCAGTCGCTCGTCGAGGTCGGCCCGGTCCTCGGCGATGTCGCGGATCTTGCCGATGATGGTCTGCACCGGCCGGATGACGCTGCGGCTGATGAACAGCCAAGTGACCAGGGCGGGCAGAATCAGGATGGCCAGGAGCAGGGAGCCGATGGTCATGCCCGCCGAGTCGATGATGGCGGCGGTGTCCGAGGTGTCCATGGCGTACACGATGAGGCCGATCTGGCTGCCATTGTAGTCCCGCACCGGGAAGGCTGCCATGGTCATGGAATCCATGATGCGCATGCCTATCTCGCGCGTACCCTGGTCCAGGAGGTCAAGGGGTATCATGTCCGCCACCTGCGGATCACCGGAGTTGGAGACAAGAACGAAGCGGCCGTCGGACACCGGGTACTTGACCGGGTCGTTGAGACCTCGGGCGATGCTGAGGCGGTCGGCGTTCATGTAAAGCAGGAGCTGCCTACCCTCGCCCTCGGCCGCGCTGCTTAAGATGGGGTCGAAGTCGAGGAGCACCTCCACCGAGCCCAGTTGCTTGCCCGATTCGTCACGCACCGGGGTCAGGCCTCGGATGGCGAATCCGCCGCGGCCAAGCTCGATGCCCTCCACGGGCCTGCCTGTACGGTTGACGTCGAGCACGGTTTGGCGAAACGACGCCAGGTCGTCGGAGACGTCAATCCACACGCCATCGCGCTGAGTCTGCTGCTTGCGCCATGCGCGCAGCAGGCTGCGGGCGTTAGGCAGGTGAAAGTGGAGTTGGAGCAGTTCGCCTTCCATGGCCGCCGCATGGCCGACATTGACAGGGGCCATTGCCTCGCGCAGGAAGATGCGCGCCTCCAAGGCGGACGGGTCGTTTTCGTCATCGATGTTGCCCTCATGTGCCATGCGAAAGGCGCGAACCACCTCCGGCGTGCTGGAAAAGAGCGAGGCCATCTGTCTGGCCCGGCTGGATGTGGAGGCGATGGAGTGGGCCAGCTCGGCCTCTTTCTCATGGACCATGCCCCTGACGAAATTTTCCCGAAGCAGCCCCAGGTCCGTGATCAGCAGGTAAAAACTTGCGCCGCCGAGCACCAGCACGGTCGCCAGTACGGGCAGCAGGACTTTCAGACGTATGCTCATCTTCATGATAATAATTCCTTGGTTTCAACGAAAAGAGACCCAACGGCGACCCCGGGGGAACCGGCGGCGCCTCCAGTCGTCGGGGCGGCCGACTGATCTTTCGATTCATGCGCGGTAGAGCGGGCAGAGACAGGACATGCCATCTCGCGAGTATTACTGGATCGCAATTTCAATGACAACCCAAGGGTCAGATTTTGGGCCTTGTGCAAAATGTTACAATTCATTTTCTGGAGTGGTGTCAGTGTATTTTCATTGTAGTAATTTCTATTTATAGAATTATTGCGTTACTCCATGGAGTTGTATTCGATTATTTCGATTATCATTGATCTTATGCAGTCAGAAAATATTTTATGTTTGTTTTTGAGGCAATGAAAGCTCTGCGCAATGAGCTGGGAAAAAGTTTCTAAAAATTGATTTTACTGAAAACAAATATGGTGAAAACATAATAATGTTGCAATTTGTAAAATTTTATATGGCCGCATATTGCGTTCGTCGTTGCTCTGCGGGGCATAGGGTGGCTTAGGATTCCGGTCTTTCGGGCGACGAACATGCCTATTGATTGTTCCGGATTTCCCAAGCGGGTCGGGTGGAAGAAATGCGAAAGGCCCGTGCCCGAGAGGTCTCGGGCACGGGCCTTGATGGCAGTGCTGGGTGGATCAGCCCTGCCTGGGTTTGAAGGGCTTTTTGAAGGGGCGTTTGCCAGCGCCTGGAGCGCCTTTCTTGGGGAATTCGCGGCGGTAGGGCGGCATTTTCGATGGTTCGCCCAGGCTGACCAAGGGGCGTCCATCGCGGCTGAGCACCCGGTCGATGATGATCCGGGCCTCGGCGCCGGGCACGGTGAAGGTGGTCCGTTCGCCCTGCACGCGCACATGCTGGATGGACCAGGCCTTGATGTTCGCGGTCTTGGCGATGAATTCCACGAAATCCCTGGGATTCATGCCGTCCACCCGGCCAAGGGAGCAGACCAGATCGGCGCGGCCCCGGGTGGCCGAAGTGATGGTGTCGATTTCGCGGTAGCTCGATTCCATCAGCTCGTCGCCAAAGGCGTGTTTGAGCAGGGCGGACACCACATCCTCGGCCTCGCGTCCGTCGAGCAGGCCACGCGCCATGGGCAGGTAGGGGTGGTGGGCCTCGTCGCCAATGATGGCGTCGAGCTTGTCGAGCATCCGGCTCTTCTTGGTATGGATGACATCGCGGATGCACGGCAGCTTGGCCTTGGCGATGTCGATGCCAGAGCTCTTGGTGATGTACATGAGGCGGCGGAATTCACCGGGGGCGATCAGGGAGATGGCCACGCCCTCCCTGCCAGCCCGGCCGGTGCGGCCGGTGCGGTGGACGAAGGTCTGCGGGTCCTGGGGCAGGGCGAAGTTGACCACGTGGCTCAGGTCGGGCACGTCGATGCCGCGCGCGGCCACGTCGGTGGCCACCAGGATGGTGACCAGTCGCTTGCGGAAACGGCCGAGGATTTCCTCGCGCCGCCCCTGCGAGAGGTCGCCGTGGATAGGCTCGGCCGGGTAGCCGCGCTCGGTCAGGCGTCCGGCCACCTCGTCGGCGTCGGCCCGGGTGCGGGTGAAGACCAGGCCGTAGAAGTCGGGCTCGGCGTCCACCACCCGGCACAGGGCCTCGAAGCGGTCCGAATCGGCCACTTCGTGAAACACCTGACGGGTGAGGGGGGTGTCGTTCTTCTCGGCCTTGACCTTGACCAGCTCGTAGTCGCCCATGAATTCCTTGGCGATGCGCATGACCTCGGCGGGCATGGTGGCCGAAAAGAGCAGGGTGCGGCGGTCCGGTCCGGTGGCCTTGAGGATCTCGCGCACGTCGTCCACAAAGCCCATGTTGCACATCTCGTCGGCCTCGTCGAGGACCACGAAGTCGAGCTTGTCCAGGCGCAGGGTGCCCCGGGAGAGGTGGTCCATGATGCGGCCGGGCGTGCCGACCACCACGTCAACCCCGGCCCTGAGGGCCTTGAGCTGCATGTGAATGGCTTGGCCGCCGTAAACCGGCAGGACGCGCAGGCGCTTGCTCCCCTTGAGGGAGTTGATCTCCTCGGACACCTGGATGGCCAATTCGCGAGTGGGGGCCAGGATGAGTGCCTGGACATGTCCCGCATTGGCCTCTGCGGTCTCGATGATGGGCAGGGCAAAGGCTGCGGTCTTGCCCGTGCCGGTCTGGGCCTGTCCGACAATGTCCACCGTGCCGCTCAGCAGCAGGGGGATGGTCCGTACCTGGATCGGGGTGGGGGTGGTGAAGCCCTTGGATTCCAGGGCCGCGAGGGTTTGCTCGGAGAGGCCCAGTTCCTTGAATTCGTTCATGATGTCCTTGTTGCCGGGGTGTGCCCGGGGGGTCGATGACGGTGGAGGCGCGCGAAACCGCGCCGCAGGCACATGCTGCGGCGGGGATGCGAACCGGAGGCACCGTGCTCCGGGGCCGCGAGGCGCGGCCCGAGAGCGGGAAATTAGCGAGGGCGGAAGGTGATGCGGCCGCGGGTCAGGTCGTAGGGGGAGAGTTCGACGGTGACGGTGTCGCCGGGCATGACGCGGATGCGGAACTTGCGCATCTTGCCGGAGATGTGGGCGAGCACGGAGTGACCGTTTTCGAGTTCGACGCGGAACATGGCGTTGGGCAGCGCCTCTTCGACGGTGCCCTGGACGGTGATCCCTTCTTCTTTAGCCATATATACTGTATCCTCCTTAAGGGGACGGGAAAAGCCCGCACCGTGGGGGCGGGCTCGGGTTGCCGTTTGTCGGCGTATGATCGGTAACTACCAGCGGGGGCGCTCGGTACGGGGACGAGCTTCGTTGACCTTGATGTTGCGGCCGCCGAAGTCTCTGCCATCCAAATTTTCGATGGCTTCGAGCGCGCCCTGGTCTTCCATTTCCACGAAGGCGAAGCCGCGCGGGCGGCTGGTCTCGCGATCATTGACGAGTTTTGCGGAGTTCACTTCGCCGTAGGCTCCGAAGGCTGCGCGCAGCTCTTCTTCCGTACAGCTCCAGGGCAGGTTGCCCACATAAATGTTCTTGGCCATTCGCACAGGTCTCCAGAAAAATGTAGAAAAGTGATCAATTGGCGACATGTCGCCCGGTGAACCCGATCGAGGCCATGCGAATCGCGCAAGCGTCCAAAATACCTCAAGCTTGTCCACCCATCGTCAGCACGGGCCGACGATGGTCCGGAGCGCCCCCATGGACGTCACCGACTACCGTAGTAAGTGGCCTTACGCTTTGAAGATAGTCCAGTCAAGGGAAAACCGCCTGGGTGGCCCATTTTTCTTCAGATGACGGAGGCCATCTCCTCGAACAGTCTGTCGGGTTCATAGAGCCCCGGGTGCTTCACGGCCAGGGCGTCCATGGTCTCGAAAAAAGCGTCCCAGCCCATGACCTCGGCCACCTTGCGTTTGTCCACGAACACCTTGAAGGTGGTGCCCCGGGGGCATTTGGTCAGGTTGAGTTCCAGCACTCCGGCCGCGGTCATGTCAGTCCAGTAGGCGGACCACGATGATCTGTCGCCCTCGGTTTTCTTGAACTTTTCATGATAGGCTTCAAAAATCCGTTCGATATCCGCCCTTTCCATTTCCCACCTCGCTTTTTATCCATCATGCCCGAAAACGGGTGCTGCGCCAAGTTCGGCCGATGTTTGCCAGCGAGCCGATTTTGCAGTAGATTCCGCAACAGGCGCTGAGAGCGCGGCATGGGGTTTCCGGCGGCAGGAGGTGGATGTGCAGTCAGTTATCAGGTGGGTGGTCATGCCCAGGCGTCGCGACATAGGCATCGTCAACGCGGGGCTTGCGGTCTGGATGGCAGTCGAGGGATACGGTCCCCTGGATTCGCGTCGGCTTCAACTGTGCGTTGAGGGCGTTTTTTCATATTGCGTGGGCTCCATCCGGTCGTGCGGGGGTGGCGGCGAGATCGCCGTGAGCCTGTCACGACCGTCCGACGATCTGCGGTTGCTCATCCAGCACTGCGGTCCGGCGGGCGAGTGGGACGAATGCCTCAAGCTCGACGGCTGCCCGCCCATCAGGCGGACCAGTTTCGACGCCATGGGCCTGTTCATCGCCCGGGAGGTGCTGCACTCACTGACCTGCGACAGCCGCTACGATGTGGCCACGGGTAACCCGCTGCGGACCTACGAATTGGTCTACCGGCCCGAGACGGGTTCTGCTGCCCCATGAAATGCGCACACGGTTCACCTTGCCCGCCGTATCGGGGCCGGTTATGGTCCGCCCTTACATGTTTCTGACTGGGGGGGGAGTGTGAGCGGCGATTACGAGATCATGGGAGTCTACTCCCACAGCACCAAATACGAGTACAAGATCGGTCAGCGCGGCTCGCGCTACCGGCACGGAACTTACTGGTTCGTGCGCAAGCGCAGCGAGGACATGTACGAGGTCCGGCCGCTCAACGCCAACCATGTCCCCTCCGGCGTCACTCGGCTCATCGACCGTGACGAGTTCCTCAAGTACTACACGCCTGAGCTTTCCTACTATCAGGACAATACCCTGCCCTGCCTTGAGGCGCTGCAGAAGAAGGTCCGACTGGGCCGCCGCTACTTCAATCTCGGCCAGCGGGACAGGGCGGAGCAGGAGTTTTGCAACGCCGTGCTCATGCAGGAGGATTCGGTGGACGCCAACATGGCCCTGTCCGAGGTCTATGCCGAGCAGCAGGAGTTCACCAAGCTGCGGACCGTGCTCGACAAGCTGCTCAACATTGACGAGGTGTTTCGCGAGGAGCAGCGCCACCGCTTCAACGATTTCGGCATCAATCTGCGCAAGCAGGGGCGGTTCGACGACGCCATCCGTTTCTACGCCAAGGCCCTTGAGGTCAACGAGGGCGACGAGAACCTGCATTTCAACATGGCCCGTGCCCTGCACGGCAGGGGGCGGTGCGAGGAGTGCCGCAAGCATCTCGCCCGGTGCATGGAGCTCAATCCGGAGATGACCGAGGCCCGGTGCTTTTTGCGCTCCCTTGACGCAGAGCAGGCCGAGGCCGATGAGCGCGAGCGCCGGGAGCGCGACGGGATCAGGGCCGAGGGGGAGCGGGCCGCCATGGCGCGCAACCGCGAGCGCGCCTCGGGCAGGGGCGACGAAGCCGGGCGCGGCAACTCCACGAATTATGTGCTTACGCTGAAGTAGGCCAGGGCCGTGTCCCAGGCGGCGCGGCAGGTTTTCTGACAATACCATGATCCGGTGGACGGATCGTCCGGCTGGCTCGCGTTGGCGAAGCCATGGCCCGCGTCCGGGTAGGTGACGAGGCGAAAGTCCACCCCGGCCTCGCGCATCTCCCGCTCGAAGACCGGTATCTCGTCCATGGGCACCACCGTGTCGTGGACGCCGTGGAGCACCAGTATCCTTCCCTTTACATCCCCGGCCCCGCAGGGCAGCGGCGTGTTCAGGTAGCCGTAGAAGCTGGCCGTGGCCAGCAGCGGCGCACCGGAGCGGGCGAGCTCAAGGGCCGCGCACCCGCCAAATGAGAATCCGGCCGCATGGAGCCGCGCCGGGTCGATGAGCCCGAGCCCGGCCAAGGCATCGAGCCCGGCCCGGGCGCGGTGGCGCATGAGCTGTCGATCTGTCCGGTAGATCCTCGCCGTGGCTGACGCCTCTTTCCGCGACCCGGGGCGCACCTCCTCCCCGTACATGTCGGCCAGCAGGACCGCGTAGCCGTGCCGGGCCAGCAGCTCGGCGTGGGGCAGCATGTACTCTCCCGGCCCGGTGAATTCATGGACGAGCAGCACGCCGGGCAATGGGGCGACCCGGTCCAGGGCCTCGTCATGGACCAGCGTGCCCATCAGCCGGGCCGGACCGTGGGCGTATGGCAGGGGTGTGCGCGTGATCATCTGAAATCATCCTCGCAAAAGCGGGTGCCCATAACGTGGGCCGAGTGCATGGGCTCGTAGTCCGGCTCGTTGCCAGCGCCGTGGTGGTAGGCGCAGAAGTATTCGCCGTTGCCAAGGGACGCCCAGCCCGAATAGCCGAAGTCCGGCGACGCGGCGTACCGGTCGTTCATCAGCTCCAGCACGTGGTTCTGCGCCCATTGGTCGGGCAGGCCCTGGCTGGCGTCCCATTCCCAGGCATAGGCGCGGAGCATGGCCGGTTCGTCGATGCTGAGCCCCACCCGTCTCCAGGTGCAGTCCACCGCGTTGTCCTCAAAGGGATAGGGCGCGCCGAAGAGGATGGGCCGCGTGTCCGCGTGGTCGTCGTCCACCGCCACTTCGGCCCTGCGCTCCCCGTTGACGAAGAGGGTGACGCACCCCTTGGCGTAGTCCAGCCGGATGGAGTGGAACCGGCCCGGTTCAACGGGTACTGGGGGCTGCCCGCCTTCAGGCTCGATGCGGTCGGGAAAGAGCCGGAACCAGACGCCCAGGCGCAGGCCGCAGCCATTTGGTCCGGCCTCGTCCACGCGCACCTCGGCCTCAAGGGTGGCCGTGGCCGAGCGGGGGTCGGTCATGGGCCGCAGGGCGTAGCGGACCACGCTGCCCGGCCCGGCATGGCCGTGTACGCGCAGACCTTCGGGCGTGAGGGTCGGATTGGCCGGGTCCGGGTGACGGCCGTGGACCTTGAAATCTCCAGTCAGTTCGGCCTCGGAGCCGAGCCATGCGCAGGTGCCGCTGTCAGGGCCGACATTGCGGTAGGTGACGAGCAGCCTGCCGCCTGCGGTCAGGCCCAGGGTCGGGCGGTGGCCGATGAGCGGGGTGGGCGCCGGGTCTGACCATGTGCGGCCCAGGTCAAGGCTGACGCACAGGTACATGGGTTCGTAGACGAAGCTGTTTTCGCGCATGAGGGCAAGCAGGCGGCCATCGGGCAGCAGGGTCATGGACGCCTCGCAGAGCACGAGGTTGCGCTGGCGGGCGATGACCGAGAGAGCGGTCCAGGAACGGCCAGAGTCCTCGGAGCGGTAGACCATCTGCTCGGTGTTGGCCTGACGGATGGCCGGATGGGGCGCGGTGCCCCGGTGCAGGTGGCCCGTGGTCAGCAGCGCGCCATTCTCAAGCTCGATGGGCCTGTCGAGGAGGCCGTGCTGAAGTTTGCCGGGTGTGATCGTGTCCCAGGTGCGGCCCGCGTCATGGCTGGTGTAGAGGCGCGGCCCGGAGTCGTCTGTCATGATCAGTCTGCCGTCGCGCAATGGGGCGAGTCGCGGGCAGTGGCTCCGGGGCACGTCCATGCGCATGGCCTCGCCAAAGCTGCGGCCGCTATCCAGGCTCTCCCTGATGAGCAGGGCGCGGCGCGTGCCCACATGCTGGTCGTACTCGTTGTAAGCGACGAGCAGTCTTTGCCCGCCAGTGTGGATCACATCCGGAAAACAGAGATAGTGGCCTTCCCGGCGGTCGATGACCGTGTGACGGTCTTGGGCGTTGGTCAGGCTGGGCATGATTTTCAGGCGGCAGAGCCGGGCTAGTCCTCGCCGCGTTCGTCCTGGACCCGTTTGGTCTTGGCGAAGCTGCGCGGCAGCTCGCCAGGGCCGAGGATGCTCACCTCGCTACGCACCAGGATGTGCTTGCGGATGCCAGTGGCCACGGCCCGGGCCAGTCCCTCGTCGTTGTCCGCGCCCGCCTCCGGGGTGCGCTCCACGCGCACGGCCATGTGGTCCAGGCCGTCGCGGCGGGTGAGGGATATCTGGTACTCGGCGGACAATTCGGGGAAACCTTCGAGCACCGAGCCGATCTGGCCGGGGTAGATGTTGACGCCCCGGAAGATGAACATGTCGTCGCTGCGGCCCATGATCCTGTCGATGCGCGGCATGGAAACCCCGCAGGGGCAGGGGCCGGGGATGAGCCGGGTCAGGTCTCGGGTGCGGTAGCGGATGAGCGGCGAGGCCTCCTTGCTCAGCGAGGTGACCACCATCTCGCCCACCTCGCCGGGAGCCACGGGCGTGAGCGTTTCGGGGTCCAGGATTTCGAGAATGTAGTGGTCGGCCCAGTAGTGGATGCCCTCATGGGCCTCGCATTCCAGGCCTGTGCCCGGGCCGTAGAGCTCGGTCATGCCGATGATGTCGAAGCTGTGCTCAAGCCCGAGGGATTCCTCGAACTGGCGGCGCATCTTGGGCGTGTGCGTCTCGGCGCCAAAGATGGCCCGCTTCAGGGCGAGGCGGTCGGCCAGCCCCTGTTTCTGCACCTCCTCGCCCATGAGCAGGGCCATGGACGCGGTGGAACACAGGCAGGTGGACTTGAGGTCCGTCAGCATCTGGAGCTGGATTTCGAGCAGGCCGGGGCCGACAGGCAGGGCCATGGCCCCGAACCGCTCACAACCAAGCTGGAATCCGGCTCCGGCTGTCCACAATCCGTAGCCCACACATATTTGAACCCTGTCTTCCCTGGTCAGCCCGGCCAGCTCGTAGCAGCGGGCGAACATGTCTTTCCAGGTGTCGATGTCGTTTTGGGTGTATGCCAGGATCTTGCGCTTGCCCGTGGTGCCGCTTGAGCCGTGGATGCGCACCACCTCGGTCTCGGGCACCGAGAGCAAGGGCATGGGATAGCCGTCCTTGAGGTCGTCGGCCGTGGTGAAGGGCAGCTTGCGGATGTCGTCCAGGGAGGTGATGTCGCCGGGCGCGATGCCCATGGCCTCAAGGCGCGAGCGGTAGAAGGGGCTGCCGCCGAAAACGTGGTTTACGGTCCAGACGAGCCCCTCAAACTGGATGTCCGCGATCTGGTCCTCTGTCAGGTCCGGTATGAAGCGATGGCGCATTGCTGACTCCTTGGTGCGTTCGGCGGCCGCGCCTCTTGTGCGGGGCGCGAGAATCCGGTAGCTCTTGGGGTGGCCGCCCAGTGGGTATTCATGCAGCAAAAGCGGCCGATCATCAAGCGTGGAAAGGAGAATCATGGAAAGCGTACCGGGCTGGCTGTTCTTCCTGGTGGCAGGCGTGGCGGGCCTGGAGCTGGGGGGCATGGCCACCATATTCATCCAGCGGTGGATCGACGAGCGGCCCATGCTCAGGCCGCTGCGCTCGGCCTGCCCCACCTGCGGACACGGGCTGTCCTGGCGCGACACCATCCCGGTGCTCAGCTTTTTCGTGCTCAAGGGGCGGTGCCGCCACTGCGACGCGTCCATCGGCGGCCAGTACATGCTGGTGGAACTGTCCTGCCTGGCATGGTCCCTGACCCTGGCCCATCATTTCGGCCCCGGGCTGGAATGGGGTGTGTATCTCGTCCTCGGGGTCATGCTGGTGGCCGGGAGTTTCATCGACTTCGAGACCATGATGCTGCCGGACCGAATCACCCTGGGCGGCGCGGCGCTGGCCTTGGTCGCGGGCTTTGTCCTGCCCGAGCCGGGCTGGCGCGACAGCATGGCCGGGGCGGTCTGTGGGGCCGGGTTCTTCTGGCTGATGCAGCACGTCTACCGGCTGTGGCGCAAGGAGGAGGGGATAGGCACCGGCGATGTCAAGCTCATGCTCATGATCGGCGCCATTACCGGCCTGACCGGGCTGCCCGTGGTCATCCTGGCCGCTGCAGTGACCTCGGGCGCGGCCTGCGCCGTGTATCTGCTGCGGCCCGGGAGCAGGGGGCTTCGCACCCGCATCCCGTTCGGCCCGTTCCTGAGCCTGGGTTGCATGCTCCATGTCCTCTACGGTCAGTACGTCATGCGCTGGCTCAATTTGTAAAAACCAAGGAACAGCGCTCATGCTCAGCCGATATTTTCCGCTTCATCGAATCGCGCTGGCGGTTCTGGCCCTGCTTGTTCTGCTGGCCGCCTGCGCCGAGCGGCGCATCATTCCGGTCTCGGCCCTGCCGGTGCAGACCGTGCAGGTGGACGACGTGCGCCTCGGGTACCGGACCATCGGCTCGGGGCCGCCGCTGCTCATGATCATGGGCTATGCGGGGACAATGGACGCCTGGGACGCCACCCTCGTGGCCCGGCTGGCGAAACATCGGCGGGTCATCCTCTTCGACAATCGGAACATGGGATATTCCTCGACCTCGGGCGCGCCCGTGACCATGGAGCGCATGGCCCTGGACGCCCTGGGGCTCATAGAGGCCCTGAATCTTGACCAGCCCGATGTCCTGGGTTGGTCCATGGGCTCCATCATCGCCCAGGAGATGGCCCTGGCCCGGCCCCACGAGGTGGGCAAGCTGGTGCTCCACGGCTCGGCCTGCCAGCCCGGGCCGGTGCTCGACGCCGTGGACCGCATCGAGGCCATGAACCGTGAGCAAATGCTTGCCAGCCTGTTCCCGCCCGAGTGGGTGCGGCGCAATCCTGACGTGTACGGCAGACTGCCCAGACCGGCCCTGCCTCCCTCGTCCGAGGTCATGGCCCGCCAGCGCGATGGCATGCGCCTGTGGCCCGGCACGGCCGACAGGCTGCCCGGCCTGCGCGGCGCGGTGTTGCTGATTGTGGGCGAGGAGGACAACGTCACCCCGGTGGCACAGAGCGTGACCATGGCCTCGCTGATTCGCGGGGCATGGCTGGTCCGCTTCGACGGCGGCGGGCACTGGCTGATGTACCAGAATCCCGATGCCATGGCGGAGGTGGTGGAGACGTTCCTGCGCACTCGGCAGGATTTGACGGATTGATTTGCCCGGCCCGGTAGGGCCGGCCATGAAAGACAGCTCTGGAAAGACTGATCAGTACCGGCCGGACGACTCGCGCGGCCATTCGCCCCGGTAGCCCCGGCACAGGTACAGGGTGAACTCCCTGGCCGGGCTGCCACGGAAGGTGGACGTGTAATGGATGGGCGGGCTCACGGACTCGAAGAGGGCATGGACTATCCCCGGGGCCTCGCCTTGACGGTTCTTGCGGACCATGACGGCGTCCCACCCGGCGCGCTCCAGGCCCGGGCCGGGCCAGATGTCGTACTGGTTCATGCGCCGGTCAGAGCCCCACAGGCAGTAGGTGATGGGCTGCCCCGGCGCGTAAAAGGCCAAGGCGGCCGTGATGTCGTACTTGTCGCTGAACAGGAAGGCCCGGTCCGGGTGCTCGAACTCCGCTTCCATCAGCCGCTGCGTTTCAAGGCCGAGGTCGTCCCAGCCCTTGAGCCGGTTGGTGATGTTGTAGGCGTCTGGAATCGGAATCAGGGGCGAGGCAAAGATGAGCAGGGTCACGGACGCGGCGGTGGCGGCCAGGGTCAGCCGCGCCTTGCGCGAGCGGTGCGGGGCCTCCCACCAGCCCTTGAGGGCCATGCCGCCCAGCACGCTCGCGCCCATGAAGGCGGCGGCGGTCCAGTTGGCCTCGGTCTTGGTCTTGAACGCCCACAGGGTGATGGCCCCCCATAGCGGCCAGAAGAAGATCGCGGCTTGCAGATCGCGCCGGTATGCGTGATCGAACGAGCCGATAGGCCCGAAAAAGCCCTTGCGCACCGCGTGCCAGCCGCCCACCATCACGAAGACGAACCACCACGGCCCCATCAGCCCGATCTGCGCCCCGAGCATCTCAAGGAAGGGCAGCACCCGGAGCGTAAACGCCTCGGGCTCGCCCGTGGAGAGTTTGGCCACATGCTTGAAGCCCACCCAGTCGTGCTGCATGTTCCAGAGGATGATGGGCAGCATGCCCGCCGCCGCGCCCGCCACGCCCGCCAGCACGAACCGGAGCCAGAACCGGGGCGGCAACTGGCCGCGCAGATGAAGAATCGCGGCATACACCACGGCCAGCCCCAGAAACGCGAGCATCATGTACTTGGCCAGAATGCCCACGGCCACGCACACCCCGAGAATCACGAAGGGCACGTTCGAAGGCACGCGGTCCGGCCTATTGCGCGTGGCCGCGGCCAGGGCAAAGAAGGCCACGGTCCAGCACAATATGAGCGGGTTGTCCGTGGTCATCAGGATGCCCAGCCCGTTGAGCAAGGGCATGGTGGCAGCCACAAAGAGCACATACACCGCCAGCCGATACTCGCGCCAGACCCGCGAAACACCCACATACAACGCCGCCTGAATGGCGCTCATGCCGATCACCGCGCCAAACCGGACCCCAAGCTCGACACTGCCAAACACCTTGCACCACAGCCCGATGATCCCGGCGATGAGCGGCCCCTTGGAATAATACGAAAGCTGCGGCCTGCGAATCCAGTCCCAATACTGGGCCTCGTCCTGCACCAGATTGAGCTGCCCCGTGGCCACGAACCAGTACCGGACCGCAAACGACACCGCGATCACCACAAAGGCGATCACGTCCAGACGCGGAGAATATGATTCATTGATGGGCTGCATGATTGTGAAGAGTCAGGTATAATACCTCCGCCCCCATGGCAAGCGCCAGGATGGTGGAAGCGCCTCCGGCGGCCGGGGGAAGGGAGCGGAGAACCTTTTGAGAAAGGTTCCCCGCTCCCTTCCCCCGGACCCCCATCCCTCACCCCTCCAAAACTTTTTATGTCGCTTCGCGAGGGGCTTGGAGGGGCTGGCCGTTACAGCAGGTTGTTGTCGAGCACCAGCGACGAGAGGGTGACCACGCCGACGACTTCGCCCAGGTCTTCGACGGGCGCGCTGCGCACGCTGGTCCTGTTCATCAGGCGGATCGCGTGGCGAATGTCCATCTTGGCCGGGACGGTGATGAT